>NZ_WQDM01000001.1:0-862528 GCF_013033125.1 Ruegeria sp. HKCCA4008
CGTGGTCCTCCGTTTCCTAAACATAACGGTGGACCAGTTCAGTGGGGGAGGCTCAGTGCGAAAGAGACGGCGTGGACGCGATCCACGTATCGTCGGGCAGCATGTTCGGGCATCCCTGCAATCCCGCAGGTTACTTCCCAAGCGAGTTCGTACCGCGGACTTACAAGTCACTAATCGACAGCGGGGCCTACACGTTTCTCTGGTACCTTGCGTTCAGAGTGCGGCCCCTGCTGTGGGTGGCGAGGCTCTTATGGGAGCGGTCGCTCCGGCGCGAACTTTATCCGACAATAGGAAGTTTCGTGGCGGGACGCAGGCCACCGGCAGACAACAAGGACGCGGCCTGGCGTAGGCTCGAGGGCGTCAATCTCGATGCTGCCGAGGCCGTTAAATCCCGCGTGACAATCCCGGTCATCTGCACCGGTTCCTTCCAAACCCTGGAAGGAATTCAGGCAGCCTTGGACGATGGTAAATGCGATGCAGTGTCCATTGCGCGCCCCCTGCTGGCCAATCCCAATCTGCCGAACGAGATACTCAAGGCCAGCCGCGAGAAGAAAACAGCGCACGCAGCGGAGCGTCCCTGCACGCTCTGCAATCGTTGCCTCCTGGCGGTGCTCGAATACCCAATGGGCTGCTACGACGACAGCCGCTTCGCGCACATCGCGGGCGATGCGAACCATCGTTGGGACGCCCTGATCCAGGAGGTCTTCGACCTATACTAGCAATGGCGGCTGTGCTGCCAGGATGGAGAAAACGATGAAGAGCCATTACCCTTGGCGCCGACTGCTGATTGCAAAAGGCCTCTACAACTGCGTCGGTACTGTCGGCCTGGTTGTGTTCTCGGACTGGGCGCTGAACCTCCTCGGGCTCGATGCCGGTGATCGCCTGTTCTTTTACCTGTTCGCACTGCACGCCTTCGTTTTCGGACTGGGATTCATGGCGGTGGCGTTCAATCCCGACCGAAACCACACCATCATCGCGACCGGTGCGTTCGCTCAGCTGGGTTTGGCGGGCTTGGTAATTTGGTATACCACCAGTGGCAGCGCAGACGTGCTGCTACTTGTCCCCGGCGCCGTCGACTTGGTGTTCGGTGTACTGTTCCTTGTGTTCCTCTGGAACTATCAATGGAGTAGTGATGAACCGCGCTCTGTTCGCACAAGTGAATCGTGAATTTAGACGCTGTCGTCGGCCAAGTAAGCGGGGCCATCTGCATCGGTTAGACGCTATATTTCTAATCGCCGTTGACGGCTCAGATGCTCAAGATCGGCCAGCAATGGTAGGTTGGATCGTCTTGCCGCCTTGATTCAGGGCAGACTGCGAAACAGCATCTGGCCATACCAAGACTGATTTACATAGAAGTCTGATCGGACGCACGAGAGGGATATTGGATGAAAAAACACCTTTGCTACTTGGGGGGGGTCTCACTTCTTTGTACTGAGGCTATCGCACAAGAACAGCCGATTATTCGCGCACTTGATCCCGGCACATTCGTGACAGATCAGTTTCCCCAGACCCATATTTAGCCAACTGCTTCGGAGCTTCTCGGATTGGCTCAAACTGGCGGCTTTGGCGTTAGCACTGAGGACACCGGTTTGGCACTTAGAAATCTAACCGGCAATGAACAGAGTCAGCTCGTCAGAACGCCTGGGGCTAGTCAAGCAAGCAATCAGATCGACTTTTATATATCTACGACCAACTTCAAGAGAGCGACCAGCTTGGAGCTGCACTCGCGGCACAGGCTGCAGGAACAAATGAATGGGTAACAATCACAACTCAATCGCTCGCCTCCGACATCGCGACATTTAGCGCTGCAGGCGAAACTGAGGAACTAGCGAAAGCACTTGGTCTAATGTCGCAAGCCCAGCTAGGGAAGCTTGGTCAAACGCCGTTGACGGATGTCCAGCTCGACCTGCCTATCCCCATTGGATAGCTGCACAGATGCCATGCGCCGCCAAACACGATCCCCAACAGGGGCGAGGTTTGCTTTGTCACGGGTCACGGCCAAGTAGGTGGACGGATCGTTTTGAACACCCGCCTCGGCCTTCATGTCGTTGCCCATCTTGTTGAGCACTCGACCGGATCTTGCTGCTGCCAAGAGCGCCGTTACACCGCGCCCGCTTTCAGTAGTTGCTTCCTCGCCGTTTGTCTTGCGAGTGTCGTGCACAAGTTCAATTGCACAATTGCAACGATCTGCCAGTCGCGCCCATTCCTTTGCCACAAGGTCGATTGCGCCGTTGTCGTTCTCGCCCACCTTATGCGATGACACGAACGGGTCGATAATTAGAACATCGATTTCGCACGCTTAGATCTCTTGGGCTAAGGCTTCCATTTTCGGCTTGACGATCTGGACGCCTTCACGAGTTTGAATGGCGGTGCTGAGTTCGCGTTCCCGGCCCGTGTCCACAAAGAGACGCCCTGAGATTTCCTCGGGGGCGACGTTGTGATGTTGCATGGCCGCGATGATGCGCCGGTCCATCTCGTCGCGGGGGTCTTCAAGGTTGTATGTCCAGACTCTTAGGGCTGATGCGGTCTAATCGCGCGGTAGGTCGCGGCCAGATGCCATTGCCAGCCCTTCGCAGATCGTCAAAGACGATTTCCCGACGCCGCCGGGTGCGACCGTCACCGATACCTGTTTGCGGATCAGGTGTTGCCCGTAGAGCCAAGGACGGGGCGGTATAGCGGAAGGGTCGCGCCAGACAAACTCTTTCGGCAAACGGTCCGACCGTTCTTTGGGAAACTCGGCTCGGTGCGCATCCAGTTGCACCGCCATCTCAGCAAAATCACGCATCACGCCGCTTGCCTCCTTTGTACATGCTCAAGAAATGCTGCCTGCCGCGCGGGTTTCATGCGCTTGAAGCTGGCAAGGCAATAAGCGTCCAGTTCTTCCAGGTCGGCATAATCCGCCCAGAACGCGGCCTCATCCAAACGGTGCAGGGGGGTGTCCCGCACCAGTGCCTAGCGCCGCCTCTGTCCGTCCGACATCGTAGACCAGATAGGTGGCTGGCAAACCGAAGGCGTAGGGCTTGGATATGGTAAGGGTTATCCGCTTGAAGTTCTGAGCAAATGGCTGGAAGCAACGGCATAGCTCCAGCAAGTACTACGCCCTTGGTCAGCTCCAGTTAAAGCTGAAGGGAAACAGTAGCTTACCTGTTGGGAATGGTGCCCGGGGGCGGTGTTCTATTCCCGTTACAGGCACCCTCTTCAGATAAACCCTTGGTTTAAATCGAGCTTTACACAGCAGGGTGGAGCCGTGGACCATGTCAGAGATCCTTTCACCCAAGTACAAATTCGTAAAAGATGGTGTGTTTTACTATAGTGCCGCGTTCCCAAAGAGTATTGCCGCTACTATTCGTCTTCTCGAATTGCATTTTCTTTGCGTACTCATTTGGCGAACATCGTGGCGGCGAAGGCAAGAAAGGCTGCTGATCAACTGGATGAGTATTGGTTTCATCTGAGGTCGCAGGACACGAAATTGCTCAGTAAGCACATATTGGCGCTTGGAGTGCAGGACGACGCCATCCTTCCACCGAATTGCCCGAACCGGTGAATCACGCTCAACCAGGTTTTGGGTATCGAGTGAGTGGAAACCGCTCCTTCCTTGAAAACCAACCAAAGCAGACTGCTGTCCAGCTCCAAAACCCGGGTCTATCCTAACTGTTTTTCCGGGAAACTCTTCGGTGTATTGCGGTTCAACTTCGAATGCTCCGCGACCAATTCAGCCAACTCTGGACGGCATGAACCGCAGTTTGTTCCAGCTTTAAGGGCATCTCCGATATCGTCCACATTGATCAAACGTTTGTTGCGAATGGCGTCGATGATGGTCTTTAGTCCGACCCCGAAACACGAACAGATAGTTGGTCCACAATCTTCAGAAGCAGCAGATGACCGGCCAGACAGTATCTGAATGAGCGAAACCTCAGGCAAACTTGCCAAATAGTCTCGCATCAGAGTGATGGGTTGGCGGGAGACGAAAAGCGCCGCCAAGAGGCGCTGTCCGTCTGACAGCGCGATCCTATGCGAGCCGCGTTTGGGGTCTTCGATTGAAGTCACCATGGCATCTGGTAGTCCAAACCACTCGCGGGCCTTGTGTTCCCAATCGTCGATGTCCTGCTTCCCTGCCAACTCCATCCTGTAGCCTTTGTCCGTTTTGCTGATTGCCCAGTATTCTGCCGTAGGCAAGGCCGCATCGACGGAAATGGCGAAGCCGTACCAGGAAGCATTCAGACGCCGCACAGAAACAGCCGTCGCCTTGCTTTCAGGCTGTCCAGATATCGGATCAGTCACACTTGGAACAAGCGCATCCACACGGGCTGAAGGTGCCGTTTCACCCGTCCAGTGAATTGGTGCGAACACTTGCCCGGGCGCGACAGCTTCCGATATTCGAAGGCGAAACACTCCGCTTCCAACTGAGCTGTCGAGTTGTACCAAATCTGCGGCGCTAAGGCCCAACCGATCAACGTCCGTTGGATTCATGTCAACATAAGGTTCGGAAAGGTGGGCTGATAAACGAGGCGACAAACCAGACCGTGTCATGGTATGCCACTGATCCCGGTTTCGCCCTGTGTTTAAAAGAAACGGGAATTGTGCACAGGTTTTCACTTTGGGCGGCTTGTGAGAAACCGGAACAATACGCGCTTTGCCATCAGGATGAAAAAACTGTCCATCGCCAAAGAACCGCTTGTCGGTCGCACCAAGTGTCGTTGGCCATTGTGTGGGGCTCAGCGCATCATAGTCTTCATCCCCAATGTCGGACAACTCGGTAATATCGAAGTCCTTGCCAAAAGACGCCGCAAGTGAGGTCATGCTCGCGTATTCTCTGAAAATCTGCGCCGGAGAGTCGTAGTTAAATGCCTCTTCCCAACCCATCCTACGGCCGACCTCGGCCAAGATATCCCAGTCCGAGCGGGCTTGCCCCGGAGGCCTCAAAACGGCATGTTGTCTGCTTATCGTGCGATCTGAATTGGTTACAGTCCCCGATTTTTCTGCCCATCCCGCCGCTGGCAGCAGCACGTCTGCGATACGCGCGGTATCTGTCCGCGCGGTAAGGTCGCTGACAACTGTAAATGGGCAGTTTTCGATAGCTGCGCTCACTCTGTCCGCGTCCGGCATGGTAGCCGCAGGGTTGGTGTGGATGATCCAGAGCGCCTTGATCTGACCGTCTTCGATGGATCGGAACAGATCGACAGCTTTCAATCCTTGCCTCCGAGGGATGTTGGGCGAATTCCAAAAGTGTTTCACCGCCTGACGATGGTCCTCGTTTTCTATGTCCAGATGGCAAGCGAGCGTATTGGCCAGACCACCCACCTCTCGACCGCCCATGGCGTTAGGCTGACCTGTGACCGAGAACGGCCCCATCCCTTCGCGACCAATTCGACCGGTGGCCAGATGGCAATTCAAGATCGCATTGACCTTGTCGGTACCGCTGGAAGACTGGTTTACACCCTGACTAAAGACCGTAACGACCCGCTCAGTACCGATCCACAAATCGCAAAACGCCTCAATCTCAGATGGGCTGAGCCCCGTCTCGTCAGGATCGTCAAGCTGCGCCAGTTCGAGGGCTTCAGAGAACCCATTGCTTCGTTCCAGGAATTCGGCGGATACATGGCCGGTGTGGTGAATTCTGCAAAGCAATCGGTTGAAAAGCGCTACATCGCTGCCTGGCTGAAGCGCCAGATGAAGGTCCGCCTGATCACAACTCGCTGTGCGGCGTGGGTCAATGACCACGATCTTCGTGCCACGCGCCTGACGCGCCGCCATGACCCGCTGATAGAGAACGGGATGACACCAGGCAAGGTTTGAACCAACCAGCACAACCAAGTCAGCGTGATCCAGATCTTCATAAGTTCCGGGCACTGTATCGGTTCCGAAGGCGCGTTTATGCCCGGCTACAGTTGACGCCATACACAACCGCGAATTGGTGTCGATATTGGCTGAGCCGATGAAGCCTTTCATCAACTTGTTGGCAACATAGTAGTCTTCGGTCAGCAATTGGCCCGAGACGTAAAAAGCTACGCTGTCCGGTCCGAACTCTCTGATCGTGGTCGAAAAGCGATCGGCAACCAATTTCAGTGCTTTATCCCAACTGGTGTCCTGGCCGAACGCGCGTGGGGTCAACAACCGGTGGTCTAGACCCACGGTTTCATCCAAAGCCAACCCTTTCGAGCATAGACGCCCGTAATTCGCCGGGTGGTCCGGGTCGCCTCGCACTGTCAGACCACCGGCACCATCGGGGCGCAAAAGAACACCGCAGCCGACGCCGCAATAGGCACAGGTTGACCGGACCTCTGGCAGGCCAGTTCCGTCCATCAGGCCGCACTCCGCCGGGTGACGGCGCTGTCGTCAAGCAGGATGCGCCCATCTTCCAAACGTACGGGGTAGGTGGTGATGCGACCATCATCTGCGCCCTGGGCCTCGCCCGTATTCAAGTCGAAAACCCAGTTGTGCAGCGGGCAGGTGACCGACTGGCCGTGGACGATGCCTTCAGACAAAGGGCCACCCTTATGGGGGCAGCTATTGGTTGCGGCGTACACTTCAGCCTCAGCAGTACGGAATACGGCGATGCAGCCGATATGGGTTTTCACCAACCGCGCCCCGCGTAAGGGAACCTCGTCGATATGTCCGATGTCGATCCAGCTCATTCCGCTGCCTCCAGTGTGAAATCTGCAATCGGCGCGTAGGTCTGCGCTTTTTCTTTGACGTGTTCGGCCCACGGGTCTTTACGGTAGATGCTTTGCGACAGCTCGAACCTGGCGACCAAGGCGGTGCGGTTTTCAAGGTCGTCCACGACCTGAGCTTTGACCCAGTCCATGCCGACCTTGCCCAGCCATTTATACATTCGATCCAGATATTTGCCGCCTTCGCGATAGGCTTGCGTGACGGCCATCACCACCTCAATCGCTTCGCCCTCGGTCTGGACCTGGCACAGCAATTCGGTCTCTTTCACGTCCATACCGGCGGCCCCTCCGATACTGATCTGATAGCCTGAGTCCACGCAGACAACGCCGATATCCTTGCAAGTTGCCTCAGCGCAGTTGCGAGGACAGCCCGACACGGCCAGCTTCAGCTTATGCGGAGTCCAAGATCCCCACAGGATTTTCTCAAGCTTGATGCCGAGGCCGGTGCTGTCCTGCGTGCCGAACCGGCAATGATCGGTTCCGACGCAGGTTTTGACTGTCCGCAGGCCCTTGGAATAGGCGTGACCCGAGACCAGACCGGCCCTGTTCAGATCCGACCAGATCGCAGGCAGGTCTTCACCCTTCACGCCCAGCAGATCGATGCGTTGGCCGCCGGTGACCTTTACGGTTGGCACGTCGTACTTGTCGGCGGCGTCGGCAATGGCACGCAGTTCTTCGGGGGTGGTGATCCCGCCCCACATGCGCGGCACTACGCTGAACGTACCGTCTTTCTGAATATTCGCGTGTTTGCGTTCGTTAACGAAGCGGCTTTGTGGATCATCCTGATATTCCAGTGGCCAATCCGCCAGAAGGTAATAGTTGATCGCCGGGCGGCAGACATGACAGCCGTTGGGCGTATTCCAGCCGAGTTCCTGCCAGACTGCGGCCTGGCTTTTCAGTTCCTGCCCTTTGATCAGACGGCGTACATCTTCATGCGTCAGGTCGGTGCAACCACAGATCGGTTGTGCCGCTGGCATCTGGAACGCATCGCCCAAAGTGACCTGCAGGACCTGTTCGACCAGACCCGAACATGTTCCGCAGGACGCACTGGCCTTGGTGCTTGCACGAACCGCGCCCAGATCGCCAGCCCCTGAATGGATCGCCTCGACAATGTCGCCTTTGCATATGCCGTTGCAGCCGCAAATCTCCGCCTCAGGCGGCAATGCTGCAACGGCTGAGAGAGGGTCCGCGGTGTCGCCCCCCTGGTAGGCCGGGCCGAAGATCAGCGTCTCACGCATGTCTTCGATGCTGGTGCCATCCTTGATCAGGCCGAAAAACCAGCCGCTGTCGGCCGTGTCACCGTACATGACAGCGCCGATCAGACGGTCCTGTTCGATCACAAGGCGCTTGTAGACGCCCCGCGATGGGTCGCGGAACACGATATCCTCACGCCCCGGTCCATCTGCGAAATCGCCAGCGCTGAACAGATCGCAGCCGGTGACTTTTAACTTCGTTGAAAGAGTTTTTTGCTCAAACGCGGCCTCTTTGTCCAACAAGGCATGCGCCGCCACTTTCGCCTGATCGTAAAGCGGCGCGACAAGACCAAAGACCTCTCCGTTATGCTCGACGCACTCACCCACAGCGTAAATATCCGGATCCGAGGTCAACATTTGGTCATCCACATGAATGCCACGCCCGGTGGCCAGACCGGCCTCCTGCGCCAGCGCTGTATTGGGACGGATGCCAACGGCCATGACCAGCAGATCACAGGGCAGCTCGGTCCCGTCGTCCAGCAAAAGTGCGCGGACCTTGCCATCTTGCCCAAGAATTTCCTTGGAGTTCGCCTGTAGGCAGATCTTGATTCCTTTGTCTTCCAGCGACTTCTTCAGCAGGTAGCCTGCGGCTTCATCCAACTGACGCTCCATCAGGTGGCCCATGATATGCACCACGGTGACGTCAACGCCGTGCGCGGCCATGCCCGCCGCAGCCTCGAGCCCCAGCAAGCCGCCACCGATCACGACGACCTTGTTGTCGGGGCCCATGTCCATCATCTGCTGGGTGTCTTCCAGGTCGCGATAGGCGATGACACCGTCCAGATCATGACCGGGCAGGGGGATGATGAACGGGTTCGACCCGGTGGCAATTACCAGCTTGTCGTAAGGCACATGACAGTTCTCGCCCTCGACAACTTTCATCTCGCGGTCGATCTTTGCAACTTTCTCACCGAACCGGCAAGCAATCCCCCGCTCGGCGTACCAGGCGTCATCATGTGTGACGATCTCTTTATAAGTCTTCTCACCCGACAGAACCGGGCTCAGCATGATGCGGTTGTAGTTCCCGCGGGGCTCGGCGTTGAACAGGGTGATGTCGAACGCATCCGGCGCGGCGTCGGTCAGGTGTTCTAGCACCCGGCCCGAGGCCATGCCTGCGCCGATGACAACAAGTCTTTGTTTCATGGTTTCACTCCGCTGCAATCGCCTTGGGGGCGGGCGTTTTTGGCTTGGCGCCGTGTTCGTATTCTTCGAGGAAATCGAGGACCTCCTGCCGGTAGGCGTAGTAGTCCGGATGCTCCAACAGCGCTTTGCGGGTGCGCGGGCGCGGCAGGTCGACCTTGGTGATCTTGCCTATGGTCGCTTGTGGGCCATTGGTCATCATCACCACGCGATCGGCCAGCAGGATCGCCTCATCCACGTCATGGGTCACACAGATTGCGGTGACCTTGGTGCGGGACCAGACCTCCATCAACACTTCCTGCAATTCCCAGCGGGTCAGACTGTCGAGCATCCCGAAGGGCTCATCCAACAGCAGCAGCTTGGGCGATAGGGCAAAGGCGCGTGCGATGCCGACGCGTTGTTTCATGCCGTTCGACAGGTCGCTCGCGGATTTGTCCATCGCATCGGCCAGACCGACGCGTTCCAGATAGTATTCAACGACATCCTGACGCTCGGCGATGCTGGCCTTGGGATAGACTTTGTCGACCCCGATCGCGACGTTTTCCTTGGCAGTTAGCCATGGGAACAGGTTGGGGGATTGGAACACCACGGCGCGTTCTGGATCAGCCCCCTCGACATGACGACCATCCAGCTTGATCGCGCCCTTGGATATATCGTTCAGCCCCGCAGCCATGGTCAGAACCGTAGATTTTCCGCAACCTGAATGGCCGATCAGCGAGATGAACTCGCCCTTGTCGATCTTCAGATCGAAATCCTCAACAACGGTCAGAGGGCCCTTGGGCGTCGGGTAGACTTTATGAAGCTGTGAGAAGTCGAGGAAACGGCTCTCGATCATCCCCTTTTGTGCCTCGGCCACAGCCGTTGGCACTCCATGGATCGGTGTAACATCGGGCAGGACGCGCGAGCCTTCTACCTTGGCTTCGATCCCCACATCCATCAGGTACTTGGTGACGTCGGCGCGCAGGCGCTTGAACGTCTCGTCGTTGTTCATAGCACCGCGTTCGCGAGGGCGCGGGATCGATACGCGGAATTCCTGGCCCAACGTACCATCGGGGTTCAGGGCGATGATCCGGTCGGCCAGAATGATCGCCTCGTCCACGTCATTGGTGATCAGAACGCAGGTCTTTTTGTCGGCCTCCCAGATATGTTCGATCTCATCCGCCAGATTGGCACGGGTGAGCGCGTCGAGCGCCGACAGAGGCTCATCCAGCAACAAAACCTCTGGGTTCATCGACAAGGCACGCGCCACGTTGACCCGCTGACGCATCCCACCCGACAGTTCCGCCGGGCGGCGCGTGGCAGCGTGGCTGAGACCCACCATCTGCACATAATGCGCGACCTTCGCGGCCTTCTCAGTCTTGCCGAGGCCCGGAAAGACCGTATCGACCGCCAGCCCCACATTGCCGCTGACCGTCAGCCAAGGCATCAGTGAATAATTCTGAAATACTACGCCACGTTCCGGGCCCGGCCCCTTGATCGGAGTGCCTTTGAACGTGACCTCTCCGCCAGTTGGAGTATCCAGACCGGCCATGAGGTTAATCAGGGTCGTTTTTCCGGTGCCGGAAAAGCCGAGGATCACCAGAAACTCGCCCTTCTGCACGTCCAGATCGATGCCTTTCAGCACATCCGTCCGCGCGGCGCCTTCACCGAAGGATTTCGTGGCGTTTTTGAAGCTCAGTATGCTCATCGCGCTCACCGGTTGTTCGTGAATGTGAAGAGGGATTGCAGTGCGTACATCACCCGGTCCAACAGGAAACCGATGATGCCGATGGTGAAGACCGCAACCATGATCTTGGCAAGCGAGCTGGACGAGCCGTTCTGGAACTCATCCCAGACAAACTTGCCCAAACCGGGGTTCTGCGCCAGCATTTCCGCCGCGATCAGAACCATCCAGCCGACGCCCAGCGACAGGCGCAAACCTGTGAAAATCAGCGGCAACGCCGAAGGCAGCACCAGCTTAGTGACTTTGGTATAGGTGTTCATTTTCAGAACCTTGGAGACGTTCACCAAGTCCTTGTCGATGGTCGCCACACCCAGCGCGGTGTTGATCAGGGTTGGCCAAAGCGAACACAGGGTCACGGTGATGGCCGAGATCAGGAAGGACTTGGCGAACCAACCGTCGTTGGTGACGTAGACGGCCGAGACGATCATGGTCACGATCGGCAGCCATGCCAGAGGTGAGACCGGTTTGAAGATCTGGATCAGCGGGTTCAGCGCCGCATTGGCGGTCGGCGACAGTCCGGCAGCGATCCCAAGGGGAACGGCCACAACGGTCGCGATCAGAAACCCGAAGAACACGGTTTTGATAGAGGTCCAGATTTGCTGGTAGTAAGACGGAGCGCCGGTGTAGGCGACTTGTTTGACCTCGTCCGCGCGGCCAGTATCGATCAGCTTCTGGTTCCGTTTCTCAACCATTGCCTCGAACTTGGCGCGCTTGGCGGCCTTGGCCTGTGCGTCCTCGTTGAGGTTGACCATTTCTGCCCAGACCTGAGCTGGGCCTGGTACGGCGCCCAGGGAAGTTTGCACTTTCGGGGCGAGCGTCCCCCAAAGCAGCAGGAAGGCGCAGATCGACAGCAGGGGGACGACCAGAAGACGCCAGATTTCGGTCATCTGAGCGCGGGGGTTGTCTCCGGCGGCAGCTTTCAGGACCGGGGTGGCCCAGCTTAGGCCAAGAATCTGGAACCATTTGTCGGCGGCGTTGATGCGGGTGAACAGGCGGGTGCGACGCGCCTCTTTGGCGGCGTCTGCGTTGAATTCGGGATCGACCGTTGTCATCTGATGTGTCCTTGCGATGGCGGGGCACTTTGGGGTGCGCGCCCGGCTGATACCGGGCGCGACGCATGGGATTAGCCTTGCACGTCCGAGCCGACGATCTTCTGATTGCCCTTCAGACCAATGGACAGGCTTTCGAGATAGGCGTTGGGGGTGCGGCCGTCATAGGTGATGCCGTCGATGATATCCTCGGCCGGGGTGGGCGCTTTGTAACCATCACTGTCCCAGGGGAAGTCGGCCTCATTCGCCAAGCCTTCATTGACCAGAAGGCGCGCGGCTTCCAGATAGATCTCGGGTTTGTAGACAGATTTGGCAACCTCGTCATACCAGCTGTCGGGCTTGGATTCAGGGATTTGACCCCAGCGGCGCATCTGTGTCAGATACCAGATCGCGTCCGAATAGAACGGGTATGTCGCGTTGTAGCGGAAGAACACGTTGAAATCAGGAACTTCGCGCTTGTCGCCTTTTTCGTATTCAAATGTGCCGGTCATCGAGTTGGCGATCACGTCATAATCTGCGCCCACATATTCCGCGCGGCTGAGGATCTCGACCGCCTCGGGGCGGTTGGCGTTGTCGTTCTCATCCAGCCACATTGCGGCGCGGATTAGGGCCTTGGTCACGGCCAGCGTGGTGTTGGGATACTCTTCTGCGAACTCGGCAGTGATGCCAAAGACCTTCTCAGGGTTGTTCTTCCACAACTCATAGTCCGTGATGACCGGCACGCCGATACCCTTGAACACAGCCTGTTGGTTCCAAGGCTCGCCCACGCAGTAGCCGTATATCGTGCCGGCCTCCAACGTGGCAGGCATCTGCGGCGGTGGCGTTACTGACAGGAACACATCTGCACCGATCTGGCCGGTTACGTTGTCAGGGCTGTAGTAGCCGGGGTGCAGTCCACCGGCAGCAAGCCAATAGCGCAGTTCGTAATTATGGGTCGAAACGGGGAAGACCATGCCCATGTTAAAGGGCTTGCCTTCGGATTTGTATTTCTCGACGACCGGAGCAAGCGCCTCAGCGCTGATAGGGTGTTGGGGACGACCATCCTCCATCACCGGGATATTCGGCTTCATCTCTTCCCAAATCTCGTTCGAGACGGTGATGCCGTTGCCGTTCAAGTCCATCGAAAATGGTGTTATGATATGCGCCTCGGTGCCGTAACCGATGGTCGCGGCCAAAGGCTGCCCGGCCAGCATGTGCGCGCCATCCAGCTGCCCGTCGATCACGCCATCCAGCAGCACTTTCCAGTTGGCTTGTGCTTCCAGCGTCACGAACAGGCCTTCGTCAAGAAAGTACCCATTCTCATAGGCGACAGCCAGCGGCGCCATGTCAGTCAGTTTGATAAAGCCAAACGTTAGCTCGTCTTTTTCCAGTTCCAGTTCGGCCAGTGCCGGTGACACAAGCGCCGTCGTCGCAGCAAGGCCTAAAAGAAGCTTTTTCATCTCGTTCCCTTTCGGTTCAGCCCAACCCGTTGGGCAAACAAAAAAGCCGCCGACACAGTCCGCCGGGAGGAGGTGGCGGATGGTCGAGCGGCTTTGCTCTTGTGAGGTGCCCTGGACTATGGGCGAATTCCGTCGGTGGGCGTCGTTGCCTTCCGATGTTCCGATTTAGCCAGTCACGCAGCGGCGCGTCATCAATTTTCAGCGTTTTCACCTCGAAAATTCTGCGTCGCAGCAATAACAGATGCTGCACTGCAAAAATTTTGTGCAGACTTACCCCGCTGGCTCGAAAATGCGTCGGTCGAAAAAGACGTTCCGAGACAGAATCAGGCTGCCATTGGTCGAGGCAACCGCCGTCGACTCGGGTAACGCCCCTTCAAGTTTCTCGGACGCGCCGGGTGTTTCCACACCAAGCCCTTGCAATTCGCGACGATAGAGATCACTGCGAAAGACCTTTGCGGATTGTCGTTCCGCAGTTCCGGCGTCCAGCCCGTTTCGTTTCGCCAATTGATGCGCAACCCATTTCGCCTGACTGCGCCATGGGAAGGTGGCAGCGCCGTCAAAAAACTCGACAAACCCATCGACATGGCGCTGCTCGCCGCGGGCCGATATAGTGAATTCGCCCATCAGCGCTCGGTCAATCAGCTCGGGTGAGACGTTGAGATAGGTTTTACGCGATAGCATCTCGGATGCAGTTGTTCGGCTGTCGGTGTTCGAAAGCCAGCGCCCTGCGCGCCAAACGGCCCGCATAAGGCTGCCCAGCAAATGTGGTTCGGTTTCGGCCCAGTCGTTTCTGACCGCCAGCACTTTTTCAGGTGCACAGGACCAGATCGCCTTGCCGGGCAACAGCAGTGCACCGACATTGTCGTCTACAGCGAATGAGCCCCAGGGCTCACCCACACAGAAGGCATCGATCTCGCCACCTGCGAGCGCCTGCGCCATGAGTGGAGGCGGGACGGTTCGGATTTCGACCTGTTTCGAGGCCAGTTCGGTTCCAGCGACCCAATAACGCAACAATTCAACATGCATCGAAAACGGAAAAGGTACACCGAACACCAAAACGTCGCCGGCGGCCTGTGCCAGTGCAGCCCCAGCTGCAGCAGCATCGGAGAAATCGAAGCCGTAGCCCTGGTCGGCCAACCGCCCAGCCAATTGAGTTCCAACACCTATGACATTGCCATTGAGCGACAGGACAGACACGGCGGACAACGGTGTCGCAATGCCTCCAAGACCCAAAGCCATCGCAACGGGGACGGGTGACAGCAGATGTGCCGCGTCCACGTGCCCAAAGGCCAGCATATCACGCAGAGACGACCAAGATGGAGCCGGTCGCAGGTCCAACGAGATGCCTTCGGCGTGGTCAAACCCCATCTCGCGTGCCACGATCAGTGGAGCGGCATCAACCAAAGGCATATAGGCGACAGGCAGGGTTACCGTTCTCATGACAACAAACCTGATGCTGTGACCAAGGCTTCGGACACCTCGGCAACCCGGCGATTCTGATTCATCGCGGTTTTACGGAGCAGGGCATAGGCTTCATCTTCCGAAACGCCCTTGGCCTTCATTAACAAGCCCTTAGCTCGGTCAATCACTTTGCGCTCTTCCAGCGCACGGCGGGTTTCGGCCAGTTCGGTCCGCATCTGCCGTAACACCTGAAACCGGGCAATAGCGGTATCGATCACAGGTTTAATGCGCTCGGCTTGCAAACCGTCGACGACATAGGCCGACACCCCGGCCTCAACTGCGGCTTTCGCCAACCCGCCCGCGGCGCTTGAGACAAACATCGCCACGGGACGTTCCAATGGACCTGAAGCAACGGTGAGTTCTTCCAGCATATCCCGCGATGGATTGTCGATGTCGATCAGGACAATGTCTGGGCTATGCGTTGCAATTTTACGTGCCAGACCGGAGACATTGCCAATTACAGAAACGTCTACGTCGCCAGCCTCTTTTAGGGCATCTACGATCGCAAAAGCACGCTCTTGGTTCTGTTCGACTACAACGACAGTCAGATGTTGATTCATAGAGTCTCAACTGAGACCAAGGTTCATTGATCGCAATTCCAAGGCCAATAATATGTTCACCAGGCTGCCGGTTCGCCCATAATATCAGCATATTTTCGCATTTAGCGGAATGTCTGCACAGTTTTTCTACATGGCATCAAAGAAATCTGCGGTGAGCGCTGCAGTGGCGTCTCGCATCGAACCTTGTGTTTTTCACTTGCTCTAACGGTCGTAGGATTTTTCAACAACTCTGATCTATCCGATCGCATCAAGACGGGGCATGCCTTGCCCCATCAGAAGTTCAAACTGCCGCAACTTCGAATCTACCTCTTCTGGCTTCGGTCGCTTGTTTGCTATTCGTGGTTCTCCGTTTCCTAAACATAACGGTGGACCAGTTCAGTTGGGGAGGCTCAAAGCTGCGCATCCTGCTTTGTTCTGCCAGGACCCCTACCAGTTCCGCTGAGAGATCTTCAGTCAGCAGGGCTCAGGTCTTGAGAGGCGTGGGCGTACACGATTTCTTTCTCCATTCGCTCATAGATCGTGAGAAGCTTGGCGGCTCGTTTCACGGCGTCGAGCGGGAGGTCGGTACGCAGGGAAAGGTACAGAGATGAGTTTGATTGTAAGTTTGATCGCGCCTTGGGAAGGCATTTGCGGAAATGGAATGCCCGACCCATTCGCATGAGGTAAGGGCCGGCGCAGTGTTTTGGCTTCTGATGGGACGAGCCGGAGCGCTTGCGCGCATAGTGCGCAACGGTTAGTGTTGCACCCTCTGTCACAGTTTCGGGCGACTGAGACGCATTGTCTAAGATGAGCTTGGGAAAGCTCTTATTTTCTCGACATTTCATGGAAATGTGGCTGGGGTGGTAGGATTCGAACCTACGATACACGGTACCAAAAACCGCTGCCTTACCACTTGGCTACACCCCAACAGTGAGCGGCTGTCTACGATTGTTGTTGGCAGGGATCAAGAGCGTTTTGTCAAAAAATCTCACGTTGAACAGTTTTTTTTCAGGGCGGTCATTTGGTGTCGATCAACACGGCTCCGGTCCGGTTTCCATCCTGCACCATTGCATGCGCAGACGCGCATTCCTCAAGTGCAAAGACCTTTTGAACAGGGCAGGTCAAAGCGCCATCCGTCAATGCTTTGTGAAGGATCTTCACGGCATTGGTACGAAGATCCGGCGGAAGAAGATAAATCAAAATGGTCTCAAGCGTCATGGCTTTGAACATCATCGGTCCGAACGGAAACACGGGGGTCATGTCTTGGGCAGAGCCATAGGCGTTGATGCGACCGTTCTCGGCGATGACCGTGGCGTTTGTTTGAATATTCCGGCCGAATTCGACGTCGATGATTCGGCCGATTGTCTTTCCTTTATTTGCATCGAGAATTTCGGTGGACAGATCCTCGCTGGCGTAATCAATCACGATATCTGCGCCGGCTTCCCGGACCCGGTCAAAGTTGCGAGGGCTGGCCGTCGCGATCACGCGCGCGCCTGCCCATTTGGTAAGCTGAACGGCCAGAAAGCCGACGGTGCCCGCGCCACCATGTATCAAGATCGTTTGCCCATCGGGACGGCCGCCTGAAAACACCGCGTGGCAGGCGGTAAGACCGGGAATGCCCAGAATTGCGCCGGTCTGCAACGATACTGCATCCGGCAAAGCCACGGCCTGCGCATCGGGAAGGGTGATGTGGCTGGCGGCGGTGCCGAAAGGGCGTTGCCATTGCCCGTTCCAGATCCACACGCGCTGACCGATCCGAGATGCGGAAACTCCGTCGCCAACGGCCGAGATCACGCCAGAGCCATCACTGTGCGGGATGATCAGGGGGAACGGGGGCTCCGTCACGCCCGGTCTGGTCCCGGCGCGGGCTTTGACGTCGGAAGGGTTCACCCCGGAAAAGGACAGCTCTACCGTGACCTCGCCCGGACCCGGCGGGACCGGAGGGAGGTCCTTTATCCGCAGGACATCGGCCGGGTCTCCGAAGGTGGAATATGTAACTGCGCGCATGATCGCCTCCGTTTCGGTCGAGTTTCACAGCATATCGGCGGGAAACTCAAACACCTTGTCGCGTGTCCGCAACGCGGGGGAAGGTCGGCCCTGTGGCTATTCGCGAATCTCGGACGGGTCGACCCCCCATAGATTCGACTTCAAGGTCCACCCCCGATACCCGCCAGCGGTGATCCGGCACCAGTCCAGCGAACAGGTTCCCAGTCGGGCCACGACCCCGGATTCGAAATGCGCATTCACGGGGGAGGTCGGATCGGGTCGGGCATAGACAGGCAGCATTTCAGATTCAATCAGTACTGTCCGAACACCCGACAATAGGGCGTAGTGAACCCAGCCTCCAGCGCCGTCGCGGTCCTGAACCCGTCGCCAGTTGCCGTATTCGGCAGTGACCTGAAGCGGCATTCCGCGCCGTTTGAACACCCAGTCGATTCGATGTGTCAAAGAAGGTCCGCGCCGCACGTTGCCTTCTGCTGCTTTCATCGAGACATAACGGGGCAGGGGGAGGTTGGTGACGGATCCTCGTTTCACGTCGGCATGAGCAGCCCATGCGCCGAACATGATCAGAAATACGGATAGTGCCGCCAGACAGCGGCGATTTACCGGTCGAATACCACTCACTGACTGCCTGCTCTTATGCCTGTTGATCCGGTTCCGAAAAAAGGTCGACTCAATGCCAAAGGGGTTCTTGTGCCCCGCCTTATCCTGCGCCACGATGCCATGGCGCGCGTCCGTTTGCAAAGCAGTGGGAGGGCCGAGGTGCCAAGAGAACGTTTGAGTGTTGTCGTTACGCGACGGTTGCCCGAAGCGGTCGAAACACGTTTGAGCGAGTTGTTTGATGTGCGCTTGCGCGACGATGACACTCCGATGACGCGCGAGGAACTGGTGGCCGCAGTGCAGGACGCTGATGTCCTGGTGCCTACGGTAACCGATGCGATTGATGGCGGTCTGCTGGGCCAGGCGGGCGAAAGGCTGAAGCTCATCGCCAATTACGGTGCCGGTGTCGACAATATTGACGTGTCCACCGCGCGCCAGCGTGGGATTCTGGTGTCGAACACGCCTGGGGTTCTGACCGATGACACCGCCGATATGACCATGGCCCTGATTCTGGCCGTTACCCGACGCATTCCCGAAGGTCTGAGCGTGATGCAGCAGGGAGATTGGTCCGGCTGGGCGCCCACCGCTTTTCTGGGAGGCCGTATCGGAGGTCGTCGTCTGGGCATTCTGGGCATGGGCCGGATCGGGCAGGCGGTGGCGCGGCGTGCGAACGCGTTTGGAATGCAGGTCCATTATCACAACCGTCGCAGGCTGCGGCCCGAGACCGAGCAGGAGCTGGAGGCAACATATTGGGAAAGCCTCGATCAGATGGTCGCGCGGATGGATGTGATTTCGGTCAATTGCCCCTCAACGCCGTCGACCTTCCATCTGATGAACGCACGTCGTCTGAAACTGATGAAACCTTCGGCAGTGATCGTCAACACGTCACGTGGTGAAGTCGTGGACGAAAACGCCCTGACCCGGATGATCCGCGCAGGTGAAATTGCGGGGGCGGGGCTGGATGTCTACGAACAGGGCACTGACGTGAACCCGCGCCTGCGGCAGCTGCCCAATGTGGTTTTGTTGCCTCATATGGGATCAGCCACGATCGAGGGCCGGGTGGAGATGGGCGAGAAGGTCATCATCAACATCAAGACCTTCGAAGACGGCCACCGCCCGCCGGATCAGGTTGTGCCGGCGATGCTCTAGCGCTCTGGAAAGGAGCAGGAATGGACGTCTATGAAGGAGGGTGCCGTTGTGGAAATCTGCGCATCAGGGCTTCGGGTCGTCCATTGCGGGTCGGAATCTGTCACTGTCTGGACTGCCGCAAGCATCATGGCGCGGTGTTCTATGCGGCGGCCGTTTTCCCGGAAGACAGAATAGAGGTTTCCGGCGAAGCGCGTGGTTATGCTGACAGGTTCTTTTGCCCCGTCTGCGGCTCTCCGGTCTTTGCGCGCAGCGGAACCGAAGTGGAGGTGCATCTTGGATGCCTTGATGTGCCAGATCAGTTGACGCCAACATATGAAAGCTGGGTCACCCGGCGTGAAGCGTGGTTGCCCGAGTTCCGCGGTATGACCCGCTATGATCAGGATCGATTGGTAGGCGATGCAAAGCCTTAACGCGTGCTGCGGACGTCGGCCATGTGTTGATGGCGTGCAGCTTGGACTTGTTCAGAGCGTGTTCGGCGCGCAATTTTGATAGTCAGGGATGTATTGGAGGATTTGATCAGATGAGATGCGTTTCAGTTCTATTGTTTTCTGCATTTTGTTTTGCAGCTCCGGGGGTCGCTCAGGAAGCGGCCGATGCCGTTGCTCCCGAAACGGCGACGGAAGGGCAGGTACAGGCCATGACCGACGAGGTCATCGCGGCGCTCGAGGCCAAACTGGATGGCGTTCCGGTCACGTCCCAGAACTGGATGGTCGCCGCGGCCAACCCGCTGGCGGTGGAAGCCGGCGCCAGAGTATTGCGCGCAGGAGGGTCTGCCGCAGACGCCATGGTGGCGGTGCAGGTCGTGCTGGGCCTGGTCGAACCGCAATCCTCGGGCTTGGGCGGCGGTGCGTTTCTGGTCTGGTACGATGCAGCGACCGGTCAGATGACAACTCTGGACGGGCGAGAAACGGCGCCGCTGGCGGCCACACCGACCCTGTTTCAGGACGAAAACGGTGAGCCGCTGAAATTCTTCGATGCGGTTGTCGGTGGGCTGTCCGTGGGGACGCCGGGCACACCTGCCTTGCTGGAAGAGGCGCATCGCCGCTGGGGGCGTTCCTCGTGGCCCGGATTGTTTGCCGATGGAATCCGGTTGGCGAATGAAGGGTTCCTGGTGTCCCCGCGTCTGGCCAGCCTTGTTGAAAACGATGCCGAGCGCCTGTCGCGCTTCCCGGAAACCGCTGAATATTTCCTGCCGGGGGGCGCGCCGCTGCAACAGGGGCAGCGCCTGATGAACCCAGCTTATGCCGAAACTCTGCGTGTGTTGGCCAGTGACGGGGCGGCTGGATTCTACGGCGGTGAGATTGCGGCAGACATCGTGCGCACGGTTCGCAATGCTCCGGGCAATCCCGGTGTTCTGTCCGGTGCGGATCTTGCGCTGTATCAGGTGATCGAGCGCGAACCGGTTTGCGCGGAATACCGCGCCTATGAAGTCTGCGGCATGGGCCCGCCGTCGTCGGGTGCGCTGACCGTGGGGCAAATTCTGGGGATGCTGAACGGCTATGATCTGGCGGCCATGGGGCCGGAAAGCGCCGAGGCCTGGCGGTTGATCGGGGACGCTTCGCGCCTCGCCTTTGCGGACCGCGGCCGGTACATGGCTGACAACGATTTCGTGCCCATGCCGACCAAAGGGCTGGTTGATCCGGCCTACCTGTCGCAACGAGCAGAATTGCTGAACACCGAAGGCGCGCTGGCAGATGTCGGGCCCGGTCAGCCGGAATTCGACCACGCGCTGAACTGGGCGGATGATGTGTCGCTGGAGCTGCCTTCGACCTCGCATATCTCGATTGTAGACAGCTATGGCAACGTGTTGTCGATGACCACGACCATCGAAAACGGCTTTGGCTCACGCCTAATGACGAACGGGTTCCTTCTGAACAACGAACTGACGGATTTTTCGTTCAAGACCCACAGCGATGGTGTGCCGATCGCCAACCGGCTGGAGCCCGGAAAACGCCCGCGTTCGTCCATGAGCCCGACCATCGTGATGCAGGATGGCGCGCCGGTTCTGGCGATTGGCTCGCCGGGTGGCAGTCGGATCATCGGCTATGTGGCCAAATCGATCATCGCATGGGCCGACTGGGGCATGGATGTGCAACAAGCCGTGTCGCTGCCGCATCTCGTCAATCGTTTCGGAACATATGATGTCGAGGTCGGCACATCTGCCGAAGGCTTTTCCGACGGGCTGACCCAGTTTGGGTTTGAGGTAAACCCGCGTGACCTGACATCTGGCCTTCACGCCATCGAAATCGGCGACGGGCTGAGCGGTGGTGCCGACCCCCGTCGCGAAGGTATTGCGCTGGGCGAATAGGGCCTTGGTATTTGTGGGGATTGCCCGCACTTGACGAGCCCTTTAGTCATGGACTGAACGGCCCGCAACGTGCCGGGACAGGGGAGGATGACGATGGTGCAAGCGACCGCTTTGCCTCGGAATGAAACAGGTATCGAAACCGTCATAGGCGTTCTGAAACAACGTTTTGGCGACAGGTTGCAAACGGGTGCCGCGATTCGTGAACAGCACGGGCACACCACGACCTGGATCGAAAACCAGAGCCCGGATGCCGTGGTTTTCCCGCATACTACGCAGGACGTGTCGGAAATCGTCAAAACCTGTGCCGCGCACCGGGTGCCGGTGATTCCCTTTGGCACGGGAACGTCGCTGGAAGGGCATGTGAATGCGCCAGCGGGGGGGATCTCGGTCGATCTGATGCAGATGGACAAGGTGCTGGCTGTCCACGCCGAAGATCTGGATTGTGTGGTGCAACCCGGCGTCACGCGCGAGGCGCTGAACACCCATTTGCGGGATCAGGGTTTGTTCTTTCCGATTGACCCGGGGGCGAATGCGTCGCTGGGCGGTATGGCCGCGACCCGCGCTTCGGGCACCAATGCGGTGCGATACGGAACGATGCGCGACAACGTTCTCAGCCTCGAGGCGGTCATGCCGGACGGCCAGATCATCCGTACCGGTCACCGAGCCAAGAAGTCATCGGCCGGGTATGATTTGGCACGCCTTCTGATTGGGGCGGAAGGCACGTTGGGTATCATCACCGAGCTGACTCTGCGCTTGCAGGGCATCCCCGAAGCGATCAGCTCGGCCAGGTGTTCCTTTCCTTCGGTCGATGCCGCGTGCCGCGCGGTGATGATGACCATTCAGTATGGCATTCCGGTCGCCCGAATAGAGTTGCTGGATGAAATGTCGGTTCAGGCGGCAAACGCCTATTCCGGGCTGAGTCTTCCGGAAACGCCGTTGCTGCTGCTTGAATTCCATGGCTCTGAAAGCGGTGCGGCGGAACAGGCTGAAACCTTTGGTCAGATCGCCGAGGAGTTCGGTGGTACGGATTTTGCTGCGACCTCGACCACCGAAGAACGGAACAAGCTTTGGCAGGCGCGCCATGATATGTATTGGGCGTGTCTGCAACTGCGCCCCGGCGCGCGTGGTATTTCAACGGATGTCTGCGTGCCGATCTCGCGCCTGGCGGAATGTGTGACCGGCACTCAGCAGAAGGCAGCTGATCTTGGCTTGCTCGCGCCAATTGTGGGGCATGTGGGGGATGGGAACTTTCACACGCTTATTTTGATCGATATGCAGAACACCGAAGAAGTTGCCAAAGCCGAAGAGTTTGTCGGATGGTTGAACGACCTGGCAATTTCAATGGAAGGCACCTGCACAGGTGAACACGGAATCGGTCAGGGCAAACGGCCATACCTCATCAAAGAACTGGGCGCCGCCACGCAGTATATGGCCGCAATCAAGGCTGCTTTGGACCCCGAGAACATCATGAATCCCGGCAAGGTATTATCCGGCCAATCCTAGCGGTTTTCGCGTTCTGGCCCGCATTGCGCCTTCAAATCGTCCACATGTTCTGGTCTCACCGACACGGTTAGGAACAGGTGGTCGAGATGAGCGCAAAATATCTGGCAGGGTTTGCAGCGATCTGCGGGGTCGCCATTGTTGGGCTGGACTATTATCAACAGGCCAAGGCATCCGAGAACGGGCTGGGCCTCAAGGCTTATGTTGCCTCGGTATCCGCGCGTGTCGGGATTTCGGAACGTCGGCTTGAAGCAGATGCCCAACCTTCACAGTCCGAGGACCCCGCGGCGAAGACACCGTCAGAGGAAGTTCGGAAACTTGTCTGCACCACGATCGGGACAAGCAAGCGCTGTCGCTCCAGCGGTTGAGATCACGGGTTTCATGTCCGATCTGCGACCCGCATTTGATGATCGGGTCGTTTTTTTCATATCACTGGTCGGATGAATGTCGCGCGATCCCCCTCAAGTGCGCCATATGGTGTCAACTGATTTCAAGGGGAGACGCCCGGTTATGAAAACCCAAGTCAAAGCACTGGTTGTTGGCGGCGGCGCCGTTGGGACCTCGATTGCCTATCACCTGGCCAAAGCAGGCTGGGACGATGTGATGTTGATCGAACGGGACGAGCTGACGTCCGGGTCCACCTGGCACGCGGCTGGTCTGCTGCCATTGTTCAACATGTCCTATGCGACAACGCATATCCACAAGTACTCGGTCGACTTCTACAAGACGCTGGAAGAAGAAACCGGGCTGAACGCGGGCTTTGCCGTCGTCGGCAACCTGCGCATGGCACAGACGCAGGAGCGCATGGACGAGTACATGCTCTACGCCTCTACCGCCGAAACCTGTGATGTTGCTTATGAGTGGCTGACCCCCGAGCAGATCAAGGAACGCTGGCCGCTGATCGAGACATCGGATCTGAAGGGCGCGATCTACCATACCGAAGACGGGTATATTAACCCGGCAGATGTGACGCAGGCGATGGCCAAGGGGGCCCGTCAGCGTGGCGTCGAGATCGTGCGCAAGATGCAGGCGGATGCCTTCCACTGGAACGGCACCCATTGGGAAGTCACCTGCACCAAGATGGTGGAAAAAGGCGGCAACCTTGTCGAAAGCGACGAAAAGGTTGTGATCACTGCCGAACATGTTGTCACTGCATCGGGCAACCACGCACAGCGCACCGCCAAGATGCTGGGCATCAAGATGCCTGCGATCCCGGTCGAACACACGTTTATCGTCATGGACAAGGACCCTGAACTGGTCAAATGGCGCGAAGCAGGCAACCCGGAACACCCCGTCGTGCGCGACGCCGACAACGAATCCTACGCCCGTGAAGAACGCGGCGGCTGGATTCTGGGTATCTATGAACATGGCGCCCCTGCGCGGTTTGAGCATGGTGTGCCGGACAGCTTCCGCGCGGATCTGTTTCCGCTGGATCTGGATCGGATCGCTGATCAGTACATGGCCATGGCTGAGCGCGTGCCGTCCTGTGCCGAGTCCGGCCTGAAAGACGACTTCAACGGCCCGATCTGTTATACGCCTGACGGCAACCCGCTGGTCGGCCCTGCGCCGGGCCTGCGCAACATGTGGCTGGCCGAAGGTTTCAGCTTTGGCATCACCGCGGCAGGCGGCACCGGCTACTATCTGGCGCAGATGATGGTGGATGGCGAAGCCGAGATCGACATGGCCTCGCTGGACCCCAAACGGTACTCGTCCAACTGGATGACCACCGAATTCGCGGCCCGCAAGAACGAAGAGTGCTATGAGCACGTCTATATCCTGCACCACCCGGACGAAGAGCGTGAAGCCTGCCGCCCGCTGCGGACCGTTCCGGCATACGACCGGCAAAAAGCACGCGGTGCCCAGTTCGGCTGGGTCAATGGCTGGGAACGTCCGAACTATTTCGGCCCCGTCGATGCACCCGAGAACTTCGACAAGGAAAGCCGGTCGTTCCGTCGTGGCGGCTGGTGGCAATACGCCGTCGAAGAAGCCAAGGCGATCCGCGAAGGCGTTGGCCTGATCGACGCGTCGGCCTTCACCAAGCACGTCGTCAAAGGCCCCGGTGCCACCCAGTTCCTGGATTGGTTCACCTGCAACAAGCTGCCCAAGGTCGGCCGCATCAATCTGACCTATGCGCTGACCTCGCACGGCACCACCCGCACCGAATACACCATCGTCCGCAATGGCGAGAACAACTACTACCTCGTCTCTGCCGGAGCCTGGACCGAGTACGACGCCGACTATCTGCGCAAGGCGGCCGAGGACAAGATGGAGGAGTTCGGATATATCGAAATCCAGGACGTGACCACGCAATGGGGCGTCTTCGCCATAGCCGGACCCAAGTCGCGTGACGTTCTGAAAGAGGTCATCAAGGACGCCGATCCGGAAACCGCCCTGTCGAACAAGCGCTTCCCGTGGCTGTCGGCGCGCCAGATCGAGCTGGGCATGTGCCCTGTCAATGCGATCCGTGTGGCCTATACCGGCGAGCTGGGTTGGGAACTGCACCATCCGATCGAGATGCAGAACTACCTGTTCGACCTGCTTGAAAAAGCCGGCGAGAAGCATGGTATGAAGCTGGTCGGTGCCCGCGCTCAGAACTGGCTGCGGCAGGAGAAATCCTATCGCGCCTTCGGCACCGAACTGGGCCGTGACGCGACCCCGCTGGAGGCCGACCTGCCGCGCTTTGTCGATTTGTCGAAAGACTTCCACGGCAAGGCCAAGCTGGAAGAGACCGGCGTGCGCGTGAAATGCTGTACGCTGCTGATCGACGGGCCGGAGGATGCCGACCCATGGGGCCGCGAGGCATTGTACACACCGGAAGGTGAA
The DNA here is from genome assembly GCF_013033125.1 of Ruegeria sp. HKCCA4008. NCBI lineage: Bacteria > Pseudomonadati > Pseudomonadota > Alphaproteobacteria > Rhodobacterales > Roseobacteraceae > Ruegeria > Ruegeria sp. HKCCA4008. The sequence goes on from NZ_WQDM01000001.1 coordinate 25,657, forward strand.
CGCGTGGGTCGATTGACCTCGGGCGGGTATTCCGTGGTGTTCGAGAAATCCATCGGCATGGGCTATGTGAAGCCCGAGCTGGCAGTCGAAGGTACAAAGCTGAAGGTCAAGATGCAGGACAAGCTGTGGGATGCGGTCGTGACCTGCGACAGCCCCTACGACCCGAAAAACGAAACCATCCGCAAGGACGGTTGATCGAAGAAAGGCCCCGGAAACCTTCGGGGCCTTTTCTTTTTGTCATCCAGACAGTTCGTCGAAGCATTCCAGCGCCTTGGCCGCGTACATCATGGCTGGGCCGCCGCCCATCTGGATCGCCATGGCCAACACTTCGGACACTTCTTCCCGTGTCGCACCTGCCTTGATCAAAGCTTCGGTATGCAGGGTGATACAGGGTTCGCAGCGCAGGCTGACCGACATGCCCAACGCAATGAGTTCCTTGGTCTTGTAGTCGAGCGTCCCGCCTTCTTTGACGGCTTTGCCAAGCGCTCCGAATGCGCGTGTCGTATCGGGAATGGATCCGTTCAGGTTTCGCAAACTCTTACGTGTTGCCGAGAGTTTTTCTTGCCATGCCATTGCTGAGTGCCCTTCTTCATATCTAGCAACCGGAATATGAATTGGGACGCGGTTGTTTGACTTTGATCTCGATCAGACGTCAGGGCGTTCGGCAATGAACGCAAGATTGTTGGCAGGCATTTCGACCGGTGCCAACGCGAGCAGGCCGACGTTTTTGAACAAGTTCAGAATGTCCGCGTCGTTTTTGTAGCCGATTTCCGGGTCTTGCTGGATCAAAGCCTTATGAAAGCGGACATCCCCGTCACTGATGAGTTGGCCCGAGCGTTTGAACGGACCGTACAAGATGAACCGCCCTTTTGGTGACAGGGATTGGGCGGCTTCCGAAATGATGGTTCTGGTTTCCTGCCAACTGATCAAGTGAATCAAGTTGATCAGAACGATCAGATCCTGGCCGCAAAACCGCCTGTGCCAGCCCGGAAGCGTTGCATCCAGTTCTGCGACCTGCGCGACATTTGGTAAGTTGCGGGTATAGGCATCGATACTCACGCGCCGCTCAGGGTCAACTTCCGAAGGCTGCCAGGTCAGCCCGGGCAGCATTTCGGCGAAGGCCCTGACATGCTGACCAGTCCCGCTTGCGATTTCCAATGCCTGACCCTGGGACGGGCCCCATTCTTGCAACACTGCACACAGCGCGTCGGTGTTCCGAGATGCTGCCGGGGCCACCAGCTTGCCATCTTCAGACGCAGTGGCGACGCTTGCAGAAGAGGGGAGGCTGCGTTTGATCATCGTTCCAGCCTGTCAGGGGTCAACATGCCTACTATGTCAGGTTCCAGTTCGGGTGTGTTTCCGACAACAAGATCGCACAGCAGTTGCGAGGCCGCCGGTGAGGTTTGAAATCCATACCCGCCCTGACCGCCACACCAGACAAACGACGGGTCCAGCGGGTCGCGCCCAAGCACCAAGGTCCCGTCCGGGGCAAAACTGCGCAAGCCCGCCCAATTCGTTTCCACCCGTGTGACAGGTTCGGTCATCAACTCCTCATACCGTGCCAGACCCTCTGCCAGCACCATATCATCGGCATAAGCATCCTGTGGCGCAACCGGATCGGCTTCGGATGGTGAGACCAGCAGCTTGCCCGCATCCGGTTTGGCGTACCATGTTTCGCCGGCGCCCAGCATCATCGGCCAGACAGAAACGTCATGCCCTCCGGGGGCGGGTAGGCGGGCCATCGACCGGCGGCGAGGTGTGATACCGATACCGGGCAGCCCTGCAAGCTGTGCAACCTCATCCACCCAGGCCCCGGCTGCGTTGATCAGAGTGCGGGCTTCAAAGATCTCACCGGCCTCAACCACCCAGTGTTTTTCTTTTCGAATGCCGGTGACTCTGCTTTTCGTCGAAACCGTTCCCCCGTTTTGCCGGATGGTCCGGGCGAAATCCTGCAACAGGCGATCCGTATCGATGTCAAAGGCCGCTCCGCTGATGGCTGCAAACCCGACCTTGCCCGGGTTCAGGATCGGAACACGCGATATCGCCTGTTCCATCGGTATTTTCACCATGTTCAGATCGGCGCAATCGGCTTCGAACATGTCGGGCTGGTCAATTGCTCCGACCAGCATCAATCCGCGCGGGGTCAGGTAACCGCCATTCTGCGTATGAAGAAAGGCAGCCCCCGCTTTGTTCAGGGCGACGACCGAAGGCGGCCCGTAGCTTTCTTCGAACAAGGCCGCTGACCGGCCCGACGCGTGATAGCCCAGGGCGACTTCCGCTTCCAGAACCATCACGGTTCCGTGCTGCGACAGGCGCGCACCGGCGCTCAGCCCGGCGATGCCGCCTCCGATTATCAGGAAATCAATCATGACTTGCGATCCATCCTGAGCAGAGACGCTACAGGTTCCTTGAGTTTCATGCTGGCGCCAAAGCTCCTCGTTCGCCACGCGTTTGGGTTTCCGGACTATAAGCAGCCTTGAAATTGTGCTTCAACCGGGTCAAAGAAGTATCAAATTATACAGGAGGGTAAGGTGACCGCAGCAGACCTTCATCCAATGGCCACAGGGCATATTCCAGGATATGTTGTCGCAGCTGACGGAAGCGATTACCTTTTCTCCGCCATGGTCGTTTTTTTCGTCGTTCTGGTGGTGCTGATCGGTGTCGGATACCTGACGTTGCATTCGGTTCCCGAAAAAATGGCCCACGAAAACAATCACCCGCAATTTCAGTTGGTGGGCATTCTGGCGCTGCTGGCGCTGTTTACACATAATGGGCTTTTCTGGGTTGCTGCAATATTGGTCGCAGGGTTCCAGTTTCCGGATTTTGCCACCCCGCTTCGAAACATTGCCGATGCCATTCGTTCTCTCGGTCGGTCACCTGTTCCGGAACCAGTGCCTGAAACAACGGTGCCGGCTGCGCCAGAACCTGGACCCAGCGATCCGCAGGAGCAATCCACATGATCGAGACCATGCTCTGCGCCCTGATAACGGTGCTGCCCGACTATCTGTTCCGCCGTTTTGTACAGGGCAAGCGGATCGGTCACGAGATTACCTTGTTCACCATGTGGTACGAACTGCGCTGGGGTTTGACCACCTGTGCCATTCTGGCGCTGACCGTGATCACCACGCTGTTTTACTTTCATCCAGCCAGCAAAACCGCGGCATCCTATTTCCGGACAGTAACCATTCTGCCGCAATTGGGCGGCCGTGTTTCCGAGGTTTTCGTCAAGAACAACGAACTGGTAACCGCGGGTCAACCGATTTTCCGGATCGAGGATTTCAGCCAGACTGCCCAAGTTCAGGCGGCAAATGCGCAGATTGCACAGGTGCAGGCCTCGCTTAAGGTTGCGGAAACCGACTTGGCCGAGGCGGAAGCTGGAATTGCAGGTGCCAAGGCTGCGCTTGCGCAGTCTCTGGAGGATCTTGAACGCAACACGACCTTGCGAGATGAAGGTTCAAGCGCCGTAAGGCTGGCCGAGATTGAGAGGCTGGAAAACCTTGTCGCCGAGCGAGAGGCCCAGGTTCTTGCAGCGGAATCCAAACGTTCCGCGGTTGAGCAGCAGATCGAAGAACTGATCCCCGCGCAGCTAGCCAGTGCCATTGCGCAACTGGATGCTGCGCAGACCGAGTTGGACAAGACGGTGATCACCGCGGGCGTCACAGGGCGGGTCGAACAGTTCGGCCTTCAGGTCGGTGACTACGTAAGCCCGTTGTTGCGCCCCGCGGGCATTCTTGTGCCATCGCACACAGGGCATGATCGTTTTCAGGCCGCTTTCAACCAGCTCTCTGCCCAGGTGATCAAGCCGGGCATGATTGGTGAATTGGGTTGCATGACAAAGCCATTCACCGTGATCCCCACCGTGGTGGTCGAGGTGCAGGATGTCATCCCGTCGGGCCAGATCCGCCCATCGGACGAATTGCGGGACGTTCAGAGCAACAACAATCCGGGCTCGATTCTGGTCTATATGGAGCCGCTGTACAAAGGTATGGCCGATGACATTCCGCCGGGCAGCAATTGTCTGGCCAATGTCTACACAGACAACCACGAGCGGTTGGAGCACGAGGATCTGGGCTTTTGGGAGGCGGCCTTCCTGCACGTGGTCGACACGATCGGCGTGGTACATGCCGCGGGTCTGCGCTTGCGTTTGATCCTGATGCCGGTGAACACTCTGGTTTTGACCGGGCATTGATCTGACCTTGGCAATCTGAACGCGAAGGCCCGGCAAGTTTCGCCGGGCCCTTTGGTTTCCTAAAGCGCTGCTTTGAACAGCTGCGTCAGGTTGTCTTTCGTCAACTCAATCGGGTTGCCGCCGCATGACGGATCGATGATCGCCCCTTCGACAAGCTCTGGGATAGAAGCTTCGGTCACACCCAATTCGGACAATGTGCGGGGGATGCCAAGGCTGTCGTTGAAATTCTGCACGAAGGCGCGGAAACCATCGAAGCCGCCGTCGATGCCCAGATATGCCGCAGCTTGCTGGAACCGGTCTGCAATGGCCGGGGCGTTGAAGTCCAGCACCGCGGGCATGCAGACCGCGTTCGTGGTGCCATGATGGGTGTTGAATACCGCGCCAATTGGGTGGCTCATCGCGTGGATCGCGCCAAGGCCCTTCTGGAAAGCCGTTGCGCCCATGGCAGCGGCGCTCATCATCTGGGCGCGGGCCTCGATATCGGTGCCGTCAGCATAGGCACGTGGCAAATACTCTTTCACCAGCCGCATACCCTCCAGCGCGATGCCCTGGCTCATCGGGTGATAATGCGGGCTCGAGAAGGCTTCGACACAATGCGCGAAGGCGTCCAGGCCTGTTCCTGCCGTGATGAACTTGGGCATCCCGACGGTCAGCTCCGGGTCGCAAATCACCACGGTCGGCAGAACCTTGGGATGAAAGATGATCTTCTTGGCATGGGTCTCGGAATTGGTGATGACGCTCGCGCGGCCCACTTCCGATCCTGTCCCTGCGGTGGTCGGAACCGCAATGATTGGCGCGATCGCGTCGGCATCGGCTCGTGTCCACCAGTCGCCGATATCCTCGAAGTCCCAAACGGGGCGCGTCTGACCGGCCATGAAGGCGACCATCTTGCCCAGATCCAGCCCAGAGCCGCCGCCAAAGGCGATCACCCCGTCATGGCCACCTGCGTTATAGGCCGCAACTCCGGCTTCAAGGTTCTTCTCATTCGGGTTGGGGTCCACATCGCTGAACAGTCCGCGGCCCAGTCCGGCGGTTTCCATGATATCCAGTGTCGCGGTGGTGATGGGCAGATCGGCCAGCCCCTTGTCCGTGACCAGCAATGGTTTCTTCATTCCGGCGGCGGCGCAGGCTTCGGGCAACTCCCTGATGCGCCCGGCTCCGAATTTGATGGCGGTCGGATAGGACCAGTTTCCAACAAGTGTCATGTCAGGTTTCCTTTGCAAAATAAGGCCTGCTTCGGCGAGGGGGTGGGTCCGAAGCAGGCCGTCGTCCTTAGCCCGTTACCTTTTTGAGGTGGTAGGATTTGGGACGTGTCAGGTTGTGATATCCGATGACGGACAGACCGCCGCCGCGCCCGGTATTCTTGCAGCCCGTCCAGCACAGGCCGGGGTCCAGATAATCAGCGCGGTTCATGAACACGGTCCCCGTTTCGATCCGGTCACCCACCCGCGCCGCACGATCCACATCGCGGGTCCACAGGCTGGCAGTCAGGCCAAACTCACTGTCATTCATCAATGCGATGGCCTCCTCGTCCGAGGACACTTTCATGATGCCCACCACGGGCCCAAAGCTTTCGTCCCGCATCACGCGCATGTCATGATTGACATTGGTCAGGATTTGCGGTGTCAGGTACGCGCCACCGTCGTCTTCAGCAAAGGTGTCGATATGCGCGACCGCACCGGCTGCAACCGCCTCGGCGATCTGCGCTCGTACCTCATCGGCAAACCGCACATTGGCCATCGGGCCAATCGTTGTCTCGGCATCCAGCGGGTTGCCCAGCTTGTAACCCTTCACGATGTCCACCGCCTTGGCGACAAAGTCGTCATAGAGGCTTTCGTGGACATAGATCCGCTCGATTCCGCAACAACATTGGCCCGAATTGAACATCGCACCGTCAATCAGCGTGTCGACCGCGGCATCCAGGTCGGCGTCATCCATCACATAGCCGGGATCCTTGCCGCCCAGCTCGGTGCCGACGCCGGTAAACGTGCCCGCCGCGGCACGTTCCATCGCCTGACCGCCGCCGACTGATCCGGTGAAGTTCACGAAATCAAATGCATTGCCCGCGATCAGGTCGTTGGTCACGTCGTGGCTCAGGAACACATTCTGGAATACGTCCTCGGGCACACCTGCCGAATGGAACGCCTTTGCCATGCGCTCGCCCACCAGCAACGTCTGTGTCGCGTGTTTCAGGACGACCGTGTTGCCCGCGATAAGCGCCGGTGCGACCGTGTTGATCGCCGTCATGTAGGGATAGTTCCAGGGCGCCACCACAAAGACCACCCCATTAGGAATGCGCTTGATGTAGCGTTTGAACGTTTCGTCTTCGCCGACGGCGATATCTGCCAGGGACGTCTCGGCAATCTCCGCCATATGGCTGGCACGTTCGTTGAATCCACCGAACTCGCCGCCATAACGCACTGGGCGACCCATCATATGGGCCAGTTCCGGCACGATCTCATCGTTCATGGCGCCAACGGCGGCCACACCCGCCATCACAAGATCGATCCGCTCCTGCAACGGACGAGCTGCCCATTCCGCCTGAGCAGCCCGAGCACGCGCCGCGGCCCCGAACGCGGCCTCTCGCGACAACACTTCACGTTCGGCATAAACCGATCCATCGATCGGCGAGACACATTTCAACATCTGCCCCATTTTCACTCCATTTCCGAAATAAACAGGATCCCTGCTTCATCTGGCCCAAAATATCCCGGGGGTCTGGGGGCAGAGCCCCCAGCGCGACCCGACCTCACGCCCGCTCGAATCCGCGGGCGATTTCCCAATCCGTGACCACGCGTTCGAACTCCTCGATCTCGACCTCCGCGGCACGGGTATAGTGGTCGACGACGTCATCGCCCATGGCCGCGCGCAACATGACCGATCCGTGCAGCGCATCCCGCGCGGCGCGAAGGTTGCCCGGGATCATCGCAGTCTCACCCTGGTAAACGTCGCCTTTGGTCGGCGGTTGCAGATCCAGCCCTTCCTCGATGCCCGCGATCCCTGCCGCCAGCATGCCAGCCATCGCCAGATAGGGGTTCATATCTGAGCCCGGAATTCGGCACTCGACGCGTACGGCCTTGGTACCGTCACCGCACAGGCGGAACCCGGCGGTGCGGTTGTCCACGGACCAGATGATCCGCGTTGGCGCGAAGGTGCCTTTCATGAAGCGTTTATAACTGTTGATGTAAGGTGCCATGAAATAGGTGTAATCAGGGGCATATTTCAGCAGCCCAGCCATATAGCTTTTCATCAGCGCCGACATGCCCAGATCGTCCCCGGCGTCATAGAAGGCAGGCTGTCCATCCGCCCATAGTGACTGGTGCACATGGGACGAGCTACCAACTTTCTCGTGGTGCCATTTCGGCAGGAACGTCGCTGCGTGACCATGTTGCCACGCGATCTCTTTCACAGCGTTCTTGGCGATCGAATGATACTCGGCTGTTTCCATCGCGGGTGCGTATTTGATGTTCAGCTCTTCCTGCCCGGTCTCGGCCTCACCTTTGGAGTTCTCAACCGGAATGCCCGCATCCCACAGATGGTTGCGGATCGGACGCATCACATGCTCTTCCTTGGTGGTCTGAAGGATATGATAGTCTTCGTTATAGCCCGAGATCGGCTCCAAATCCCGGAAACCTTCCTTGCGGATCTGGTCAAAGCTTTTCTCAAACAGGAAAAACTCAAGCTCGGTCGCCGTCATGGCGTCATAGCCCATGGCTTTCAAACGGCTGACCTGTTTTTTCAGGATTGAGCGCGGCGCGTGCGGCACTTCCTCGTGCGTGTGATGATCCAGCACGTCACACATCACCATCACCGTGCCTTCAAGCCACGGCACCGGGCGCAGGGTGCTGAGGTCCGGTTTCATGACATAATCGCCATAGCCCCGTTCCCAACTGGTCGAGGCATAGCCATCAGGTGTCGCCATCTCCAGATCGGTGGCCAACAGGTAGTTGCAGCAATGGGTCTCTTCCCATGCGCCTGCCACGAAATGGCCCGCGTGAAAACGCTTGCCCATCAACCGGCCCTGCATGTCCACCATGCAGACCAGAACCGTATCAACCGAACCTTCGGATACCTGCGTTTTCAGATGTTCGAACGTGAGCATGTGCCACCTTTGTCTTTGCCGAAATCCTTCATCGGCCATTCGTTCAGTCAGACCCGCCCCCATGCAAGGGGCGGGTCGCTTGGCCAAGTCTTAACCGTAGCGGTAGGGCCGCCCAGCCTTGAGCATGTCGGCGTTGTACTGTTTGAAGATTTCAACAACCTTCGCCTTGGTTTCGGATTCGGCTGCGATCTCGTCCCAGAAGGCAACGGCCGCGGCTTCGACGGTCGCCCATTCTTCGTCCGGAATCGACGTTAGCTGCATCTTGTCTCCGTTGACGCGCAGGCTGGCCTCGCCGCCCCAGTACCACCATTGCCGATAATAGTGGGACTGATCGGTGCAGACGCGGAACAGGGTCTGCAAGTCTTCGGGCAGCTCGTTCCAGCGGTCCATGTTGGCAAAGAACGAACCGGCCCAGGCACCCGAGATGTTGTTGGTCAGGAAGTAGTTGGTTACATCCGCCCAGCCGACTGTGTAGTCTTCGGTGATGCCGGACCACGCGATGCCGTCCAACTCGCCGGTTTGAACCGCGACTTCGATGTCTTCCCAGGGCAGGGTGACCGGCACAACGCCGAACTGAGACAGGAAGCGGCCCGCGGTCGGGAAGGTAAACACACGTTTGCCCTGAAGGTCCGCCAGGCTGTTGATCGGGTCCTTCGTTGCAAAGTGGCACGGGTCCCAGGCACCGGCCGAGATGTGCTTGACGCCGACTTTCGAGTATTCCTCGTCCCAGATCTCGTTCAGCCCGTACTGGTTGAACAGAACCGGCACGTCCAGCGAATAGCGTGAGGCAAAGGGGAAATAGCCGCCGAACACGGTGACCTCGGTGGGCGATGCCATCGAGTCATCATCCGACTGCACGGCATCAATCGTGCCGCGCTGCATGGCGCGGAACAGCTCGCCCGTGGGAACCAGCTGGTCGGCATAGAACAGCTCGATCTGCATCCGGTCACCGGCGATCGTGTTGAACATCTTGATGGCCGGGTCGATCACGTGTTCGGCCAGCGCCGGGCCGGCATAGGTCTGCATCCGCCATCTGATGGTCGATTGCGCCAGTGCAGGCGTCGCCAGAGCAGCGGCGGGAGCGGCCGCAGCACCTTTCAGAAATGTACGTCTGTTCGTCATTCTCTCTCTCCGTTGGTCAGTTTCGATTGTGCGGGGATTGCCCGCGAAGCCCCGGTTTGATCCGGGATCATTTGTTGTAGATGTATTCAGGCAGCCACAGCGCGATCTGTGGGAATGTCATGATGATCGCCAGCGCCAGTGTCATCACCATCACGAAGGGCAGGATCGAACCGTAAATGTCGCGCAGCGATATCTCCGGCGGCGCCATCGCGCGCATCAGGAACAGGTTGTAGCCGAAGGGCGGCGTCATATAGGCGATCTGGGTGGTGATCGTGTACAGAACCCCATACCAGATCAGGTCGAACCCCAATGCACCCACGAGCGGCACGTACAAAGGCGCGACGATCACCAGCATGGCCGTATCGTCCAGAAACGTGCCCATCAGAATAAAGCTGAGCTGCATCAAGATCAGGATCACCCAAGGGTTGAGGCCCAGCCGTTCGGTAAACAGGTTCTCGATTGCCCGAACGGCGCCCAAACCGTCGAAAACAGCGCCAAAGGCAAGCGCAGCCAGGATGATCCACATGAACATACAGGTGATGCCCAGCGTTGACCGTACAGACGTCTCGAAAACCTCACGTGACATGCGCCCCTTGAGGATGGCCGCGGCGAACGCGGTCAACGCTCCGATGGCCGAGCTTTCGACCAGCGAGGTCCAGCCGTTGACGAAGGGCACCATCATCGCGGCAAAAATACCCAGGGGCAGCAGGCCCGCGCGCAACAGGCGCAGTTTCTCTGCCATGGGCACGTCGCGCTCCTCGGCTGACAAGGCGGGCCCCAAGGCCGGGTTGATGCGGCAGCGGATCACGATGTAAAGGATGAACATGGCGGCCATCATCAAGCCCGGCAGCAATCCAGCCAACCAAAGTTGGCCAACCGGCTGGCGCGCGATCATTGCGTAAAGAACCAGCACGACCGAGGGTGGCACAAGGATACCCAGTGACGATCCGGCTTGTATTACCCCGGTCACCATTTTCTTGTCATAGCCGCGTTTCAGCAGTTCCGGCAGCGCAATGGTCGCGCCGATGGCCATGCCGGCGACGCTCAGCCCGTTCATGGCCGAGATCAGCACCATAAGGCCGATCGTGCCGATTGCGAGCCCGCCGTTCAGGCCGCCCATCCAAACGTGGAACATCTTGTACAGATCGTCTGCAATTTTGGATTCGGCCAGAACATAGCCCATGAAGATGAACATCGGCAGGGTCAGCAGCGGATACCATTTCATCAGCTTCATGGCGGCCGAAAAGCCAATGTCATAGCCGCCGCGATCCCCCCACAGAAACAGGGCGGCCATCACGGCGACAAAACCAATCGCGCCAAAAACGCGCTGCCCGGTCAGCAGCATCAGCATCATGGTCGAAAACATCAGGATGGCGATCAATTCGTACGACATCAGATCACCTCGCGCGGGATGTCATCGCCCCTGAGGCGCAGAATATCTTTGAACAGTTCCGAGATCGCCTGAAGCAACATCAGGAACAGGCCCACGACCATGATGACCTTGATTGGCCACAGATATGGACGCCACGCGGTTGGGCTGCGTTCGCCATATTGCAGCGAATAGCTCAGCGAGTCGTATCCGCCGTAGATCATCACGCCCAGGTAGATGATCAGGAAAAGGACGGTGATCGCATCCGTCCACGCGCGACGACGGTCGGACCATTCGCCGTACAGAAGGTCCATGCGGACGTTGGATCCCATCTGGATCGAATAGGGTCCGCCCAGAATGTAGTAGGCGACCATTGCGAACTGGGCCATTTCCAGGGTCCACAGCGATGGCAGGAAAAAGGTTTTTGAAATCGAGGACCAGAGCAGGATGCCCATCATGACGAAGATGCCGTACATGACGAAGCGTCCGATCCAGCGGTTCGTGCGGTCAATGACCGCCACATATCCCCGCATGAAATTCATCCCGATACCTCTGCTCTCATGGTTTCGCCTCTGCGTGCGATAAGTCTTGGATGACCGATTGCAGAATTGGCGTCAGCAATCCCGCAATGCGGTTTACGCCTTCTGCTGTGTCGATCAGATCGTTTCGAACCTCGATCATGACATTTGGAAGCCCGCGCCGGACCGCGTGTTCGCGCAACGTGTGCGTGACGCCATCCGTCGCCGAGTAAGGTTCGTTCAAAGCCACGCGCAATCCCGAGCTTTCCGCGTGGCTCAGCATCAGCTGCGCGGCGCGGTCGTCTTCGTCATGAAGAATCCCCAGCTCTACCGTTCGGGGGGCTCCCTTGTAGACGGGCGTGAAACTGTGGATCGTGATGACAACCGGAGGTTCAGGCCGTTCGTCCAAAGTGGATGAAACCAGCGTTTTGAAAGGCTCATACACGTCGCGTACCCGCTGGGCGCGCTGAGCATCTGTCAGGTTCATGTTGCCGGGAATGGAAAACACTTCGCTGACCTGCGGCATGGCATCTTCGCGTTCGGGCGGGCGGTTGCAGTCATAAACAAGGCGACTGACGCGCGAGTGGACCAGCGGCGCATCCAAAGCGCCCATCAGCTCCACCGACAGGTCCAGCGCGCCGATGTCCCAGGCCGCGTGAGAGCCGGCCGCTGCCTCATCCAGCCCCAATCCATCCAGCGCGGCCGGAATAAACCGGCTTGCATGTTCGCATATCAGCACGGCAGGTGCGCGACCGTGCGCATTGAGCACGCGGGCTGCCGGGGCTTCGGTCGGCAAAAGCAATGATGACTCGGTCTCGTGACACATAGGTAGCATTTGTTACAGCAACTTCTCACCTGTCAAGAAAATTTCTGTAGACAAAATTTCAAACGAACATATTCTGTAACAAATTCAAGAAACGAGGGCGCCGATGGCCACCGTTGCCAAACTTGTCAAACAGAGGATTCAGGATGAGCTGGACGATCTGACACGGTCTGAACGTCAATTGGCCTCGGTCCTGTTGCAGGATTATCCGATGGCCGGTTTGCAATCGATCACCAAGCTGGCCGCTGCGGCGCAGGTTTCGACCCCGACAGTTATTCGCATGGCGCGCAAGCTTGGGTTTGACGGGTTCCCCGACTTGCAGGATGCGCTGCGCGAAGAGGTTGCGGCGCAGATCAAAAAGCCGATCTCGAAACGGGACGCCTGGGTTGTGGATGATGAGGCAGAACATCCGACAACGCGTTTTGCCCAGGCGGTATGGACCAACATGCGCCACACGCTGGAACGTCTGGACAAAGAGATGTTCGATGCCGTCGCGCGTCTTTTGGCCGAGACAGAGCGTCATCTTTACGTCGTAGGTGGTCGCATCACGCGGTCAAATGCGGATTACCTGTTCAATCACATGCAGATCATCCGGCCCAACGTGACGATGCTGGGCAATTCGGCGAATGTCTGGCCGCAATACCTTCTGGATATGGATGAATCATCCGTTCTGGTGATCTTCGACATCCGCCGTTACGAGGCGCATCTGGAGAAGCTGGCACAGGTTGCCTCGGGCCGCGGCGTCACCGTTGTTCTGTTTACGGACCAATGGGGTTCGCCAATCGGAAAGACCGCCAATTATTCCTTCCACGCATTGGTCGAGGCGCCCTCCAGTTGGGATTCGACCATTGCCTTGCAGTTGATCTCGGAAACGCTGATTGCCGAAGTGCAGGAGGCACGTTGGGAAGAAAGCAAGGAGCGGATCGAAGAACTGGAGCGGTTCTTTTCTTCGACCCGGATATTTCGCAATCAGGACTGACGGGCCGAGCAGTGTCGAAAAAATTGCGCCACTAATTTTGCCACTTCCGGCTTGACGATCCCGAAAGCATGACTTAACCAGCGCAAACCATTTGCGGGTATAGCTTAATGGTAAAGCCCCTGCCTTCCAAGCAGGCTATGTCGGTTCGATTCCGTCTACCCGCTCCACGCCTTCCCTGAAATTCTGCGTCAAATGGCCCTTTCGACCTGCCGATTGCGGTTGTGATGCTTGACCATACTTGACTGTACCTCCAAGAAAGCGGTCACTCAGTACGGTTCAGGACACAAGGGCCAGACATGGCAAGACAAGCCGCCAGCAAGCCAACGCATACCGCCGCGCCCGGAGCCTCCGAGGAACGCGCCCGTTCAAAGAAGATTGGGGTTCTGGCCTCGCTTTGGCCGTTCATGAAACCCTACAAATTCCTGATGATCGGCGCGACGCTGGCGTTGATTCTGACGGCCAGCATGACCCTCACGCTGCCATTGGCGGTGCGGCGCGTGGTCGACAATTTCCGAATTCAGGATGGAGAGCTTCTGGATTGGTATTTTCTGGCCGCGCTGGTCATCGCTGCCGTTCTGGCCGTGGGTACCGGTATTCGGTATGCGCTTGTGACCCGTCTGGGCGAACGGGTGGTGGCCGATATCCGCAAGGCGGTGTTTGATCGGGTCATCGGCATGAGCCCGGAATTCTATGAGCGAATCATGACCGGTGAGGTGCTGAGCCGGATCACCACTGACACGACGCTGATCCAGTCTGTTCTCGGCTCGTCCGTGTCCATTGCCCTGCGAAACATGCTGATGTTCATTGGCGGACTGGTTCTGATGCTGCTGACATCCGCCAAGCTGACCGGGCTGGTGTTGTTGCTGATCCCGGTGGTCATCGTGCCGATCCTTGTACTTGGTCGCCGTCTGCGCGTGATCAGCCGCGAGAATCAAGACTGGATCGCGGCCTCGTCCGGCAACGCGGGTGAGGCATTGGGCGCGGTGCAGACCGTTCAGGCATTTTCTCATGAACAGGCCAGCCGCCAGCAGTTCAGTGAGCTGACCGAGACATCCTACGCCGTCTCGCTGCGCCGCATACAGACCCGCGCGGTGCTGACGGTGATCGTGATCTTCCTGGTTTTCTCGGGTATCGTGGGCGTTCTGTGGATGGGTGCCAATGACGTGCGAAATGGCGTGATGACCGAAGGCGTTCTGATCCAGTTCGTCATCTATTCGATCATCATGGCGGGCTCGGTCGCCGCCCTGTCCGAAATCTGGAGCGAACTTCAGCGTGCCGCGGGGGCCACCGAACGTCTGGTCGAGCTGCTGCATGCAGAAGATACCGTGACCGACCCTGCCAATCCCAAAGCGCTTCCCAAGAACATTCAGGGCGAAATCCGGTTTGAAGATGTCAGCTTCCGCTATCCCGCGCGGCCCGATACGGTTGCATTGGATCATCTGTCACTTCTGGTGAAGCCAGGCGAGACGGTCGCATTCGTCGGGCCATCCGGGGCAGGAAAAACAACCGTGATCCAACTGATCCAGCGGTTCTATGATCCGAACTCGGGCCGCGTGACGCTGGACGGTCTTGATCTGCGCGACATCAACCGGTCGGACTTCCGCCGCCACATGGCTCTGGTGCCTCAGGATCCCGTGATCTTTGCTGCATCCGCGCGGGAAAACATCCGCTTTGGTCGTCTGGACGCCTCGGATGCAGAAGTCGAGGCCGCCGCCCGGGCCGCTGCCGCGCATGATTTTATTACGGCCTTGCCCCAAGGATATGACAGCTTTGTCGGCGAACGCGGTGTCATGCTGTCTGGCGGGCAGAAGCAGCGTATTGCCATTGCCCGCGCAATCCTGCGCGACGCGCCGGTTCTGCTGCTGGACGAGGCGACTTCGGCGCTGGATGCGGAAAGCGAACGCGCAGTGCAGGGCGCGGTGGACAAGATGCGTGCCGGCCGCACGACCCTGATCGTCGCGCACAGATTGGCGACTGTTAAGAAAGCCGACCGCATCGTCGTGCTAGAGGAAGGCCGCATCGTGGCACAAGGCCGCCACGAGGATCTGGTGTCTCAGGACGGGCTGTATGCACGCCTTGCCCGGTTGCAGTTCACCGATGGTGTCGCCGCAGAATAAGAGTGACGCTCCGGCACTTGCGAATTCGCCGTAGCGTCATTCTACATTTTACTCCCCCTGAAGGCTAAGGCCTCGCTTGCGCGAGGTTCGTTTTGCTTCCATCTTGGTTGCGAACAACAAGCCCGCGCAAAACGCGGGAGAATAATACGGGAGGAACCACATGGCCTTTGTGGGTTTGGAAGACAAGAAGCGCATGGAACAGGAAATGCCGTGGGAGGATCGGGATTTGCCCGTCACCTTCCATCAGCTTTTGTCGCGCACCGCAGGGAAGTTCCCCAACCACAATGCCATGAGCTTCCAACTGTTCTCGGGCCCGAAGGACAAGGCCGAGACCCTGACCTGGTCGCAACTTCTGGCTCAGGTCAACCAGGCGGCAAACCTGTTCCGCTCGCTGGGTGTGGGTGAAAAGGACGTGGTCGCCTATGTGCTGCCCAACTGCAACGAAACACTGGTCACGATGATGGGCGGCGCGGTTGCGGGGATCGTGAATCCGATCAACCCCTTGCTTGAACCGGAACAGATTGCCGCGATCCTGCGCGAGACCGGCGCCAAGGTCGTGGTGACGCTGAAATCTTTCCCGAAAACAGATGTCGCGCAGAAGGTCGAAGAGGCGGTGCGCCACGCACCCAAAGTCAATACCATTCTGGAAATCGACCTGAACCGGTATCTGACCCCGCCCAAATCATGGCTGGTGCCGTTTCTGCGCCCCAAGATGGGCGACAAGGAAAAGCTTGCCCATGCGGATTACAAGAACTTCCACACGGAACTGGCCAAGCAACCGACGACGCTGACGTTTGAAGACAGCAAGGAAGATCGTGTCGCCTGTTATTTCCATACCGGCGGTACCACGGGTATGCCGAAGGTGGCGCAGCACAAGTATTCCGGCCTGATCTACAACGGCTGGTTGGGAAACACGCTTCTGTTTGACGAAAACGACGTCATCATGTGCCCGCTGCCCATGTTCCACGTTTTTGCGGTGCATGTGATTGTGATGGCGGCCGTATCATCCGGTGCCCATGTGGTTTTCCCGACACCACAGGGATATCGCGGCGACGGGGTGTTCGACAATTTCTGGAAGCTGATCGAGCGTTGGAAGGTGAGCTTCATCATCACCGTGCCAACCGCGATTTCAGCCAAGATGCAGCGCCCGGTCGATGCCGATATCTCAAGTGTAAAAACGGCCTTCTCGGGCTCGGCCCCGCTGCCGGTGGAACTATTCCGCCGCTTTGAAGAAGCAACCGGCGTCACCATTGTCGAAGGGTACGGTCTGACAGAGGCCACATGTCTGGTTTCGTGCAACCCGGTGGATGGTGAGAAAAAGATCGGATCGATCGGTATTCCGTTCCCCTATACAGACGTCAAGATCTTGCAGGATGGGCCAGACGGACCGACCGAGTGCGACACTGATCAAATCGGTGAGATCTGCATCTCGAACCCGGGTGTCTATGCGGGCAATACCTACACTGAGGCCGACAAGAACGTTAACCTGTATCACTTCGACAAGTACCTGCGCACGGGCGATCTGGGGCGCTTCGACGAGGATGGGTATCTCTGGATCACCGGTCGCGCGAAGGACCTGATCATTCGTGGCGGTCACAACATCGACCCTGCCGAGATCGAAGAGGCTTTGCTGGGTCACGAGGCCGTCGCTTTTGCCGGTGCCATCGGTCAGCCGGATGCGCATTCCGGTGAAGTTCCCTGCGCCTTTGTCGAACTGGTCGAGGGCGCGTCTGTCACCGAGAAAGAGCTGATGGATTACTGCAAGGTTCACGTGCATGAACGCGCGGCGCAACCCAAGCACATGACCATTCTGGATGAGCTGCCCAAAACGGCCGTTGGCAAGGTGTTCAAGCCTGAACTTCGGAAACAGGCCATCACTCGTATCTACAACGGCGCCCTCGAGGATGCAGGTTTGGCGGCGCGGGTGGTTTCCGTCATCGATGACAAGAAACGCGGCCTTGTCGCGCAGCTTGACGCGAACGGAACTTCGGAAGACGATGTTGCAAAAGTGCTGGGCGTATACACCCGGCCATGGGAGTGGTCTGAATAAGCCGGAGGGACAATGGACTATGAACGCCTGATCGACGAAGAAACCTGGGCGTTCATACGTCGCACGGCCGAAAGCTATCCCGATGACGCGGTCGAGCTGTCGATCGAGGATCAGCGCCGTGTCTATGACACCATGTGTCAGGACTTTCGCCAACCACGCCCGGCTGGCGTGGAAACAGAAGACCGGGCGGCCGATGGTGTTCCGGTTCGAATTTACTCTGCCGGGCAACCAACCCGAACCGTCATCTATTTTCATGGTGGCGGTTTCGTTGTTGGTGGTCTGGAAAGCCATGATGACGTTTGCGCTGAATTATGCGCCCAAACCGGCTACCGGGTCGTCGCAGTCGATTACCGGCTGTGCCCTGAACATGTGCACCCGGCACAGTTTGACGACTGTTGGAGCGCTGCGAACTGGGCCGCAAACGAATTCGGAGACCCTTTGATTTTGGCCGGCGACAGCGCCGGTGGAAATCTGGCTGCTGCCGTATCCCATTACGCGCGCGGGCGTTTGGACGGGATCCTGGGGCAGGTGCTGATCTATCCGGGCCTCGGAGGGGACCGCAGTCAGGGGTCCTACCAGGAACATGCCCAGGCCCCCTTGCTGACGTTGGATGAAATCAGGTTCTATGAAACCGTCCGATGCGCGGGCGATCCGCCCCAGGGCGATCCGACCTATGCGCCATTGCAGGACAGTGACTATTCAAACCTGCCACCGACCGTGGTTGTAACGGCTGATTGCG
Source organism: Ruegeria sp. HKCCA4008 (assembly GCF_013033125.1). NCBI lineage: Bacteria > Pseudomonadati > Pseudomonadota > Alphaproteobacteria > Rhodobacterales > Roseobacteraceae > Ruegeria > Ruegeria sp. HKCCA4008. The sequence continues at coordinate 43,665 of NZ_WQDM01000001.1, forward strand.
ATCCGCTGCGTGACGACGGGCAAATTTATTGCAGTCGGATCAATGCGGCGGGCGGGCAGGCCCACTGGATCAATGAATTCGGTCTTGTGCACGGATATCTGCGCGCACGAACTGCGGTGAAACGTGCGGCCGACAGTTTCGAGCGTATCTCGGTTGCGATAGAAGCGCTGGGGCAGGGGATCTGGTCCTACGACTGATGCAGGGATTTGAAGGCTCGGGTCCTTTTGGGGCCTGTATGCCGAAAACCGGCTGGCTGTGGTAAGCTCACTCAAATTATCCGAGGAGATCTTACCTTATGGCCGACCCCTTTCAGAACGTCGATGCCGCAGGGCCAGAATTCATCAAGCTGTTTGCGGATTCGATGGACCAGCGGCAAGCGGACCCGACGATGGAGCGGATCGTGGCCGCGTATCTGGGTCATCTGAACGTCACGGATGCATCGACGGTTGTTGAGGTTGGCGCCGGTGCAGGCGCCGTCACACGTCGCATCGCAACACACTGCCACCGGGCGAAGGTCATAGGTTTCGAACCTTCGAAGGGATTTGTCTCGGAAGCCAACATGCGGGCCAAAGAGTATTCGAACCTGACTTTCAAGGTTGCCGACGGTGCCGCGCTTCCGCTGGAGGATGATGCCGTCGATGCGGTCATCATGCACACGGTGCTCACGCATGTTGAAGACCCCAAATCGTTGGTTGCCGAGGCCTTCAGAGTGTTGAAACCCGATGGGATCTTGATTGTATGTGACGCTGATTTCTCAAAAGCGACCTTCAGTGCCTTTCCGAATGATCCTCTGGATATGTGTGCAAAGGAATTTGTACGCGAGTTTGTGACCGATCCTTTTGTCGTCGCAAAACTCAGGTCAATGATTTCCGAGGCCGGGCTTTCCGTGACACATTTTGACGTGCAGAGCAGAGTTGTCTCGACACCCGAGCAGATGTTGCCTTGGGTCGACCTGACCACCAAGCAAATGTACGAGCGGGGTGATATCGGAAAAGAACTGGCTGAGGGGCTTGTGGCCGAGCACGAAAGACGTGCTCGAAACGGGTCACTTTATGGATATCAGGTGTTTGCGACAGTGGTGGCTGCGAAGGCCGCATAAGCGGCCCCGAAGCTGCGTGCGTGTTACCGCAGAAACGGTTCGGCCTTCATTGTCTCTGCGATGGGGGCGCCCATTCGGCTCAGGATGGTCGGGGCCAATTGCAACTGGCTTATGACGGTATCGGAGTCCGGCCCTTCGGCGTCGCCGAAATAATACAGCGCCGTTTCCTGTTGCAGCGGGCCGCGCCCGCCGTGGTGCCCACGCTCGTCCTGGCCGTGATCCGCGGTGACGATCACTTCATATCCCAATTGGCGCCAGCGGGGGATGAAAGGGGCCAGCATCTCGTCGGCGACAAAACAAGCGTGATCCATTTCTTCGCAATCGTGGAAGAAACGGTGGCCCATACTGTCCAGCGTGCAGGTGTGCAGAATGCCATAGTCCAGCCCGAAACGCAGGCACAGATTGGTCAGAGTGGCATACAGATCGACATCGGATGGCGTCATCTGATTGGCTTTGCCATAGCCCGTCATGCTGTGAAAACGGCCATGGTTGATCGTCGCGCTTTCGGGCTCGTCATATTCGATGTCGCGGACGTAATCGAAGGGATGACGGTTGAAGAACTGCGACCAATAGCTGTGTGTCACCGCCCCGGTCACCCCACCGGCTTCACGCACCTGACTGAATACGTCCTTGTGGCTCAGCCGGAAGACGTTTCCATTTCCGGTACAGCCATGCTCTTGCGGCGTCACGCCCGTGTGGATCGACGCATAGCAACTGGCCGATGTCGAAGGCAGCACCGCGCGCAGTTTCCAAAGCCGTGCTTCTCCGCTGTCGACCCAGCCTTCGAGATTGCCGAACAGGCGACGAAAGTTGCGATAGGGGACACCGTCCAGAATGATGAGAAGTAGCTTGCGGTCCATGTCGAGGCCCTTTGAGAGACATTGCGTTCCGGCGACCCTAAGAGATTTGACGTCCTCGGGCTGCCACTTTGCGCCCCCAATAGCAGAATCCCGACACCTGTCTTCAAACAAGGTGCCGGGATTTCAAACCTACATTGAAATGTCACGAACCGGATCAGTTGCCGGCGCTTTCCATCTTGCGATGGGCGACAACCTCTTCCAGCCAGCCCAGATGCATTTCAGGCACCGAACTGAGCAGCAGGTCGGTATAATCGTCGAAGGGCGGGCTCAGCACCTGGCTCTTCGAGCCATAACGGGCCACGCGACCCTGATACATCACCGCGATGCTGTCGCTGATCGCGCGGACCGTCGCCAGATCATGGGTGATGAACAGATAGGCCACATCTTCGATCTTTTGCAGGTCCAGCAGCAGCTTGAGGATCCCGTCTGCCACCAGCGGATCCAGCGCCGAAGTGACCTCGTCACAGATGATCATCTTGGGCTTGGCTGCCAGTGACCGGGCGATACAGACACGCTGCTTCTGACCTCCGGACAGTTCCGCAGGATAGCGGTCGATGAACTTTTCGCCCAACTCGATCTCATCCAACAGCTCGATGATCCGCTTGCGCTTTTCAGCGCCACGCATGTTGAAATAGAACTCCAACGGGCGGCCGATGATGGTGCCGACGGTCTGGCGTGGGTTCATTGCCACGTCCGCCATCTGATAGATCATCTGCAACTCGCGCAGATCCTCGCGAGAACGCCCTGCAAGGTCCGGCGACAGCGTGCGACCGGCAAAACGGATCTCGCCATCGCGCGGCGGCAACAGGCCGGTGATCACCCGGGCCAGCGTGGATTTGCCCGAACCGGATTCGCCCACGACCGCCAGCGTCTGCCCCGGATGAAGCTCGACGTTGACGTTGTGCAGCACGTCGAAGTTCAGCCCCTTGTAGCGCGCGGTGATCCCGTCAACGGTAAGCAACGGTTCCGGTGTGGGCTGCTTTTCTTCGTGCTCGATCGAACGCACCGAGACCAAAGCCTGAGTATATTCTTCCTGCGGGTTGTTGATGATCTGATCGGTGCTGCCGTATTCGACTGTGTCACCCATCCGCAAAACCATGATATCGTCGCTGACCTGCGCAACAACCGCCAGGTCATGCGTGATGTACAAAGCGGCAACGCCGGTATCGCGTATGGCATCCTTGATCGCCATAAGAACATCGATCTGGGTGGTCACATCCAGCGCCGTGGTCGGTTCGTCGAAAACCACCAGATCGGGTTCAGGACACAGTGCCAATGCGGTCATGCAACGCTGCAACTGACCGCCCGAAACCTGGTGCGGATAACGGTTGCCGATGTTGTCAGGGTCAGGCAAGCCCAGCTTGGCGAACAGCTCACGCGCGCGGGCCTCGGCCTCTTTGCGCGAAAACTTCTTGTGCTCGACAGCCGCTTCGACAACCTGATCCATGATCTTCTTGGCCGGGTTGAACGACGCGGCGGCAGATTGCGAGACATAGGCAACCTCACCCCCGCGCAGATTCCGAATATCGCCATGCGATGATTTCAGGATGTCGCGCCCGTTGACCCAGACTTCGCCGCCGGTGATTTCAACGCCACCCCGGCCATAGGCCATCGAGGCAAGACCGATGGTGGATTTCCCAGCGCCGGATTCACCGATCAGACCCAATACTTTGCCGCGCTCGAGGTCAAAGCTGACCCCGTGCACGATTTCGATGTCATGGGGTTTCTCACCCGGTGGGTAAACGGTCGCACCGATCTTGAGGTCACGGACCTTGAGAAGGGTATCACTCATCCCCGACCTCCTTTCAACGATGTGGTTCGGTTCAGGATCCAGTCAGCGACAAGGTTGACCGAGATCGCGAGCGTCGCGATGGCCACCGCGGGGTACAGGGCCGCGCCAATGCCATACACGATGCCGTCCTTGTTTTCCTTCACGATGCCACCCCAGTCGGCCAGCGGCGGTTGAACGCCGAGACCCAGGAAGGACAGGGTCGAGATGAACAGCACCATGAAAATGAACCGCAGGCCGAACTCGGCCACCAGCGGTGACAATGCGTTCGGCAGGATTTCCCGGAAGATGATCCATGTCCGCCCCTCACCACGCAGTTTGGCGGCTTCGACATAATCCATCACGTTGATATCCACGGCGACGGAGCGCGAAAGGCGATACGGGCGTGTCGCATCCAGAAGACCCATGACAAGGATCAGGATCGGAACAGTGACCGGAACGATGGCCAGAATGACCAGCGCAAGGATCAGGGTAGGGATCGACATGATCAGATCGACCGTCCGGCTAAGCGCCTGATCCGCCCAACCGCCCAGAACGGCGGCCAGAAGACCAAGCGATGTACCGGTCAAGAAGCTGAGCAATGTCGCTGCGGCGGCAATGAAGATCGTCGTGCGACCGCCATAGATCATGCGGGTCAGCAGGTCGCGGCCGATATTGTCGGTGCCCAGCAGGTGTTCGGCGCTGGCCGGCTCCCATACATCGCCGACCACTTCCGCCATCCCGTAAGGCGCGATCAACGGGGCAGCAATGGCCACGAAGAAATAGGCGCCGGTGAATATGAGGCCAATCAGAGCCGAAATAGGGATGTTTTTCATTTCGGATGCCTCAGTCTTGGGTTGGCGAGGATCGAGACGATATCCGCGACCATGTTCAGGCCGATGTAAACAGCCGCGAACACCACGCCGCAGGCCAGAACAACCGGCACGTCACGTTTGGTCACGGCGTCCACAAGGTACTGCCCCATGCCGGGATAGACGAACACGACTTCGACCACGACGACACCGACAACGAGGTAGGCGAGGTTCAGCATGACAACGTTCACGATCGGTGAGATTGCGTTGGGAAAGGCATGCCGCGCGATGACCTGAAACGTGCTCAGGCCCTTGAGTTCGGCGGTTTCGATATAGGCTGATTGCATGAGGTTCAGAATTGCAGCGCGGGTCATCCGCATCATCTGCGCCAGGACCACCAGTGTCAGAACGAAGGCCGGCAGCGCAATCGCGTTCAGCTTTTGCCAGAACGACATCGAGTCGTTGATCATCGCAAGCGAGGAAAACCATCCCAGCTTGACCGAGATGTAGTAGATCACGACGTAGCCGATCAGGAACTCGGGGATGGAAACCGTTGTCAGCGTGACGGCGGAAATCAGTTTGTCGGGCCAGCGATTGCGGAACCGGACAGCGAGCAGACCCAGAAAGATCGCAAGCGGGACGGATACGATTGCCGCGACACACGCCAGGAACAACGTGTTCCCGAGGCGTTTTCCGATGCTCTCGGCAATATCAAGCTTGTTGGTCAGCGATTGGCCAAGGTCGCCCTGAACGATGCCGCCCAGCCATTCAAAATAACGGGTCAGGGCCGGGCGATCCAGGCCCATTTCTTCGCGAAGGTTGGCCAAGGCCTCGGGGGTTGCGGACTGCCCCAGGACGGCTTGCGCGGCGTCTCCGGGAAGAGCTTCGGTCAGGCCAAAAATCAAGGCCGAAGCGCCGAACAGCAATAGAAGTCCCAGCGCGAGGCGCTGGGAAACCAGTTTTATGATAGGATGCATTATCCGTGGCCTGTTTTACGCGAACCACATTTTGCGGCTGGCTTGTCCACCCATTAATTCGTCATAGGGATCAGGTTCCCAACCGGCCAACTGGTCGCTGACACCGTCGAGAAACTGGTTGAACATCGGACAAATCAGACCGCCCTCTTCGTTAAGCAGTCGACCCATCTGGGAGTACAACTCTTTACGCTTGGCGGTGTCGAGTTCACCCTTTGCTTTATTCAGCATGTCATCGAACTCGGGCCGTTTCCAGCGCGTGTCATTCCAGTCGGCGGTCGAAAGATACGCGGTGGTATACATCTGATCCTGTACCGGACGGCCAGTCCAGTAAGAGGCGCAGAAGGGTTGCACGTTCCAGACTTCAGACCAATATCCATCACCCGGCACGCGTTCGACCACGAGCGGGATACCGGCGGCAGCGGCGCTTTGCTGGAAGAGCTGAGCCGCGTCCACAGCGCCCGGGAAGGCAACTTCAGACGTGCGCAGTACAATCGGTGATCCGTCGTGCCCAGACTTCTTGTAGTGCTCAGCTGCCTTTTCGAGATCGAACGGACGTTGCGGGATCGTATCATCAAAAAGCGGATAGGCCGCATTGATCGGAATGTCGTTACCGACACTGCCATAGCCCTGTAGAATCTTCTCAACAAGCTCCTCGCGGTTTATCGCATATTTCAAAGCCAGTCGTAGATCGAGATTGTCGTACGGTGCTGTGTCCGAATGCATGATGAAGACGTAATGCCCGCGACCTGTCGTGGGCTGTACACTCAGGCCCGGTGCGCGACCCAGTAGTCCTGCAACCTTGGGTTCAACCCGGTTGATTAGGTGAACCTGACCGGACTGAAGTGCCGCAGTCCGAGCAGTGGAATCATTGATTGCGATTATCTCGACACTGTCAAAGTGCGCATCATCCGCCCAGTAATTCTCGAACTTCCTAAAGACATGACGCACACCCGGCTCATCGACTTCCAACTTGTATGGACCGGTGCCGATACCTGCACTCGGATTTTCGAGGCCACCGTCTGGCTGAATGATCAGGTGATAGTCTGCCATGAGGTAGGGCAAGTCAGCGTTCGGGCTGTTCAAGGTGACCGAGAAGACATCGCCGTCAACTTTCATCGACTCAATCTCTTTCATGATGCCTAGGGCACCAGATTTCGAGTTTTCGTCCGAATGGCGCTGCATGGTCTTCAGCACGTCTTCGCTGGTAAGTGTCTTGCCGTTGTGAAATTCAACGCCCTGCCGGATCTTGAAGTTCCAAACTTTGGCGTCTGCGCTGGCTTCGACGCTTTCGGACAGGCGCGATTCAATCGAGCCGTCCGGCGCTACAACCACAAGCGTGTCACCGAATTGGCGACCGTTAAGCGCAGGCACTTGGCTGGCGTAAGTTGCGGGGTCCAGAGAGTTCGTCGATTCGCCACCGACAGAGCCGATCTTCAAATCACCGCCTTTTTTCGGGCCTGCCGCGCGCGCTGCGTCCGCGAACATCGTGCTGGCCACGGCAGCCGAAACGCCCAGGGCCGCGGCCTTCCCCATGAATTCGCGGCGAGTCATCTTCCCGGCTGTGACCTGACCGGCCATATGCGTTATTTGTTCATTCATATGAGTGTTCTCCCTATTGAGTGGTTCCAGCCCCTTGGGGGGCTTTTTGTTGACGCATGAGTCAACGTTGGCTTATTTCCGCGAACCGGGCAAGGTTATTTCTCCTAAATGCCGAAGGCCGAAGCCTTCGCTTTGTTGTCCGGTGTGCGGCAATTGTTGAGTGGGTGTTCCGGTACATTCTGCATTTCGGGTAGTTTCTGGTCGATTGCGGGCCAAAGCGGCATGATAAGCGTCAATTCATCCACGTATCGCGACAACCAGATCCATGACATTGGTGCCGGTTGGCCCGGTTGTCAGCAGGCCTTGGACTTTTTCCAGGAAAGACCCGCTATCGGCGTTTTGAAGGGCGCGTTCGGCGCCCTCACCCCAGGTTGCTCCGGTTATGATTCCACCCGCCGCATTTGTCGGGCCATCCGTGCCGTCGGTGCCGCCCACAATCACCGCAAGATCCGTTTGTCCCGCGATCTCTTTTGCCAAAGCAAGCGCAAGGGCCTGATTTCTACCGCCACGTCCCGGGTGATCAGGCAAGACCACGGTCGGTTCTCCGCCAAAGATCATCACGCCCTTTTCCATTCCACGCAGCATGGGCCCAAGACGCGCCGCGACCTGCAAATAGTCGTCGTGCAGGGCCTCATCATTGGTCAATACCCTCAGCCCCATTGTTTCCGCTGCTTTGGCGGCGGCATTGCGGGCATGCGCGTTCGAAGCGACGATCCGGGTGCTGGCGGCAAAGAAATGAGTGTCGGGCAATGCTCCGATTCCTGATCCGATGACGTTCAGATCGTCTCCGGGCACATCCGAAATCGCCAGAACGGTGGCGCGGTCTCCGGCGAAATGGGACAGCAGGCCGCCGCCCTTGATACGCGACAGCTTGCGCCGCTCGGCATTCATTGCGCGGATATCCAGCCCTTTGGACAGCAGCTCGCGGTTCAACGCCTCGAGATCCGCCAGCGATGTTCCGGGAAGCAGGTCCTCGGCCAGAGATGACGCGCCACCCGAGACCAGCAGCAGAACATGTGATCCGGGCCCCATCTGTTCCATGGCCAGGCGCAGTGCCCGCCCGCCCGCCAGGCTGCGGTCGTCCGGAACGGGGTGTGATGCTTCGATCACCTTGACCCCAGCCGGCAGGTCGTGGCCATGCCCGTCTTTGGTGACCACAAGCGTGGGGATGGCGCCGAAATGTTCCAGCGCAGCCCGCGCCATGGCTGCCGCGGGTTTGCCCACGGCCAGAATACGGTCTGGTTTCGGGACATCAGGCAAGGCGGCCAGGGTGGCCTTATACCCGCCGACGGCATCAACACCGGACTGCCACAACCTGACAGCTTGCTTTTCAATATCCATCAATTCTCCACCCAGATCGTGACTGGCCCGTCATTTACAAGCTCAACCGCCATATCCGCGCCGAACTGTCCGGTTTCCACCGCGACGCCCTGCGCGGCAAGGTGCTCTGCGAAGACCTTGTACAATTGCTCTCCCAACTCGGGCGGGGCCGCGTTTGAAAATCCGGGGCGATTGCCGCTGGAGGTGTCCGCTGCCAGTGTAAACTGGCTGACCACCAAAGCAGAGCCTTCAATATCCAGAAGCGAGCGGTTCATCTTGCCGGCGTCATCCTTGAAAATCCGCAGTTTCGCGGTTTTCTCGGCCAATTTTTCTGCCTGTGCCTTGCTGTCGCACTGCATGGCGCAGACAAGAATCATGAGCCCGGGACCAGTTTTGCCGATGACGGTGCCTTCGACCGACACTTTGGCCTGTGTCACCCTTTGCAGCAATGCGCGCACTTGGTTCCTCCCCCCCGAAACGTTGAGCCTGCCTGAGCGATGGTTTAGCCGCGCCAGTCCACAAAGTCACCCAATGCCGCGCGTTCCGTACGGAAGCTGTTTGCAGGATGATCCATATCCGAATAGCCAAAGGAAATTGCGCACAGGATCAGCCGGTCATCAGGGATATGAAAATACTGATGCAAAAAATGGCTGTACGCCGCCAATGCCGCTTGCGGGATGGTTGCCACGCCCAATGCCTGAGCGGCGAGCGCAAAAGCCGTGACAAAGCCGCCGCAATCCATTGCGCCATAAGGTCCCAGCTCTGCCGGGCTTGAGATGATGGCACAATGTGGTGCGCCAAACAGGGCGAAGTTCTGCATCATTTGCTGCGCCGATCCTTCACGGTCCCCCCGTTCTACGCCAACCGCGCTGTAGAGCGCCCAGCCGCACGTCCGGCGCCGGTCTTGATACACGCCGGAGTAGGAAGCGGGAAAAGGAAGATCGGGGGCTGGCGTGCCGTTCCTGGCTTCGTTTGACATCGCGTCGCGGAACCTGTCGGTTTCGTCTTTGCTGGTGATGACCAATTGCCAAGGTTGCGCATTGCACCAACTTGGCACCCGGGACGCGCTGGCCACGATCTGTTCGATGTCACCACGTGGCACCGGGTCGGGCCGAAAGGCGCGGCAGGAATGGCGCGCGGTCAGAAGCGTGTTCAGGTCGGCCAGGGTCACGTCGTCTTCTCCTCCGGGGCAGCCGGCGGCAGGATGGGTGAGAAGCCGGGGATGTTCAAGGGGTTCCGCCGCAGAGTTTTCGGCGGAGGAACCCCCGAAGGTCATTGCTGTCCGGTCGCCATCAGGTATCCGATGCCCGCGGCAACCAGCAGGCCAAGCACAACGGCGATCGTGATCTTGATTGCCGACCAGGGGCGTTCTCCCTGAACCCGGCCGGTCCGGCCGTTCACCACGAAACGATAGGTCTGACCGCGATACTTGTACGCCGCCAACCAGACCGGCAGCAGGATATGTTTGAACGTGACATCGCGCACATCGGTGTCCACTGCATGGATGCGTTGCCTGTCGCCCCCAATATCAAACCGCACGTCCCGCTCGATCACGCGAGCCATATGTGCGCGGGCCTCGGCATATCCATCTTTCAGCTCGACCGTATAGGCTTCGGCCCGAAAACCGGCGAGGTACTCTGGCTGGTAGGGTTCCAGAGCCGGGAGATCCCAAGGCTCCAGAGCATCCGTGTAAGCCTTGGGCAGGGACCTTGAGGCCAACACCAGCACGTCGTCAAAAAATCGCGCCACCCGGCCGGATTTGGGCGTCCAGCGGACCTTGGGAACCTGTTGTTGCACCCGTTTGCCATCCCGCATGACGGTGCGGGTTTCATAGTAGACTATGCCGCGCTCTCCGCGATAGGCCGACTTCGTATCGGCGTCGAAGGTCCAGTAGGGCACATAGATGCCCTGCATCCTGCGGCCCTTGCGGGCATAATCTTTCAACCCGTTCGGCGCGAACCACAGCCGTCCCAGCCAGTCGCTCATGGCCTTGTGGGCGGCGCGTTCGTCCAGCGCAAAGGGCAGAACGCCCTTCGGTTTGATATGCCGGTTTATCCCGGTGTCCGTCACGACCGGGGTGGCGCAGAACGGGCATTCCGCTGCGTGGGTATTGGGATCGAATTCAACCTGCGCTGCACAGTTCGGACAGGACAAAACCCGCGTCTCTTCGATCTCGCTGTCGGGCAGGCGGTCGGCGATGGCTGCGTCGAAATCCAGCTCGCGCAGGCTAGCGCCGCCCCAGGGGCCGGCGCCGATCGGTTCGGAATGGCCGCAATGGCCACAGGTCAGGGTGCCGGAGTGCGGGTCGAATCGATAATCCGCGCCGCAATTGTCACATGGAAAACGATGTTCCGCAGAACCGGATGGCGGGGCAGGAGGCTGGGTCATAGGTGGTCACTTGTCGAGGGTAAAGTGAAGATAGGCTGCGCGCTGCTCCTCGGGCAGGACATGCGGCAGCATCGCGGCCTCGCAGGCCCCGATTGCCCTGAAATTCTCGCGCGCTTCGGCCAGTGTCAGGCCATGGTTGGCGGCAGAGGGCTCGCGGGGGTTCTTGTCGCACAGAATGTCCTCGTCCTCCCAAAAGCAGATCGCGCAGATCAGATAGGCCCCGCGCTCGGCCAGGGTGACATAACCGCAGCAAGGGCAGATGAATTGCGGCTGCGGCGCTTTGCGCCCGCCTGTCTTCGAGCGTTTCCGCGATGCGGTCATGCCGATGCCTCACGCCCCGGGCGGCGGAGGCGGCAGGATCGTGAAAAGCTGCGCCAGTTCCTGCACCTCGCCCGCTTTCTTCCATCCGTCCTGACCGGGCGTCCACACGAAAGTGTCCCGCGTGATCTCGCCCTCACTGGCCATGCGGCCCATCTTGGCCTTCGAGAACGGGCCGCTGGTCTGACCGTCCACCGCGATATGCCAGACATGCTCGACCGGCGGCGGGGGCGGCGGGGCCACATGCGTGGATGGTTGCGGGGCAGCGGGCGCAGGCGCCCCCCACGGGCCTGACGACCGACCCGCTGCCATGTTCGACATCTGGTTCGCCATCGCCATGCCCATTCCCATGCCAAGGCCAGCGCCCATGCCGCCGCCACCGCTTGGGGAACTGGCGGCCGCCGTCATCGCCTCGGCCGCGGAATACTGGGTGAATTTGCCCAGATCCCCCGCCAGCCCCATCGAGGTGCGTTTGTCCAGCGCCGCCTCAACCGCCGGCGGCAACGAGATGTTCTCGATGTAGAACTCCGGCATCTCGAGGCCGTAGCCGTCCAGCACGGGCGAGACCTCGGCCGCGATCAGCTTGCCCAGATCGGCGGTGTTTGCAGCCATGTCCAGAACCGGGATGCCCGAGCCCGCGATCACCCGGCTGAATTCCTGCACGATGATGTTGCGGATCTGAAAGCTGATCTCGTCCATGGTGAATTCACCGTCGGTGCCCACGATCTCGACCAGAAATTTGGCCGGGTCCTTCACCCGGATCGTGTAGGTGCCATAGGCGCGGATCCGGGTCGGGCCGAATTCGGGATCGCGCAGCATGATCGGGTTCTTGGTGCCCCATTTCAGATCGTTGAACCGGGTCGTGTTGACGAAATAGATCTCGGACTTGAACGGCGACTGGAACCCGTGATCCCAATGTTGCAGCGTCGTCATGATCGGCATGTTGTTGGTTTCAAGCATGTAGAGGCCCGGCGTGAACACGTCGGCCAGCTGGCCTTCGTGTACGAATACGGCCGCCTGGCCCTCGCGCACGGTCAGCTTGGCGCCATACTTGATCTCGTGGCCCTCACGTTCAAACCGCCAGACCATCGTGTCGCGGGTGTCGTCCACCCAATGAATGACATCAATGAATTCTCCGGTCAGAAAATCGAATATTCCCATTTGGGTTCTCCTGTCCTTGGGGTCAGAGCGACTGCCCCATCAATTCATGTGCGATAATTCGTACGATGGGCCGCGCTTCATCAACGTCTACGCCGGGCTGCAAGCGTGGGTCATACAACATCGTCAGCAGCTTTTCGTCGTGACTGGTCAGCAAGGCAAATTCGTCATCATCGTTGAAAATCGAAGGTCGCGCTGCCGGGCTGTCATTGGACAAACCAAGACCCTGAGCAATTTCTTCGTGAATGCAGCTTTGGCGACCCAAATCCGTCAATTCCGCCCGAATGAGGGACACGGCACGTATGTATCTGTGCGGTGATGAGGTCGTTGCCGATGCAAACACCAGACAGTCGAAATTTGCACGTGGATTGGCCACCAGATTCAGCGAGTCCTGACTGATATTCGGGATCAGCTGTTTGAGGCGGGATACGACATAGGCGCTGTCATCCTTGCCTGCAAAAAAGACATGGAAATTGGCGTTGCGGGAGACAACGGAAACCGGATGATCGGTCAATCTGGCCAGTCGGGTGGCAAAGGACCGCACCTGATCTGCATCTTGCTTCCGTGCAGAGGGAAGCACGGAGGGCCCGAACTCGGTTTGTATGCGGACAGAGCCGGACCATCGGCTGAGTTGCCCGTCTGTCTGACGCGAGCCAACCGCGACGCTTCGTGTCGGATACTCGCTGTAGAACGCAATCGCTTCAAAATTCCGCGCCAGATCATCGGCATCATAGGGAGTGTCCGGACCGCCCCCATCGGTGCGCAAAAGCCCCCGCACCAGCAAATCCCGTTCAACCCGCTGATAAAAACGCGCCAGATCCTGACTTGCGGCCGACGGCGGCACATAGGCATTGGCTGCCACGGGGGCGGGTGTCGGGCGAGGTTGCGGAACAACGGATGACGTCAGGGTCTCGTCGCAATTGGCCAGAGCCAAAAGCGATACCATCCCCAAGGTCCCTTTCAAGTAAACGAAGGCCCGCATGCCGATCCCGCCCTTAGCCGGGAACCGCCGTACCGGCATTGTCGCCGGTTCCGTCGCGGCGCGCTTTGGCGGCCGCCAAAGTGTCGCGCAGTTCCTTTTCCATCTTCTGCAACTCAGCTTCGGCTGCGGCGCGTTTGGCCTTGCCTTCGTCCGCAATGGCAAGGCTTTCGTTGATGGTGCCAATCAGGTCGGCATTGGCCTGCTTGACCGCTTCGATGTCGAACACGCCACGCTCCATCTCTTGGCGGATCATCTTGTTCGATTCGCGCAGGTTGGCCGCATTCGAAGTCAAAAGCTCGTTCGTCAGGTCGTTGGCATCCCGCACCGCGGCGGCGGCTTCGGCGCTGCGTTGTATCGTAACCGCCTGGGCCAGCTGCGTTTCCCACAGCGGGACCGTGTTCACCAGTGTCGAGTTGATCTTGGTGACCAGCGATTTGTCGTTTTCCTGAACCAAGCGGATCGACGGCAGGGACTGCATCGTGACCTGTCGTGTCAGTTTCAGGTCATGAACCCGGCGTTCTAGGTCGTCACGCGCCGCACGGATGTCACGCAGTTCCTGTGCCTTCATCACTTGCTGGTCTTCCGGAGCGGCCTGAACTTCGGCTTCCTTTTCAGGGATGTCGTGGCTGTCCAGCTCGGTCAGCTTCTCTTCGCCCGCAGCGATGTACAGCGCCAGTTCGTCATAAAAGCCCAAGGTCTTCTCATAAAGCAGATCCAGAGATTTGATATCCTTGAACAGCGTATGCTCATGCCCCAGAAGATCGTCGGTAATGCGATCGATCTGGCCCTGAACCTCTTCGTATTGCGCTGTGAATTTTGCAAACGGTGCAGCCCTGCCCAACAGTTTCTCCCACCAGCTGCGCTCGCGCCGCACGTCAAGTTCACTGACCGAGAAACCGCGGATTGTGGTCACGATATTGCGCAGGCTGTCTCCGGCCGGGCCGACATCCTTGTTGCGCACATCCGCAAGCATGGCTTGGCTGATTTCCTGCAGCTCGGCCTGAGCGGACGAGCCAAACGCGACAATAGAATTGGTGTTGTCCATGTCGATTTCATTCATCCGCTTGCGAATTTCGGCGCTGACGGGTTCGTCGGCTTCCTCTAGCGGCACGATCTCGGCCTGCGGTTCGGGCAGGGCAACTGCGGTGACTTCCTGTACCAGAGTTTCGGCCTGAACTGCCTTGTTCTTGATCTCTTCGGACATGGGTATGTTCCTCGCTCAAATAGTGGCCGGTCAGTCCAGCCGGACGCCTTCGCGCTGCAATCTTTCACGCAACACGTCGATTTCGACCGTCAGATCACTGCGGTCATCCAATAGCATTTTCCGCGTACGCGCGGCAAAATTCTGTTCCAGATCGTCCAGAAGGGCGGAATAGTCGGCCAGTGCCTGCGCGTCGCGGGTGCGCGCATAGACATCAGCAAATTTGACAGTCGCATCACGCGCGCCCTGTAGATACACAGTCAGATATTTTCTGGCACCGGCCAGATCGCGGGGGTCTTCCTCGACCGTGCGGAACAGGTCACGTGCGGTGTCCTGAAATCGCTCGACCCGGGCTTCGACTCGACGGTCGCCCGCGCGTTTTATGGCATCCGTCATTTCCGACAAGTGTTTCTCGGCATCATCGACCACGCGCGCCACGCGGTCTTGCTGAAAGGTGTCGACCCCCTCCATGCCCTTGTTCTTCATCGGATCAAACCCGAATGAGACAGAATGCAGAACGGTCGCTGCGACACCAAACAGCACGGGGGCCAACAGGCTGACCTGCGCTGCCGCTTCAGCGTCCAGAAACTCGGACCTGTAAGACGCAAGGCCAGCACCAAGGCCGGTGAGAACACTGGCAAATATCTTCCGCGGAAAAGCAGGACGTCGGGCGGTTTTGCGGGCATTGTACGCGGCTTCGGCTCTCAGACCTTCTCGCAGCAAAAATGCGGCCGCCGTCAGAAAACCCGCAGCGACCAGCCCCAGTGTCATGCCAATCGCGCCGTCGTTCAGGGACAGAAACACCAAAGGAATGGCGGGTAGAAACAGAATATTCGCACGTGCGCCAGCGGGCTCGACCCGTGCGCCGTCAAACTGACCCCTCGGCAGTGGGGCGTTTTCCGATTCATCTCCCTGTGGGCTGTATTTGCCGCCAAACCGCTTTGCCATGGCTTAAAGACCTCCGAGCAAACCAGTGCAGACGCCAAACAACAGCACCAACAGCACAGCGTAGGCCAGTTTTTGCACTCCGCTTCCGGACATCACGCCCCCCAAATAGCAGCTTTCACTGAAAATTTAGGGTATGCGCGGGCTTAGCGCTAGGGGGAAGGTTGCCGAACCCACATCACTTACGGGGATTCTTGCCGATCTGAGGTCGTTTTCTTTTGGGCCGCGACGGGCGTTTGGGCGGGTTGCCGGGTTTGTCTTCGGCGTCCAGCCCCAGCTGGTCCCGCATGACCCGGCGACGGACTTCTTCGACCTCGCCCTGTTTCAACGTCCCAAGCTGGAAGGGGCCGTAGGACACGCGCAACAGACGGTTCACTGTAAAACCGATATCTTCCATCGCGCGGCGGATTTCGCGGTTCTTGCCTTCGCGCAAACCGATCGTCAGCCAGGCATTTGCGCCCTGCTGGCGATCCAATGAGACGGTCATTGGCTGGAACCGTTCTCCCTCGATCACCAGCCCCTTGCGCAGCGGTTCGAAATCTTCGTCCTTCGGGCGACCGTTCACCCGTACGCGGTACTTCCGCAACCAGCCGGTCGAGGGCAGTTCCAGCTTGCGCTTGATGCCGCCATCGTTGGTCAACAGCAGCAATCCTTCGGAATTCAGATCCAACCGACCGACGCTCATTACCCGTGGCATGTCGTCGGGCAGCTTGTCGAATATTGTCTCTCGTCCTTTTTCGTCGCGGGTCGTCGTCACCAACCCGGCGGGTTTGTGATACAGCCACAGACGCGACGGTTCCGGTTCCGAGACTGGCCTGCCGTCGACTGCGATCTTGTCTTTCGCGGTCACGTTCAGGGCGGGGCTGTCGATGGTCTTGCCATTCACTGCCACGCGGCCCGCTTCTATCATGCGTTCAGCCTCGCGCCGGGATGCTACGCCGGCGCGGGCCAGGACTTTGGCGATCCGATCGCCGGGGGGTGGGGTCTTGTTCATGTCAGGGCCATACCGCATCCCGGGCGCTTGCGAAAGGCGGGTTTCTGCGGCAGTCAGGGGGCATGGTGTTCAAATCGCATATGCAACAGGCCCTGGCCGAGGCGCGCGCAGCCGCTGACCGCGGCGAGGTGCCCGTGGGGGCCGTTGTCGTCGGACCGGACGGAACGGTCGTGGCCGCGGCCGGAAACCGGACACGCGAGTTGAATGACCCCACGGCCCATGCGGAAATCATGGCCTTGCGTGCAGCCTGTGCGCTGGCGGGCTCTGAACGGCTGCCGGATCACGATCTCTACGTCACGTTGGAGCCTTGCGCGATGTGCGCCGCGGCCTTGGCGGCCGCGCGCATCCGGCGGATCTATTACGGTGCGGCAGACCCCAAATCCGGGGGCGTGGCGCATGGCGCGCGCGTGTTTTCGCATGCACAGGCGCATCACGTGCCCGAAGTCTATGACGGGATTGCAGGCGAAGAGGCTTCCGCGCTTTTGAAGGCCTTCTTCGAAGCGCGCCGCCAGGACAAGCCGGGCTGACGCGCTGCGCTGTCGTCAGACGGTGATGGCTTTCATAACCTCAGGTTCGATCACATCGACCCCCGGCAATCTATCGATCAATGCCTGTGCGGATTGTTCCAGAATGGGGAACGTCCTGTAGTGGCATGGGATGACCGTCTTGAAGTCAAAGAACCGTTTCGCGGCATAGGCGGCGGCTTTCATATCCATAGTGAAATGCCCGCCGGCCGAAAGGATGCCGATATCGGGCTTGTAGTAATCCCCCATCCATTCCATGTCGGCCATGATGTCGGTATCGCCCGAGACGTAGAGCATACGCCCCTCGGCCGCGATCATGAAGCCGACTTCACTGCCGCCGGTGCGCAGACCGTCCGGTGTTGAAAAAGTCGAGCTGTGAGAGGCCGGTACCATTGTCACCATGACGCCGTTCAGGTCGACGGTGCCGCCTTTGTTGAAACCAATGGTCTCGATTCCTTCCGCTTCGCTCCAGTATCCCATCAGGTCATACTGTCCGACAACGGGGATTTTCAGGTGCTTTGCCAGGGGAAGTACATCGGCCACGTGGTCAAAATGCGTGTGGGTCAAAAGAATGTGGGTCGCCCCTTCCAGCACGGCATCATGCCGATCTTCGGGCAAGACCGGGTTGCCGGTCAGCCACGGGTCGATCAACAGAACCTGCCCCTGCGTTTCAATGCGAAAACTGCCATGGCCCAGCCAGATAATGTTCATTCCGGAATTCCTCTCAAGTCTTGTCTTGGCTCCAGCCTAGCATCGGCTATGTAAATTTCCATGGACTGGATTCGAGAAATTGATGGCTATTGTGAACGCGTGTCGCCGGATTATTGGGCCGAGCCGATCAACGCGATCACGAACGCTGCTTTTCTGGTTTCCGCATGGGTCATGTGGTGGCGCGTGCGCGATCAGGACATGCCGTTTGCCAAGGGTCTGGTCGTGATTCTGGCCATGATCGGGGTCGGAAGCTATCTGTTTCACACCCATGCCCGGGTTTGGGCTGCTTTGGCGGATGTGGCGCCGATCCTGCTGTTCATATTGGTCTATATATTTGCGGTGAACCGCGACATCTGTCGCATGTCGTCCGGAATGGCGATCTGCGGTACGATTCTGTTTCTTCCCTATGCGGTACTCGTTGCGCCCCTGTTCCAGCTTGTGCCGGGGCTTGGCGGGTCGGCGGTTTACGCGCCGGTCCCTTTGTTGATCCTGATCTATGCGTTCCTGCTGCGGGGCCAAGACATGATCCTGGCCAAAGGGATGACAATCGGGGCCTTGGTCCTGATTCTGTCGATCACGTTCCGGGCGCTGGATTTGCCTATTTGCGGGCAATGGCCAATGGGGACGCATTTCATGTGGCATATCCTGAATGCCATAATGCTGGGATGGATGATCGAGGTGTATCGCGCAGCTCTTGTCAGGGGCCGTTTCTGCAAAGGCCCGGCGTCTTGAGGCGCGGGAGGATCGCTTGTGTCCTCCGAGCCTCGTGACAAGTAGGTCAACGAAACCGCCGTGGTCCGGTTCTAGTTCTGAAAGGCAGCGGCCAGATGGTCGGGCAGGTCAAATTCGCGCAGCACCCGAGCGCGGCCTTCGGGCGACATCTTGCGGGCTGTTTTTTCAACTATGCTCTGGATTTTCTCGGCCGAGTGTTTTGCGGCAAAGGGCTGGAAATACCATTTCAGAAACACAAAGCAGATCACGTCTTCCAACGCCTGCACTTCCGCGTCCCGCTTGATGCCCTGTTTGCGCAACATGCGCCCTGCGGCCTCGACCTGTTCTGAATCGTAACCTTCGCGGGTCATCAACCCCATGACCACGTCGGCATGGTGTTCGCCCTGCGCCTTGCGCCATGACAGATATCCAACCCGGCCTTCGGGATATTCACTGCGGGCAAGTTTCCAACGTTCCACATGCTGCCCGCGCGCGGCGATTTGAAGGGCGTCAGAAGCGTCCGGAAACAGGCGGCCCAGCTCGGCACTCATGCGTTCGCCATACAACAGCGCCGCGGGGCGGCCCTCGTCTTGGTTGGGGTCATTTGCATTGGCTGCGTCGATTGCGTCCAGAACCGCTTGTTTTTGCGTGCTCATAATCTGCTCCACTGGCTTGCCTGAACTACGAAACCTCGGCGCAGTTCTGTTCTGTATTCGGCGTCATGCTAGCGGCTTGCTCTGGGATGTGCATCCTCGAAAATGAAAAACAGCCGGGTCAGAGAGGGGATATCTGACCCGGCTAGGACCTGCGCGTTACTTGGCAGGTTTAACCTGATCCTGCGTGACCGGTTCCGTGATAGGGGACGGGAAGGTCAACGTGCGTGTCAGGTTGCTTGTGTCGATACCCAAAGCCATGGCCGGTGCGGCCAAAATCGTGGCGGACAAGACTGCGGCTGTTATCAGGGGTTTCATGTTTTTTCTCCGGTTTGCGTTATGTCGCATAAATAAAATGAACAGTACAGTTTAGTTTTCAAGATCGATAATGAACTATTCGGTTTACTTTTTTGCATACCAGTCATTCAGTTTTGAATAGCCTCAGAAAAGGGGGGAGTTCCAAACTCGGACCTGCCCAAGGCAGCCCGGTCTTGCGACTGCCGCTACAGACGGGTAAACGCCCCCTAACATAGATGAGGGAAGCCGATGTCGATTGACCAAAGCACCGCCGCCAAAGTGGCCAAACTGGCCCGGATCAAGGTCGAGGATGACGCGCTGCCGGCGCTGGCATCCGAGTTCAACACCATCCTTGGGTTCATCGAACAACTGAACGAAGTGGACGTGGAAGGTGTCGAGCCGATGGTTTCGGTCACACCCATGCGCCTCAAGCGCCGTCAGGACGAAGTCACCGATGGCAATCATCAGGACAAGATTCTGGCCAACGCCCCCGACGCCCGCGAAGGGTTCTTCGCAGTCCCCAAAGTGGTGGAGTAAGACATGAGCGATCTGAACAAATTGGGCCTGGCCGAGGCCCGCGACGCGTTGCGAGCCGGCGACGTCACCTCTGTTGAGCTGACAGAAGCCTGCTTGAAAGCCATTGATGAAGCAGATGCGCTGAACGCATTCGTCCACAAGACGCCCGAGATCGCGATGGAGCGCGCCAAGGCCGCGGATGAACGGATCAAGGGCGGGGACGCTCCGTCAATGTGTGGCCTGCCGATCGGCATCAAGGACCTGTTCTGCACCAAGGGCGTGCCGTCACAAGCCGCGTCGGGCATTCTTGAAGGCTTCAAGCCGGAATACGAATCCACCGTGTCACAGCAACTGGCCGACGCAGGCGCAGTCATGCTGGGCAAGCTGAACATGGACGAATTCGCCATGGGCTCGTCCAACGAAACATCGGTCTATGGCAACGCGGTCAGCCCGTGGCGTCGGGGCAACGATGATGCGCAGCTGACGCCGGGCGGTTCGTCCGGCGGGTCCGCGTCCGCTGTGGCCGCTGACCTGTGCCTGGCAGCAACGGGTACCGATACCGGCGGTTCCATCCGCCAGCCCGCGGCTTTTGTCGGCATCACCGGCATCAAGCCGACCTATGGTCGTTGTTCGCGCTGGGGCATTGTGGCGTTTGCGTCCTCGCTGGATCAGGCCGGTCCGATGACCAAGAATGTCCGCGACGCCGCGATCATGCTGGAAACCATGTGCGGCCATGACGCCAAGGATTCGACCAGTGCGGATCTGGCCGTTCCGAATTTCGAAGCGATGCTGACTGGCGACATCAAGGGCAAGAAGATCGGTATCCCCAAGGAATACCGCATGGACGGCATGCCCGCCGAGATCGAAAAGCTCTGGGCCGATGGTGCCGCGATGCTGAAGGATGCGGGGGCCGAGATCGTCGATATCTCGCTGCCGCACACCAAGTATGCGCTGCCTGCCTACTATGTGATCGCCCCGGCCGAGGCGTCCTCGAACCTCGCCCGCTATGACGGTGTCCGCTATGGGCATCGTGCACAGTTGGCGCAGGGGGATGGCATCACCGAGATGTACGAAAAGACCCGCGCCGAGGGCTTTGGCCACGAAGTGCAGCGCCGGGTCATGGTCGGCACCTATGTTTTGTCGGCTGGATTCTACGACGCCTATTACAATCGTGCCCGCAAGGTGCGCACGCTGATCAAGAAAGACTTCGAAGACGTGTTCGCGGCCGGTGTCGACGCCATCCTGACCCCGGCAACCCCATCGGCGGCCTTCGGTCTGGGCGAAATGACCGAAGCAGATCCTGTTCAAATGTATTTGAACGATGTCTTCACCGTGACCGTGAACCTGGCCGGACTGCCCGGTATCTCGGTCCCCGCAGGCCTGGACACACAAGGTCTTCCGCTGGGATTGCAGCTGATCGGGCGTCCCTGGGAAGAAGGCGACCTGCTCAATACCGCCTATGCGCTGGAAAACGCGGCCGGTTTTGTGGCCAAGCCCGGGAAATGGTGGTAAGCCTCGGGCAACTGAAGCACTAGACACGGAGCCAAACAATGCGCGTTTTGCTTTTGGTCCCCGCTCTTGCACTGGCAGCGGCGTGCACGGATGTCGCGCCGCTGACCAGCACGGGTTTCAACACGCCTGAATACCAGGCGCAGCGCGAGGCTCAATTGGCAGGTCAGGGCGTGGCCGGCAACCCTCTGCTGGCCCCGGTCGAAGTTTCACAACAACCGCTGGGCGCCCCGGGTACGGCGCCTGTTGCCACGGGTGAAAACGCGGATATCGCCAACCAGGCCGCGGCGGCATTGGCCAGCACATCTGGCCAAAACTCAGCCGCGGTTACGGCGGTTCCCGTGGCGAACACTGGCGCGATTTCGGATGAACAGGATTTTTCTGCAGTGTCCGAACGCCGCAGCATCGAATCCGACGCCGCCCGGATCGAGCAGAACCGCCAGACGTATGAACTCGTGGCCCCGACGGCAGTGCCCGAGCGCACGGCGAGCGGCCAGACAAACATTGTGCAATACGCGCTGAGCACGTCCAATCCGGTAGGTGTGCAACTTTACAGCCGGTCCGGTTTCAACCTTCAGGCCAAGGCTCAGAGGAACTGCGCGCAATTCCCATCCCCTGATCAGGCTCAGATCGAGTTTCTGTCCAATGGCGGCCCCCAGCGCGACCGCAAAGGTCTGGACCCGGATGGGGATGGCTATGCGTGTGGCTGGGACCCGAGCCCGTTCCGCAGTGCCGTCAGCAACTGACCCCCTGAACCCGATCTGGTATCCGTCACCCAATTTTGGTGAGCGCCGAGATGGTCTGACACCATCCTTGATCGTGATCCATTACACGGCGATGGACAGCGCTCAGGCGGCTTTGGATCGTCTGTGCGACCCAAAGGCCGAGGTCTCGGCCCATTACCTGATCGGCAATGATGGCACGCTGTGGCAGATGGTGCGCGAAGAAGACCGGGCCTGGCACGCGGGTGCCGGAGAATGGCACGGTCAGACCGACATCAACTCTCGTTCCATAGGCATCGAGCTGGACAACGCCGGCAAGCATCCGTTCCCCGAACCCCAGATGCATCGGCTGGAACAGCTGTTGCGCCAGATAATGCACCGTTGGGCCATCTTGCCAAACGGTGTTATCGGCCATTCGGACATGGCGCCTGGGCGCAAATTTGACCCCGGTCCGCGATTTGACTGGTTGCGGCTCGAGCGCAACTTGCTGGCCACGCCCCGCGGATATGCCGCTGGTCCGCAAACTGCATCAAAGGGCCAGTTCCGAAATCTGGCTCAGGCTGCCGGTTTCAGCGCTGATGTAGACGATGATACGCTGTTGCATGCCGTCCGCCTTCGATACCGCCCATGGGGCAGGGGGCCTTTGCAGCAAGCCGACCTTGCACCGTTGATCCCGCACTCCTGATCCGCCCTTCATCTGGCTGAAAATATCCCGGGGTTGAATTGGCCGAAGGCCAAGAAGGGGCTGGCCCCTTCTCTGAACCATCCACCCTTGACGCCGCCGACCGCAGAGCCTACCCAACCCACGCGCGGAGGGCCGGATGGCCGCTGGGGTCGCACGGCCCGAGAGGAAAGTCCGGACTCCACAAGACAACGGTGCCGGGTAACGCCCGGGCGGGGCAACCCGACGGAAAGCGCCACAGAAATCAGACCGCCCGGAACCTTGGTTCAGGGTAAGGGTGAAACGGTGGGGTAAGAGCCCACCGCGCCCCTGGCAACAGGGGCGGCACGGCAAGCCCCACCGGGAGCAATGCCAAATAGGGTCCCCGCGCGGGCCGGTCGGCGCAAGCCGATACCGCCGCTAAGCCCGTCTTGGCCGAGAGGGACCGGGTTGGCAGCTTGAGCCGCGCAGCAATGCACGGCCTAGAGGAATGGTCATCGAAGGGGGCGACCCCGGAACAAGATCCGGCTTACAGGCCCTCCGCGCGTCTTCGCCTATCCTCCGGGCGGCGTGTAGGAACCGGTCAGCGCCGCCGCTTTCTCGGTTATCGACGTGAACTCGTCTGCGGTCCAGGCGCGAACGGTTTCGATGTTCGTCACTGCACCCGACGCGGCGACAGCCATGCCAACGGCCACGGCGTCTGTCCCATCTGGGGCTTCGCTGATCACAACCACGTCGTTGCTGCCGGTCGTCATGTAAAAGGACAGCAGCCTGCCGCCTACTTTTTCCAGCAGAGCCTTCACCGGACCGGTACGGTTCTCGGGCTTTTGCAACATGCCTTTGACACCGGCTTGTGAGTAAGATGCGTAAGTAATGAAAATGGGCATTGATACCTCCTGTTGCGTCAAATCGTTTTTGGGTCTTCAAGTCAGCCGACCCCGGGGCCGTTCAAAATCAGGGGCCGGAAAACAACGGCGCCGTGATGAACCAGAGGCCAGCGCCGATCAGCGCAAAACCTGTCACCGACACAAGCCACCGGGCCCCGGGCATTAGTTTTTCCAGCGCGACATAGGCGGCAATTCCGACAATCCAGTAGAGGTTCATGATCCCCCCGACGAAAAGCAGCAGCATCAGTGCCCAGCAGCACCCCAGACAATACGTGCCGTGCAGGATACCGGTGCGGAAAGCACCGAATGTTCCGGGTCGGTTGTGATCGGCCAGGAAACGTACGGGGCTCTGACAGTGGCGCAGGCATGCGTTTTTCAAAGCTGAAAACTGATAGGCGCCAGCCGCCAGCAGAACGCTTCCTGCGAAGACGCCCGAGCTGATCGTCATCATCGGCCCGTCGGACAACCCGATTTGTTCCAACCCCCATTGCAATGCGGTTGCAATCAGGCTGAACGCCCCCCAGGCCACCAGATAGCCGGATAAAAACCACAGGCTGAACGCAACCGTCCGATGCTTTTCAGGCCCTGTCCGCTTGACCGCGATGAACAGAAGAACGGCAGGCGCAGCGCTTGGGGTCATCATGGCGATCATCATGACCCACCACATCAGAAAAATCAGCAAGGCATAGCTTGCGCTCCACGCTGCTGCCGGGCCCATTATCATGGGGTCTCCGACCGGGCCGGCCATCCGGGTCATCTCGACCGCGGACATGTTCATCCCGACGCCGGCTATCGTGTACCAGGTTGCACCGAGGATGATCAGAAGAACACTTCCCAGAACAATCGCGCTGTCCTGTTTCAGCAACCACTCAACCGTCCCGCCCCGGGGCGATGCGTTCTGCTTGGTCATGGGTGTTCTCTGCTTATGCGCCCAAGACGCCATGGCCCGAGATGTTCAGATGCGCCAGATGAGCATGGGTTGCGTCAAAGGTCAGCCGGATCTGACCACCCTTTGTAGTCGCACTGCCCGATGCCGCCTCGGCATGGCGGTATTCAAAGCCGTTCGGCAACTGTATCGACGCGCGGTGAGGTGCGCCCGATACGATATGAGGGATCGGATTGACCTCAACATCGAAAACTCCGGCAACCTTGGCGTATCCGCTGCGTTCTTCGCGGTTCCAGTCCAGTTCAATCGGAACAAACAGAGTTTCATGTTTCAAAGGCGCCATGGCGCTGAAGACATACCAGAACGTGGCCATTTCATCCGTATCCTGACCGGTCATGATCGCTTGCAACGCGGCACGCTGTTCAGCTGTTGCGCTTTCATCAATGATCAGCTGCATCTGACCGTTGCCCTCATGAATTGGTCCCGGCCAATGATAGACCCCTGCCGCCCGAAGACCGCCCAGATCAGTGTCACCGTAGTGACCGCTTTGAATGTCAAAGACGACAACCGCCTCGCAATTGCCGTGTGACGGCAGTACGCTGAACTGACACGGGCAACCGAAGTTGCAATTGCAATTGGCCAGTTCTTCGGCCTGAATAGCCCATTCTGTCATGATAGCCCCCCAAGAAAAGTCGCATAAAACAGCTCTGCTCGTTGCAGGTTGACCCCATTCACGCTGCCTCGGCCTTCGAGCCTGAATTTGGCTTCTTGGATGGGCGAACCTATCACGAATCCGTGATATGTACAAACAAGACCGCAAATTACATGCCTTCTTTGGGCTTTATCATGTGCCGGGCTATGGGTCGGTCGCGTTCAGGTTGAGCACGGTATTCGGGATTGCATTCGGCTGTTAGACTTTCGGAACCAATTTGAAGATATGGGAGGTTGATTATGAGCTTTATGAAAACGCTGGCGTCCGTGGCCATTGGTTTTGCTGCGGCCAAGGGCATGGAAAAATATCAGAAGATGGGCGGCATGGCTGGGCTGCAAGACATGATGCAGGGTGCGGGCGGTGGTTTTGGCGTGGATCAGCTGGGCAAAATGGCAGAACAATTTGGCCTGCCCGGTGGCGCGTCAGGCTTGCAGGACATGATGAGCAAGATGGGGGTTGGCGGCAGCACAGCCGGTGCCGCTGGTTTGGGTGGGTTGTTGAACGCCATGCAAGGGGCCGCCAAAACTGCCAATCAACACACAGGTGACATGATGGAAACCGTGTTCGGCGGCACGCCCGCGGGTGCAGCGATGGAAGAGCAGGCAAAACTCATGCTGCGCGCAATGATTCAGGCTGCCAAGGCAGATGGTGAACTGGACGAACAGGAAAAGGAAATCATCCTGGGTGAATTGGGCGATGATGTCAGCGAGGAAGAACGCGCATTCGTGCAAGAGCAGCTGAACGCACCGATTGACGTCATGGGATTGGCGGCTGATTCTGGTGCGCCGCTCAAGACGCAGATCTATGCAACTTCCCTGGCTGCGATCCGTCTGGACAACGCGCGCGAGGCGTCTTACCTGCGGCAATTGTCCACCGCTCTGGGTCTTTCCGACGCGGAAAGGGACCAGATTCACACATATATGGGCGCGCCAACCTTGCCTAGTTGAACCTGCACCAGATTCCTGTGCCTGTATCATCCGATTAGCCTTGACATAGGCGGTGCAGCGCGTAAAAGCGCACGCTCATAGGAATTCAACCGAAAGGCCCCTGCCTTTTCGGACGCAGGAGATAACCATGGCGAAGCCGACGACAATCAAGATCCGTCTGAACTCGACCGCGGGCACGGGCCACTTCTATGTGACCAAGAAGAACGCGCGCACCATGACTGAGAAAATGACCATTCGTAAATACGACCCGGTCGTTCGCAAGCATGTCGAGTACAAGGAAGGCAAGATCAAGTAATCTGCCATTCCATTTGGAATTCCGAGAAAGGGCTCTGTTGTACAGAGCCCTTTTTCAGTTCCGGTTTCCTGATTTCAGCGGATGGCAAGCTGCGGCAGTCCGTTGCAGTGGCGCATCAGCGTTTGGGACAATCGCATCCCCTGCGGCTTGCTTTTTGTGGGAACCTGCAAGTACGCTTCAGCAAACCGCCACAAAATGTTGACCGCCATGAAAAAAATCTTGTTATCCACAATTGCCGTTCTGACCCTAGCGGCCTGTGAAGACCCGTTTAACCGCGAAGGTGTCGGGTTTACTGGAATCGATGGCGAACCGCGCACGATTTCGGACGTACCCGGTGCCGTCGCCTTTCTGCCAGACGCGACCAACGTTCCGGCAGAGCTGGCGGAACTGCGGACAGTCACGCTTTTGAGTGATGAGGTTGAGCCGTCCAAGGTGGCTTCGGTTGCAATAGACAATGGCGGGCAGACGCCAAACACTGCTGTTCAACTGCAAGGAAGCGACACAAACCTGTTCCTCAGCACTGTCAGTGTCAACGGCACCTTGTTTGGTGTGCTGCGCACGAGTTCGAACAGTGTGAAGGTCGACAATTCGATCGGTGTAGGCTTTGCGGAAGAAACAGAGCGTTTCACCGGCTGTCTGCCAGCTGGCGGTGTATTCCGCAAAGGAACCTCCGAGAAAAGTTCCGGCTTCGCAATACCGCTGAACTGTAGCTGAACCCGATTACGTTCCAGCATCTCAAAGCCCCGCCTCGACCGCGGGGTTTTTCATTTCCGGGCAAAAGAAATCCGTCGCGCAAAAGAAAAGGGCCGGTCGATGACCGGCCCTGAATCAATTCGGTTGTCGGCAAGGCTTATTCTTGCTGACCCATGAACATCAGCAGGAACTGGAACATGTTCAGGAACGAGATATACAGGCTCAGCGCGCCGTCGAAGGCGGCTTTGTCCAGCCATTCCTGATCGCCATGTGCAGCGTGGGCGACGTAAGTGTTCTTGATGTCCTGCGTATAGAACGCGGTCAGACCGGCAAAGATCAGGATGCCGATGGCCGAGATGGCCAGCATCATCACGCCGGATTGCAGGAACAGGTTGATGATCATCGCAACCAGCAGACCGATCACACCCATCATCAGGAAGGTGCCCATTCCGCTGAGGTTCCGCTTTGTGGTGTAGCCATACAGGCTGAGGCCAGCAAAGGCGATCGACGTCACCAGGAAGGTCTGGGTAATCGAGTAGGGCGTGAAGACCAGAAAGATCGAGCTCATCGAGATGCCCATCACGGCGGCAAAGACGAAGAAGCCAAGCTGAACAGTCGCGGCTGAGCCACGGCGCATCAGGGCACCCCACCCAAAGAAGATGAAGGCCAGCGGAGCGAACATGACCACCCACTTCAGCGGCGACAGGAACAGCGCGCCGCCCAGGCTCGTCAGATAGCGGTCTGCGCCGATTTGTGCGACCGCGTTGCTTGGATCGCTGGTTACTGCCAGACCGGCAATAGCCCATGCCGCCAGTGCAGTGATCAGCATGCCGACGGACATCGTGCCGTAGACTTTGTTCATGTGGGCGCGCAGGCCCTGATCAATCTCGGCGGCGCGCGCGCCGGATGCCGTCCGGATCGTGTCGAATTGTGCCATCAAAGGGTCTCCCTAGTCGTCAAGTTAGAGCGCCCCGGCAGAGCGGGGCGGTTTTCCCTCTAAATATCGGCAACAAGGGGCTGTGTTTCAAGAGATTCCGGGCGAAAACCGACTAAAACACGCAACAAAAATGCCAACAGGCGACTCAAGGTCGCCCATCGCCATAAAAATATAAGAGTCACAGTCACCTTTTCCAGAATTGAGGTGCGTCCCAGAAAAAGCGTTTTGCTTCTGCGGATGCTTCCTCGCGGGTGACTCCGATATCGTCCAGCACGGCAGCATCCAGTTGTGCCAGATTTCTCCGCTGTCTGGACAGTTCGAACGCTTGAGAGATCAGGGACATCAAAGAGCGTTTGGCTGGTTTGCAAGGATTATGGATTGCGAGTTGCGTCATAACTTGTCCTTTCTGTATTCTCGATGGTTTTGCTGGCTGTTATCAATTTCCTTGATTGATATGGGGGAGTGTGACACATTTTAAAAACGAATATTATTGATGGAACGCATAAGGAATCGTGAAGATGCGAAATCTGGACATTACAACCCTGCGGTCTTTCGTGGCGGTGGCGGATCAGGGCGGTGTGACCCGTGCCGCCGGATTTCTGCACCTGACGCAGTCTGCGGTGTCCATGCAGCTCAAGCGGCTGGAAGAGCTGCTGGGCCTGGAGTTGCTAGACCGAAGCGGCAGGACAATTGCCCTGACCGCATCCGGTGAGCAGCTGCTGGCCTACGCGCGCCGCATGATTGCCCTGAATGACGAGGTAATCTCAAAACTCACCGATCAGGCCTTTGAGGGCGAAGTGGTTCTGGGCGTTCCCCATGACATCGTCTACCCCGCGATTCCCCGGGTCCTGCAACGGTTCAACGCCGATTTTCCCCGCGTCAGGGTGCAGTTGGTGTCGTCCTATTCACTGCAATTGAAAGACATGTACAAGCGGGGCGAATGTGATGTGATCCTGACGACCGAACCGTCTTCGGCCACTGGTGCAGAGACCATCGCAGAGCTGCCGTTGCGCTGGATCGGCGCGCCGGGCGGGTCCGCATGGCGCAAGCGTCCGTTGCCTCTGGCGCTGGGGCGGCGCTGCTTGTTCAGACCGCAGGTTATATCGGCGCTGGATGCGGCCGGAATACCGTGGGAGCTGTCCGTGGAAACCGAAAACGACCGTACCATAGAAGCCACGGTCAGTGCCGATCTTGCGGTTCACGCAATGCTGGACGGAACCGAGGCCGCACATCTTGAACAGATCGACTCGGCTGGGGCTCTGCCGGATTTACCTGCGCATATGATCAACCTCTACGGTGGCGAGCAGGGCCGGGATGCGGTTGTCGAAGCTCTGGCACAGTTGGTGCGTCAGAACTTCAGATTGCTGGGCGGTACCCAGTTGCGGGCCGTGGTTGGATGATCGCGATCAAGGCGTGATCACGATCTTGCCCGTAGATTTTCGCTCTTTCAGCAACTGCATTGCATGCGCGACATCTTCAAGGGGCAGGACGTGACTGATGTGCGGTTTTATCCTGCCCTCTGAATGCCACTTGAATAGGGTGTCAAAACTGTTGCGCACAGCTTCGGGGCGGAACTTCAGATAGCCGCCGATATACACCCCGATCACGGTTAGGTTTTTGACCAGCAGATGATTGGCCGGAATCTGCGGGATGTCGCCCCCGGCGAATCCGATGGGCAGCAAACGCCCTTCGGGATTGGTGGCCCTGAACGCGGCCTTGAACACATCCCCGCCGATGACGTCATAGACGACATCCGCGCCACCCAGCGATTTGACCCGCTCGCGCAGGTCTTCGGAAGCATCGATCAGATGATCGGCACCAGCGGCACGGGCAACGGCAAGCTTGTTCTCGCCGCGCGCCTGCGCGATGACCGTGGCGCCCATGAGCTTGCCGATTTCGACGGCAGTCAGGCCGACGCCTCCCGCTGCGCCGGTGACCAGAAGGGTTTCACCCGGTTGCAGGCGTGCCCTGTGATCCAGGGCCATGTGACTGGTGGCATAGGCGATCTGGATGGCGGCGGCGTCTTCGAATCCGGTGTCGTCCGGCAGCACGATCGCACGATCCGCGTCGAATACACCGTACTCGGCCAACCCACCCTGACCGGAATAGACTGCGATCCGGTCGCCTGGGCTGAGTGTTGAAACGCCGGGCCCGACTGTCTCCACGATACCGGCGATCTCCATGCCCAGGGTGAATGGGGCAGGTGGCGTGTCCTGATATGTCCCCGTCTGCATCAGCAGATCGGCGAAATTCAGGCCGCAAGCTTTTATCGCGACCCGCACCTGACCTTCGCTCGGCTCGGGTATTTTCACGTCACAAAGCTGGGCAGGCGCCCCGTCGGATGGAATGCAATAGGCCCGCATATTGTTCCTCAAGAGTTTCCGACATAGGCGCGTGTGCCGCCAGAAAAGTCAATCCGTTTGCTGCGCGGGCGCAAAAGGCCCCCGATTTTGAAGGAGGATTCAGTTGCAGGAGTATGGTTCTGTAAAGGCTTTGGGTAATACAACCACAAATCCCTGTCAGGGGCATTCGACTCAACCAGCTTGAAAAAAATCTCAAAACCGGCATTATAAACAATCAGTGCTGTAAACGGGGGGCGGTACAGTCCGTATTAGGGAGCGGTTAAGGGGAGCTCTCTAAAACTGCGATATCGGACGTCGCAAAATCCCGTGCAGATGTTTGTGTAGTATAGGAGAATACCAATGACTCATCACGTCGATGTCCATGTGGGCAAGCGCGTTCGGCATCGCCGCTGGCTGATTGGGATGACCCAGCAGCAGTTGGCGCAGCAAGTTGGTATCAAGTTTCAGCAAATCCAGAAATATGAGACCGGTGCCAACCGAATCAGCGCATCCCGCCTGTGGGACATCGCCGAGGCACTGGATGTTCCGGTCAGCTTTTTCTTCGAAGGTCTGGAAGAAGCCCAAAAAGGCGATACGGACAAGAAATCCGTCCCTGCCGACTTGATGGGTGACAAAGAGGCTTTGGATCTGGTGCGCTCTTACTATGCGATTCCGGAAAACCAGCGTCGCCGCCTTTTCGAGCTGGCGCGGGTTCTCAGCGACGTTGCCTGACTGACTTGACTTTGTCGCGGATTGCTCGCACCTCAGGGTCATGCAACTGACGACACAGAGCGATATCGAAATTGCCGAAGAAATGGCCGAAGCTGCGCGTGAGGCCATACTCCCCTTTTTTCGTCAAACAAATCTGGAAACCGCGAACAAGCTGGCCGACGGGTTCGACCCGGTCACAGTGGCTGATCGTGCCGCTGAACAGGCGATGCGGGACGTTCTGGCGCGGCGGCGCCCGGATGACGGTGTGCTGGGCGAGGAGTTCGGCGCGCATACGGGCACCAGTGGCCGCACCTGGGTACTGGACCCCATCGATGGGACCCGAGGGTTTATCAGCGGCACGCCAACCTGGGGTGTTCTGATTGCGCTGAGTGATCAGGACGGGCCTTTTATGGGTGTGATCGACCAGCCGTACATCGGAGAGCGCTTTGTCGGATCGTCTTCCGGTGCTCACATGACCGGTCCGCAGGGCACCAGAAGAATGCGAACGCGCGATACCAGGGCGCTGGATCAGGCGACCTTGTTTACCACGTTCCCCGAAGTTGGAACCTCGAAGGACCGCGCAGGGTTTCAGGCGGTGTCCGAGCAGGTGCAGCTGACGCGCTATGGAATGGATTGCTATGCCTATGCGCTTCTGGCTGCCGGGCAGGCGGATTTGGTGATCGAGGCGGGCTTGAACTCCTATGATATCCAAGCGCCGATTGCCGTTATTCAGGCGGCCGGCGGTATCGTGACCGATTGGCAGGGCGGCCCCGCACATCAAGGCGGCCGGGCGCTGGCTGCGGCAAACGCTGACCTTCACGCCGCGGCGCTTGAGATACTCCGCCAGTTCTGAATTCTGTTGCCCGACGCATCAAAGGCAACTACACCGGTGATGGCCGGTTCTTGCGCCCGTTTTCCACCGGCCGACGCACTTCTTGCATGAGACGGGCAGATGCAGGAGCGCGAAATGACGGAAATCCTACTCAAGAATGCTGATCTGATCCTGACGATGGACGAGTCCCGGCAGGAATTGTCCAAGGCCGATATTTTGGTCCGCGACGGGCAGATTGCCCGGATCGGGCAGGGACTGGAATCAGAGGGTGAGGAGCATGATGTTTCGGGCTGTCTGGTGACGCCCGGCCTGGTGAATACCCACCACCATCTTTATCAAACCCTGACACGGGCGGTGCCGGGCGGGCAGGATGCGTTGCTGTTTGGTTGGCTGCAAACGCTCTATCCGATCTGGTCGCGTTTCGGGCCGGAGGAAATGTTCACCTCGGCCCAGATCGGTTTGGCCGAACTGGCGCTGTCGGGGTGCACGCTCAGTTCCGATCACCTTTACCTCTATCCCAACGGCGCGCGGCTTGAGGATACGATCGCGGCCGCGTCCGAGCTGGGGATGCGGTTTCATCCGACACGCGGCGCGATGAGCATCGGCGAGACCGACGGGGGCCTGCCGCCGGACCATCTGGTGGAAAAAGAGGCCGCAATTCTGGACGACATGGTACGTGTCGTGGATGCGTTTCACGACCCGTCGGAGGGGTCCATGTGCCGCGTTGGCCTTGCCCCGTGTTCACCGTTTTCCGTCAGCCGGGACCTGATGCGCGATGCGGCGTTGCTGGCGCGGGACAAGGGCGTGATGCTGCATACCCATCTGGCCGAGAATGATGAGGATATCGCCTATTCGCAGGCGCAATTCGGCTGCCGCCCGGGGCAATATGCCGAGGATTTGGGCTGGACCGGCCCGGATGTCTGGCACGCCCATTGCGTCAAGCTGGACGCGGCCGAGATTGATCTGTTCTCGCGCTCGGAAACAGGCGTGGCCCATTGCCCCTGTTCAAATTGCCGCCTCGGATCGGGTATCGCGCCGGTGCGGGCGATGCGCGATGCGGGTGTCAAGGTCGGCCTCGGCGCCGATGGATCGGCCAGCAATGACAATGGCAACCTCATGCTTGAGGCGCGCCAGGCCATGTTGCTGCAACGGGTCGCCAATGGTGCAGATGCCATGTCGGCCCGCGAAGCGCTCGAGATCGCGACGCGCGGCGGAGCGGATGTGTTGGGACGTCCCGATTGTGGACGGCTGATGCCTGGAAAACGTGCCGATATTGCGGTGTGGGATACCCGCGGCATCGAAAGCGCGGGCAGTTGGGATCCGGCGGCGCTGCTTCTGGCGGGGCCGATGTCTGTGAAACACCTGTTCGTCGAAGGCCGCCAGATCGTGCGTGACGGGCACATAACGACCATCGATCTGCCCCGCGTGATCGAACGCCAGAACACGCTTGCCCGGGCGTTGCAGGCCTAAGCCGCCTGCTGTCCGCCGATCCAGACCTCTGCCACGGCGCGATCATCGCCCATCATGATGGTTGGGAAGATCGCTTCCCAAACATCTTCTGCATGGGCTTCGCGCTGGGCGATGGCGGGGGTCGAGGCGAGGTCGATCACGACCAGATCCGCCTCCATTCCCTGAGCGATGTTTCCGATGCAGTCGTCCATGCGCAGGCTCCGGGCGGATCCGACCGTGCCCAACCACAGCAATTGCGCCGGATGCAGGGGACGGCCGCGCAATTGGCCGATCTCATAGGCGGCGGCCATGGTGCGCAGCATCGAAAAGCTGGACCCGCCGCCGGTATCCGTGGCCAGACCGATCCGGTGGCCATCATGGATCAGCCCGTTCATGTCAAACAATCCCGATCCGATGAAGGTGTTCGACGTGGGGCAATGGATCAAAGAGGCATCGACTTCGCGCAGCCGATCCCGCTCCCGGTCTTCCAGATGGATGACATGGCCATACAGGCCGTTCTGGCCCAACAGGCCGAATTTCTCGTAGGTATCCAGATAATCCCTTGCTTCAGGGAACAGGGATCGAACCCATTCGATTTCATCCGTTTGCTCGCTCAGGTGGGTTTGCATGAGACAATGGGGATGCTCGGCCCAAAGCGCGCCCATGGCCTCGAGCTGTTCCGGGGTTGAAGTCGGTGAAAAGCGCGGCGTGATCGCATAGGACAAGCGGTCGACGCGATGCCATTTTTCCAGCAGGGCGGCAGATTGGTCGTAAGCTGTCTGCGCAGTGTCGCGCAGCCCTTCGGGCGCGTTCCGGTCCATGCAGGTCTTGCCGGCGACGACACGCTGCCCACGCTGTTGCGCCGCGGTGAAAAAGGCATCCACGCTTTCAGGGTGAATCGTGCAAAAACTGCACATGGTCGTGGTGCCGTGGGCGGTCGTCAGGTCCAGATACCGGTTGGCGATCTCGGTCGCATAGTCGAAATCGCCGAACTTCATCTCTTCCGGGAAGGTGTAGGTGTTCAGCCAGTCGATCAGCCGTTTGCCCCAGCTGGCGATCATCGCTGTCTGTGGATAATGCACATGCGGATCGACGAACCCAGCCGTGATCAGGCGCGTTCCGTGATCCTTCGTGACTGCGTCAGGATGGGCTTTTTTCAGCGCATCGGCGGTGCCGACCTCTGCAATTCGCCCGTGTTCGATCACGACCGCTTCGTCCAGCCGGGTCGCCTCGGTCGGCTCTCCGTCGAAGGGTGATCCTGTGAAACTCAGAACACGCCCTTTCAAAAGCGTCTTTTGCGCCATTTTCCCTGTTCTCCACCTGTTTGGAACCGCACACCAGCATAGGCGGACGAAAGAAGTGGGTAAATCGGCGCATTGTCATTGTTTTCCGGTAGCTGCTTCTTCTATTTAGGGGCCAATCGCAAAAAGGGGCAGAGCATGACGACAGGCAGAGACGAAGCCGGACACGATCAGCCCCGGGATGAAGACGCCTATGCGTTGGACCCCAAGGCAGTTGCGGCGATCCTGTACGCGGTGGATATAGACGACCGCGACAAGCTGGTTGAGTTGATGGAGCCGCTGCACTCGGCCGACATTGCAGACCTTCTTGAACAGATCAATCCGTTTGACCGGGCGCGCCTGATCCGCCTGTACGACAAAGAGTTCGACGGCGACATCCTGTCTGAACTGGATGAATCGGTTCGTGAAGAGGTGATCTCGCTTCTGAACCCGGATGTTCTGGCCGAAGCCGTGCGCGAGATGGAAAGCGACGATGTCGTTGACCTGCTGGAAGACCTTGAGGAACCGCAGCAGGAAACCATTCTGGATGCATTGGAGGATTCCGAAAGGATCGCAGCCGAGCAGGCACTGTCCTACCCCGAGAACTCGGCCGGTCGTCTCATGCAGCGGGAAGTCGTCATGGCGCCCGAACATTGGAGCGTTGGGCAAGCCATCGACTTCATGCGCGCCAATGATGATTTGCCCGAACAGTTCTATCACGTCGTTCTGGTCGATCCGCGCCTGAAACCGGTTGCTCAGGTGACGTTGGGCAAGCTTATGGCGGCGCGGCGTGAAGTGCCGCTGATTGATCTGGCAGAAGAAGAGTTTCACATCATCCCCGTCGATCAGGATGAGGAAGACGTGGCTTATGCCTTCAACCAGTATCACCTGATCTCGGCCCCGGTGGTGGATGCGGATGGCCGTTTGGTCGGTGTCATCACCATTGACGACGCGATGGTCGTTCTGGATGAAGAACACGAAGAGGACATCCTGCGTCTTGCCGGCGTAGGCGACGAAAGCTCGTTGTCCGACAGTGTGGCGGCAACCAGCCGGCGAAGGTTGCCCTGGTTGGCTGTGAACCTGTGCACGGCGATCTGTGCTTCTTTGGTGATTTCGCAATTCGAGGCGGCTATTGATCAACTGGTCGCGCTGGCCATCCTGATGCCGATCGTTGCGTCAATGGGGGGCAATGCGGGAACACAATCGCTCACCGTGGCGGTGCGTGCGCTGGCGACGCGCGACCTGACAAATTCAAACGTGATGCGTGTTATCAGGCGGGAACTGCTGGTGGGGATGTTGAACGGGCTGTGCTTTGCCATCGTGTTGGGCACCGTCGGGATGCTGTGGTTCGATTCCCCGCTGCTGGGTGTCGTGATCGGGGCGGCCTTGGTCGTGAATATGATCATCGCCGGGTTCGCGGGTACGGTAGTACCTGTCTTGCTGGACCGCTTGGGCATCGACCCTGCGCTGGCATCGGGAACCTTTGTGACAACCACGACGGATGTCATGGGTTTCTTCATATTTCTTGGGCTTGCCAGCGTGGTGCTACTGTGACCGATCTGACCGACATCAAAGCCGCGGCGCGCAAAGCGGCCTTTGCCCGCCGCAAGGCCGCGTTTGATGCGCGCCTGCCGGGTGCAGCCGGGCGCTTGTCCGAGGTTCTGGCAGGCCATCGCGGCGTACCCCTGTCAGGTTACATGCCGATCCGGACCGAGATCGACCCGGTGCCCGCGATGGCCGAAGCATCGGCTTATGGCCCGGTGGGTGTGCCTGTCATCCAGGCAGCCGGTCAGCCGCTGAAATTCTCTCGCTGGACGCCGGACGGTGTGCTCAAGGATGGCCCGTTCGGTGCAAAAGTGCCCCAGGTGGATGACTATTTCGACCCCGAAATTCTGATCGTGCCGCTGGTCGCCTTCGACGCAAATGGTGGTCGCCTGGGGTATGGCGGCGGGTTTTATGACCGAACGCTGGAAGGCTTGCGCGCCAAACGCCCGACGCTTGCCATCGGCTTCGCTTTTGATGTGCAAGAGGCTGCGGACCTGCCGCTCGAGCCAACCGACCAACCGCTGGACATGGTTGTCACGGAAAGCCGCGTGCTGACCTTCTAGCTGCTACTGTTCGAAATGGCTGCGCAAGTAATCCCAGGCATCCACTTCGGTGCCGTCCTTAAGGACGCAGACGCCATAGACACTGCCGTCTTCGTTTTTACGAAGCTGGTAGGTCCCGTCGTTTTCAATACAAAAGGTCGCGGCGGGGTTGGGCATGGATGTCTTGGTGCCTTCGGCAGCGGCAGCAGTTGCCGCTAGAAGGCAGCCGGTCAGAACAATTGACGACTTCACGAAGAATTCCTTCTGTATTCAAGAGACGTATCGAAACATTGCCGCGGCAGAATTTGATTTCAACCCCCAGGTCTGCCGTTAATTTCACGCTTCCGCCTTGTTATTGCCAAGTACAGCCCCTACGACCCGGATCATGAGGGTTCTGTTTCTTGGTGATGTCATGGGGCGCGCGGGCCGCGCGGCCGTTCAGCAGCATTTGCCGCGCCTGCGCGACGAATGGCGGCTGGATTTTGTCGTGGTCAATGGCGAAAACGCGTCGAACGGCATGGGGCTGAGCGGAGATCACGCCAGGCTGTTGCTCGACGCCGGAGCGGATTGCCTGACGCTGGGCGATCATGCGTTCGACCAGAAAGACATGCTGCAATTCATCGAGAAGGAACAGCGCATCATACGACCCGTGAACTTCGCCAAAGGCGCGCCGGGGCGGGGTCATCGGCTGTTCACGGCCCCGGGGGGGCGCAAGGTTCTGGTGGTTCAGGTGCTGGGTCAGGTCTTTATGAAACGCCCGTTCGACGATCCGTTCTCGGCTATCGAACCGATCCTGAAATCCCATCCCAGAGGCGGACAGGCGCAGGCGATCATCGTGGACATGCATTGCGAGGCGACGTCCGAGAAGATGGCGATGGGGCACTACTGCGACAAACGTGCAAGCCTTGTGGTGGGAACGCATACCCATGTCCCGACGGCTGATTCCCAGATTCTGCCGGGTGGCACCGCTTATTTGACCGATGCCGGCATGTGCGGAGATTACGATTCGGTCATCGGCATGGACAAGCAGGAGCCCATGCGACGGTTCATCACCGGCATGCCCAAGGCGCGCTTTACCCCAGCAAACGGCGAAGCCACACTGAGCGGCGTGTTCGTGGAAACCGACGATCGTGACGGACAGGCCAAAACCGTGCGTATGGTGCGCGTCGGAGGGCGTCTGGAACAGGCCGGGCCCGAATAGTCATCGTCAGGCTTGCTCTGTCGGGCGCAATGCGTGAAACTGCATGTCATCAGGCGCTTGGGCCCGGGTTCGGACAGAATACCACGAATGAATTTCCTTTCACTGACAGACACCGGAAGCGCAGTTCTGGCGCTGGTCATCGTTGCGGGCATGTTCATCATGTTCCTGCGCGAGGTTTATCCGACCGAGGTCGTGGCCATTGGTGGTGTCTCACTGATGCTTGTGACCGGCATTCTGCCCTATCAAAATGCGCTTGCAGTTCTGTCCAACCCGGCACCCTGGACGATTGCCGCGATGTTCATCATCATGGGTGCTTTGGTGCGGACCGGAGCCCTGGATTCGTTCACCTCAACCGCGCAGAAGCAGGCTCAGGTGAACCCGCGTATCGCAATCGCTTTGCTCATGGGGTTTGTCGTGCTGGCCTCGGCGGTGGTTTCGAATACGCCAGTGGTCGTGGTGATGATACCGGTCTTTGTGCAAATCGCCCGCACCCTGAATGTTCCCGCGTCCAAATTGCTGATTCCGCTGAGTTATGCAGCCATTCTGGGCGGCACGCTGACATTGATCGGCACGTCCACCAACCTGCTGGTCGATGGTGTGGCCCGCGCGCAGGGGATGAAACCCTTTACGATTTTCGAAGTCACGCCGCTGGGGATCGCGCTGGTGATCTATGGCATGATCTATTTGCGGTTCATCGCGCCCAAACTGTTGCCCGAGCGGGACAGCATGGCGTCGCTGCTCAGTGATCGGTCCAAGATGAAGTTCTTTACCGAGGCCGTCATTCCGCCGGACAGCAACCTGATCGGGCGCGAAGTGACCGGCGTGCAGTTGTTCAAACGCCCCGGCGTGCGCCTGATCGATGTCATCCGGGGGGATGAGTCGTTGCGGCGCAACCTGAAAGGCGTCGAACTTAAGGTTGGCGACCGGGTGGTTCTACGCACCGAGATGACCGAACTTCTGAGCCTTCAGCGCAACAGGGAACTCAAACGCGTGGATCAGGTATCGGCCGTTGAAACCAAGACGGTTGAGGTGTTGATCACGCCCGGATGCCGTCTGGTGGGGCGGACCCTTGGGATGATGCGGCTTCGGCGTCGTTATGGTGTTTACGTGCTGGCGGTGCACCGCCGCAACCAGAATATCGGTCGTCAACTGGATGACTTGGTGGTCAGGGTTGGGGATACGCTGCTTTTGGAAGGTGCCCCGGCGGATATCCAGCGGCTGGCGGCGGAAATGGACATGGTGGACGTCACCCAGCCATCGGCTCGTGCCTTCCGTCGTAGCCAT
The DNA here is from genome assembly GCF_013033125.1 of Ruegeria sp. HKCCA4008. Taxonomy (NCBI): domain Bacteria; kingdom Pseudomonadati; phylum Pseudomonadota; class Alphaproteobacteria; order Rhodobacterales; family Roseobacteraceae; genus Ruegeria; species Ruegeria sp. HKCCA4008. The sequence goes on from NZ_WQDM01000001.1 coordinate 82,933, forward strand.
GCGCCGATTGCGATTGGGGCTCTTGTAGGGATTGTTGCCCTTGCCGCGCTGGGCATTGCGCCCATCCTGTTGTTGTCGATCGTGGCCTGCGCCGTGGTTCTGCTGACCCGCTGTATCGATGCGGATGAGGCATTTTCTTTTGTGGAAGGTCGCCTGTTGGCATTGATCTTCGCGATGCTGGGCATAGGGGCTGCGCTTGACAGCTCGGGCGCGGTTTCTCTGATCGTCGAGGCCGTTGCGCCGGGGCTCAGTGTCTTGCCGCCATTCCTCATTATCTGGGCGATTTACCTGCTGACCTCGGTGCTGACCGAACTGGTTTCCAACAACGCCGTGGCGGTTGTGGTCACCCCGATCGCCATCGGTTTGGCGCAGGCGGTCGGAATAGATTCGCGCCCACTGGTCGTCGCGGTCATGGTGGCGGCTTCGGCATCTTTTGCTACTCCGATCGGATACCAGACGAACATGATGGTCTATGGCCCCGGGGGCTACAGGTTCACCGACTTCATGAAGGTCGGTGTGCCGCTGAACCTGACGGTCGGATTGTTGGCGTCTCTGCTGATCCCGTTGATCTGGCCGTTATGACATCGGCACAGATTTGCCGCTTTATCCGCGGCGTACTTGTAAATGTCGGATGAACAGCAATCTTTTGTAGAAATATTACTTTAAGGGGTACTGCCATGCTGACACTCGGCCGCACCATGTTTCCTGCGGTTGCTTTCGCCACCGTGTTGAGCGGCGCATCGCTTGCCGGAACCGTCGAAGGAACTGCAACCTACCGAGAGCGTATTGCGCTTCCGCCTGACACGACCTTGTTCGTCGAGCTTCAGGATATCTCATTGGCGGATGCGCCGGCCGAAACGCTTGCCGCGCAGAGATATGCCCTGACCGGTGTGCCGGCGCAGTTCGAACTGACCTATGATGACGCATTGATTCAGGACGGGCGCAGATACGCCGTGCGTGCTTCGGTCATGCAGGGGCAAAAGCTGTTGTTCACCACCGATACCGTTTATCCGGTACTGACACATGGGGCCGAGAATTCTGCTGACCTGCTGATGATACAGGTGCAACACCAAGGTGCCGCGATGCTGGAAAACACCGAATGGGTCGCTTCGGGCCTCAATGGTGCGGCTGTCGAGACAGAGAAACGTCCTGAACTTGCTTTTGGGCAGGGCGGGGCATTTTCAGGCAGCGGCGGTTGCAACCGGTTCAGTGGCCAGGCCGAGATTTCTGACAATCGGATCGCGTTCCCGGACAATATGGCTGCAACGCTCATGGCTTGCCCACCCCCGCTGGATGAGGTCGAGCGGCAGTTTCTCAAGGCGATGCAAAGTGTCACGACCTTCGCGATGCAAGGCAACGCGCTGGCCTTGCTGGATGCTCAGGGTGAGCCGGTGATCAAAATGATGCGCAAGTAATAGGGCAGGGCTGTCACGCGATGGCCCTCGATCGCCCGGCGTTGCGACCCGAAAAGATGCAGCCGCCTAGGAAAGTTCCCTCAAGCGCGTTGTAGCCGTGATAACCACCGCCACCGAACCCGGCGACTTCGCCGGCTGCGAACAGGCCCGGCACAACCTGACCGTCGGTGCCGATCATCTGACTGTCCAGATTGGTCTGCAAACCGCCCAGTGTCTTGCGGGTCAGCACGTGCAGCTTGACCGCGATCAGCGGGCCATTCCTGGGGTCCAGGAACTTGTGCGGTTTGGCGGTGCGGATCAGCTTGTCGCCGCGATAGTTGCGCGCCGCCAGGATCGCCATCACCTGCGCATCTTTTGAGAACGGATTGTCCACCTGCGAATCCCGCGCTTCGATCTGGGCGCGCAGGTGCGCCTCGTCGATCAGACCCCCGCCCAGATGGTTCATGCCGCTCACCAGCTCGGTCAACGTGTTGGCGACGACGAAATCCTCGCCCTTTTCCTTGAACGCTTCGACCGGTCCGGTGGCTTTCGACCCTGACAGGATGCGCTGCCGGATCACTTCCTTCCAACTGCCTGATGTGAAATCGGGGTTCTGTTCAGACCCGGACAGGGCGAATTCTTTCTTGATGACCTTCTGGGTCAGGACGAACCAGCTGTATTCATAGCCGGTGTTCAGGATTTCGCGCAGAGTGCCCAGCGTGTCGAAGCCGGGCAGGCAGGGGGGCTGCAACCGGTTTCCACGCGCGTCGAACCACATCGAGCTGGGGCCGGGCAGGATACGAATGCCATGGTCGGGCCAGATCGGGTCCCAGTTGCGCACACCTTCGGTGTAATGCCACATGCGGTCGCCGTTGATGACATGGCCACCGGCCTTTTCGCTGATGGCGATCATCCGACCATCCACATGGAAGGGCACACCCGCCGCCATGTCCTTGGGCGGTTCGCCCAGGCGGTCGCGGGGCCAGTTCTGCCGCACCATCTCGAAATTGCCACCGATCCCGCCCGAGGTGACGATGACCGAGGGTGCATAGACCTCGAACTCGCCCACCTCGTCGCGGTTGGTCTTGCCGCCGCGCGGTGCCGTGTCATCGGCCAGAACCTCGCCCGAGACGCCCTTGGCCTCGCCGTTCTGCATGATGATATGGCTGACCTGATGGCGGAACTTCAGCTGGATCAGGCCGGTGCTGACATGGTCGCGGACCCGGCGGATGAAATGCTCCAGCACGCCGGGCCCGGTGCCCCAGGTGATGTGAAAGCGCGGGACGGAATTGCCATGCCCGTTTGCATAAGACCCGCCACGTTCAGCCCAGCCCACGACCGGAAACCAGCGCAGGCCCATGTCATGCAGCCAGGGTCGCATTTCACCGGCGGCGAACTCGACATAGGCCTGGGCCCATTTGCGGGGCCAGGTGTCTTCTTCGCGGTCAAACTGCGCGCTTCCCATCCAGTCGCGCAGCGCCAGATCGTGGCTGTCGCGGATACCCATGCGGCGTTGTTCCGGCGTGTCGACCATGAACAGGCCACCCAGGCTCCAGAAGGCCTGACCGCCCAGAAAACCTTCTGGTTCCTGATCGAGTATGATTACCTTCTTGCCTCGGTCGCCCAGTTCCGCTGCGGCGGCCAATCCGGCCAGACCAGCACCGATTACGATCGCATCAGCAGTGTTGTTTGTCATAACGGTCCTTTCAGCGCCTGCGGAACCAGACAAGAAACGGCAGAACCACGGCGTACATTGTAATGCCATAAACTGCCGAGGGCAGGGCCAGCGGGCTGAACCCGCTTTCGGTATTCGTGATCAGCGCTGCCAGTGTAATGCCCAGCGTGGAGTTTTGAATTCCGGTTTCGATCGAGATCGTCTTGCACTCATTCCAGGACAGGTTTGATATCCGCGCCAGTCCCAGCCCAATGAACAGCAGGGCGATATTCAAAGAAATCAAGCCTGCGCCCATGATGCCAAGATTGTCGACGAACAATTGCCAGTTCCCGGCCAGTGCCGCGGCAACGATCAGCACGAACAAAACGGTCGCGAGCGTCGACAACCCCGGCTCTACGCGATTTGCAAACCCTGTTGCAAAGTTGCGAACCCCGACCCCGATGCCCACGGGAAGCGTTGTTATCAGAAACAATGCAACAGCCAACCCGGTGATCGAAACCTCGGGGGCTTCGTCGCCCATGAAATGCGCGATCGACCACGCGGCCAGTATTGGCACGGTCACCATCGACAAAAGGCTGATCACGGCGGTCAGGCTGACCGAAAGCGCGACATCGGCTTTGGCGAGCTTGGATAGGATGTTGCTGGTTACGCCGCCCGGGCAAAAACTGAGCAGCATGAAACCAACCGCGATCTCGGGGTGCAATGCAAAGATTGTGACCGTCACAAAGGCCGCGACTGGCAAGAGAACAATCTGGCTTGCCGCCCCGATGGCAAAGGCGCGTCGTCGGCTCAGGACACGACGGAAGTCTGCCACCTCCAGCCCGATGCCCAGAGACAACATGATGATGGCAAGCGACACCGGCAGGCCGACATTCAAAAGCAAATCCAAGGACAACTCCTCCCAAAGTTGCGTCAGATCAGCCTATGCGAGGGGGCGAGGCGCAGGCAACCGCGCCGTTGGGTCATTCGTATCGTCGGGCGAACCGGCGCAGGATCTCGCCCGGCTGCGTGACATCGGCCGAATGGCAATTGTCGATCAGTTTTTGCGCGTCTTCAGGCGGGAAATAGCCGTGGTTCTTGTAGATATTGATGCGCTGTTCAAAATCCCTGGCGTCGGCTTCGGGGTGGAACTGCGTGGCGTATACGTTCTGCCCCCAACGGATCATCTGGAACGGGCAGGGGTCTGACGCGACAAGGTGAACGCATCCCTTCGGCAGAGCCTGAACCGCTTCCTTGTGGCCAACGAAAGCGTCGAAGGTGGGTTCCAACCCGGCGGTCAACGGATCCTGCCGCCCTTCCGGGGTCAAATGGCACGTGGATGGTCCGACGGGTTCGCCATATCTGTCCTTGCTGACGTCGCCGCCCAGATACGCCGCCAAAATGCCAAGGCCATAGCAGCAGCCCATGAACGGGTGATCCTGTGCGATGATCTGCGGCATCAACCCCATGATCGCAGCCTCGATCCGGGCATCCAGCGGGGATTTGGTCGCCGGGTCGTCACTGACGCATCCCGGTCCGCCGCCTACGATGACACCGGCATAGTCCGTGACATCCAGCCCTTCTGGCAGGTCGTCGCAATCCAAACGGATGCGATGCGTCTGTTCGTGAGACAGCCCGCTCCGGTTCAGGATCGAGGCATATTCGGCGTCGGACGCATCTGTTTCGGGGCGCAGTTGCAGGATCAAAAAGCGTTTCATGCGCAGCCTTTACCCGTCACAGCGGCCAGAACACAAGAATGGCGGGAACAGAAACGGCTATGATCAGCACTTCCAGCGGCAATCCCATGCGCCAGTAATCTCCGAATCGATAGCCGCCGGGCCCCAGAACCAGCGTGTTGTTCTTGTGCCCGATGGGGGTCAGGAAGGCAGCCGAAGCCGCAACGGCCACGGTCATCAGGAACGGGTCGGGTGACACCTCGAGCGTGCGTGCCATTTGTATCCCGACCGGCGCGGCGACAATGGCGGTGGCGGTGTTGTTCAATACGTCCGACAAAGTCATCGTGACAACCATCAATACGGTCAGAATGGCCCAGGCGGGCAGACCATCGGTCAGCTGGATCAGGGCGTTTGCGATCAGTTCGGTGCCGCCCGAGGTCTCCAAGGCGCTGCCCAGAGGGATCATGGACCCCAGCAGTACGACCACCGGCCATTCGATGTGATTGTAAATGTCGGTGATTGGCATGATCTTGGTCAGCACATAGGCAATCACGACCAGCCCCAAAGCAATGGGCAGATAGATCAACCCAACACTTGCGGCCAAAACAGCGGCGGCAAACAGACCGATGGCCAGCCATGCCTTGTCGTTTGCAGTAACGTTCAGCCCGCGTCCGGCAAGGGGCAGGCAACCCAGCCATTCCGTGACATCCGCAGCGCGGTCGCGGGGGCAGAGCAGCAGCAGAATATCGCCCGGTTCCACCTCGGTCTTGCGGACCTGTTCGGTGATCCTGCGCCCCTGGCGTGAGATGCCCATCAGAACGGTGCTTTGCCGCCAGGCCAGCCCAAGCCCTTGTGCCGTGCGACCTGTGATGCGCGCGCTTTCCGGCACGACGACTTCAATCACTTCCAGCCCGTCCCCCTCAGCCGTCAGCAACTCCTGCCGGCGCGTGTCCGAGAAGTCGAGATTGAGCGCCGCGCGAAACTCGTCCAGCGCCTCGGGTCGGGCTTCCAGAACCAGCGCGTCACCTTCCCGCAAAACGGCGTGCGCCGACCGGCCATAGCGCCGTTTGCCATCCCGGATCAAACCGATGATGGCCACGTCCGATTTCTCGGCCACCTCATAAAGTTCACTGACCCGTTTGCCGATATGGGCGGATTCCGGGGGAACGGTCAGCTCGGCGATGTATTCGGCCAAGGTTTCCGATGTCTCGGCCTGCGGTCCGCGATCAGGGATCAGACGCCAGCCTACCAGTGCGACAAAGGCAAGACCGGCGATCGCGGCCAGCCCACCGACCGGGGCAAAATCGAACATGTGAAACGGCTCGCCCAGTGTTTCGGCCCGGATCGACGCTATGATGATGTTCGGGGGGGTCCCGATCAGCGTCGCCATCCCGCCGAGAATGGTGGCAAAGCTCAGCGGCATCAGCGACAGGCCCACCGATCGTCCGGCCTTGCGTGCGGTCTGGATGTCCACGGGCATCAGCAACGCCAGCGCCGCCACGTTGTTCATGAAGGCCGACAGAACCGCGCCGATCCCGCCCATCAGGGCGATATGCGCACCCAAGCCCCGCGAGGCATCAACCAGCGTGCGGGTGATCAGGAACACTGCGCCTGATCGGACCAAACCGGCAGAAACCACCAAAACCAGCGCCACAATGATGGTCGTGGGATGGCCGAACCCGGCAAAGGCGCCATCCACGGGCACGACGCCCAGCACAACGCCGATCATCAGCGCGGCAAAGGCCACGAGGTCGTATCGAAACCGGCCCCACAACAGCATTCCGAAGACGGTGATGAAAAGCGCAAAAAGAATGATCTGGTCTGTCGTCATGTCGTCACCATACTAGCCGGTGAAGCCGTCGCAAGCCGCTCTCTTGATCCTGCCCCCTGCAAACGTCTATATGAGCGCCGAACACGCAATCACGATGACGAGGACGCATTATGGCAGGCCACTCAAAATGGGCCAATATCCAGCACCGCAAGGGGCGTCAGGACGCCGCGCGGTCCAAACTGTTTTCCAAACTGTCGAAAGAGATCACCGTTGCCGCCAAGATGGGCGACCCCGATCCCGACAAGAACCCGCGCTTGCGTCTGGCCGTGAAAGAGGCCAAGTCGAACTCGGTTCCCAAGGATGTGATTGACCGCGCGATCAAAAAGTCTACTGCCGGTGAAGGCGACGATTACGAAGAAATCCGCTATGAGGGCTATGGCCCCAACGGCGTGGCCGTGATTGTTGAAACCATGACGGACAACCGCAACCGCACCGCGTCGACCGTGCGTTCGACCTTTTCCAAGAACGGCGGCAATCTGGGCGAGACGGGCTCGGTCGGGTTCATGTTCGAGCGCAAGGGCGAAGTGATTTACCCGGCAACGGCGGGTGACGCAGACACCATATTCGAAGCCGCCATTGAGGCCGGCGCGGAAGATGTCGAAAGTTCAGAGGATGGCCACATCATCTGGTGTGCGGATACGGATCTGAACGACGTTTCGAACGCGTTGGAAGCTGCGCTGGGTGAATCGGAATCCACCAAATTGGTCTGGAAGCCGACCACTACGACCGAGCTGGGTCTGGAAGACATGCAAAAGCTGATGAAGCTGGTGGATGCGCTGGAAGACGATGACGACGTACAGCGTGTCACGACCAATTTCGAGGCCTCGGATGAGGTGATGGCACAGCTCTGAGCTGTTGCGGATCTTGACGGCGAAACCCGGCTCAACCGTCGGGTTTTTTCGTTTTCGGACAGTTTCGAAGAGTTGTTGGCTGAACCCTTCGAAACGCATAGGCTGGAAAAACCCGGAATTTCCGAGACAACGCCACCGAAAGATCCACGATGGATGCGACTGCTGAAAAGGCCAAGCGAAACGTGCCGGTTCTTGCTGGGCAGAGTATCGTGTCTCAGGTTGCGTGGACTCTGGGCAGCCCATCGGTGGTTTTGCCGTTTCTGGCCGTGTCATTCGAACTGCCGATGTTCGTGGCGGGCGCGCTGGTTTCGGTGCGAATGATTGGCAGCATGATTTCCGATTTCTTTCTGGCGCAATCCGTCGCGGCGAAATCGCAAAAGAAACGCGCAATCGCTCTGACCGAAGCGATCATCGGATCCTGTCTGGTCCTGGCAATGGCGGCCGCCGCGACCGGGGTCGTTCCGTTGATCGCAGTGGTTTTCGTGGCGGTCTTTTTCGTGATCGGTCTTGTGGACGAGGTGCAGAACCTGATGTTCACCGATCTGCTGGGCGATCATGTCCACTCGCGTTCGCGCATGGTCCTGCATTACCTGCAACTTGGGGGCGGAGGCTTGTGTGCCATCGGTCTTGCCATGTTGGTGCATCAGTTCACCAAGGAAAACCCACCTTTTTCGCGCCATTCAACCATGATAGGCGTATCGGTTGCGTTTTTCATGCTGTCAGGGCTTTTGATGCTGGCCATGACAGAGAATGCCCGCTCGGCGGAGCCGGCAAACAAGACCGGACCCAAAGCAAAGCTGTCGTTCAAGGCCAATGCCCGGGGTATTCTGGGCATGTTCGAATACTCGTGGTTTCGGCGTTACATGGTCATGCGAATGTTGTTGGTGGCTGTTTCGCTCTCTGTCCCATTCTTTGCGCTGATCGCAGCCGAGGCGCATCACAGCTCGGCCAGGGGACTGACCGCGATGATTGTTTCATCTGCTTCAGGCTATCTTGTGTCCGGGCCTTTGTGGCAGGTCGTGAACATGAAGTCTCATCGTGCCGTCATGGTGGTCGGGACACTGATGGTGGCCGCAACCGGCGGTGTTCTTCTGGCATTTCACTACTTGGGTATCGATCACGATGTGCATCTGCACGCGATCGCGCTGTTTGTCGTCACCGTTGCGGTGACCGGGATCAGCAGCGCGCGCAAGCTCTATTTCCTGGACGTCGCGCCCAAGGAACAGCGCGTTCAGGGATCGGCGGCGATCAAGTCTTTTACTCGATTGTTGGCGGTACTGCTTTCGGCGGCCCTGGCCGCAGTCGCCCACATGCACGAAGTTGCATTGGCCGTCGGGTTCATAGTCGCGGCCAGCCTGGTGGCCTGCGTGACATGCTACCTGACAATGTCGCCGGACCGAAAGGACGCCTCTGGCACACAGGGCTGATGCGTCTCCGCTCAGAAAAAGGAAGAAATCTCGTCCAGGGGCTTTTTCAGCTTTGCAACGGAGGGCACGGTCGCGGTTTCCGAGGGGTGTCCAACTGCGATGATCATTGTCGGTTTCTCTGAAGCGGGCCGACCCAGCGCATCGGTCAGAAACCGCATCGGATTCGGGGTATGTGTCAACGTGCTGAGACCGGCGTGATGCAACGCCGCAAGCAAAAAGCCGGTGGCAATGTTAACGCTTTCCGGCACGTAGTAATTCTTGTACCGCGTCCCGTCTTCGAATTGCCCCCAGCGTTGGGCAAAGACCACGATCAGCCACGGGGCGACGGTCAGATGTTCCTTGACCGCGTTTGTCCCGATGGGTTCCAGAGCCTTGATCCATTCATCGCCCGCCCCTCCCGCGTAAAAGCGACGCTCTTCTTCTTCGGCTTCCTCACGGATGCGCAGTTTCAGCTTGGGGTCCGAGACGGCAGCAAAATGCCAAGGCTGGTGGTTTGCACCTGACGGGGCCGTTCCCGCGGTGCGCAGGCAGGTTTCGATCACATCACGAGCCACCGGGCGCGTAGAGAAATCCCGAACGGTATGACGCCGCCGCATCTTTTCAAAGAAAGCCACAGCTGCGTCCTGCATGTCCGTATCACTGATCTCGCATCGGTCGGGCAGGGGAATGGGGTCATAACTGAGGGTGTCGCGCGAGAACATTGGTTCCTCCAATCGAATGAGTCTGACTAATTGCCTTGGGACGGTAGCAAAACCCGTTGCGCAGCATGCTGGACCGCTTGTGTAAGGGGTTTGAGCGCCGGGGCAAGAACCCGCCCGACCTGCCAGCTGAGCGCGATGTCCAGTGGCGCATCGGGAACGATCGGGCTCAGCAGTCCGCGCGCCATGGCGTCTTGAACAAGGGCTGCGGGGTTCATGCCCCAGCCAATCCCGGCGATTGCGGCATCAACGAACCCTTGCGAAGATGGCAGGAAGTGGAAAGGCGGTGACAGATGTTTGCCGGTGTGATGTGCGATCCACGCTTTTTGCAGACCGTCCTTCCTGTTGAAGACAAGGCAAGGCGCTTTGCCGAGGGTTTCCTCGGTCACGCCGTTCTTGAACCAGGTGTTGACAAATTTCGGGCTGGCGGTGGGCAGATACCTCAACACGCCCAGCTCGATCGCGTCACAACCGCTTACGGTTTGTCCGCCGACGGTGACGGCGGCGCTGACCTCGCCGCGCCTCAGCCAGTCTGCCGAATGATCCTGATCGTCGATCACAAGGTCGAACAGCATGTCGGGCACCTGCGCCATCGCGTCAATGAACCAGGTGGCCAGAATGTCGGCGGGTACCGCAACGCGAACCCGTGCGGACCCGGGTTCTTGTACCAGAGCCAATTCCCGAGCCAACTGCGCCTCCAGCAGACCGACGTCTTCGGCGTAACGCGCGATGCGCTGCCCGGCTGGCGTTCCGGTGCAAGGGGTTCCCCGATGGATGAGCGAGGCGCCCACGCGATCCTCCAGCGCTTTTATCCGCTGGGATATCGCCGAAGGGGTTACAGCCAGTTCCGCCGCCGCCGCATCAAAGCTGCCATGGCGCAGAATGGCTGACAAAGCGGCCAATTGGTGAGGGTCCAGCAGCATTAGCAGAACTTAACTGAGGGCAACATCTTTAATTTGATAGATCGTATCGCGGCCATTAGTCAACGCAATGGCAACGCAGGAGATACCATGCCTACATCCGTGATCGCCGGTTTCGCGCTGGGTTTCAGCCTGATCCTCGCCATCGGGGCGCAGAACGCCTTTATCTTGAGGCAGGGCCTGCGGCGCGAGCATGTGTTTTTTCTGTGCCTGACCTGCGCGGTGTCTGATGCCATCCTGATCGGAGCAGGCGTGGCAGGTTTTGGCACCTTGGCACAGGCCGCACCCTGGTTCGAAACCGTGATGCGATACGGTGGGGCGGCATTCCTGATCTGGTATGGCCTGCGCAGTCTCCGGTCGTCCTGGCTGGGTGGTTCGGTGATGGAAATCGGCAATGGCAAGCGAACCAGCCTCAAGGCCGCGCTGCTGACGGTGTTTGCGTTCACCTGGCTGAATCCGCATGTATATCTGGATACGGTCGTGCTGATCGGTTCGATCTCGGCCCAATATGACGACCGGCTTGGTTTCGCCCTCGGTGCGATGACATCCAGCTTTGTATTCTTCTTTTCGCTTGGCTATGGGGCAAGCATCCTGTCGCCTGTTTTTGCGCGACCCAGGGCGTGGCAGGTGCTGGACGCAGGGATTGGCGTGGTCATGTTGGGTATCGCGCTGAAACTTGTTACCATGTGAAGGGTTGTTCCCGGCCGGGTTTCGGTGTTCAACCTTGAACATGACTTCATCCACCGTATCGTCCCGTCCGCTTGCCGGCATGTTCTGGATGTTCGCCGCCGGCTTGTCCTTTGTTGTGATGACCGCGCTGGTGAAGTCGCTGGGCACATCGATGAATTCCATCCAGGCCGCCTTTCTGCGATATGTGCTGGGGTTGGTGTTTCTGTTGCCGGCCATGCGGTCGATCATGGCGACACATCTGACCCCCCGCCTGCTGACGCTGTTCGGTCTGCGAGGCGTCGTGCATGCGGTTGCGGTCATGCTCTGGTTCTTTGCGATGACACAGATCCCACTGGCCGAAGTTACAGCCATGAATTACATGACGCCGGTTTACGTCACATTGGGGGCGGCCCTGTTTTTGGGCGAAAAGCTGGCCTTTCGCCGGATTGCTGCGATTCTGGTCGCTCTGGTTGGCGTCCTGATCATCCTGCGGCCCGGGTTTCGCGAAGTGTCATCAGGCCATCTGGCCATGCTGGGAACGGCCCTGACCCTTGGGGGGTCGTATTTATTGGCCAAGATTTTGGTGCGTGACGTACCGCCCGCCGTCGTTGTGGCACATTTGTCGATCTGGGTGACCATTGCCTTGATACCCTTTGCGATCGCCGTTTGGACGCAGCCAAGCCTGCGGGATATCGGGGTTCTTTTTCTGGTGGCCAGTTTTGCGACCGCCGGGCACTATTTCATGACCCTGGCGCTTCAGGCGGCGCCGGTGGCCGTCACGCAGCCGGTGACGTTTCTTCAGTTGATATGGGCCACGATCCTGGGCGCCGCGGTTTTCCATGAAAGCGTTGACGTTTGGGTTGTCGCAGGCGGCACGCTGATCCTTGCCGCCGTAAGCTTTATTTCATGGCGCGAATTCGTGTTGAACCGCAAGGACTTGACGCCTCCGAGTATTGCGCCGAAGCTATAACGACACCGCTCCCTGATTTTTCATTAATTGACGAGTCAATAAAAACCCCCTAGCGTGGTCCCGTGACGCCTGCTCAAGGGGAGAACGATGCCAAAAGTCGGAATGGAGCCAATCCGCCGGGATGCGATTGTTCGCGCAACAATCGCTGAGCTGGGCTTGAAGAAATCCCTTGATGTAACAGTCAGTCAGATTGCCAAACGTGCCGGCATGTCCAGCGCGCTTGCGCACCACTATTTCGGCGGCAAGGATCAGATCTTTCTGGCCGCCATGCGCCGGATCCTGTCGGACTTCGGCGAAGAAGCAAGGGGCGAGCTGAAAGCGGCTGCGGCGGACGAAAGGGCGCAGGCGATCGTCAGGGCGTGTTTTGCGCCTTCTTGTTTCACACCCGATGTGATCGCGGCCTGGATGACCTTCTACGTGCTGGCTCAGACCAATGATGACGCCCTGCGCCTGTGGCAGATCTATCAGGCCCGCATCAAATCCAATCTGACCCACGCCCTGCGGCACAAGTTGGCCGACCCGCAGGAGGCGGCCGAGAACATGGTTGCCCTGATTGACGGGCTGTACATCCGCGCCGCACTCAGCGCCCCTGAAGAACCGCAACTGGCCGTGAGCCACGCGATGCGTGTGCTCAACACTCTGCTCGAGGCTGAAAAATGACAAAACCGAACATTCTGATCCTGATGGTGGATCAGCTCAACGGGACTCTCTTTCCAGACGGTCCCGCTGACTGGCTTCACGCTCCGAACCTGAAGAAACTGGCGGAACGGTCAACCCGATTTGCCAACGCTTACACGGCGTCGCCCTTGTGCGCGCCCGGGCGGGCCAGCTTCATGTCCGGTCAATTGCCGTCGCGCACCGGCGTCTATGACAACGCGGCCGAGTTTCGCAGCGATATCCCCACATACGCGCATCACCTGCGCCGCGCGGGCTATTATACCTGCCTGTCGGGCAAGATGCATTTCGTCGGTCCCGATCAGCTGCACGGGTTCGAAGACCGCCTGACCACCGACATCTACCCGGCCGATTTCGGCTGGACCCCGGATTACCGCAAGCCGGGTGAACGCATCGACTGGTGGTATCACAACATGGGGTCCGTCACTGGCGCGGGCGTTGCCGAGATTTCCAACCAGATGGAATATGACGACGAGGTCGCCTATAACGCCAAGGCCAAGCTCTATGATCTGGCGCGCGGCAAGGATGACCGCCCGTGGTGCGTGACCGTCAGCTTCACGCACCCTCATGACCCGTATGTTGCCCGCCGCAAATACTGGGACCTTTACGAAGATTGCGCACATCTGCTGCCCGAGGTCGCCGATCTGGGTTATGACAATCAGGACCCCCACGCCAAGCGCATCTTCGATGCCAATGACTGGCGCAGTTTCGACATTACCCAAGAAGATATCCGCAAGTCGCGTCGCGCCTATTTCGCCAATATTTCCTATCTGGACGACAAGATCGGCGAAATCCTCGAAGTGCTGGAAACCACCCGGCAAGAGGCGATCATCCTGTTCGTTTCGGATCACGGCGACATGCTGGGCGAACGCGGGTTGTGGTTCAAGATGAACTTCTACGAAGGCTCGGCGCGTGTGCCGCTGATGATCGCCTCGCCTGATCTGCCCGCCGGCCGGATAGATGCTCCGGTATCGACAATAGACGTAACGCCGACCCTGGGGGCGCTGGCCGGCGTAGACATGGCCGAGATCGCCCCCTGGACCGATGGCGAAAACCTCGTGCCGTTGGCACTGGGCGAAGAACGAACCACACCAGTGGCCATGGAATACGCGGCCGAGGCATCCTACGCGCCGCTGGTCTCGCTGCGATATGGCAAGTGGAAATACAACCGCTGTGCGCTGGACCCTGATCAGTTGTTTGATCTTGAGGCCGACCCGCACGAACTGAACAATCTGGCAGACAGCCCCGAACACGCAGGCACGTTGCAAACACTGCGTGCCAAATCCGAGGCCCGTTGGGATCTGGATCGCTTCGATGCCGAAGTCCGTGCCAGCCAGGCTCGGCGTTGGGTTGTGTACGAAGCGCTGCGGCAGGGCGGATACTACCCGTGGGATTATCAGCCGCTGCAAAAAGCGTCGGAACGCTACATGCGCAATCACATGGATCTGAACATCGTCGAGGAAAGCGCCCGGTTCCCGCGCGGCGAATAACCTCTTCATCTTTTCGAAAATACTCCCGCCGGAGGCATCCAACCTTCTCGGCGGGGCAGGAGTTGTGGAAATGGAAGCAGATTTTGTCATCGTCGGCGCAGGGTCCGCAGGCTGCGCAATGGCATATCGTCTGAGCGAGGCCGGGGCCTCGGTTCTGGTGATCGAACACGGCGGCACCGACATGGGGCCTTTCATTCAGATGCCGGCGGCGCTGAGCTATCCGATGAACATGTCGCGCTATGACTGGGGCTATCAGTCCGAGCCCGAGCCGCACCTGAACAACCGTCGCCTGGCCTGTCCGCGCGGCAAGGTGATCGGCGGGTCGTCCTCGATCAATGGCATGGTCTATGTTCGCGGCCACGCGCGCGATTTCGATACCTGGGCCGAGATGGGGGCTGACGGTTGGTCTTACGCGGATGTTTTGCCTTATTATAAACGGATGGAAACCTGGCACGACGGTGGCCATGGGGGCGATCCGGCATGGCGCGGCACTGACGGTCCGCTGCACGTGTCGCGCGGCCCGCGCGAGAACCCGTTGTTTCAGGCCTTTGTGGACGCCGGTCAGCAGGCCGGTTACGAAGTCACGGGCGACTACAACGGTGAAAAGCAGGAAGGCTTTGGCCCGATGGAGCAGACCGTCTGGAAGGGGCGGCGCTGGTCTGCGGCGAATGCTTATCTGAAACCCGCGCTCAAGCGCGACAATTGCGATATCGTGCGCGGTCTTGCGTCTCGGGTTGTCATGGAAAACGGCCGCGCCACAGGGGTCGAACTGATCCGTGGCGGCAGGAAAGAGGTCATCAAGGCCCGGCGCGAAGTCGTTCTTGCTGCATCGTCGATCAATTCACCCAAACTGCTGATGTTGTCCGGTATCGGCCCAGCGGCGCATCTGGCCGAGCATGGGATCGACGTCGTCGCGGATCGCCCGGGGGTTGGTGCCAACCTGCAGGACCATCTGGAGCTTTATATCCAACAGGCGTCGCTGCAACCGATCACGCTCTACAAGCACTGGAACCTGTTCAGCAAGGGTCTGATCGGGGCGCAATGGCTGTTTACCAAAACGGGACTGGGCGCATCGAACCAGTTCGAAAGCGCGGCTTTCATCCGGTCGAAACCGGGCGTGGAATATCCCGACATTCAATACCACTTCCTGCCGATTGCGGTGCGCTATGATGGACAGGCCGCTGCCGAGGGGCACGGATTCCAGGCGCATGTCGGCCCGATGCGGTCGCCGTCACGCGGGGCGGTCACATTGCGCTCTGCCCAGGCCGCAGACGCGCCGGTGATCAAGTTCAACTACATGAGCCATGAAAAGGATTGGGAGGATTTCCGCACCTGTATCCGGCTGACCCGCGAAATCTTTGGGCAAGCCGCCTTCAAGCCCTTTGCGGGCAAGGAAATTCAGCCCGGTTCCGCTGTCCAAACGGATGAAGAACTGAACGCCTTTATCGCGGAGCATGCGGAAAGCGCCTATCACCCCTGCGGTACTTGCCGGATGGGGCGCGCGGATGACAAGAATGCGGTAGTCGACCCCCAAGGCCGTGTCATCGGCGTGGACGGGTTGCGCGTTGCGGACAGTTCAATCTTTCCGCAGATCACCAACGGCAACCTGAATGCGCCGTCTATCATGGTGGGTGAAAAAGTGTCGGATTCGCTCTTGGGCAAAGATCCGTTGCCGAAGGCCAATGATCGTCCGTGGATTCACCCCAACTGGGCAACCGCTCAACGTTAACCTTTCCAAACGGCCCCCGGTTGAATGCGCATGAAATACCGCGCATATCGGGGGCATGTTAAGGATTTGTTTAGCCTTTGTTCTTCTGCTTCCAGGTCTGACCCATGCCGCAGAGCAACTTGCAGGTCGGGTTCACGTAATCGATGCGGACACCTGGAATGTCGGTGGTGTTCGGGTGCGGCTGCACGGTATCGATGCGCCCGAACTGGATCAGACCTGTCAGGATTCCGACGGATCAAGCTGACCATGCGGGGCGTGGGCCACTCATATGGTTCAGAAGCAGTTTCAGGGACGGATGACCACTTGTGTCTCGGTAGATCGGGATCGCTACGGTCGCATCGTTGCTCGGTGCAGCATGGAGCGCGAAGACGTCGCCGCCCGGATTGTAGAGCAGGGCTTGGCCTTTGCGTACCGCAAATATTCGGACACGTATGCAGGTGCCGAACAGGTCGCGAGGATTGAAAACAGGGGATTGCACAAGACACAGATACAGGTGCCTTGGGTCCACAGGGCACGCAAGAAACCGAAATCCTCTGAAACATGCCTAATCAAAGGAAATGTTTCGTCAAAGGGCGAAAAGATCTTTCACGAACCGGGCCAGAGGTACTACGCTAAAACCCGGATCAGTGCAGCCAAGGGCGAGCGATGGTTTTGCTCTGCTGCCGAAGCACGTGCTGCGGGTTGGCGTGCTGCGCGACGCTGAATTCTGAATTTTTCCTGTATGAAATTGATCCGCGTCAAAGTGGGCGGCGCGTCACGCTTCTACCACTGATATGCAGCGACATATGAAGGAGCAAACAGACATGTCCCACACCCCGCATGAACTGGCCGAAGAGTTTCCGGACAAGGTTGAACTGATGAGCCAGCTCAAGCAAACGGACGCGCATTTTGCCCGTCTGGCTGATGAGTATCACGAGGTCAATCGCGTTGTGCATCGGGCTGAAACCAACGTCGAACCCATGGAAGACCTGGCCGAAGTTGATTTGCGCAAGAAGCGGGCTGCGCTGAAAGACGAAATCTGGGCGATTTTGTCCAAGGCCTGAACATTATGGCTGGGGGATACTGTCCCTGTCCTTTCCCGGCCCGGGTCGGGGCTCCCCCGGTTAATTTCTGGCCCTGGGAAATCAGGTGACTTCGTAGGGCAGGGTGCCGCGCGTATGGGTGTCGATGCTGAGACGGCGTTCCAGCGGCGGGACTGAACGCTGATGGCAGTTTTGCCGCTCGCAGATGCGGCAGGAAATGCCGATGGGCTCGTAAGCGCTGGCGTTGTTTATGTCGAGGTTGTCGGCATAGACAAGCGCCGGGGCATGGCGCACTTCGCACCCCAGCGCAATTGCGTACCGCCTGACCGGTGCGCCGAATGAACCACCTGATTTCGACACATCCCGAGCCAGCGAGATGTAACGCACACCGTCCGGCGTTTCTGCCAGTTGCCGAAGGAAATGGCCGGGCGTTTCAAAGGCCCGATGCACGTTCCAAAGGGGGCAGGCGCCCCCGAACCGCGCAAATTGCAGGCGCGTGGCCGAGTGCCGTTTCGTGATCGTTCCGGCCTGATCCACGCGGACGAAAAAGAACGGGATACCTTTTGCACCCGGGCGTTGCAGCGTCGACAGTCTATGCGCGACCTGCTCGATCGATGCGCCGAACCGGTTGCTGAGCAGCTCCAGATCGTGGCGCTCTTCCTGAGCGGCGGTCAGGAATGCGGAATAGGGCATCAAGGAAGCGCCGGCGAAATAATTGGCAAGGCCGATCTTGGCGATGGACCGCGCCTCGTCGCTTTGGAACTTGGCAAAATCCAGTGTCGCTTCCAGCAGTTTGTCCTGACTGATCAATGCGACCTGCAACAGCAGTTGAAACACTTGCGTTTGCGGGGTCGAGCGGGAGGACAGGCGCAGGATTTTGCTTTCGGCGTCATAGGTGCGCAAAGGGGCGATGTCAGAGAACATCACTTGAATGCCACGCTCAGTCAGGCTGTTCAAAGCCGCCTGCCGGATGCTGCCCGGGCTTTCCGCGCGATTGGCGAACAGCTCTGCCGCCCGGTCCACGGCGTCGATGTAGTTGTCGCAATAATGGAAGAAGTCCCGCACCTCTTCCCAGGGGCTGGCCTGCATTCGGGCGTCTTCTCGCCCCAGGGCTTCGTCCAGTGAGGCGAGGCGTTCATGCGTTTGCCGGTAGGTTTTGTGCAGCTCGATAAATGCGCGGGCCAATGCCGGTGCGTTTGATGCCGTCAGGCGCAAATCGGCAAGTGGCGGCAGAATATCCGCAAAAACCGGGTCGGCCAAAGCTTCGCGCATATCCGATACCAGTCGTTCGCTGTCGCCGGTGCTGAGCTCGGTGACATCCATGCCGAATTCTTGTGCCAGAGCCAACACAACCGTGGTCGAGATCGGCCGGTTGTTGTTCTCCATCTGGTTCAGATATGGGAGTGAAACACCCAGTTTCGCAGCGAATTCGCGTTGTGTCAGGGCCAGTCGCGTGCGCATTTCACGCAGCTTCGCGCCGGCATAGAGCTTTTGGGTGGCCATGAGGTGCCTTTGCAAGTTTTCTGTTTTGGAAGATTAACTTTGCAAAGTTTTCAGGGCAAGTCGTTACAGCCCCAAATGGCGCTCTCGCCGAATGACGGATCCAATTGCGAAAATCGCCAGAATTGCGGAGGTGAGCATCAGCCAGAGCAAGGGCATGGCGCCGGTTTCCCGGGTCAGCAGGGTGCCTGCCAACGCGCTCAGGCCCGCGCCGCCGCCCAGCATGATTGCGCCGCTCAACCCCGAGGCGGTTGCGGCCAGATGCGGACGAACGGACAATGCGCCAGAAGTGGCATTGGGAATGGCCATGCCGTTTCCGACGCCCACAAAGGTCATCAAGCTGAAAAAGCTGAGTGCGGTGCCCAGACCTGTGAGGAACAAGGATGCCGAAAGCGCAACGCCCAAGGCGTTCAGCAGGCTGCCCCACAGCACCATCCGGTTGATGCCAATCTGTACGGAAAAGCGACCGCTCAGAAAGTTGCCAACAAAATAGCCCACTGCGGGGGCGCCGAAATATATGCCGACCTGTGCCGCGCTTAGTCCGAACAGCTCGGTTCCAATAAAGGGCGCGCCACCGAGATAGGCAAAGAATGTGCCCGAAGACAACGCGCAGGACAGTGAATAGCCCCAGAACCGTGGCGAGGTCAGAAGTTCAGGGTATTCCTTGAACTGCTGAACAAGGGTCTTGCCGCTTTTGGCTGACGTTTCGCCAAAATCCGCGAAGGTCAAGGCAAGCGTCAAGGCGCCCAGGGCGAAAGGCAGCCAGAAATTCGCTTTCCAGCCAAAGCTTTCCTCCAGCAAGCCGCCGATCGCCGGGCCGATCATCGGGACCACGGCCATACCCATTGTCACGTAACCGATCATCGATGCCGCCTGATCCTGATCGTACATATCCCTTACCGCGGCCCGGCTGAGAACCATGCCGACAACCACGACCGCCTGGCACATTCTGAACGCAAGAAAGATTTCAACGTTGGGCGCATAGATGCATCCAAGGGTGGCCAGCAGGAACAAGCCGATCCCCCACAGCAGAACAGGCCTGCGACCTGCCTTGTCCGCCAGCGGCCCAATCAGGATTTGCAGAACGGCATTGACTAGAAGATACAGCGCGATCGACAGCTGCATGACCTTGTAATCGGCGCCAAAATACGCGGCCATGTTCGGCAGGCTCGGCAGAAACAGGTTCATGCTCAGCGCAGACAAGCCCGCGAGCAATACAAGTGTCGCCAATGTGGGTGGTGTGCGGCGAACCGCGCGAGAGCTGAACTGCATAGTTCACATGTATAGTCATGGAATTTTGGATTGCCAGCCATCCAGCGATCTCAACAAGAGACTTTGCAAGTTTACAGTTATCCAGATTGTTGTTGCTGGATATTTGCAAATTTGCCGAAAAGAGCTTTGGATGAGAGGCGCGAAAGGGTAGGGTCCCCGCAAATTTTACAGGGGATAATCGTCATGAAAGACATCCTTTCCGAGTTGGAAAACCGCCGCAACGACGCACGACTGGGCGGCGGGCAGAGGCGGATTGATGCCCAGCATGCGCGCGGAAAGCTGACGGCGCGAGAGCGGATCGAGTTGCTGCTGGATGAGGGCAGCTTTGAAGAATTCGACATGTTCGTCAGTCATCGATGCACCGAATTCGGAATGGAAAATCAAAAACCTGCGGGTGATGGTGTTGTCACCGGCTGGGGCACCATCAACGGCCGCATGGTCTATGTGTTCAGCCAGGACTTTACGGTCTTTGGTGGGTCGCTGTCCGAGACGCATGCCCAGAAAATCTGCAAGATCATGGATATGGCGGTGCAAAACGGAGCACCGATTGTCGGAATCAACGACTCGGGCGGTGCACGGATCCAGGAAGGCGTGGCTTCGCTGGCCGGCTATGCCGAAGTGTTTCAGCGCAACATCACGGCCTCGGGTGTGGTTCCGCAGATCAGCGTAATCATGGGCCCATGCGCTGGCGGAGCGGTTTACAGCCCCGCGATGACTGACTTCATTTTTATGGTCAAAGACACGTCTTACATGTTCGTGACGGGCCCCGACGTGGTCAAAACGGTTACCAACGAGGTTGTAACGGCCGAAGAACTGGGTGGCGCCTCGACCCACACCAAGAAATCCTCGGTCGCCGACGCCGCGTTCGAAAACGATGTGGAAGCATTGGCAGAAGTGCGCCGTCTGGTGGACTTCCTGCCGCTCAACAACCGCGAGAAACCTCCGGTGCGTCCGTTCTTTGATGACCCTCACCGGATCGAGGATTCGCTGGACACTCTGGTTCCGGACAATCCAAACACGCCCTATGACATGAAGGAACTCATCACAAAAATAGCCGATGAAGGCGATTTCTACGAAATTCAGGAAGATTTCGCCAAGAACATCATCACCGGCTTTATTCGGCTGGAAGGTCAGACCGTTGGTGTCGTGGCGAACCAACCGATGGTTTTGGCGGGATGTTTGGATATTGACAGTTCACGCAAGGCGGCGCGGTTCGTGCGGTTCTGCGACTGTTTCGAAATTCCGATCCTGACGCTTGTCGATGTTCCGGGCTTTCTGCCGGGCACACAGCAGGAATATAGCGGCGTGATCAAGCACGGCGCAAAGCTGCTTTATGCATATGGCGAGGCGACCGTGCCCAAGGTCACGGTGATCACGCGCAAGGCGTATGGCGGTGCCTATGTTGTTATGGCGTCCAAACATCTGCGCGGCGATTTCAACTATGCCTGGCCGACAGCCGAAATCGCGGTGATGGGTGCCAAGGGTGCAACCGAGATTATTCATCGGGCAGATCTGCATGATGCGGAAAAGACCGCACAGCATGTCGCTGATTACGAAGATCGGTTTGCAAACCCCTTTGTCGCGGCCGAACGCGGTTTCGTCGACGAGGTGATCATGCCGCATTCGACCCGCCGGCGCGTGTCCAGAGCCTTTGCCAGTTTGCGCGGCAAACAGCTGAAGAACCCTTGGAAAAAGCACGACAATATTCCGCTTTGACCCATTCGGGGCGGCGTTGTCCGCCCCGGTTGTTGGCACTGGCAGTCCGATTTTTAGCGAAAATGCTCAAAATTGCGGCGGAATTGACAAAAAGCGACAAATAGTTGAATGATCCGACCCGTCAGACATAGAACCGCGCAGGCCAAAAGCACTGCGCGCGCGATCCCGGAAGGAGGAGCCTGCCTTCGGTGGGTCCGGGATCGTGCCATATGTCTGGTGTTGTGTGCGCTCGGCGTTCCTGTTTTTGCCCAGACAGACAGTTCATTGCCGGTGCCGTCCGGTCAGCCGGTGCATCTGAGCGATGTCCTGCTGGACAACAACCCCGGTGAGCTTTGGGTGCGCTTTCGATTTGTCGCCCCGAAGATCGGAGCGTCAGTGGGACGGATCGGCTATGACGTGGCGTCCAAGGATATGGAGCATCTGTGCCAGGTTCTAGCCGTTCCTTATGTGGCTCTGCACGAATTGCAGCCATCCAGAGTTGTCATTTCCCTGTCTGATCGCCCGGTGGAATTTGGCGACACCGCTCCGGACGCGACACAGTATTTTGAAGCCTACCGGCTGGAGCAGTCCCGGTGTATCTGGGAAGGGCTTTGACCATGAACTTACGCTGTCATGACGTCAAAGCTTCTCAGACCAACGGTGCGGCTTTGGAGGTGCGCAACATGATCCCATCCAAGTTCGGGTTCGAACTATTTTTGTCTGCAAAACAAAGCTGTGGAGTGTCGCCATGCTGAAACATCGCGGGTTTCCGGGGCGTCTTTCAGGCACCGATTTTCAGTTCACTATTCGCCGCGCCAATCCCAAGGGTGTGACGCCGCTTGCGCGGCGGGAACGGTTCCGGGATCGCAAACCAGCGGACAAACGCGCCGATGTCGCCTTCATGGAGGCCCTTTGGGCGCATTTCGGCGATCAGCCGTTCGAGCGGGGCAATCTGGATGCCGGACGTCTCAGCTGGCTTTTCGGGCGCGAAGTCATCCCGGCGGAAGATCCTTTTGATCCGGCCAGCTATGACGCAATGCTGGTAATCGATGTGGACGCCGCCCGTGCGTCCTTTCCCGACGTAATCGACGGGACAGGCTAATCGTGATCCAAGCCGCCGCATATCAGCCCATCAAGACCGGTTCCGGGATGACCCTGCCCGAAACCGGGCAGGATCCGTGTGCGGCATCAGAAGTTCAACTGAGCGGCCAGCTGAACGCGGTTTCCGTCAAAGGTTCTGCCGGTCGGCGCGTCGTTCCGTTCGCCATAGATGTACTCGGCGCTAAGTGTCAGATCCTCGGTTGCCTTGTAAAATGCGTTGACGTGGATCGTTTCCAGTTCGGTGAACGACAGGGTTCCGGTCGAGGTCGGCAGGTCATAGTCTTCTTTGCCGTATGCAATGCCAACATTCCATTTCGGGCTCAGATCCTGCCGGAATTCGATGGTGTATCCATCCACGTCATTGGCCTGGCCGTTCACGATGGGATCACCAAGGCCGATCAGGTACGGGCCGAGTGCCTCGCCGTTCACGTAGTTGACCTGGAACAGGCCGCCCTGCCATGGGCGAACCGAGCCGGATATCGTGAACCCGGTCTGATCAACTTCGACATTGCCGGATTCCGCCTTGCCATAAAGGCCGGACAAACGTGCGACATAAGTCCCGTCATTGTATTCGGCGGATGCGGTCAAAACCGGATCGTCCGAATTCGAACCGCCGACATTCTCTTCGATCGAAACGGCGAAGGACGTGTTCGTTCCGAAAGAGTTGGTATAGCGAACCTGCGGAACCCGTGCGAAAGGGATACCAACGGGGCCGTTGAATTCCACCGAGGTCGGGTAGGTGTCCAGCGGCATGAAGTTGGTCCAGGTCTGTCCGATCAACCAGTTGTCACCGATGGTGATATTGGCGTGGCGTACACGCAATTCGGCCGTTCCGCCGGAACCGAACAGATCCAGTTCCAGTTGTCCGCCGATATCGCCGATACCGCTTGGGGTGGTGGTGCGCAGACCGATCCGCGATTGGCGGACGGTGGCACCAAATGTGCCATCGGTCGCGGCCGACGGTTCCCCGATGACATTCACGAACGCCGTGTCGCCCTGATCGAACTCGAAATCGTAGAAGAAGTCGGCCTTTACATATCCGTAAACGTCCAGAACGGTGTTGCCGATGCGGAAGTCACCGTTGGCAGGGCCGGCACTGGCGGATTCCAGCGCCTCGACCCGGGCGCGCAAGGCGTCAAGTTCGGCTTGAGTTTGGGCATCCTGGGCAAAAGCAAGCGTGCTGGTCACACTGAGCGCAGAGGCAGCAAGCAGGAGTGCCTTTTTTCTAGTCTTCGTCATGTGGGTATTCCTTTGAGTGCGAGTGTGCACACGGACCGTTTCACGAGGTCCAAACCTTGGGAAATCACGAGAATGGGAAGTGAAGATGTTGATTTTTCAAGCAAATGTGTGTTTTTCACTGCGCTGAAACACGACGTCTTGAGCCGCTTGGATAACGCATTGGCGCAAAGCGGTTCTGTATGTCCAACGCTGACCGAGAGTCGTGATGCTGCAACCGCGAAACGCGCGGAAAGCGGCTTGATCTGTCACGAAACTGTGACGGCAAAGAGGCCTCAAACGCCCGAGCAGTATCGAACCGGTATCGGCGCGAAGTTGCGCGGCATTTCCGGGTGTGGGCAGATTCCAGCCGAAATCCCGATTGGAAACAATACTGTGTTTGCCGCCAATATTGTGCTGTGCAAACTGGTTAAGCCGTGCGGCTCTACTTTGCCTGCGCCGCACATGCACCTACTATTCCGTACCCCTTCCTTGCGCGGGCAGGCTTGTGTTCCCCACATAGTCCTGTCCGCGTTTTTCTTTTTGCCTGTATCGGACAAAAAAAGGCAAAATCCCGCACAAAAATCGCCTGCGCACCCGTTGATGTTGAATAACAGGGCGTGTTTCGCGCATCTGACCCGAAAAGGACCAAGAAACCAAAAAGGGCAGATACAATGCGATTCTCACGCTTCATCTTTGCTGCGGCGACCTGCGCGGGCCTGGCCGCCTGCGGAGACACCACGGGCGAACAGGCAATCCTCGGCGGAGGTGCCGGGGCAGTGGGGGCGGCGGTCCTCAACGCGGACCCGTTGTTTGGCGCAGCCGTCGGCGCGGCGGGCAACGTGCTGTACTGCAAAACGCAGAACACCTGTAACTAACGCATATTTTGCGGGGCGCGTGTCGTCCCGCCCGTCATCGCGTATCACGCCGTCGTGGGGATTGTTCCCTGCGGCGGCGTTTTGCGTTTCCAGAACACCAAGCCAAAGGACGTTCCATGTTCAATAAGATCCTGATCGCCAACCGGGGCGAGATCGCCTGCCGGGTTATCAAGACCGCCCGCAAGATGGGTATCGGCACCGTCGCCATTTTCTCGGACGCGGACAAGAACGCGCTGCATGTGTCGATGGCGGACGAAGCCATCCATATCGGCCCGCCACCTGCAAACCAGTCCTATATCGTGATCGACAAGGTGATGGACGCCATTCGCCAGAGTGGCGCGCAGGCGGTCCATCCCGGTTATGGTTTCCTGTCCGAAAACGCCAAGTTTGCCGAGGCGCTGGAAGCCGAAGGCGTGGTTTTCGTCGGCCCCCCGAAAGGCGCGATCGAGGCGATGGGCGACAAGATCACCTCGAAGAAAATCGCGCAGGACGCGAATGTGTCGACGGTTCCCGGATATATGGGGCTGATCGAAGACGCCGATGAGGCGGTCAAAATCTCGAACGAGATCGGCTATCCTGTCATGATCAAGGCCAGCGCCGGCGGCGGCGGCAAGGGCATGCGGATCGCGTGGAATGACGACGAGGCGCGCGAGGGCTTTCAGTCGTCAAAGAACGAAGCCGCAAGCTCGTTCGGGGATGATCGGATCTTCATCGAGAAATTCGTGACCCAACCGCGTCACATCGAAATTCAGGTTCTGTGTGACAGCCATGGAAACGGCATCTACCTGGGCGAGCGCGAATGCTCGATCCAGCGCCGGAACCAGAAAGTCGTGGAAGAGGCGCCGTCGCCGTTTCTGGACGAAGCAACACGCAAAGCCATGGGGGAACAGGCGGTGGCCCTGGCCAAGGCCGTGGGCTATTCCAGCGCGGGAACGGTAGAGTTCATCGTTGACGGTGAAAAGAACTTCTATTTCCTGGAAATGAACACGCGTTTGCAGGTGGAACACCCTGTCACCGAACTGATCACCGGCGTTGATCTGGTCGAACAGATGATCCGCGTGGCAGCGGGTGAAAAGCTGTCGATCACGCAGGACGACGTGACACTGACCGGATGGGCGATCGAAAACCGCCTGTACGCCGAGGATCCGTATCGCGGCTTCCTGCCCTCGATTGGCCGTCTGACCCGGTATCGCCCGCCTCAGGAGACGGCAGCCGGGCCGATGCTGGCCAACGGCAAATGGCAGGGGGATGCGCCCGAAGGCGATGTTGCTGTTCGAAATGACACCGGCGTCTATGAGGGCGGTGAGATCAGCATGTATTACGACCCGATGATTGCCAAATTGTGTACCTGGGCTCCGACCCGTGATCAGGCGATCGAGGCGATGCGCGTGGCGCTGGACAGTTTCGAGGTTGAAGGCATTGGCCACAACCTGCCGTTCCTGTCCGCCGTGATGGATCATCCGAAATTCATCAGCGGCGATATGACCACGGCCTTCATCGCCGAGGAATACCCCGACGGGTTCGAAGGCGTCGAACTGGCCGAGGCAGACCTGCGCCGGATTGCGGCGTCCTGCGCGGCCATGCATCGCGTCGCAGAAATTCGCCGGACCCGCGTGTCGGGTCGGATGGACAATCACGAACGCAAGGTCGGCACCGATTGGGTTGTCTCCTTCGGACGCGAAATCCAGTGGCCCGTCAAGGTTAACGCGGATCAGGATGGGGCCACGATCAGGTTTGACGACAGTCAGGAAATGCGGGTGACGGGTGATTGGACCCCGGGCGATCAGCTTGCCGTCATGACGGTCGATGACGCGCCGCTTGTCATGAAGGTGGGCAAGATCTCGGGCGGGTTCCGCATTCGTAACCGCGGCGCGGATCTCAAGGTGCAGATACGTACCCCGCGTCAGGCCGAACTGGCGCGGCTGATGCCTGAAAAACTGCCGCCCGACACCTCGAAAATGCTGCTGTGCCCGATGCCCGGCCTAGTCGTGAAGATCGACGTCGAAGTGGGGCAAGAGGTGCAGGAAGGTCAGGCGCTGTGCACCATCGAGGCGATGAAGATGGAAAACATCCTGCGCGCCGAGAAGAAGGGTATCGTTGCCAAGATCAATGCTGGCCCCGGCGACAGCCTCGCCGTGGACGAAGTGATCATCGAATTCGAGTGATCATGACCGCGCTATTGCCATACCTGTCAAAGCCTCCGGCATTCTGTGCCGGGGTCTTTCGGGGTGGCGAAAGCGGTCAGCCGCCTTCGCGCCGATCGCGGATTTCGCGTTCGCGCAGGGGGGTCTTGTCGATGGACCGACCAATCTCGCGCACGCTCCACGGAGAAGGTTTGCGCAGTTTGACCACGCCGTCCTTGTCGACGAATACCATCTGGAACCCGCGCGGGCGCAGCTGTGACCGGATCGGAGACCGCGCCGATGGGTCGGTATCGGTCAGAACCACCACGTCACGCTCACGCATTGCGGCTTCGCCTTCGAGCAGCATGTCGATCTGTTGCTGGAACCGCGGGTCCGCCGGCGTGTCGGCAAAGACTACGATGGGTCGGTTGACCCAAAGAAACTCGCTGAGTTCGCTGTCACCCACCGGGCGGACAAAACTGTCATCCGTCGTCGCCGTGCCATCCGCCGCCCAGACAGACATCGGGATTAGTGCCAAGAAAACAAAGGCAAGCGTGCGTGTCATGTGGCCTCCTGTTCCTTCGAATATAGCCTCTGTGACACCGATTGCGACCGACGATTTGTACCAAACACTCAAAATGTCGCGCTTGCGGCTGAATGAAACGGCCAAGCGCAAGACCTCAATGCGGAAGCTTTCGACTGCCGCCATCCGAATTGACAAGAGGAAACCGAAATGACCGACACCAAGGATTGGAAAGCGCTGGCCGAGAAAGAGCTGCGCGGACGTCCGCTGGACGACCTGACCAAAGAGACGCTGGAAGGCATTGCGGTCAAACCGCTCTATACGCAGGAAGACACCGCCGGTTTGCCGCATATGGGTTCGCTGCCGGGCTTTGGTCCGTTTACACGCGGTGTGAAGGCCACGATGTATGCGGGCCGTCCGTGGACGATCCGTCAGTATGCGGGCTTTTCGACCGCCGAAGAATCCAACGCCTTCTATCGCCGCAACCTGGCGGCGGGCCAGCAGGGTGTTTCGGTTGCCTTCGATCTGGCCACCCACCGCGGCTATGACAGCGACCACCCGCGTGTCGTCGGTGACGTGGGCAAGGCCGGTGTGGCCATCGACAGTGTCGAGGACATGAAAATCCTGTTCGACGGCATTCCGTTGGATCAGGTCTCGGTCTCGATGACCATGAACGGCGCGGTGATCCCGATCCTGGCGAACTTCATCGTGGCAGGAGAGGAACAGGGGCACGACAAATCGGTTCTGTCCGGCACCATTCAGAACGACATTCTGAAGGAATTCATGGTGCGAAACACCTATATCTACCCGCCCGAGCCCTCGATGCGGATCATCTCGGACATCATCGAGTATACTTCGAACGAGATGCCCAAGTTCAACTCGATCTCGATCTCGGGCTATCACATGCAAGAGGCCGGCGCGAACCTGGTGCAGGAGCTGGCCTATACCCTGGCCGACGGGCGCGAATATGTCCGTGCAGCGACACAGGCCGGGATGGACGTGGACAAGTTCGCAGGCCGGCTGTCGTTCTTCTTTGCCATCGGCATGAACTTTTTCATGGAGATCGCCAAACTGCGCGCCGCACGCACGCTGTGGCACCGGGTCATGACCGAGTTCGGCGCGAAATCCGAACGGTCAAAAATGCTGCGCACCCACTGCCAGACGTCAGGTGTTTCGTTGCAGGAACAGGACCCTTACAACAACGTGATCCGCACCGCCTATGAGGCGATGAGCGCGGTTCTGGGCGGGACTCAATCGTTGCACACAAATGCGCTGGACGAAGCGATCGCGCTGCCCACCGACTTTTCGGCGCGTATCGCCCGGAACACGCAGCTAGTGTTGCAGGAAGAGACCGGCGTGACCGATGTGGTCGACCCGCTGGCGGGGTCTTATTACATCGAAAGCCTGACCAATGAGCTGATCGAAAAAGCCTGGGCCCTGATGGAAGAGGTCGAGGAAATGGGCGGCATGACCAAGGCCGTGGCCAGCGGCATGCCCAAGCTGCGCATCGAGGAAAGCGCCGCGCGCCGCCAGGCCATGATCGACCGCGGCGAAGAGGTGATCGTCGGGGTCAACAAATATCGCAAGGAACAGGAAGATCCGATCGATATTCTGGACGTCGACAACGTGGCCGTTCGCGAAGCTCAGGTCGCGCGGTTGGAACGTATCCGTGCAACCCGCGACGAGGCTGCCTGCCAACAGGCGCTGGACGCTTTGACCAAGGCTGCCCAAGAGGGTGGAAACCTGCTGGCTGCTGCGGTCGAGGCCGCCCGCGCCCGCGCATCCGTAGGAGAGATCAGCATGGCAATGGAAAAGGAATTCGGCCGCCACCGCGCCGAAGTGAAAACCCTGGCCGGCGTTTATGGCGCGGCCTATGAGGGCGACGAAGGCTTTGCCGCGATCCAGAAATCCATCGAGGAATTCGCCGAGGCCGAAGGCCGTCGCCCCCGTCTGCTGGTGGTCAAGATGGGGCAGGACGGTCATGACCGTGGGGCCAAGGTGATTGCCACCGCGTTCGCCGATATCGGCTTTGACGTGGACGTTGGCCCCTTGTTCCAGACCCCGGCCGAGGCCGCGCAGGACGCGGTGGACAATGACGTGCATGTGGTCGGCATTTCCTCGCAGGCGGCAGGGCACAAGACATTGGCTCCGCAACTGGTGGAAGAGCTGAAAAAGGCCGGGGCCGAGGACATCATCGTGATCTGCGGCGGGGTGATCCCGCAGCAGGATTACCAGTTCCTTTATGATCATGGGGTCAAGGCCATCTTTGGCCCGGGCACCAACATTCCCGAGGCCGCTCAAGACATCCTGCGCCTGATCAGCGAAGCGCGCGGCTGACGAAGGTCGGGTTTTTCGTCGAAACATCTTGTGATCGCGCCTCTTTGGCGGAAACATACGGCCAGATCCGCAAGGGTCTGGCCGTAAACTTGCAGGAGGTGGCACATGTTACTGGATCATCTGGCCGTCGCGGGTGAAACGCTGGAAGACGCATCTGCCCATATCGAACAAGCGCTTGGCGTTGCGCTGCAACCCGGCGGCAAGCACGAGAAGTTCGGGACATACAACAAGTTGCTGGGCCTCAGGGACGGGCTTTATCTGGAGGCGATTGCGATCGACCCGCAGGCGCAAACACCTGGCAGAACGCGGTGGTTCGATCTGGATCGCTTCCAGGGCAGCCCGCGTCTGACCAACTGGATTTGCCGGGTCGAGGATATCGAAGCCTCGCTTGCGTTGTTTCCCGATGGTGTCGGGCAACCGATCGATCTGACCCGGGGCGCGCTGCGGTGGCGGATGGCGGTTCCACCAACCGGGCGCTTGCCGTTCGACAACCTGTTTCCCGCACTGATCGAATGGCAGGGCGATCTTCACCCGGCCGACATGCTGCAAAACAGCGGCTGTCGGCTGCGGCGCTTGGTTGTGTACCACCCGGATGCGTTGACGTTGGCCAGACATCTTGGTGCATTGGATCAGGTGGTGTTCGACACCGGCCCGGCCGCGCTCCGGGCGGAGTTCGAGACACCTCATGGGGTACGGGTGCTGGAATGATCATTCGCCCGGCCATGGCGGCGGATGCGCCCGCAATCGCCAGGATCACCAATGCGATCATCCGCGAGTCCTTGATCACCTTCACGACCGATGAACGCAGCGCGACGCAAATCACCAAGGATATCACGGCGCGGGGCACCGGATTCCTGGTCGCCGAACATGATGGGCAAGTTGTTGCTTTTGCCACCTATGCCCCGTTTCGTGCGGGCCCCGGATACGCGCAGACGCGCGAACACTCGATCCAGCTGTCACCGGATGCGCGCGGAAAAGGCGTTGGGCGGGCTTTGATGCAGGCGCTTGAGGCGGCCGCACGAACCGACGGGGTGCATGTGTTGGTTGCTGGCATTTCCTCGGCCAATCCGGGCGCCGTGGCGTTTCACGCGGCGCTGGGCTTTTCACAGGTTGGTCGCATGCCCGAAGTCGGGTTCAAATGGGGTCAATGGCTGGATCTTGTGCTGATGCAGAAAATTCTTTCGCCTGAATGATCTGTCGCACCTGACAGTCCTGAATTGTGACGCTAGTGTACGCCCATGTCGATCTGGACCCGCATATCCGATGCGCTCAGCGCGCTGGCCCAAGGCGAAAGCCTGGCCGCAGTATTTGAAAAGCTGCGAACACCTCCGGAACGATCGGTGGCGTTCACGATTGCAGTGATTGCCCTGGGCGCGAAAATGGCCAAGGCGGACGGTCAGGTGACACGAGATGAAGTCACCGCCTTCCGCGATGTGTTCCAGATCGCGCGCGAAGACGAAGAAGACGCTGCGCGGGTCTTCAACATGGCGCGCACGGATGTGGCGGGGTATCAGGATTATGCCCGCAAGATCGCCCGGATGTTCGCCGAAGACAGCACCACGCTTTGCGACCTGATGGAGGGGCTGTTTCACATCGCCATGGCCGATGGGTTCTACCACCCCAATGAGAACGCGTTCCTGGAGGAAGTGAGCAAGATCTTCGGGCAGTCCGACGCTCAATTCAAAGCATTGCGGGCGCGATTTGTGCCGGATGCGCCAAAAGATCCTTACACGGTTCTGGGCGTGCCGCAGGACATGCCCTTGCCCGATATCCGCAAAGTCTGGCGAAGGCTGGTCCGCGAAACGCATCCGGACGCCATGATTGCGCGCGGTGTCCCGGAAGAGGCGATCAGACTGGCCGAGAAAAAGATGATCGACATCAACCGCGCCTGGGATGAGATCAACGGCGCGCGGGCCTGACAGGATGCGGCTGGCGACCTACAATATCGAATGGTTTGCCAATCTTTTTGATCAAAACGACAATCTGATCGTCGATGACACCCGGTCCGGTCGGCATGATGTCACCAAGGCGCAGCAGGTCGAGGCGATTGCAAAAGTGCTGACCGCGATTGACGCGGATGCGGTATTGATTGTCGAGGCTCCGAACACCGGCAAACGCCAGAACACGGTGCGGGCCCTGCAAACCTTTGCCGAGGCGTTCGATCTGCGCATCTCTGACGCGGTGATGGGGTTTGCCAACGACACCCATCAAGAGCTGGCGCTGCTCTACGACAAGACCATTCTCACCGTGCGCCATGATCCCAAGGGTGACATCGACGACCCCTTGGCCCCCCGGTTCGATGGTGCGTTCAGAATCGATCTGGATATTGATGCGACCGAGGATGTCGTGCGGTTTTCCAAACCACCGATGGAATTGGCGGTGACGACGCAATCGGGCCACGACGTCCGGCTGATCGGAGCTCATTTGAAATCCAAGGCTCCGCATGGGGCCGGGTCGCGGGATGAGGCGATCCGGATCTCGATTGCCAACCGCCGCAAGCAACTGGCGCAGGCGGTCTGGCTGGCCAGGCGGGTCGAGATGCACGTTGCCAGCCAGGAACCTGTCATTCTGCTGGGAGACCTGAACGACGGCCCCGGGTTGGATGAGTTCGAGCATCTGTTCGGCCGCTCTTCGGTCGAGATTTTGCTGGAGGCAGGGTTGTTCGACCCGCACGCGGTGACGGCTCATGGTTTTCGGCCGGGATCGATACCTTCCACGGCGCGTTTTGCCCGCCCGGAAGAAGGCAGGTTTCTCGAGGCTCTTCTGGATTACATAATGATTACCCAGGATCTGCGTGCATACCGTCCGGTCTGGCGCATTTGGCATCCGTTTCGCGACGCGGCCTGTTGGTCCGCACCGGACCTGCGACAGGCGCTGCTGACGGCGTCAGATCATTTCCCGGTCACACTGGACATCGACCTGTGACCTTTCACGCCTGCGGTTGGGGCGCTATATATCAGGTATGAAACACGTTTTGCTGATCAGCATGATCACGGCCGGCATTGCCGCGCCCGCCCTTTCGCAGGAAGACAACAGCAAATCCCTGATGGAACAGGGCGCCGAGCTGTTTTTCGAAGGTCTGCGCAAGGAAATGGAACCGGCACTGGATGATCTGCTGGGCCTTGCGGATGAGTTTGGCCCGGCAATGCAGTCGTTCTTGCGAGAAATGGGCCCCGCACTGGCCGAACTGGGGGCCGAGATCAAGGATTGGAGCGCTTATGAAGCGCCCGAGATCTTGCCCAATGGCGATATCATCATCCGCAGGAAACAGGCCGAGGATCCGCCAGAGCCTGAAAATGAAGGTGAAGAATTACCCGAAGGGTCAACTGATATCTGATCGGATCGAGGGTCAGCCCTTGATGATCACGCGCGTATCGGATTTCAGGGCGTTCGCCAGTGAATTCAGGCGCGCTTCGGCAACTTCACTGAACAGGGGGGCTGCTGCTTCGGGCAGGTACAGCTCCAACTCCCGCTTTTTGGGATAGAATTTCAGACGCCCCATATTGGCGTCATTGTGCATCCACAGCATCGCGCCAAAGCGCATGGCCTTGCCCAGAATCTCGGCGTCTTTCTGGCCTTTTTCGTCCAGCAGATCATACAGGGGCGCAAAGCGGTTGCCCTCGCGTTTGTTGCGATACCGGTGCTGCAAGGCCAGCCCGATAAAGACACGTTCTGAATGCTTCAAGCCACCCAGATTGGCGCGGGTGACGTTGTCGAAACAGACTTCGGCCCGGTAATCGGGATGAGCACGCCAGCTGACATCGTGCAGCAGGCATGCAGCCTTGATCAGTCGAACGCTGCTGGGGGGGGCTGATTTGAACAGCGGCATCACGAAATCATAGAGGTTTCGGCCAAATCCGGGCAGGCGGGCATCCTTGGATTCGGAAAAAAGGCTGGCTTCGATCAACGGGTCCCGGTCGCGCAACTCCTGCGACATCTGTTCATACAGCAATCCCTCCCGGATCCCATAGCTGGATATGGCGATGTCCTTCGGTTTGAACGTTCGGATCAACCGGGCCAGAACATCCATCGCGTAGGGGATGAGCGACATCCGCGAGCTGGATACACCGGCCTGGCTGCGCAGCTTTTCATGATCGTTCTTTTCAATGAACTTGATCGTTTCACGAACCTGTTTTGTCGTCATCCGGTATTCATGCAGCACGTTCAGCGGATAGCCGCGCCGCAGCATGTCCAGCCGGGCAAAGGCTCGCCAGCTGCCGCCAACCAGAAACAGACGATCCCGCTGCGGACCCATTTGATCGCGCAGCTGTTCCATCGTGCTTTTGATATGGGCCTTGCGTGCGCGCCGCCCGCCCTTGATATCGCGCAGTTTCAGCGGCCCGAGGGCCGAAGTCAGGCGGCGGCCGACCTGACCGTCTCCGATCTCGGCCAGTTCCATCGACGACCCGCCGATGTCGCAGATCAGGCCATAGGCTCCAGGCCATCCCAGCAGCACTCCCTGAGCTGATAAACGGGCTTCTTCTTCCCCGTCGATGACTTCCACGTGCAGCCCGGTCTCTGCCTTGACTTGATCGCAGAAATCCGGCCCGTCCTTGGCCTCGCGCACCGCTGCCGTGGCCACGACATGCAGGCCCGGCAATTCCAGATCAACCGCCAGATTCTGAAACCGTCGCAGCGCCGCCAGTGCCCGTTCGCGCCCACGCGGGTTCAGTCGCCCGGTCTCGGACAGGCCCGCGCCCAATTCGCACATGACCTTTTCATTGTAGAAATAGGCCGGCGATCGGGCCGCACCGTCAAAGATGACCATCCGGACCGAGTTGGATCCGACATCGACAACTCCGACACGCGACAATGCCCGGGTTCCGGGCTCGTCGAACAGTGGCTTTCCGAAAGGTCCCCAATCAGGGATGTCGGTTGCAGCGGTCTGATCCATGTGTCTTCCAGATAATGCTGTGTGAGGATGCGAAATTGGCGGGTGCGGGTCAATCACCCGTCTCGATCTCGTCCGGGCTCATGTTCAGAACCCGCACGGCCAGGGAACGGGTGATGTCGCGCTTTTCCATAAGGGCCAATTGATCCAGTTGCTCCACTACGTCGGCCGCAGTTTCAAATCGACGATCCATGTGTTTGACCAGATAGGCGATTACCTCGGGGCCGGGGTTCAGCTGCCGATCTACGAACAGTTTGGCCAGAACCGCACCCAGCAACGCATCGTCTGGCGGATCCAGCGCCACGTGATGGGCGCCTTCGACCCGGCTTTGCAGGTCGGCCAGTGGCAATTCCCAGAATTTCGGGGCCAGCCGACCAGTCATCAGCAGGGCGTTCCCCTCGGCCAGAACCAGATTGTGCAGGTGAAACAGCGTTTTCTGCTGGTCGGCATCGTCGGCGATCATGGGCACGTCTTCGACGGCAATCGGCCTGCGTGCCAGGTCCGGCACATCGTCATACCGCAAATCCGCAGCCTGAATGATGCGCCCGCCGGTTTCCGCGGCCCAGACATGTGCCAGATGGGTTTTGCCCGCACCGGCCGGGCCGGTCAGAACAAGCTTGTTTCCCGGCCAGGATGTGGCCGAGATCATCGCCACGGCCAAGGCATTGGCAGGCGACACAAAAAAGTCCTCTCGCCCGAGCGCAGTTTTGGCGGGCAGATCAAAGCTGAGTTGTCGGGCCATTTACTCGGTTTCCTGATCCTGACGTTCAAGACCGGTATAAAGTCGGCTGTCCAGGTACAGCGATGTGGCAAATCGGGCCAGCACGCCCAATGCTGCGGCCACGGGCACGGCAATCAGCATGCCGACAAAGCCGAACAAGGCCCCAAAGACCGACAGCGCCAGCAGCAGCCAGACCGGGTGCAGCCCGACAGAGCTGCCTACCAGTTTGGGTGTCAGGAAATTCCCCTCGGTGACCTGCCCGATGGCAAAGATCCCCGCGATCAGTCCGACATGTGCCCAATCTCCCCAAAACTGAAACAGCGCCAGCCCGATGGCCAATGAGCCTCCGATCAGGGCGCCCAGATAGGGGATGAACGTGACCAGCCCCGCGATGAACCCCACGATCAGGCCGAATTGCAGACCGGCAAGCATCAGCGCGACGGCATAGTAGGTACCTAGGATCAGGCAGACCGTTCCCATCCCGCGCACGAAAGAGGCCAGCACGGCGTCAATCTCACCGGCCAGCCGCTTGATTGTGGGGGCGTGATCGCGGGGCAGAAGCTCTCCGATGCGGGCGATCATGCGGTCCCAGTCCAGCAGCAGGTAAACAGCCACGACGGGCACGATCACCAGAAGGACAACAATGTTTATCGCGGACCCGAGTGAGGCAAGAACCGTTTGCAGAACATCCCCGGTCTTGGACTTCAGCATGTCGCCGAAGGACACCAGCATCTGATGGGTGTTTGATTCCCGGTCCAGCAGCGACGGGAATTGTTTTTCAATGAACCCGCGCAATTGCTTGAAAAGGTCAGGCAGAACGTCGATCAGATCCAGCAATTGAGTAATCAGGGCGGGCACGACCATCAGGATCGCCAAAATAAACCCCAAAATCCCGATGACGGTGATGATGGCTGTGGCTGCGATGCGCGACAGGCCCAACCGCTCCAGCCGATCCGCAACGGGATCAAGGAAATACGCAATTGCTCCGCCTATGACGAAGGGCAGCAGGACATCCCCCAAAGCCCAGAGGATCAAAACAAAAACCGCAGCGGCGACGCCCCAGTATCTCAGCTGATCCTTTACCGGCAAAGCCATCGTGATCCCCTTGTTCAGGCCTTTGCAGGCGTTCTTGGCGCATCAAAGCCCATGATGCAAGCGCTTCATGGGCACGGGCTTTGCCCGTTTCAATCGTGCAACGTCCCCAGTTCAGGGGTGTCTTCTTCTGCGGCTTCATCGGGCCAGTTGGTGCGCCAGATTTCTGCCGACCAGTGCCCACAATGAACCGCCGGGCGGTCGAAACCGGGCAGGGCGGGCAACAACGGTTCAACAATGACGTCATGGCGGGGTACGGCGAAATAAGGGAAAGAATACCGTTCCTTGCCCGACCGGTTGACCACCCGATGTGGCGTGGATTTCAATCGCCCGCCTGACCACAGCTCCAGCATGTCGCCGATATTCACCACGAAACCACCGAGTGGGCAGTCTGGTGAAATCCACTTGCCGCTGCGGGTCTGCACCTCGAGCCCGCCCACCGGATCGGGCGCGATGATGGTCAGTGCGTCCGTATCCTTGTGCGGATGGATGCCATAGCCCGCTTCTTCCGCGGCCTGCGGGGGATAGTGCAGCAATGTCATATTGGTCATCGGGTAGCGGAACGCGTCGCGCAAAATGCCAGAGGTCAAGTTCAGGCCGGATTCCAATGCGCCCAACAATACATCAGTGACCTGATCCAATTGACGCCAATAGTCCAGGATGACCTCTTTGGCGCCGGGAACTTCGGCGGGCCACAGGTTCGGGCCGTACAGGGCACATTCAGCGCGCACAGGGTCGGTGGCGGCAACCTCGTGGTGCAGCTTGTACCCCTCGTATTTGTCGGCTTTGCCGGATCCATCGTTGGGAGTGAAAAAACCCATCGGGATATAACCGCGATAATTCTCGCGCGTGATGGCCTGATCCCATTTGCGGGATTCATTGATGGCAAAGATCTCTCGTGTGGTCTGACGGACCTGATCCACCGTCTGCTGGGACACACCTGTCCCGGTGATGGACAGAAACCCGATTCCTGTGCAGGCCTCAATTATGCCTTGTACCGTTTCGGCAAAGGCTGCGCTGCTGGGATCGGACAGCGGCGAGATGTCTATTGTCGGAATTCTGTCCATCAGTGAATCCTGACCCCCTGACGCTCTAGTTCCGTGTGTACAGGTGCCAGGTTCAGTTGATCCAGGCCCTGATTGCTTTTCAGTGACATGGCCGCCGCAACGCCCGCGCCCTGACCCATGACGGCGCAGCAGGCCATGTTGCGCGTGGCGGCATGGGCCACCCGGTCCGCACCATGCGACCGCCCAGCGACCAGCAGGCCCTTGACGCCCCTGGGCAGCATCGAGCGGTAGGGGACCTGCATGTACCGCCCCGTGGTCGGCAGGATCAGAATGCCATAGCCGTCGATGAATTCGGGATAGATGCCGATCGTGTCCTCGAACCGGCCCTGATGACGGGCGTCGTTTTCGGTCATGTTGTAGACCGCATCGATCTTGCGGGTGTCGCGGATACCGATGGTCATCCCGAAATTCCGAAGCCGCGCGTTTTCGCATCCCGGCATGAACCGGCGCAGCGCCTCGATGGCCAGCATGGTTTGGCGGCGACCTTCAATCTCGCCACGCGTCAGGCTGTCGGGGTCGGTCCCGTCGATCCCGGCCAGGTGGATGAGGTTCATGTAGGTCAGCTCGCCCGTGTCATGCATTGCGCCCCAGGTACCGGCGATGGTGTTCAGATGCGGCGGGATCAGCCCCTGATCGATGGCCTGCTGGAAGGGCTTGTGCACGAAGGGCGAAAACATGTCGTCCTCTTTGCCGCTGGTTTCGATGTTCCACTCACCGCCGCCGCCCCAGTCCTTGTAGGTCTGCGGATCGGCTTTGACGCCTTCCATAAAGGCGCGCTTGTCCACCCCGGCCAGATGGAACATGACAGAGGCCGCCATCATGTCCTCTCGTGGTGTTTTATGCGTCGGGGCCCCCGCGCGATGGGCCACATCAGCGTCGCCGGTGGCATCGATTACCACCTTGGCCAGTATCGCCTCGCGCCCGGCCTTGGATTCGGTGATGATGCCAGTGATCCGGTCCCCTTCCATGATGGGGGCGACGAATTGCCGGTGCAGCATCGGGTGAACACCCGCCTCTTCGACCAGCTTGTCCGCCACCAGCTTGAACCCTTCGCTGTCCAGTTCATAACTGAGCGACTGGCTTTCGGGCACCGCCGCGCCCATCTCTTTGGCGCGGGTTTCGAACTCCGTCCCGACGCCGCCGGCCTCGACGGTTTGCTCGTGCCGATACCAGGCGAATCCTTCGACGCCGACGGCAGTGATGTTGCCGCCCATACAGCCGAACCGGTCAACCAGCGACACGTCTGCGCCTGCGCGGGCCGCTGCCAGGGCTGCTGCCAACCCGGCCGGGCCAGAGCCCACGACCAGAATATCGGTCTGGTGGATGACAGGTATCTGCCGGGCGGGTTCCTGAATTGTCTGCAACAGCGCCTCCTGGTGTTTGTGTTCCCGCCACAATTGAAATTCCCAATTGGCGGGTCAATCAAAAACCCGACTGACCTTGGGTCGCAAACGCGCCATTGCCGGGCGTCGCGTTCACAGTCCGCCAGCGCAGAGAGCCGACGTGCCGGGCCGAAACGTGCTATACTGACGCTCTGCCTTGGGGGACGGAGCAATGCCCGACATCTATCAGAGCCTGGATCAACAGGGGGAAGACACGGTTCGCGTCGTTGCGGACCGTCTGGAGTTTCGCGGCGAAATGCCGGATTTCGTGAAAATGCGCGAACGCTATTTCGACCGGCTCGACTGGGCCTCGTGCCGCCGCATTGTCGATCTGGGCTGTGGCACGGGCGTCGTGACGCGGGCGCTGGCTGACCGGGTCGGCCCGGAGTGCGATATTGTCGGGTCGGATCTGGCGGCGGAACTGATCAAGGTCGCCATGGAAAAGACGGATGCCGCGGGGTTGGCGGGCCGTATCCGCTACGAGGTCGCGGATTCCCGGAACACCGGTGCCGGCGAAGGCCGCTTTGATATCGTCATCGCACATACGGTGATCAGCCACGTGGCGGACCCGGCGGCGATGCTGGAGGAAGCCGCGCGACTGACGCGCCCCGGCGGCACGATCGCCATTTTCGATGGCGACTATGCGTCGTTGACTATCGGCGCTGGCGACCCTGACGCCAACGCGATGGCGGTGGACGCAATCTTGCAGACGGTTGTCGGCAATCCATTCGTTCTGCGGCATCTTCCGTTCCTGGCCCGGCAGACGGGGCTGGAAGTTACCGGTTTCATCCCGGAATTGCTGGCCGAGGCTGGCCAGACCTCGTTTTTCGGAAACATGATCGACGCCTATGTCGGCCCCTGCATTCAGGCAGGCGCAATCGACGCCGAGACCGCCTTGAAATGGGCCGAAGGTCAGAAAACAGCCGCGCGGGAAGGCACGTTCTTTGGCTCGTGCAACTATTACACCTATTTGCTGCGCAAGCCTGAATGATGCGCCGCCTTGCCTAGCCTTTGTGGATCGCGTAGAGCATTCGGGCTTTCGCTAGACAAATAGGATCGTTCATGCGCCTCAGCCGTTACTTTCTGCCCGTTCTCAAGGAAAACCCGTCCGAGGCCCAGATCGTTAGCCACCGGCTGATGCTGCGTGCCGGGATGATCAAGCAGGCCTCTGCGGGGATTTATTCCTGGCTGCCGCTGGGTTTCAAAGTGCTGCGCAAGCTGGAAAACATCGTCCATGAAGAACAGGCCCGGGCCGGTCACATCGCGATCCAGATGCCCATCCTCCAATCGGCGGATTTGTGGCGCGAATCCGGCCGCTATGACGATTACGGGCAGGAAATGCTGCGCATGAAGGACCGGCATGACCGGGACATGCTGTTCACCCCCACGGCCGAAGAACTGGTGACCGATATTTTCCGCGGCCACGTGAACAGCTACAAAGACCTTCCGCTGACCCTCTATCAGATACAGTGGAAGTTCCGCGACGAAATCCGCCCGCGTTTCGGCGTGATGCGGGGCCGCGAGTTCTATATGAAGGATGGCTACAACTTCGACCTCACCAAGGAAGATGCTCTGCACGCCTATAACCGCCATCTTGTCAGCTATCTGCGTACCTACGAGCGTATGGGTCTTCAGGCGATCCCGATGCGCGCGGATTCGGGGCCCATCGGCGGCGATGACACCCATGAGTTCCTCGTGCTGGCTGACACTGGTGAATCCGAGGTCTTCTATGACAGCGCCGTCACCGATCTGACCTTTGGTGATCGTGAGATTGACTATGACAGCCGCGAACAGTGTCAGGCGATCCTGGAAGAGTTCACCTCGAAATATGCGCGCACGGATGAAACGCATGACGAGGCGCTGTTCAATCAGATCCCCGAAGAACGCCGCCGCGTGGCGCGTGGTATCGAAGTTGGACAGATCTTCTATTTCGGCACGAAGTATTCCGAGCCGCTGGGTGCCACCGTTCAGGGCCCGGATGGAAAACCGGTTCCGGTGCATATGGGCAGCCACGGGATCGGCGTCAGCCGTCTGGTCGGCGCGATCATCGAGGCCAGCCATGACGACAAAGGCATCATCTGGCCCGAGGGCGTGACCCCGTTCCATTGCGGCATCGTGAACCTGAAGCAGGGCGATGAAGAAGCGGATGCGGCCTGTGACAAAATCTACAATGCTCTGACAGCCTTGGGGCTCGAGCCGCTTTATGATGACCGCAATGAACGGGCCGGGGGCAAGTTTGCGACCATGGACCTGATTGGTCTGCCCTGGCGGATCACGGTCGGGCCGCGTGGCCTGAAGAATGGTGTCGTTGAACTGACTTGCCGCCGGACCGGCGAAAGCGAGGAGCTGAGCCCCGAGGCGGCCGTTACCAAAGTTGCTGAAATCTACCAGCAGATTGCCTGAGCACCGTCACCGGTGACGGATCTTGCTGTCACGCACCACAGATCCATTTCGCGAGGGTAGCCATGCGATTGACTTGGCCACCAAATGTGATCTGACCAATTCGATTGGTTGAGACGTCAGTCTTGGTCTGCCGTCGGGCGCGTTGCAAGGATATCTCCGTTGGCGCCATCGCCGCGTGCGACCACGATCGGACGGCCCAGCCGGTTGACCAGGTCGCGAAACTCAAGACCCAGAAACCGCAATCCGCAAACCCGCGCGTCCGTAGTGCGATCCGTGATACACAGACGCCCTTGCCGGAAAACCAGACGGTACCCTTTGTCTTTCAGAATATCCGTCAGATTGCCCCAGCTTGCCGCGCTGGCAAAGATCGGCCGAATGGCCGCACGCAGCAGCGCCGCTGTTTCACAATCCAGTTCTTTTGATGCTTGGCGAGACGGAATAACCCCCGCACCGTTGGTTGAAATTTGAAAATTCATTGAGCGACCCCCGCTCCTTAAATGTGTTCCCCCACATACAGGGTGACAAAGTTTCTGAAAATAATCAAAAAGAGTAATAAAATTTCGCGCCCATTGTTGCTTTTTCGATTCAGGAGCTCACAAAGCGCGATGATTAACTTCATACATGAAACAATACCGGTTTGTCTGTGATGGGCTTCACAACTCATGGTGTAGCACCAGATTTTCAAGTCATCCGTTTGGCCCGGCCGCCGTGCTGGGCAACCGGATTGATTCGGCTTGTTCAGGCTGAGGAGCGGGTTCAGAGCGACAACCGGCTTGACCATCGGGTGAAATGCCGAAACTGTCCCCGCGAACATGAACACCCCGGAGCAGGCATGGCCAAGACACCCCCGCCCTTTGCCCCTTTTGAATGGAAAATCGCATGGCGTTATCTGCGGGCCCGCAGGGCCGAGGGCGGCGTCAGTGTGATGACCTGGATTTCTCTGATCGGGATCACATTGGCAGTGTTTGCCCTGATCGCGACACTGGCGGTCCGGTCCGGCTTCCGTTCCGAATTCGTCGGCACGATTCTGGGCGCCAACGCG
The DNA here is from genome assembly GCF_013033125.1 of Ruegeria sp. HKCCA4008. NCBI lineage: Bacteria > Pseudomonadati > Pseudomonadota > Alphaproteobacteria > Rhodobacterales > Roseobacteraceae > Ruegeria > Ruegeria sp. HKCCA4008. Next base: position 125,181 of record NZ_WQDM01000001.1, read on the forward strand.
CATGTGACGGTCTATTCGTCAGGCGAGATCGATGCTCAGGGGCGGGTGGATCGCACGATCGCCGACTACGAAGAGCGCGCGGCCCGGATCGCACAAGTGCCCGGAGTTCAACGCGCGGCTCCCTTGGTGAAGGGGCAGGTGCTGATCACCAACCGCGACCGCAGCAGCGGGGTTGAAGTGTTTGGAATCCGACCCGACGATCTGCGTGATCTGCCCGGAATTGCCCAGGCAGAGCAGGCTGTGGGGGACTTGTCTGAATTCCAGACGGGTGAGGATGTCATCGCAATTGGTTCCGGCGTGGCGCGCAGCATCGGGGCGACGGTCGGGGATGTCGTCAAGTTGACGTCGCCCAACGGCGTCAAAACCGCCTTCGGTACGTCGCCCCGCGTGAATGCCTATCGCGTTGTCTATGTGTTCTCGGCCGGGCGCTATGATATCGACCGCACGCGCGTCTACATGCCGTTTTCGCAGGCGCAGGGCTTTTTCAATCGCGAAGGTGTGGCCGATGAAATCGAGGTGATGGTGGACAACCCCGAAGACCTGGGCCCGATCCTGATTTCGATTCTCGAAGCATCGGGCGAGCGCAGCCAGATCTGGACCTGGCAGGATGCATCCGGTGGGTTCCTGCGGGCATTGGAAGTTGAAGACAACGTGATGTTCATCATCCTTTCGATCCTCGTTCTGATCGCCGCGATGAATATTGTTTCGGGCCTGATCATGCTGGTCAAGAACAAGGGGCGCGATATCGGCATCCTGCGCACCATTGGCCTGAGCGAAGGATCGGTTCTGCGTGTCTTTTTCATCTGCGGCGCTTTTACCGGACTGATCGGAACGGCAATGGGGGTCATCCTGGGGTGCCTTTTTGCGATCTATATCGATCCGATCTTTTCCTTCGTGAATTACGTGATGGGCGGTGGCGTCTGGGATCCGTCGATCCGGGGCATCTATGCCTTGCCCGCCGAGCTGCATCTGAGCGACGTGCTCAAGGCGATCGGCCTGTCGCTTGGCCTGTCCTTTGTCGTCACCTATTTCCCTGCCCGTCGAGCGGCGCGGCTGAACCCGGTCGAGGCGTTGCGCTATGAATGATGTCACATTGCGTCTGAAAGGTCTGACCAAGACCTATCTAAAAGGCAAACCGGGCGAGGTGCAGGTCCTGCGCGGAGTTGATCTGGATCTGCGCGCGGGTGAGGCCGTAGCGATGGTCGCGCCTTCTGGGGCAGGTAAATCAACGCTTCTGCATATCGCCGGTCTGCTGGACATGCCCGACGAAGGAACCGTTGAAATCGGCGGGCAGAACGTATCGGGCAAGGGCGACCGGACCAGAACCGCACTGCGTCGGCAGGATGTCGGGTTCGTGTATCAATTCCACCACTTGCTGCCGGAATTCACGGCATTGGAAAACATCACCCTGCCGCAACTGGCCAATGGTGTGCCGGACAAGGCCGCACAGGCCCGAGCGTTGGATCTGCTGGACCGTGTCGGTGTGGCCGCACGCGCCAGCCATCGCCCCGCTGCACTCTCAGGTGGGGAACAACAGCGGGTGGCGTTTTGCCGGGCCTTGGCGAATGCGCCCCGTGTTTTGTTGGCGGATGAACCGACGGGCAATCTGGACCCCGAAACCTCGGATCAGGTCTTTGATACACTGATGAAGCTGGTGCGGGACGAAGGGTTGTCGGCGTTGATAGCAACGCACAATCTTGACCTTGCGGCGCGCATGGACCGGATGGTTCGGCTTGAAGGCGGGGTGCTCAGGCCAGTTGAGTGATCGCAACGCCAATGGCCATGACGGCGATCCCGCCCATCCGCAAGAGTGTAAGCGGTTCGACCTGTGCGCCGAACAGGCCGAAATGGTCGATGGCCGCAGCGCTGATCAATTGCCCGAGCAGCACAAAGAACACGGCATTGCCCACCCCGAAATGTGGTGCGACATGGGTGATCGACAGGACATAGAAAGCAATCAGGACGCCTGCAAGCAACAGGTGTTTCGGCGCATTGGCAATCTTGGACAAGGCCGCAAATCCGGGAAACAGCGCCATGACCAAGGCGGAGGCGGCGAAGGCAATGGCAAACAACACAACAGCTGCCGCAGTTGGCGACCCGATGACTTTTCCCAGCGCCGCGTTGAGCGCGGCCAGGATCGGAATTCCAAATCCGGCGGCCAGCATGATGGCGGCGTATTGTGTCATTGCCCGAAACCTCTGTACCTTTTTCGTTGATCTGGATCATTGCGCCAAGACGGTCATCGGGCAACCCTGCAAATGCCAATCCAGGCAGGAGGATACGATGTTCAAGGCAACAATCAGTGTAATGGTTCTTGGGGTTTCGGCTGCTGCCTCGCAGGCCGCCTGGGCTCAGGACGCGAAGACCGGAGAGGAACTCTATATGCACCATTGCGCGACCTGCCACGGAATCGATGCGATGGGTCAGGGTCCGATGGCAGCCGTGTTGGTGGTTCAACCAAGTGATCTGACCGCTTTGTCCAACGAGGAGGGCGTGTTCCCGACGGCCCGCGTAGTCGCCCGTATTGATGGTCGGGATCCGCTGGTCAGCCATGGTAGCCCGATGCCGGTTTATGGTCCTTATTTTGACGGGCAGGACACATCCATGAAAACGCCGCAGGGTCAGCCAATTCTGACGAGCCAGCCCATCGTGGATCTGGTGGCCTATCTGGAGACCTTGCAGCAGAATTAGGTTCCGCTGCAAATCCCGTCGATCTCGGCCTCGCTCCAGGGAAGCAGGATTGCGCGCTCTCGCCCTTTTTGCGGAAGCGGGGACAGATCAAAATGCGCGCTCAGCATCCTGTGCAGCCGTTTGGTTCGGGTGGCCTGAGGGTCCAGCGCACGGCAGCAAACATATTCTTCGACGATGGCGCCCTGCTGTTCAAACCCGTAGGACAGGAAGTCCGGCGAGGTTTCGAGGTCAAAGAGATACGGGTCGCTTCGCCCACCATGTTCCGCCGCTGCTCGCAACGGATGGTAACCGGTGGTCCGGCGATTCTGCCACTGCCAGACATGCGTCAGTTCATGGGCCAGCAGCATCGCGGCCACCAGGTTCATCTGATCCGGAAAATCGGACATGTAGTCTTCCAGATACCAGTCGCGCGCAAAATAGACCTTGTTGAACAGGGCCACGGCCGCTGGCTTGCCTGTCACCGGCCCGGGTTCTACCGGAGGAAGGATGCGCTCGCGGCAGGCCAGACGTGGCCGCTCTTCGCGGAAATACGTCACATTGGCAACCGGCGCACCCTGGACCAATCGCACGCTGTCAAGATTCAGGGTTTCGCCCTGAATGGCATCCGCAAAGTCGCGCTCTTGCTTTGTCAACGGACGGCCGCAAGAGGACAGCAACAAAAGAGCACACAGGAATACGCGCAGAACCATGAGGTGAATCCTAGTCCGCTGCTTGCGATCCGCAAACCGTTTTCACAGGCTCATGGCCAGAACCCGGCTGATTTCCGTCAAAGACCGCCCGGATTGATCCATCCAGGAATTGAAGGCCCGTTGCACCGCCGCCATGGCTTTTTTCGACGTGGCGGGTTTGTCGATCACACCTTCGGCGATCAGACGGGCGGTGACGTCCCGCGACAGAATGAAACTGTCGCGGCCCGCAAAACGCATCGCATATTGCGCCGAAGCCCCGCCAAGACGAGACCCGCGTTTGGCCAGCATGGCCAAAAGGTTGACATAGTCATCAGAGGGCCAGCCCCCCAGAACCTGGCCCGCGCCGCCTTCGTCGCGCAGTTCCAAAAGGAACGCCGCGTTGTCCCGCATTGCTGCGATCTTGGTTCCATTGCGGACAATGCGTGTGTCTTGCAGCAGGGAATCGAACTTTTCATCATCCATGAACGCACACCGGCCCACATCGAAACCGTCAAAGGCGGCCTCGAATCCATCCCATTTGTTTTCGATGACCTTCCAGTTGAAACCGGCCTGAAAGACGCATTTCGTGATGATCGATAGCCACCGGTCGTCGGGCATCGCCGCCAGTTCTTCGTGGCTTTTGGGCTTGGTCAGCTGTGCTTCAAAGGCTTCGACCCCACCGTGGCGAGAGGCGGCAATATCAAAGATCTCGTCAAATGAACGCATGAACCCAACCTCAAAGCTGTCTTAGGAAGAGTGTTTTGTTTTGCCTTCCTTTTGCAATGGGAATTTTCGGTGTTCGAAAGCCACCCGACCGGAAATGAAACTCGGCCCGAACAAGAAAAAACACTGAACTGTCAAAGAAATCCTCGACAAACGGGTTCAAAACGGTTTGTGATTGACTCGTCAGTCAACATTCCGTGCCCCGGGGCAGGGGATATTGGCGGGTCGGGCAGGGGCCCTTGCGGCGCCTGCGGGGGAAAATCAACGCATCAGCGGCAAGAAAGCTGCGCTGTTACAAACTGATCACTTTCCTTTTCCGACCAATTTTGTGCATGTTGCGGCATGGTATTGTCATCAGACAAAGATACCGGCGGGAAACCCCTGCCGGGGTGGGCAAAACAAATAAGACAGGGAGAAAATCCATGAAAAAACTGAGTGTAAGCCTTATGGCCCTGACCGTTGCCGGTGCGGCGCATGCGGCGGATATGGGGGCCGTGGACGAGCCGATCAAACTGGCGATCAACGAATGGACCGGTCAGCACGTAACCACGCATGTGGCGGGTGAAATGCTCAAGGCCGCTGGTTATAACGTAGAATATGTGACCGCCGGCATGATGAACCAGTTCCAGGCGCTGGCCGATGGAGACATCGACGCGACGCTTGAAATCTGGTCGTCCAATGTTTCGGATGAATATGCCAAGAAGATCGAGGAAGGCACTGTTGTCGAAATCGGCGATCTTGGCCTGGATGCCAAGGAAGGTATCGCATACCCGGCGCATGTCGCTGATCTGTGCCCTGGCTTGCCTGCGTGGGAAGCGCTGAAAGACTGCGCGCAGGTGTTCGCCACGGCGGAAACTCTGCCCGGTGGCCGTCTGGTCGACTATCCGGCCGACTGGGGCACACCTGGTGCGGATCGCATGGCCGGCCTTGAACTGCCGTTCAAGGCTGTCCCCGCCGGTTCCGAAGGCGCCTTGATCGCTGAACTTCGCGCATCGACCGAGCGTAAATCGCCGCTGCTGATCACATTCTGGCAGCCGCACTGGGCGATGTCTGCCTATGACGTGCAGTTCGTTGAACTGCCCGCAGGTGAAGAGGCATGCTTTAACGATCCGGCGTGGGGTCCGAACCCGAACGCGGTAAACGATTGCGACTTTTCACCATCTCGCATCTTCAAAGCCGGCTGGAGCGGCCTGGAAGAAAAGTGGCCCGCCGCCTATGAAATCCTGTCCAACTATCAACTGGCGGTCGAAGACCAGCAGCCGATGATGGGTGCGATCGATGTCGACGGCGGCCAGGTCGAAGAAGTTGTCGCCGCATGGATGGCCGAGAACGAAGACAAATGGCGTCCTGTTGTCGACGCGGCGACCAAGTGAGCCACTTAGGTGACTGACACGACCATGCCAGCCATTGCCTGCCGGAATCTCTGGCAGGTCTTTGGCCCGGGCGCTGACAAAGCCCTGACCGACGCGCTGTCTCGGTCAGGGAATGACGCTGACAAGGCCGCCGCAGACCTGCGGGAAAACGGGTTCATTCCGGCGGTTCAAGATGCCAATTTCGAGGTCAGGGAAGGCGAATTGTTCGTCATCATGGGCCTGTCGGGCTCGGGTAAATCCACGCTGATCCGCTGTATCTCGCAGCTGCTGCCCGGCACGGGTGGTGAAATTCGGGTGGATGGTGAGAATGTCATAGGCGCCTCGAAAAAGGCCCTGACAGAACTGCGGCGGAAAAAACTGGGCATGGTGTTCCAGCATTTCGGCCTGTTCCCCCACATGACCGTTGCTGAAAACGTCGCATATCCTCTGCGCGTTCAGGGCGTGGGCAAAAAGGAACGGCTGGACCGCGCGCAGGAAGTGATCTCGCTGGTCGGTCTGGAAGGGCGCGAAGACAGCTTCCCGCGACAGCTTTCCGGCGGGCAGCGGCAGCGGGTGGGTATCGCCCGCAGTCTTGCCGTAAACCCTGACATCTGGTTTCTGGACGAACCGTTCTCGGCGCTGGATCCACTGATCCGTCGCCAGTTGCAGGATGAATTCCTGCGCATTCAAGCGACGTTGAAGAAATCCATCGTCTTCATCACGCACGATATTCAGGAAGCGCTGAAGCTTGCTGACCGTATCGCCATCATGCGGGACGGCAAGATCGTACAGATCGGCACGCCCACGGATATCGTCCTGCGACCCGTCGATGACTATGTGCGCGAATTCTCGAAGGATGTCGCCAAGGGGCAGCATGCCAAGGTCGCCTCGGTCATGCGAAACGAGGCAGAGTGCGGCCCGGACGATCCCGGCCTGACCACGTCGATGACACTGGACGCAGCCCTTGCCCATTGCATGGAACTTTATGAACCCGTGCCGGTGCGGGATGCCGATGGCAATGTCGTTGGCACGGTGCACCCGTCCGATCTGGCTGCCGCGCTTCAGGTGGACGAAACATGACCGCCGTAGCTGAGTTTCCGACGCAGCACGGCGCGCGGCTGACGGCGGGCGCCAAGGCCGCCCTGATCACCGTTGTCGTCGGCGCGGTTTGCCTTGCACTCGAGGGCATCGCCCCATGGCTGGTCAAATGGCCCGCCGCATGGGAGCTGCCTGCAACCCAATGGGTGGGCGCGTTTCTGGATTGGTTTCTGAACCTGATCAAACCGGCGATGCGGTTGTTCTCGGATATGATGACCTATCCGATGAACTGGGCGAATTTCGTTCTTGGCAATACGCCATGGCCCCTCCTGATCGGGATCGTGACCGCGCTGGGCTGGTACTTGGGCGGTTTGCCCATGGCGGCGCTGGGCTTTCTGGGCCTTAGCTTTGTCCTGGCGTCGGGTTACTGGGCTGAGAGCATGAACACTCTGGCCTTGGTCGCAGTATCCGTTCCGGTGGCGTTGATACTGGGTGGTGGCATCGGCATCCTCGCCAACGAGGTGCCGCGGGTGAAATCCTTCGTTCAGGCGGTTCTGGATGTCATGCAGACGGTGCCGACTTTTGCGTATCTGACCCCACTTTTGTTGCTTTTTGGCTTTGGCCCCGTCGTCGGTCTGATCGCCTCGGCCATCTACGCCGCGCCGCCCATGGCGCGCAACGTGATGCTGGGGCTGGAACGGGTCGAGCCCGAGATCAAAGAGGCCGCGATCATGTCCGGTGGCACGCGGTTTCAGCAACTGTTTCAGGTCGAAATTCCCGCCGCCACGACGCAGATCATGGTCGGTGTGAACCAATGTCTGATGGCGGCATTGTCCATGGTCATCATTGCCGCCGTCATCGGTGGGTTCAACGATATCGGCTGGGAGGTTCTGCTGACCATGCGCAAGGCGCAGTTCGGGGAGTCTCTGATGGCGGGTCTGGTCATCGTGGTCTTTGCCGTCGTCATAGATCGCATGAGCGGCACCTTGGCGACCGAGCGCAAACGTTATGACAGCCGGGTTGTCTGGGCGATGTTGGGTTTCGCCGTGGTCTTCACCGCCGCCTTCTGGGCGTGGTTGCCGAACCCATCCGAACTGACCCTGCTGGATCCGATGGCCGAGGCCGTGGACAGCGGCCTGACCGCGTTCACTCAGGCCAATGGCCCGTGGTTGGATGCGCTCAAGAACAACTCTCTTTTCTATGTGCTGCTGCCTTTGCGGATCGGTCTGGATCAGGCGGTCCTGCCCTTCACCTGGGGCTTCCAGTGGACGGCGGGCATGAGCTTTGGTCTGTTTGCCGCAGGTGCCGGGATCGCGCTGTTGATGGCATGGCGTGGGCGGCTGACGGGTGGTCTGATCGTCCTGATCCTGATTGGAATGCTGGAAACCGGCATTGCCAACCTGCCGTGGCCCTTTGTCCTGACCGGCGCCGCTGCTCTGGGCTGGGTCGCGGGGGGCTGGCGTCTGGCGGCGCTGAGCGTGGGGCTGCTTTGCACCATCCTCGTTTCGGGCCTGTGGGAGAGAGCGCTCTTGTCGCTTTACCTGAGTGGAGCGGCAGTGTTTTCTTGTGCCGTGGTCGGCGGCCTGATCGGCCTTGCCAGCGCGATTTGGGAGCCGGTGTGGAAAGTGGTCCGTCCAATCTGCGACATGTTGCAGACAATCCCTCTGTTCGTGTTCCTGATCCCGGTCCTCATGGTGTTCCAGATCGGAGAGTTCTCGGCCTTTCTGGCAATCTGTGCCTATGCGATCGTGCCCATGATCCGCTACACGCGGCACGGGCTGGTCAACACGCCGGACGAGATGATGGAAGCCGCGATCTCAAGCGGTGCGACCGAGTGGCAGATCATGCGCGACGTGCGCGCGCCCTATGCCGCGCCCACGATCCTGCTGGGGTTGAACCAGACCATCCTCTATGCCTTTGCGATGCTGGTGATCGCCGCATTGATCGGTACCACGGGTCTGGGGCAGTCGATCTATCTGGCGCTGGGTCAGGCGGATGTGGGGCTTGGCATTTCGGCCGGGGCCGCGATGGCGATTCTGGCGCTGATTGCCGACCGCATCGTGCAGGGGTTTGCCGAAGAACGCCGCGCGGCGCTTGGGTTGTAAACAGGGCAGGGGCGATGCACCGCCCCTGCTCCGAACTTGATTTTGGACAAGGATACCAGTGCCGTCCTGATCTAGACCGATCCCAATAAAGCGGAGATCACCATGACCGGTTGGGTCCTATTCCTTGCAGCGCTCGTCACATTCCTTCTCAGCCACGCGATTCCGGTGCGGCCCACCATACGCGGATGGCTGATCGATACACTTGGACGCCGGGGGTATTTCACGGCCTATTCGGTTCTGTCGATGGCCGTCCTGGCGTGGTTGATCATCGCCGCTGCCAACGCTCCTTATGTCGAGGTCGTCCCGCCATTTGCGGTTTTGCGCTGGGCGCCGGTTCTGATCATGCCGGTGGTCTGCTGGCTGGCTGTCGCGGGGCTGATCATTCAGAACCCGTTTTCGTTCGGGGGGCTGGGCAATCGGCCATTTGACCCAGAACAGCCCGGTATCCTGCGCACCACCCGACACCCGATCCTTGCCGCGCTGATGCTGTGGGCGGTGGCACATCTCCTTGCCAATGGCAGCCTGTCACATATGATTCTGTTCGGCCTGTTTGCCGGTTTCGCGGTCATGGGCATGGCTCTTGTCGACCGGCGCAAGTTGCGGGAAATGGGCTTTGAATGGGTCCGCTTGTCCCGCAATACGGCGCGGTTTTCACTGCGCGCACCGCGCCCCTGGCCGCGTCCCGGGGTGTGGATGGCCGCGCTGGCCGCCTATGCGGTTCTGCTTCACCTGCACGCCCCTGTGATTGGCCTGTCCCCGCTTCCGTGAACGAGGGAGTGGCCGGGCGGTGCCTTGCGTGCTATTTGAAACGTCACAAACGAATTACAAGAGGTCCAAGATGCATCTGGCCTATGTCACCACCACCGATCGCGGCGCGACGGACCGCCTGCTGAGCGCCGTTGCGGACCGTCTGCTGGCCTCCGGAGCAAAACTGGCCGGTGTCGTGCAAACAAACACGGAGTGCGCCGACAGCAGCAAATGCGATATGGACTTGCGCGTGCTGCCCGACGGTGAAACCATCCGCATTTCGCAGTCGCTGGGCACCCAGTCGCGCGGCTGCCGTCTGGACCCGGCTGCGCTGGAACAGGCGGTGGGATATGTGACTGCCTCGCTGGAGGGCGCCCCTCAATTGCTGATCATCAACAAATTCGGCAAGCATGAGTCCGATGGGCGTGGATTCCGCCCCGTGATCGGCGAAGCGCTGGCGATGGATATCCCGGTTCTGGTCGGCGTGAACGGTTTGAACGAAGAGAAATTCCAGACCTTCGCGGATGGCGCAGCGGAAGCCCTGCCGGCGGATCTGGATGCAATCGAGGCGTGGTTCAACAAGGTCTCGGAACTGCGACCGGCGGCGGAATAGAACCTTCCAAACAGTTGGGTAAGAGACATAAAGCGGCGCTGACCAACAATCAGCGCCGCCTTTTTTAGTGTTGGGTGAAACTAGGTTGTCTTAAGCCTGCGGTACCCGAACAGGCCCAGAACGGCCCCGATCAAAAGCAGCCCGCTTGCGGGCAGGGGGACCGGTGCGACGACTAGATTGTCTACCCACATTTCCCCGCAGTAGTCGATACACCATGCTGTGTTTGGGGTGGTGAAGAATTGATGCCTTAGTGGAGACGGGCTGTTGTATGTCACCATCAACGCGTCAATCGCCGTGAAAGCGCTTGAAAAGGTCAGTGTGGTCAAAGCCATCGGACCGAATGTCTGGCTGGCCACAACTGACCCATTCAGCAACCCGGAAAAGGTCAACGTCGGAAAGGTCGCTGGCCCTGCGGTCAACCATTGATTGTATGCAGCGGTGCCGAAAGCGGGGGCTGGACCGGAACCAGTTGTGAAAGCTCGGGACCAGCCTTGCAGATCAACGGTCTGAACTGTGAATTTGCCACCGATCACGGGCATTATTGTGGTGGACAGTACGCCACTATCATCGTGGAAATTAATATAGTTTCCGAAGGTGTAGACGTCTGCATAATTGAACGTGAAACCTTGGCTTATACCTTGCCTAGTTCCGGACGCTGTGACCGGATCATTCGGAAAGTTATTGTCAAATGTAATAGTCAGCGCATTCGCTGCGCCAGCGACACAAACGGCAAGCGTCGCCAAAAGCAGTCTCATAACAAATCCCTCGCAAATACGTTAACAGACTAGCGGGCGATGCCCGGTTTCGCAACTTTTACGAGTCTTTGCAGCCATCATTGCGCAAAAGCACGCATATAAGCACGCGCGGGCAATGCGTTCTGGCCATCTTTGAATTCTACGGGAAAGATGGTGGGCGACCCTGGAATCGAACCAGGCGTGCGTCTCCGCGAGGGAGTTACAGTCCCCTGCCACACCTTGCGGCCTGTCGCCCACTGTCAGGCGTTGCACCTGACGTGGAGGCGTGATTACTAGCGCACCAAAGGAGCGTCAACAGGAAAATTTCGCTTTGGCGCAGGAAACCGAATTCCCGGCCCGGAGGCCCGCAAAATGAAGAAACCCAAATGGGTCGTTGAGAAGGAACAGGCGCGCAAGGCCGCGGCTGCTGAAACCGTTTGGCTGTTCGGTCTGCATGCAGTTCGCGACGCTTTGATGAACCCCAATCGGCAGAAATTGCGCTTGATCGTAACGCGCAACGCGCGGGACAAACTGGCGGAAGCGATTGAATTCTCTGGTATCGAGCCCGAGTTGGCTGATCCGCGCAAGTTTACGGCGCCCATCGATGCAGGCTCGGTGCACCAGGGGGCTGCGCTGGAGGTAAAGCCGCTGGATTGGGGCGGTCTGGCCGAAAATTGCATCGGTCGTGAAAATCCACGCGTCATCCTTCTGGACCGCGTTACGGACCCGCACAATGTCGGGGCGATTCTACGCTCGGCCGAAGTTCTGGGTGCCAGTGCCGTCATCGGCACCCGCCACCATTCCGCGCCCGAGACCGGGGCCCTCGCAAAAACCGCCAGCGGCGCGCTGGAGCGTCAACCCTATCTGCGGATGCGCAACCTGGCCGACACAATTGTTGAACTACAGAATATGGGATTTCTGGTCCTTGGGTTGGACGGTGAAGCAGAGGCAACGATCGAAGGCGCGCTGAGCGACGGTCGGGACCGCCCCGTCGCACTTGTTCTGGGGGCGGAAGGCCCGGGATTGCGCCAAAAGACGAAGGAAACCGTGGATCAATTGGTGAAAATTGACGCAGCCGGGGGATTCGGATCGCTGAATGTCTCAAATGCGGCGGCAATCGCCTTATATGCATCCCGGCCCTGACAAAAAAATGGAGAGCGCTATTTCCGGTCCATCCAAAATTGCGACCTGCTGCTATTGCGGGACCCGGGCTGCGCTGGTCCTGAGGGGCAAAGAACGGCACGAGCTGAGCTGTTCCAGTTGTGGCGCACCTTTGCATGATCTGAAGATGCTGCCCAAGCGGAAGGCTGCGCCTGCCAAAACGGTGCGATCTGCGGTTTCTCATGCCCCTCCACGGAAGACCAAGCGAAAAAAGAAGAAAAAGAGCATGTTCTCGCGCGTGTTCGATGAAGCCTGGGATGTGATCGAAGACATTTTCGATTGACCGTTTTTGGGTGAAGATCGTTCACATCCACGTCAACAGGGGTTCCGCATGCAGCAAAAAATTGCATCTTGATACCCCAGTGATTTCAGATTCTGACATGGCAATGCTGACCCGACGTTCCACACTTGGCGCGCTGTGCGCTTTTTTTCTGGCGCCTGCCACGTATGCGCAGGAAAGGCCCGTTTACTACACCACCGAAGGAGTGGCGTTGGCCGGGTATGATGCCGTGTCCTTTTTCGACGGTTCTACGCCGATCATGGGCACGCCCGAGAATTCCGTGATGTGGAAAGGGGCGCGGTGGCATTTCACCTCGCAGGAAAACCGCGAGCTGTTCGAAAGCAATCCCCGTGCTTTCGCGCCGCAGTTCGGCGGGTATTGTTCATATGCGATGGCGATGGGAGTTCTGAAGAGCTCGGACCCCAAGGCCTGGAAAGTCGTGGATGGTCGTCTGTACCTGACGCACTCGATCGAGATCGAGGAAATCTGGCAGCAGGATCAGGCAGAATACATTGAGTTGGCTGAAGAAAACTGGCCGGCAATCCTCTATCGGGAGTGAGCGAGAATCAGCTAATTGTGAAGAGTCATCACAAAAATGCGCTGCCCCTCTTTTTTTTACCAAATATATGCCTAAATGTCACAATGACCGCGGAATGGAACTGCCGCGGGTCATTTCACTGTCCCTCGTTCCAACAACTGGCGCCCAAGGCTTCTTGGGCGCTTTTTTCTTTTTGGAACCCTGCTAAGGATAGGGCATGCCAGACTATTCCGATCAGCACCTGAGAACCATTCTGCAACGCACCAAGTCCGTTGCCGTTGTCGGGGTGTCCATGAACCCGGTGCGGCCCAGCTATTACGTTGCCCGCTACCTGTCGTTGAAAGGGTTCAACGTGATCCCGGTCAATCCGGGCCATGCCGGGAAAGACCTGTTTGGCCAGAGGGTACGCGGCAGCCTTTCGGAGATATCCGAACCCGTGGACATGGTAGACATATTCCGACGGTCCGAATCCGTGCCGCCCATTGTGGACGAAGCGTTGGAGGCGTTCCCGTCCCTCGGAACGATCTGGATGCAAATCGGGGTTGAACACCCTGAAGCGGCAGCCAAGGCCAAGGCTCGCGGTGTGGACGTCGTGATGAACCGCTGTCCGAAGATCGAATATCAGCGCCTGTTTGGCGAGCTGCGCATGGGTGGGTTTTCGACCGGGATCATCTCGTCCAAGCTTTAGGGCGTTGCTTGCTGATAGGGTTTCAGGCGGGCCACCTGTTCCTGTCGTCGTTTTTCCAGCACCACGTCCCGAGGGACCCAGTCATATCGGGTATCCTCGACCAGAGGTGACCAGAACAACACTCCGCCATAGCGCCAAGGGTCCAGCACGACGCCCTCATAGAGCGATTCACCCTTGCGACTGATAATCGCCGTGCTGTGGTCGATCCTCAGCGGATTGTCGGCGTTGGCGATGGCGCGGTGCAATTCCAGCGTCTGGAAGTTTTCCTGTTTCAGACGGCGTTCGATATCCTCGGCCCAATGCCAGCACAGACCACGCGGGCGCAATCCCTTGTTGACCTTCGCATTGTGGATCAGTGGTGGGTCGGTGATCTGGTATTCGTCCACCAGCTGCGCGGTATAGGAATAGGCGACTTGCGCCGCCCGGCGGGCTTCTTCCGGATCGATATCCGGGCCAAGACGCTGAATCTCGGCTGTCAGGCGTTGTACCTCATCCCCGGTCGAACGGGGAGGCGTCGCACATGCTGCAACGATGGCAAGCGTTGCCACAAGCATCAAAATTCGGATCATGTCGCGCCCTCGGCCTGCCATTCTGACGCCCGAGTATAGCGGCCGTTGCGGCGGCGCGGAACCCGGCCGTCAGCCTTTGGGGCGGGCGGCCTTTTCGGCAATGCCGCTGATGCCCTGACGGCGTGCAAGTTCGGCCAGGACATCCTCCAGCGCCACGTCCCGGGCGGCCAGCATGACCAGCAGGTGATACAGCACGTCTGCGGCTTCGGCGGTCAGCTTGGCCTGATCGCCCTTCGTGGCTTCGATGATGGCTTCGATGGCTTCTTCACCAAATTTCTCGGCGCATTTCTCGGGACCCTTTGCAAGCAGCTTGGCTGTCCAGCTTGAATCGGGATCAGCCCCTTTACGCGCCTCAATCGTTTCAGCTAGGTCGTGCAGAATGCTCATGTCAGCCTCATCGGAATGCCAGCGGCGGCCATGTGTTCTTTGGCTTCGCGGATCGTGTATTCTCCGAAATGGAAGATCGAGGCCGCAAGCACAGCACTTGCGCCGCCTTGGGTGACACCTTCGACCAGATGATCCAGATTGCCGACACCGCCGCTTGCGATCACGGGCACGTCCACTGCGTCGGAAATCGCTCGGGTCAGGGGCAGGTTGAAGCCAGCCTTGGTGCCGTCGCGATCCATCGAGGTCAGCAGGATTTCTCCGGCGCCTTTGGCGACAACGGTTTTTGCGAACGCGACCGCATCAATGCCTGTTGGCTTGCGGCCGCCATGCGTGAAAATCTCCCACTTTCCAGCGCTGACCGTCTTGGCGTCGATGGCGCAGACGATGCACTGGCTGCCGAATTGATCTGCCGATTCCGCGATCACGTCGGGATTGGCAACGGCTGCCGAGTTGAAGCTGACCTTGTCTGCCCCCGCCAGCAACAGGGCGCGGACATCATCCTTGGTGCGAACCCCGCCACCAACTGTCAGAGGTACAAAGCACTGCTCGGCGGTGCGCTGTACCACATCGAACATGGTGCCGCGGTTTTCGTGGGTTGCGTGGATATCCAGAAAACAGATTTCGTCCGCGCCTGCGGCGTCATATGCCTTGGCCGATTCCACGGGATCGCCCGCATCGCGCAGACCGACGAAATTCACGCCTTTGACCACGCGGCCATCGGCAACATCAAGGCAGGGAATAATCCGGGTCTTCAGCATCTGATCGTCCTTCGTTGCCGGACCTTTACCGGCAAAGCGCCGCCGATGCCACAGACGTTTTGCCGCCCACGGCCCTGGTAGCACGGGCCATGGGCGGAGCGGGGGGCTTAGTGATCCCGGTTCTTCAGCAGCTTCAGTGCCGAAAGCAGGTTTGCCTTGTCATCGGTCCATGGCAGCGCGCCGTCGGTTTCGACGATTTGCCAGTTTCCATCCTGCGCAAAACTCTCAATTCGGGATTTGTCGGGGCTCAGGATCACAACGCTGCTGGTGGCGGCTCCGGTTTCGACCTGCTCTTCACCCACGGCCAGCCGCTGATGCGCAGCGGTCAGGTTCAGGCTGTCGGCAATTCGGGCCAAAGGCTGGACCAGATCGTAGAACCGGTTTGTGATGTGGAACACCAAAACCCCATCATCGGCCAGGCGGCTGGTATACATCTCTACCGCCTCGCGTGTGATCAGGTGAAGCGGAATCGCGTCCGAGCTGTACGCATCCAAAACCAGGATATCGAAGGCAAAAGGCTTTTGCTTCAGAACGATCCGGGCATCACCCAGATGGGTCTCGGAATCGGGCGTGCATTCCGACAGATAGGTGAACAGCGAAGAGTCGCGTGCGATCTGGTCAACGGTCGCGTCGATCTCGAAGAAGTCCCAGTTTTGCGCAGGCTGCCGATAGCAGGCCAGTGCACCTGTTCCAAGACCGACAATTCCGATGCTGTCGGATTGCATGCCGAAGTCCGACGTGATGACCTGCGCCATCGGTCCTTCGGGGTGATAATAGGACAGCGGTGTGGGTCGAGTGCCATATTCGGATTCGCGTTGCCAGCCATGCACCGTGGTGCCGTTCTTGTAGACACGGTAGCCCTCGCTTGAATACACCGAATGCACGCCGAAAAAGCTGCGATCTTCGAACACCGGATTGTTCTTTACCGCAAATGCGGGCAGCAGAACGACGGTGAGAACCACAGGGATGCGCATGGCCTGTGCCCGGAACAGGTACAGCACCGCGAATATCAGCGCGAACAGGGCACCTGCACGCGGGATGTCCGCGCTCAGCGCCGCGACGCCGCGTGTCGCACCTGCGATGACGAGGATGAAAACACTTGCCGCGATGCCCATGATGACATGGCGAGGGGCAAATCCCGGCGCGCGGACAAGAAACAATCCTCCGGCCAGGATCATGGTGATTGGCGCCTCCAACTCACGTGTGAAGGCAATCGGCGCAAGGATCGAGTTGAACAGCCCGCCAATTGCTCCGCCCACGGAAAGGGCGATGTAGAACACGGTCAATTGCTCGGCGGATGGGCGCATGTCGTACAGCAGGCGGTGCGCAAAAAGGGCGATGATGAAAAGCACCGGGACATAGAGCAGAATAACCACCGGCGCGTCATGCTCGCTGACCACCTTGGACACCAGTACGACACCCGCCGCCAGCGCCGCCAGCATGGGCAGGTTCAAGGCGTCAAGCGTCAGGTGTTTCCATTTGGCAAAGGCGACGATGAAGGACAGGATATAGACCGCCAGCGGAACAACCCAGATCAACGGGAGAGCACCCAGATCCGTGCTGACCCGCGTTGTGAAGGACAGCATCAAGGACGAGGGGATGAAGGCGACGAACACCCAGACAGCGATCTGCCGCAGGGTCGGGAAACTGGCCCTGAGCGCCGTTTGGGCCGACGGCTTCGTGTGCCGTGATCCCCGCAAGGCGATCATGCCACTGCTAAGCAAAAGCGCGCCGAACAGCACGAAGCCGATCAGCCAGGCACGGCTGATCTCGGCCGCGCCAAAAAATGGATCCGCAACCAGGGGGAAGGCCAACAACGCCAGCAAGGATCCGACATTGCTGGCGCTGTAAAGGAAATACGGATCATCCGCCGAAGGCCCGCCCGACCTGGCGTACCAGGCCTGCAACAGGGGCGCATTTGCCGACAATACCGCAAAAGGTACACCCACACCTACGGCGAACAGGCCAAGCGTTTGCAGCGCAGTCGAGGTCGAGGCGTCATAGCTCCAGCTTTCGCTGGTGGACAGCGGCAGGAAAGTCAGCGCCGCCACCCAAAAGGCAAAATGGGCGATGATCTGCCAGCGCAAAGGCAGAAACTTGGTCAACAGGTGCGCGTACACATACCCGAGTATCAACACCACTTGAAAAAACAGCATTGCGGTCGTCCAGACCGCCGGGGCGCCGCCGATTTTTGGAAGAACCAGTTTGGCAAAAAGCGGCTGGACAAAGAACAGCAGACTGGCGCTCGTGAAAATCGCCGCGCAGAAGATCGCAATGGTTGCTGATCCGAATCTGGACGTCTTGGGAACGTCTAGGTTGGAAATACTCACGTTTGCCACCCGGGTTGTTGTGTTTGACGAAGGAGTTAAGCGGGGATTCCGCCCGAATTATGGCTCAACACAGTAAAATGTTTGGCTTCTGGTCGGATTGTTCTCGAAAGCAAGGGTAAAATGGGCGCCTTCAATTCTGGCAAAGCTTTGCTGATGCCAGACTTGTGATTGTCAGATTTCCAAAACCTGTGAGAATTGGAGTGAATATTACAGAAGGAATACCGACATGCGTAGCTTGATACTTGCTTCAATTTTTTCGCTCGGAGGGGCTTTGGCCGCCATGGCTGACGACATCATCAAAGTTCAAACGAACAAATCCGTAGCCGAGGCGCTGGATGCGCTGGAAGCGGCGGTTGGCAACGCAGGGGCCACTGTCTTCGCCCGTATCGACCACGCGGCGGGGGCGGAAAAGGTCGGTACGCCCATCCCGGCCAATCAAGTGCTGATTTTCGGCAATCCTGCGCTGGGCACGCCGGCCATGCAGATCGATCCGCGTGCAGGGTTGTTCCTGCCGCTCAAGGTGCAGGCGTATGAGGATGGGAACGGTCAGGTCTGGTTGGCCTATGAAGACCCCAAGGAAACGATGGACGAGCTGGATGACGTCGAAAAGTCACCAGTCATCGAGAAGATGCGCGGTGCGCTCGCCAAGTTGACTGCTGCGGCCGCGGGTTAAGACCTTTTGGGTTATGCGCTTGCGCTTTTCACACGTGCAAGCGCGTTTCGCGCGATCAGGATGTGAAATGGCAGGATCGCAGCCAGGTACAGGCGCCCGCCAAGGTTATGGCGTCGGACCCACGTGGCCAGCGAGATGCGGCCGTTTTCCGACAGGACGGAAACCCGGAAATCCAGGTGGCGATCGTTGAATCCTGCGATCACCTCGGTCCTGCCATCATGTTCGACCGGGAAGATCCCCAGCTTATCGCCAGCATCCGGGCCTGTCGTGCTGAGGCCAAAGGGTGTCACCAGCAGGCCGCGCAGCCGAACCAGTGCCATCGCCCATCCGGGGAACGCGGTAATGATTCCCGCGGCCCGGCGCGGCGGAAGATTGGATTCAACACTGAAGCAGTCCAGAAAGTCGCCGGTTTTGTACCGTTCGTTCAGCAGGCTGTGCGCGGACAGTTCGGAACGCTTTACCGGCGAATGAAACACTGCGCTATCCTCTGAGCGTGGTCAGAGCCTCTTTCAGATCAATCGCTCCATCATAAAGCGCGCGGCCGGAAATGGCACCGTTCAAAGCTGCGCCACAATCGCGCAGGGCGATCAGATCGGCGATCGAGGACACGCCGCCAGATGCGATGACCGGAATATCGACCGATTTGGCAAGCTCTGCGGTGGCCTCGACATTGGGGCCCTGCATCGCGCCGTCCCGGTTGATGTCGGTGTAGATGATCGCGGCGACGCCCGCGTCTTCGAAGCTGCGGGCCAGATCGGTTACCTGAACGTCGGTTTCTTCGGCCCAACCCTTGGTGGCAACCAGACCGTTGCGCGCGTCGATGCCCACGGCGACCTTGCCGGGAAAGGCTTTGGCCGCTTCGCGCACCAGATCTGGGTTCTCGACCGCGACCGTGCCCAGAATCACGCGGGCCAGACCTTTGTCGATCCAGGTCTCGATCGTGGCCATGTCGCGGATGCCGCCTCCCAATTGCGCGGGCACGTCGCAGGCTTTCAGAATCGCTTCGACCGGGGCGGCGTTGACCGGCTCACCTGCAAAAGCGCCGTTCAGATCGACCAGGTGCAGCCACTCGCACCCGGCCTCGACAAAGGCGCGGGCCTGTGCGGCGGGGTCTTCGTTGAACACGGTGGCCTTGTCCATTTCGCCACGCAGCAGGCGCACGGCATTGCCGTCTTTGAGGTCGATGGCGGGGTAGAGGATCATGTCGGGTGGCCCTATATCTGTGTTGCACGCGCGGGATATCGCATAGGCGGGGCAGGGGATGCAACGCGACGCTGGGTCATTCTTGCCCGCCGCTGGCTGCCGGGTCAGACTGCCATCAAAACAGGGAGACAATCATGAAGAAATTTACGTTTGCAGCGGGTTTGATGTTTCTTGCGACCAGCGCGATGGCTGCGGATCCCGTCGACGGTCTGTGGAAGACTGCACCCGGTGATACCGGCGGCTATCTGCACGTGACGATTTCCGGATGCGGCAGTGCGATCTGCGGAACCATCGACAGCGCCTTTGATGCGGATGGCAACGAGCAGCTGGAATATGAAAACCTGGGCAAGCAGATCATTTGGGACATGGTGCCCGATGGCGGCGGAAGCTATGACAGCGGCAAGATCTGGGCACCGGACCGGGACAAAACCTACAATTCTAAAATGTCACTGGACGGCCAGAACAAACTGACCGTCAAGGGATGCGTGGCGGGCGGTCTGATCTGTCGCGGTCAAACCTGGACGCGTGTTCAGTAAGCCTCAGGGTTTCCAGGTCAGGAAGTTGCCCAGCATGCGCAGGCCGACGTCTTGGCTTTTCTCGGGGTGAAACTGCATTCCAACCATCGTGTCACGGCCAATCACGGCCGTGACCTCCTGCCCGTAGTCCACATAAGCCAATCGCTGTGCCGGGTCGGACACCCGGAAATGGTACGAGTGGACGAAATAGGTGTGATCGCCGGTTTTCACCCCGTCGAACACCGGGTGATCGCTGTCCAGAACAAGATCGTTCCAGCCCATATGCGGCACTTTCAGCGATGTGTCTGACGGTTCGATCCTGACGACATCGCCGGCAATCCAGCCCATACCATCCGTTTCGCTGTATTCATGGCCTTTGGTTGCCATCAACTGCATGCCCACACAGATGCCCAGAAACGGGCGGCCTTTCTGTTCGACCGCCTCGACCATCGCGTCATAGATGCCCTTGTGCCCACGCAATTCGGCAGCGCATGCCGGAAACGCCCCGTCGCCGGGCAGAACCAAGCGATCGGCGCGTGCCACAACATCCGCGTCCGAGGTGACGACAACCTCACCGGCGCCGACCTCTTGCGCCATGCGCTGAAACGCTTTTTCCGCCGAGTGCAGGTTGCCGCTTTCGTAGTCGATAATGGCGGTCAGCATTTACAACGCGCCTTTGGTCGACGGAATCGCATCTGCCTTGCGCGGATCAGTTTCAACAGCGTCGCGCAGCGCGCGCGCGACGGCCTTGAAGGCGGCCTCGGCGATGTGGTGGCTGTTGAAACCGTGCAGCTGGTCGATATGCAGCGTGATGCCGCCATGGGTGCTGAGCGCCTGAAAGAACTCGCGCACAAGTTCTGTGTCGAACGCACCGATTTTCTGCGTCGGCAGATCCACATTCCAGATCAGATAGGGGCGGCCCGACAGGTCCAGCGCACAGCGTACCTGGGCGTCGTCCATCGGTAGGTGGCATTCTCCGTACCGCCGGATCCCTTTCTTGTCGCCCAGAGCCTGCGTCAAAGCCTGCCCCAGCGCGATGCCGGTATCTTCAACCGTGTGGTGATCATCAATGTGATAATCGCCCTTGGCGCTGATCGTCATGTCGATCAGCGAATGGCGCGCCAGCTGATCCAGCATGTGATCAAAAAAGCCAACTCCGGTCTGGTTGTCATACATGCCGGTGCCATCCAGATTGATCTCGACCGAAATTTCGGTTTCGGCAGTCTGGCGGCTGATCTTTGCGCTGCGCATGGGCGAATTCCTTTTGCTACAGGCGCGCTTATAGACGGGGAAGGTCGGGGTTTTCCAGACCGCGCGTTGCGATCGCTGCAAACTGTTGCAGGGGATTGCACCCGGCTTGGCCCCGTGTCAGCTTGCCAACAACACGAACCGATAGGGTCAAACCATGTCCACCTGCGTTTTCATCCAGATCCGTTGCAAGCCCGGAACCACCTACAAGGTCGCCGAGGAAATCGCCCTGCGCGAAATCCACTCTGAACTGTATTCCACCAGCGGTGAATATGATCTGCTGCTCAAGCTCTATATCCCCGAGACCGAGGATGTGGGCCATTTCATCAACGAACACCTGCTGGTGATTCCCAATATCGAACGCTCGCTGACCACAATGACGTTCAAGGCGTTTTAACCCAGTTCGAATGAGGTGACGCCAAAGACACGGCTCAGATCGATATCCGGCGCGCGGCCGGAATACATCCGGGCCGTTTCAAACACCTTTTCCAACCCGAGCTTTGCGGCCAGCGCAAACGCGGCCGTGTTGGGCAAAGGCATGTCGATGAAAACGGCGTCCTGTGAATGTTGGGGTGGCACGGTTTCCAGCAAACCGGCCAGCAGGGCTTCGGCGATGCTCTCGCGATCTGCAAAAAGCGGCCCGATCTTGTACCCTGTCCGGCAGGGGCGCAACGTTGCGTACCCCTTGATCTGACCATCCTCGGAATACACGCGGGACATATGGCCCGGCGCGCTGATCCAGCCCTGCAAGAACGCGTCGCGGCGGGCCGGAAAAAGGTGCCGGTCGTAGGCGAACAAAGCCTCGGACGCCGCCGTCAGGGGCTCAACGCCGGTTGATGGGGTCAGAGCCTGCTGCAACTTCTCTACAGTCGCCGTGAAACGATAGTTGTTATAGGCGAAAGAAAATCCCGAACTGCGGTAGTTGTGTTGCTGGTCGACGACCCCATCCAGACCGATGTTGTCCGTATTGCAGTTTTCCAAGGCGTGCTGCCAGATTTTCAGCCCGTGGCCCGATCCGCGAAACTCGGGCCGGACGATGTAGAAGCCAAGGAACGCAAATGCGTCATCATACTGAACGACCGAGATGGAAGCGATCATTTCGCCATCCAGGAATCCCCCGAGAAACCCGCGAGTATCCGTGCCGTGGAAGCAACGAGCATCGTGATGCCCCGGGTTCCACCCTTCGCGCCCGGCCCAATCAACGGCCTTTTGGACCTCGTCAACGGTAAGAGGGCGGATGACGTAATCAGACATGGGTGAATCCTGCGTTGGGCAATGCAACCAGAATGACGCAATGTCATGTGAAGAACCAGCATGTCTGGAGAATTTTGTATCTGGAGCGGGCGAGGCGATTCGAACGCCCGACCCTAACCTTGGCAAGGTTATGCTCTACCCCTGAGCTACGCCCGCATCAGATACATATGTGGTCCGAAGACCTCTCAATGGAGCGGGCGAGGCGATTCGAACGCCCGACCCTAACCTTGGCAAGGTTATGCTCTACCCCTGAGCTACGCCCGCGCCGTTGAGTGAGGAGGGATTTATAAATTCCCACGCGGGGCTGCAAGCGGAAAAACACAAAATAGAGGAAAAATATTTCGACGGAACCCGGCATCTGGCCCGTTCAATCTCAAACACGGATCAAAAAAGGACACAGGCAGAGGGGCTTTCATGATTTCTGTTGCAGACATGAAGATAATGGCGCTGGCCGCAATGATCTTGCTGGTCACCGCGATGCCGAAATCGGACGATCACGAACACGGTCAGATCACGCCCGTTTTGTCGAAAGCGCCCCATGTGATGATTACGGATCTGACGGGATAACACCCGCCAACCGAGCTACAGCGCCAGAATCAGGTTGGCGATGGCCGCAACCATAATGGCCAGGAACGTCAGGCTCATGCCAGCCTGCCGCAGGATGACGATCTGGGGCGTGCGCCCGAATCCGTAAGCGTGCAGCAGACGCCCGGCCAGCAACATCAAACCCAGTATATGCACAAGCAACCCTCCGGCGCCCTGCAACTCCACCATGGCGATCAGCAAAAGGGCGATAGGGGCGTATTCGGCGCAATTGGAATGTGTCCGTATCGCCTTGATCATCAATTTGCTGCCCCCATCCCCGACCGAGATTTTGTCGCTGCGGCGCTGAAGGATCACTTTGACGCTGAGTGCCACATAAAGAATAGCGATCAGGGCCGCATAGATCGGGGTGATAGCAAGCATGGTGGGTCTCCGTTCCAGCATAGAAAAAGGGCCGCGCGGTTTCCCGCGCGGCCCTTTGAACTGTAACCGGTTCGGCAGGTTATTCCAGCTCGACCAGAAGGTCCTTTGCGTCAATCTGGCCACCGGGCTGCACATGAACGGCCTTGACGGTCGCATCGCGCTCGGCGTGGATGCCGGTTTCCATCTTCATCGCCTCGATGGTCAGCAACATGTCGCCTTCCTTGACCTGCTGGCCCGCTGTTACGGCGACGGTGGCAACAACACCGGGCATCGGCGCACCGACATGATCCGGGTTGCCGACCTCGGCCTTGGGCCGCGCCTGCGTGGCCGAGGTGACCATGCGGTTCGGAACCCGGATCACGCGCGGTTGGCCGTTGAGTTCAAAGAACACTTTGACCTCGCCCTTTTCATCCGTTTCGCCGATGGCCTGACACCGGATTTCCAGCGTCTTGCCGGGGTCGATTTCCGCGGTGATCTCTTCGCCCGGCTCCATGCCGTAGAAGAAGGTGCGCGTTGGCAGGGTACGGACCGGGCCATAGACCCGGTGGCGACCCATGTAGTCCAGGAACACCTTGGGATACATCAGGTATCCGTTCAGATCCTCGTCATCGACCTCTTTGCCTTCCAGCTGTTTGGACAGCTCGGCGCGGGTGGCTTCAAGATCGACCGGGGGCACGTCCTTGCCGGGTCGCTGCGTATTGGGAACCTCGTCTTTCAGCACCTTCTTGATGATGGTCTCGGGGAAACCGCCCGGAGGCTGACCCAGATTGCCGCGCATCATGTCCACGACCGAATCGGGGAAGGCTACGTCGGTATTCGGGTCCTCGACCTGTTCACGTGTCATGTTCTGGCTGACCATCATCAGCGCCATGTCTCCAACGACCTTGGACGACGGCGTGACCTTCACGATATCACCGAACATCTGGTTCACGTCAGCATACATCTGGGCGACTTCGTGCCAGCGTTCTTCCAGACCCAGGCTGCGTGCCTGCGCCTTGAGGTTGGTGAACTGACCGCCCGGCATCTCGTGCAGATAGACCTCGGAAGCGGGGGCCTGAAGGCTGGATTCGAAGGCCGCATACTGGCCACGCACAGCCTCGAAGTAATCGCTGATTTCACGGATGGCCTTGATGTCCAGCCCGGTGTCGCGGTCGGTATGACGCAGCGCCTCGACAACCGTACCCAGCGTCGCCTGGCTGGTGTTGCCCGAGAAGCTGTCCATCGCGCAGTCAACTGCATCCACACCCGCCTCGGACGCGGCCAGAATGGTCGCGCTGGCAATGCCGGCGGTGTCATGAGTGTGGAAGTGTATCGGCAGCCCGACCTCTTCTTTCAGCGCACGGATCAGGATCTTGGCCGCGGCCGGTTTCAGCAGGCCCGCCATGTCCTTGAGGCCCAGAACATGCGCGCCGGCGTCGCGCAGCTCTTTCGCCATGCCGACATAATATTTCAGGTCGTACTTGGCGCGATCCGGGTCAAGAATATCGCCAGTGTAACAGACGGTACCTTCGCAAATCTTGCCGCTATCGACGACCGCATCCATCGCCACGCGCATGTTTTCGACCCAGTTCAGCGAGTCGAAGACACGAAACACGTCAATTCCTGTCGCTGCCTGGCGCACGAACTCCTGCACCACGTTGTCAGGATAGTTCGTATAGCCCACGCCGTTTGCGCCGCGCAGCAGCATCTGGGTCATCAGGTTCGGCATCGCCTCGCGCAGGTCCCGCAGGCGCTGCCACGGGCATTCCTGCAAGAACCGATACGCCACGTCGAAAGTCGCGCCGCCCCAGCATTCGACCGAGAACAGCTGCGGCAGGTTCGCCGCATAGGAGGGAGCCACCTTGATCATGTCGATCGAGCGCATCCGGGTCGCCAGCAGAGATTGGTGCCCGTCGCGCATGGTGGTGTCGGTGATCAGCAGTTGACGCTGCGCCTTCATCCAGTCGGCCACCGCCTGCGGGCCCTTCTGCTCCAGCAGGTTGCGCGTACCCATCTGCGGTTCGGCCTTCAGCGCCGGAGGCCTGGCCTCCTTCAGGTCGGCGCGCGGGCGCGGGCGGTCCTTGGTTTCGGGATGCCCGTTCACGGTGATGTCCGCGATGTAGGTCAGAACCTTGGTGCCGCGGTCGCGCCGCTTTTTGAAGGTGAACAGTTCGGGCGTCGTGTCGATGAACTTGGTGGTGTATTCATTCGACAAAAAGGTCGGATGCTTGAGCAGGTTGATGACGAAGTCGATATTCGTCGAAACCCCGCGGATACGGAACTCGCGCAGGGCACGGTCCATCCGAGAGATCGCCTTTTCGGGCGTGGGGGCCCAGGCCGTAACCTTAGTCAGCAGCGAGTCGTAGTAGCGCGTAATCACCCCGCCCGCATAGGCCGTGCCGCCATCCAGACGAATGCCCATGCCGGTGGCCGAACGATAGGCGGTGATCCGGCCATAATCGGGGATGAAGTTGTTCTGCGGGTCCTCGGTGGTGATCCGTGTCTGCAACGCGTGACCGTTGAGCTGGATATCCTTTTGGCTGGCCATGCCGGTCGCCTCGGCCAGCGTCTTGCCTTCGGCGATCAGGATCTGCGCCTGCACGATGTCGATACCGGTGACTTCTTCGGTCACGGTGTGTTCGACCTGTACGCGCGGATTGACTTCGATGAAATAGAACTTGCCGGTGTCCATATCCATCAGGAACTCGACCGTGCCGGCACATTCGTAATTGACATGCGCACAGATCCTGCGGCCAAGCTCGCAGATCTCGGCGCGCTGTTCGTCGCTCAGATACGGGGCAGGGGCGCGTTCCACGACCTTCTGGTTCCGGCGCTGGACCGAGCAGTCGCGTTCATACAGGTGATAGATTTCACCATGCTTGTCGCCCAGGATCTGCACCTCGACGTGGCGCGCACGAATGATCATCTTTTCCAGATAACCCTCGCCGTTGCCGAATGCGGCCTCGGCCTCGCGACGGCCTTCCAGCACTTTCTCTTCCAGCTCTTCTTCCGACTGGATCGGGCGCATGCCGCGCCCGCCGCCGCCCCAGGACGCCTTGAGCATCAGCGGATAGCCGATTTCGGCGGCCTCCTTGCGGATTGCGTCCATGTCATCGCCCAGAACTTCGGTGGCAGGAATGACCGGCACGCCGGCTTCGATGGCTACGCGTCGCGCGCTGGCCTTGTCGCCAAGCGCGCGCATGGTTTCCGCCTTGGGGCCGATGAAGGTGATGCCGTTCTTGACGCAGGCATCGACGAAATCCGGGTTCTCGGACAGCAGGCCATAGCCCGGATGAATCGCGTCGGCACCACATTGCTTGGCAACACGGATGATCTCGTCGATCGAAAGATACGCGGCAACCGGCCCCATGCCTTCACCGATCTGATACGCCTCGTCCGCCTTGAACCGGTGCAGGCCCAGTTTGTCTTCTTCAGCGTAGACGGCGACGGTTCGTTTTCCCATCTCGTTTGCTGCGCGCATGACGCGGATGGCAATCTCGCCGCGGTTGGCGATCAGGATCTTGTTGAAGTCTGTCATGATAGGTCCCGGTCTTTTGTGTATGGGCGTCTTATTGGGCGGAGAATACGCGCAGGTATATCCGTTCTTCTGGGTAGAACCGGCATGTTATCGCTCGCAAACGCCCTATGATCGCAGCGCCCTTATACTTTTGCTGCGCCGCAGCATCAAATGTTTAACGTTAACTCTCAATCTGACACAGGCTTGCCAGGCCCATCTGGCCCATATTTGCATGCAGGTCCTGCCTGAGAATCTCGATGACATGTGCAGGCCCCCGCGCGCCAAGTGCCGCGAGACCAAACAAAAAAGCCCGCCCGAGCATGACGAAGTCTGCGCCCAGCGACATGGCCCGCAAGATATCCAGACCGCCTTCGACACCGCTGTCGAAGATCAGGGGCAGGCGGGTTGCATCCCGGACATAGGGCAGAACCTCGATGCTGGCCGGGGCCGCGTCAAATTGCCGACCGCCATGATTCGACACCCACAAAGCATCGACACCGACCTGTTCCAGCCTGCTTGTATCCTCTGGTCGCAGGACACCCTTCAGGACAAGCGGACCGTCCCAATGGTCGCGCAGCCATTTGACATAGTCCAGATCCGGCGAGGTTCGAAGCAGGTAACCGATATGAGCCGTGGGCGGCAGATTTCCGGGGTTTTCGATATATTTGTCCAGCGTTCGCATACGCGGCACACCGTTGCGCAGCATGCCCATCGCCCAGGCGGGTCTTTGGGCGATCTGCGCCAGAATGCGCGGGGTCAGCTTTGGCGGTTGCCGCAGACCCGATCGTGTCTGCCTTTCCCTGCGCGATGCGACGGGAACATCCCCGGTGAGGACCAGGGTCTTGAACCCGGCCTTGCGGACCCGGTTCAGCAGGTCTTTTCGAATATCCGGATCCCGGGGCGGGTAAAGCTGGAACCAGGCATTGTCCCCAAGATGCGGTGCCATGTCTTCAGGGCTTTGGCTGGCTACGGTCGACAGGGTATAGGGAATACCCGCCTCTGCGGCCGCGCTGGCAAGCAGTTGCTCGGCGCGGGGCCAGACCAGCCCGGACATTCCGATCGGCGCGATTCCGAACGGCAGCGGATACGAAGCGTCGAGAAACGTCTTTGACGTATCAAAGTCCAACTCACCATGCAGGATCGAGGGGCAGAGGCGCACCTCATCCAGCGCCTGGCGGTTCCGGTGCAGTGTCGTTTCAATCCCGGTTCCACTGTCGATATACTCCCACACGAAATGCGGCAGACGACGGCGCGCACGGTGTTTCAGATCCGGTATGCCGGGATAGGTGCTGTGCAAGTCCATGCAGATTGATCCGACCTGCCATGCGATTCGGCAAGTTTTTTTGAGCTGCATCCTTAGGTGGTTGCCGGTGTTCAGGCGGCGCATTTTTGGTCTGGTTCCTGGTGCCGCTTGCAACATGCACCTGGTTGCGCCCCTTGTCCTTGGCGACATAAAGCGCATCGTCTGCCGCGCGCATCAGGTCCTGCGGCATGGTGCCGTGGGCCGGGTAATGTGCGACCCCGACCGATATCGTAATGCGAGGCAATGCCTTCTCGCCATATCGTACGGTTACGGCTTCAACCGCCTGGCGCAGTTGTTCGGCGCGGGTCACGGCATCTTCGGGGCTGTTGTCAGGCAGGATCAGCATGAACTCTTCCCCACCGATGCGGCAGGCGACTTCATCCCGGTCGCACCCTTGCTCCAAGGCGGCGCCGACGGCGCGCAACACCATGTCGCCCGCATCATGCCCATGAGTATCGTTGAACTTCTTGAAGTGATCCACGTCCACCGCGATCAGGCTTAGTGCGGCGCCCGTCTGCTGGCTGCGGCTGATGGACTTGCGCAGCATCTCGGTCATATGGCGGCGATTGAACAGCCCGGTCAGCGGATCTCGTACCGATTGGTCGTGCAGCTGATCCCGCATGCGGACATTGGCGATCGCCATACTGATCTGTTCGGCGCACAATTGGGCGAGCTTGCGGCTCTTGTTGAAGCAGTCTTCGCGCCCCTCAAGTGCCCGCAGATGCAAAAGACCAAAGGTTTCGCCATGGGCCAGAATGGCAAAGCAGAAATAAGGCCGCCCGTCATGCGGTTCGGCGTGTTCGCAGACAAAATCAATCTCGGATGCGCCGAACTCGTAGGTCCGGCCGCGCCGCAAGCCCCAGCATCCTTCGGGATGAATGTGGGATTTATGGGATCCACCGTTCCAGCTGGCGCAGCCATCCAGCACGTCGCGTGAGTTTGAGTAGACGTACACGCTGCCTTCGGCCTCTGGCAGGATATGGGTCATGAAGCGAGACACCATGTCGAACAGTTCATCCAGCGACCGGCTTGATTGCAGCCATTCGTTCAATTCACCCAACAGGCGGACCTCTCGGGCCAGGCGCAGTTGCTCGTCCATCAGCTCCCTCTCTTTCTGGGCCCGTTTGCGAAGGTCGCGAACCTGACGACGGTTGGTGCGGTGGACAATCAGGATGACAGTCGTCAGCGCCAGCAGGGCGACCCCGCTCAGCAGCGCCAGAGACAGGCGAACGCGCGTGATGAACAGGTTCCGCAGGTCGGTTATGTCGGAATAGAACTCGATCGCGCCCATGAACGTCGCATCCTTGATGATCGGCGTATAAACCTCGGCCACATGGCGGCTGCTCAGTTCCGTATCACGGGAATTGTCGACAACAAAGGAATCAACTTCGGTAACCGGCTTCTCTTCGTGTTTGTAAAAAAGGCCCCCAGCGGCGATGATCGACTGGAAATAGGGTTTCGTATTCACGAAGCCGACGTCGCTGGCTCGGGTCGACCAGAACACCTACGCCGAAGCATCAAACAGCTTGAAGCGGTAAATGTCCGTGGTTTCGGGCAGTAGCTCCAGAAACTCCCGGTCATGATCGGTCAATGCGTGAAAACGGAATGTCTGTTCAAGATCGTTCAGATGGCTTTCGAGCTGACGGCTCATCCGCATCGCGTTTTTTCGCAGGTCTGCTTCCAGCATGCGATCAACCACTGGCGCCGGGGCGGCATAGATACCCCAGCCCGCTGCTGCCGTCAGCGCGAGCAGCATCAGGGCCACGCCTATCATTTTAAGCCTCGAGGACTGACCCGTCAGTTCCGCCTGTTTCATTTGTCCGCTCCCACTACACTCTGCCAAACATCCCAGTCAGGATTTGACAGAGAGTTAACGGGGGTGCGGGGCGGTGGTGTGTTTGTTTAGAATTGAATGCAAAAAGAAGTGCGGAAAGTCTGTGAACAAGCAGTGAACAAACCCTTTCCCTTCGCGCTTATCCGGCGTAGTTTGGGGCCATGAGCAGTTTTGACGAAATGGACGCCTTCGAGGGCGCATCGCTGTCGGCGCGAGCCATGGCCGTGCACCCTTCGCCCTATCTGGATGAACTGAACCCGGCGCAACGGGACGCGGTCGAGCGTCTGGATGGCCCGGTTCTGATGCTGGCAGGTGCCGGGACGGGCAAGACCAAGGCTCTGACCACCCGGATCGCGCATCTTCTAAACACTGCGCGCGCACGTCCGAATGAGATTCTGTCGGTAACCTTCACCAACAAGGCCGCGCGCGAGATGAAGGAACGGGTGGGCCGCCTGCTGGGGCAGCCCGCCGAGGGGATGCCATGGCTGGGTACCTTTCATTCGATCTGCGTCAAACTGCTGCGCCGCCATGCGGAACTGGTCGATTTGAAATCGAACTTCACCATACTGGATACCGACGACCAGCTGCGCCTGCTCAAGCAGTTGGTGCAGGCCGCAAATATCGACGACAAACGCTGGCCTGCGCGGATGTTGCTGGGAATCATCGACGATTGGAAGAACCGTGCGCTGACACCCGACAGGGTGCCAGCCTCCGATGCCGGCGCCTATGACAACAAGGGCATTGAGCTCTATGCCCAATATCAGACCCGCCTGCGCGAATTGAATGCGGTGGATTTCGGCGATCTGCTTCTGCACATGGTTACGATCTTCCAGACCCATCAGGATGTTCTGGAGCAATACCAGCGCTGGTTCCGCTATATCCTGGTGGACGAGTATCAGGACACCAACATCGCCCAATATCTGTGGCTGCGCCTGCTGGCCGGAGGGCACAAGAACATCTGCTGCGTCGGCGATGACGATCAGTCGATCTATGGCTGGCGCGGGGCCGAGGTGGGCAACATCCTGCGCTTCGAAAAGGACTTTCCCGGCGCCCATGTGGTGCGGCTGGAACAGAACTACCGCTCGACCCCGCATATTCTGGCGGCTGCGTCGAACGTCATTCGCGGCAATGAAAACCGCCTGGGCAAAGAACTGTGGACCGAAGCCGAGGAAGGTCACAAGGTCCGCCTGATCGGCCATTGGGATGGCGAGGAAGAGGCGCGCTGGATCGGCGAGGAGATCGACGCGATGCAGGGCGGTACGCGCGGAATTCGACCGATGAACCTTGATGAAATCGCGATCCTCGTGCGCGCCAGCCACCAGATGCGCGCCTTCGAGGACCGGTTCCTGACCATCGGCCTGCCCTACAAGGTGATTGGCGGCCCGCGCTTTTACGAGCGGATGGAGATTCGCGATGCCATGGCCTATTTCCGGCTGGTGGTCAGCCCCGAGGATGATCTTGCGTTTGAGAGAATCGTAAACACGCCAAAACGCGGCCTTGGCGACAAGGCGCAGCAAACCATCCAGATGACCGCGCGCGAAAATGGGGTGTCACTGGTCGAAGGGGCTCGGATTGCGGTTGATAACGGGCTGATCAAGGGCAAGGGCGGCAAGGCGCTGCGCGAACTGATCGACGGTCTGGCGCGTTGGAATGCGATGACGCGTGGGCCACGGATCGAGGTGGACGACGATTCGGTGATCGATGACGGTTCGCCCATGCGGTTCGGCGCGCCCGAGCATACGCATATCGAACTTGCGCAGATCATTCTCGACGAATCCGGCTATACTGCCCACTGGCAGAACGACAAGACGCCCGAAGCGCCGGGACGCCTTGAAAACCTCAAGGAACTGGTGAACCAGCTCGACAATTTCGAAAACCTGCAAGGGTTTCTGGAACATGTCAGTCTGGTCATGGACAACGAACAGGACAGCGACGGCGCCAAGGTTTCGATCATGACCCTGCATGCGGCCAAGGGGCTGGAGTTTCCCGCCGTCTTCCTGCCGGGCTGGGAAGACGGGCTGTTCCCCTCGCAGCGGTCAATGGACGAATCCGGGCTCAAGGGGCTCGAGGAAGAGCGGCGCCTGGCCTATGTCGGCATCACCCGTGCCGAAGAAGTGTGTACCATTTCTTTTGCCGCCAACCGGCGGGTGTTCGGGCAGTGGCAGAACTCGATGCCCTCGCGCTTCATCGACGAATTGCCGGAAGATCACGTTGAGGTCCTTACGCCTCCGGGTCTCTATGGTAGCGGCCAGCCCGCTGCGGGCATTGAAACCCGCGCGGCCGAAGCGAATGTCTACAACTCGCCGGGCTGGAGACGGATGCAGGCGCGCCAGGGGCAACACGGCATGTCGCAGCCGCGCGAATCCCGCAACACGGTGATCGACGCGACCGCAGTGGCCAGTTTCACGCTGGGGGAACGGGTGTTCCACCAGAAATTCGGCTATGGCGCGGTTGTCGGGATCGAGGGCGACAAGGTCGAAGTCGAATTCGACAAGGCAGGCACAAAGAAAGTGGTCTCACGCTTTCTGACCAACAAGGATGACGTCCCGTTCTGAGGCGTCATAGCCCTTCGACCAGAACCAGATTGGTCGAGGCGGTGGCTTGCCGGATCTTCGCCAGCTCGATGTAATCAGGGTCATCTTTCCAGGCTTTCGCCGCGGCAAGGTCCGGAAATTCCATCAGCACAATGCCACCTTCGTGCCAATCGCCTTCTATCCGTTCGACCGGTTTCGATGAAACCGTGAGCAGGCGGCCTTTGTGACGGTCGAAGATCGGCATGAAACCCGCCAGATAATCCTGATACCCATCCGGGTCGTCGATATCGATCTGCGCGATGAAATAGGCGGCCATTGTTTCCTCCGGATCAGAAATCAGAGGGCCATCTTACACCTATGTCAGAAAAACAAAAAAACGGCGGTTCCCAGGGAGGAGGAAGGGGAACCGCCGTTTTGTCAACATCAGAGCAGGGAGGAGGAGAGCCCCGATGTATTCGAACCCGGGGTTGAGCCCGGTATGGAGAAGACGCGGCGACGTCAGGGAGGAGGAAGGCGTCGCCGCGCGCTTTCAACATCAAGGCAGGGAGGAGGAGAGCCTCGATGTATCAGGATCCGGCGGGTTGAGGCCGGTATTTGGTGCGGCAACGTCAGGGAGGAGGAGAGACGTTGCCGCTGATAACAGACCCTAAGGGAGGAGGAAGGGCCTGATCTCGGTGTTCGTGGCGCGCTTATTGCGCGATGTGATCGTTGGCGGCCTGCATGGCCACCCGGCGGATCATGGACCGGTGCAGGCCCAGATCGGCCAGTTCACGGTCCGACAGTCCTGCCAGCTCATTGACGGTCTGGCGATACATACGATAGCGGGCAAAACGCGCCTTTGCGTTTTCGATCAAAGTTGCGATTCCGAACGCCGGTGCGCTCTTCGAGGCTGTATGTGTGCTTGCGACTGCCATCTCATCATCCGTATTTATCTGCTTTGCCGATTACGCTCGGCCCTTGCTTGAGGTTGAAAATAGGCAAATGCTGCGATTGCACAATAGGTCGCGTCGTCAATGCTGCTATGCAGCAAGCGCATAGATTGGTTCAGTTTTTTCCTTCAACTCGAAATGCGCCTTGAAACATTGGGCCTTCCCTTGGGTCACGGGTGACAGCGGAAACATGGCCTTCTGATGGCTTGCCCTTTAATTGAGCGGTGTTGGTTGGAATTTGTGCGCAACAAAACAATTCTAGACGTGCGTGTGACCGAAGCGTCAGGCAAAGCACGGCGGTTCAGCTGTTCCTTTATGCCCAGTTTGCCGGTTTCGCAGGTCGCAGGGCCTATTGCCTGAACGCCACGGGATTTCATGGGCTGATGTGGTTGTCGGGG
Organism: Ruegeria sp. HKCCA4008; assembly: GCF_013033125.1. NCBI lineage: Bacteria > Pseudomonadati > Pseudomonadota > Alphaproteobacteria > Rhodobacterales > Roseobacteraceae > Ruegeria > Ruegeria sp. HKCCA4008. Next base: position 158,916 of record NZ_WQDM01000001.1, read on the forward strand.
GTGAAGTCCCGTCGGAATTGCGCGCGAAAAGCGAATGATTCTGCGAGATCGCTACCCAAGGATGCTGGGTTTTTCCAATCAAAACTGCAATTCTTTTGATTTTTTGGGAAATCGTGGGAAAAAAATTTCAACCTCAAATTATCTATATATAGGGGGTGTTGTGTTACTCTGCCCTATAGTTGGTGTTATTGCGTTCAAGTTTCATGGTGGTATTGTTCCTGAGGCGTGATTCATGGAACACGGTTCGCAAAATTCCTGTTGATTTCCATGAATTCCCATGGCATCCCTTGTACATCCGATGAGGACGAGGCAGCAGGGGCACCAAACGACCCCGACCAAAAACAATCAGGTTTCATACAGGCATCTCGCTTTCATCAATCAAGAGATCCGGCGCGCGGGCGAGCAGACATCCCCCCAGGTGGCGCGTGCAGCTGGACATCCCGCAAAGCGGGTCAATGCGGCGGGTTGATCAGTGGCAGCAGATCAACCCGCCGTTTTTCATCCGGGGGGAACGCGAATTTCAAGTGGGGCGCAAGCGAAAGGGACAGTCGTCTTGGCGCGCAGGTTTAGAGGTGAAAGCCACCATAAGGTGGATGCGAAAGGCAGGGTGTCGATCCCGGCCTCGTTTCGCCGCGTGCTTGAATCCTCCGATCCCAACTGGCAACCCGGCGACAATCCAGAGCTTGTGATCGTCTACGGGGATCATCGCCGCAAATACCTGGAATGCTATACCATGCAGGCCATCGACGAGGTCGATGCCAAGATCGACGCGCTGCCACGCGGTTCGATGAAGCGCAAGATGTTGCAGCGCCTGTTCCACGGGCAGTCCTTCCCGACCAATGTCGACGAAACCGGGCGGCTGGTCCTGCCCGCAAAGCTGCGCAAGAAGATTGGTCTTGAGGCAGAGGCGTTTTTTATCGCCGCCGGGGATACTTTTCAGATCTGGAAGCCCGAGACCTACGAATCCGAGGAACTGGCGGCGACCGAGGAATGGCTGGACGGCCTTGGCGACGATGTTGATCCGCTGGAATTCCTCGATGAAGTCGAGGGCGGGTGACGGCATGGCGGCCGCGGATCACCCACAACCGGACGCGCCTCACATCCCTGTCTTGCTGCGCCCGCTCCTGGCGGCGGTGGCGCCGGTCACGGGCGTGTGGCTGGACGGAACCTTTGGGGCCGGGGGCTATACGCGCGGCTTGTTGGAGGCCGGCGCCGAAAAGGTGATCGGCGTGGATCGCGACCCGCTGGCTTTTGAGATGGCGTCAGACTGGGCGGGCGCCTATGGCGGTCGGTTGGTCATGCAGCCCGGCGTGTTCTCTCGTATGGATGAATATGCGCAGAACCTGGACGGCGTTGTTCTGGACCTTGGCGTTTCCTCGATGCAGCTGGACCAGGCCGATAGAGGGTTTTCCTTCATGAAGGATGGCCCTCTGGACATGCGCATGAGCCAGGATGGCGAAAGCGCTGCCGATCTGGTCAATACCGCGACCGAGGCGCAACTGGCCGACATTCTGTTCCACTATGGTGAAGAGCGCGCCAGCCGCCGGATTGCCAGGGCAATCGTCAAAGCGCGCGCGGAAGAGCCGATCGCCACGACCCTGCGTCTGGCCGAGATCATCGAATCCTGCCTGCCGCGTCCCAAGCCGGGTCAATCCCACCCGGCCACGCGCAGCTTTCAGGGGCTGCGGATCGCCGTGAATGCGGAATATGAAGAGCTGTTTCAGGGGCTGATGGCCGCTGAACGTGCTTTGAAGCCCGGCGGGCAACTGGCCGTTGTCACTTTCCACTCCATTGAAGACCGAATGGTGAAACGGTTTTTCCAGTCCCGCGCGGGCAAGACGGGGCGCGCGAACCGCTATGCGCCCGAGATTGAACAGGAACAGCCGCAATTCACATTGAAGACCCGCAAGGCGGTGGGGCCTGACGAACAGGAATTGCAGGAAAACCCGCGCGCGCGCTCGGCCAAACTGCGCGTGGCGATCCGAACCGATGCTCCGGCGGGGGAAATTGAAGCGCGGGCCATCGGGATGCCGCAACTGGGGGGAAGGGCAAGATGAAGAGTGTTTTGTATGTGTTGACTGCTCTGTCCGTGTTCGGTTTGGCGTTGTGGGCCTATCAGGAAAACTACCGGACCCAGCAAGTGGTAAAGGAAACCCAGTCTTTGCAGCGCGAGATCGGAATGGCACAGGTGCGCTTGGCCGTTCTGAACGCGGAATGGGCCTATCTGAACCGCCCGGACAGGCTGCGCGAACTGGCCGACCTGAACTTTGAACGCCTTGGTCTGCTGCCGTTGCGGGCCGAGCAGTTCGGACGCGCGGATCAGATCGCCTATGCCGAAGACCCGGACCTGCCCGTCGTTGATCCGATTGAATTGCAGGCCATCACCGACATTCAGGCTTTGGGCGAGGTGCAAATTCCATGACACGCACCCCTCTGCGCCCCCTGGCCCGAATCCTGGATGCCCGCGCGCGGGGCGAAAACCCCAAGGCAATCGAGCGCGAAAACATCCGCAAGCGTCACGAAGAAATGAAAGATCGCGCCCGCGCCCGTGCCGAAGGGCGTCTGCTGGTGCTGGGCCTGTTCTTCTTCTGCGCTTTTTCCGTTGTCGGCTTCCGCATGGGCATGCTGGCGACCTCGGAAGCACAAGAGCCTCTGGCCAGCGCACCGGGCGCGGCGATTGCCATGCAGCGCGCCAACATCGTCGATCGCGAAGGGCGCATACTGGCCACCAATCTGGACACCTATTCCGTTTACGCGCAGCCCCCTTTGATGATCGATCCCGTCGCCGCCGCAGAGCAGTTGGTTGCGATTTTTCCTGATCTGGACAAAGAGCGGCTGATCAAGGACTTCACCGGCAACCGCAAGTTTTTGTGGATCAAGAAACGCATTTCGCCCGAGCAGAAGCAGGCCGTGCACGACATCGGTGATCCCGGCATCCTGTTTGGCCCGCGTGAAATGCGGCTTTACCCCAACGGGCGGCTGGCCGCTCATATCTTGGGCGGGTCCGGTTTTGGTCGTGAAGGCGTCAGCGCCGCCGAAGTGATCGGCGTGGCCGGTGTGGAAAAGCAGTTCGACGATTATCTGCGCGATCCGGCCAACGGCAACAAGCCGCTGCAACTGTCGCTGGACCTGACGATTCAAGCCGCAGTCGAACAGGTTCTCGATGGCGGTATGAAGATCATGAATGCCAAGGGGGCCTCGGCCGTTCTGATGAACGCGCATACCGGCGAGGTTATTTCCGCTGCTTCGCTGCCTTCTTTTGATCCGAATGACCGTCCGCGCCCGCCGACATCGGGCTTTGACCCCTCGGACAGCCCGCTGTTCAACCGTTATGTGCAAGGCGTGTATGAACTGGGCTCTGTTTTCAAGATTTTCACCGCGGCACAGGCCGTTGAACTTGGATTGGTGAATTCGAACACCATCATCGATACGTCCGGGCCGATGAAGATCGGCCGCTTTCCCATTGGCGAATTCAACGGCAAGAATTACGGCAAGATCAGCGTGGCGGATGTGATCGTCCACAGCTCGAACCGAGGCACGGGGCGTCTGGCCCTGCAAATCGGGGCCAAACGGCAGCAGGAGTTTCTGGACGCGCTTGGCATGTTCGATCCGACCCCTTTCGAGATCGTTGAGGCCAAGGGCGGTGTGCCGCTGAAGCCGAAGAAATGGGGCGAGCTCAGTACCGTGACAATTTCTTATGGCCATGGCCTGTCGACCAGCCCGATGCATCTGGCCGCGGGATACGCGGCGATTGCCAATGGCGGGCATTACGTCAGCCCGACCATTCTGCGCCAGAACGGCCCGCAATACGGGCCTCGTGTCATGTCGCAGAACACTGCACGGCAGGCGCAAAAGATGCTGCGCAAAGTGGTAACGGACGGCACCGCCAGTTTCGCCGAGGTCAAGGGCTATGACGTGGCGGGCAAGACCGGTACGGCCGACAAGCCCAAACCGCGCGGCGGGTACTATGATGACAAGGTCATTGCCACCTTCGCGACGATCTTCCCGGCCTACGATCCGCAATACGTTCTGATCGTGACGTTGGACGAACCTTCGATCGTGGCCTACGGTGAAAAACGCCGCACGGCCGGTTGGACCGCCGTGCCTGTTGCCGCCGAACTGATCGGACGCGTCGCACCGTTGTTGGGGTTGCGTCCCCGGCTTGAGCCTGAGGCGGGCGCTGCTATAACGCTGACCTCAAACTAGGCTGTCCGGCAAGAGGTGGGTCATGGGCACAAGGACGAAGAAACTCAGCCAGCTGGCCCTGACCGCAAGAGAGGGCGCAAACCCGGATATCACTGGTCTGGCCGTTGACAGCCGCGAGGTGAAAGAGGGCTTCCTGTTTGCCGCGCTGCCCGGGTCCCGCGTTCATGGCGCAGAGTTCATCCAGTTTGCCCTGCGCATGGGGGCCGCTGCGATCCTGACCGATGCCGAAGGGGCAGAGATCGCCGAGGCCGAACTGGCAGCCTCGGACGCAGCGCTGGCCGTGGTGGAAGACCCGCGTCAGGCGCTGGCCGGTGCCGCGGCGCTGTGGTTCGGCGCGCAGCCGCAAACCATCGTGGCCGTCACGGGAACGAACGGCAAAACATCTGTTTCCACCTTCGTCCGGCAGATCTGGTCCGCGCTTGGCCACGCCGCCGTCAACCTCGGCACCACCGGGGTTGAAGGTGCGTGGACAGCGCCACTGGCCCATACCACACCCGAGCCGATCACCTTGCACCGCTGTCTGGCCGAGGCGGCCGAGAACGGCGTGACCCATGCCGCTATGGAGGCTTCGTCCCACGGCCTTGAACAGCGCCGCCTTGATGGCGTTCACCTGACCGCCGCCGGTTTCTCGAACTTCACGCAGGACCATTTGGATTACCACGAAACCTTCGAGGCCTATTTCAACGCAAAGGCCGGTCTGTTCGACCGGGTTTTGCCGCAGGATGGAACGGCCGTCGTCAACCTGAGCGATCCGAAAGGGGCCCAGGTCCGGCGGATCGCCGAGATGCGCGGCCAGTCGGTGCTGTCGGTGGGGCTGGGCGATGCCGACCTGTGTCTGATCAACCAACGGTTCGACGCCACGGGGCAAGACCTGCGCTTTGCGTGGCAGGGCCGAACGTTCCAGACCCGCCTGAACCTGATCGGCGGGTTCCAGGCCGAAAACATCCTGCTGGCCTGTGGGCTGGTGATTGCTGCCGGGGACAGCCCTGAAAGCGTGTTCGAAACTCTGCCCCATCTGACGACGGTTCGCGGGCGGATGCAACTGGCAGCCACGCGTGACAATGGAGCGGCGGTGTTTGTGGATTATGCCCACACGCCTGATGCTGTTGCCACGGCACTCAAGGCGCTGCGCCCGCATGTGATGGGCCGTCTGATTGCCGTTATCGGTGCGGGCGGGGATCGCGACGCCAGCAAACGCCCCTTGATGGGTAGGGCGGCAGCCAACCATGCAGACGTGGTCTTTGTCACAGATGACAACCCGCGCAGCGAAGATCCCGCAGTCATCCGCGCGGCCGTGATGGCAGGCGCGTCAGAGGCAGCAGGCGACGCCAGCGTGACCGAAGTCGGCGACCGCGCCGAGGCCATCCTGCGCGGCATCGATGCGCTGCAACCCGGTGATGCGCTGCTGATCGCCGGAAAGGGGCATGAAACCGGTCAGATCGTGGGGGATCAGGTTCTGCCCTTCGACGATGTGGAACAGGCCAGCATTTCCGTTGCAGCGCTGGACGGGAGGGTCGCATGACGCTCTGGACTGCATCCGAAGCGGCCGCGGCGACGGGCGGTCAGGCGACGACCGACTGGACCGCAAATGGCGTATCCATCGACACCCGCACTCTTCGACCCGGCGATCTGTTCGTGGCGCTGAAAGCGGCGCGGGACGGGCATGATTTCGTGGCACAGGCGCTGGAAAAAGGAGCAGGCGCCGCACTGGTTTCCCGTGTTCCGGACGATGTACCGGAAGGCGCCCCCTTGCTGATCGTCAAAGACGTGCAGGCGGGGCTAGAGGCCCTGGGGAAAGCGGCACGGGCCCGAACGGATGCGCGCGTGGTCGGCGTGACAGGCAGTGTGGGTAAAACATCGACCAAGGAAATGCTGGCGACAATTCTGGAAACCCAAGGGAAAACCCACGCCAGCGTCGCCAGTTACAACAACCATTGGGGCGTGCCCCTGACCCTCGCGCGGATGCCTCGCGATACGGAATTTGCGGTGATCGAGATCGGCATGAATCACCCCGGTGAAATTGCCCCGCTCGCCGAACAGGCCCGCCCGCATGTGGCGCTGGTGACGACCGTGGCGGCGGTGCACCTGGAGGCCTTCGAGTCGGTGGCTGGTATTGCCCGGGAAAAAGCGGCGATCTTTGAAGGGCTTGAACCTGGCGGGGCTGCGATCGTCAATGCAGATATCGACCACGCGGACATCCTGCGCCAGACAGCGCAGGCGCATGGGGCGGGGATTGTTGATTTTGGGCGCAGCGCGGCGGATTACCGGCTGACCGATGTTCAACCCGAGTCAAACGCAGTGAAGGCCAGGGCACTGGTCGGTGATCAGGTGATTCAATTCGAGGTGAACTCCGCCGGCACGCATTTCGCGATGAACGCGCTTGGCGCTTTGGCGGCCTGCGTCGAATTGGGGGTCGATCTGGATCAGGCCATCGCGGGCCTGCGTGCGTGGTCACCCGTCAAGGGGCGTGGGGTACGCGAAAGCTTGCCATTGTCAGGGGGTGGGCAGATCGAGCTTTTGGATGACAGCTACAACGCCAACCCGACCTCGATGGAGGCTGCGCTGGATGTCTTGGCCGCCTCCAAAGGCACCCGCCGCATTGCGTTTCTGGGTGACATGAAGGAACTGGGCGCCCAGGAAGAGGCCATGCATGCCGCCATGGCGGATATCGAGGCAATGGCGCGGGTGGATCAGGTTCATTGCATCGGGCCGTTGATGCAGGCGATGCATCGCGCGCTGCCCGAGAAGAAACGTGGGCTCTGGTTCGCAACCAGTGCGCAAATGGCGGAACATCTGCCTGCCTTGATCCGGGATGGAGACACGGTGCTCGCCAAGGGCTCACTCAGCATGGCGTTGGCCGCGATTGTTGACGGTCTGCGCAAAATGGGGCAAGGGGGCGCGCTTGATGGGTGAACTTGCCCGCGCGCCTCGTGTGAGAAAGGTATTGTCATGCTGTACTGGTTGACCGCTCTGTCGGACGGAGGGGATTTCTGGAACCTCTTCCGGTATATCACCTTCCGCGCAGGCGGTGCCTTCATGACCGCGCTGATTTTTGGGTTCATCTTCGGAAAACCCTTGATCAACGTGCTGCGCAAGAAACAGGGCAAAGGCCAGCCGATCCGTGACGACGGCCCCGAAGGGCATTTTTCCAAGGCAGGCACGCCGACGATGGGTGGATTGCTGATTGTCGGAGCTCTGGTCACGTCAACCCTTGTCTGGGCGCGGCTGGACAACCCGTATGTCTGGATGGTTCTTTTTGTGACCCTGTCTTATGCGGCCATCGGTTTTGCGGACGACTATGCCAAGGTTTCAAAACAGAACACGCAAGGGGTTTCGGGCCGGATGCGCCTGGCGTTGGGCGTGATCATCGCCGTGCTGGCATCGCTTTGGGCGACGTTGCACCATCCCGAAGCCTTGCAGAACCAACTGGCCGTACCCGTCTTCAAGGACACGCTGGTCAATCTGGGCATCTTCTATATCCCCTTTGCGATTGTCGTGATCGTGGGGGCCGCCAATGCGGTGAACCTGACCGACGGTCTGGACGGGCTGGCCATCATGCCGGCGATGATCGCAGCCTCGACCTTGGGCGTGATTGCCTATGCGGTCGGTCGGGTCGACTTTACCGAATATCTCGATGTGCATTACGTGCCGGGCACCGGTGAGATCTTCATCTTCACCTCCGCGTTGTTCGGGGCCGGCCTCGGGTTTCTCTGGTACAACGCCCCTCCGGCGGCAGTGTTCATGGGTGACACCGGATCGCTGGCCCTGGGCGGCGCGCTGGGTGCCATCGCCGTGGCCACCAAGCACGAGCTGGTTCTGGCCGTGGTCGGCGGCCTGTTCGTGGTCGAGGCGCTGAGCGTGATCATTCAGGTCCTCTACTTCAAGCGCACGGGCAAACGGGTCTTTCTGATGGCCCCGATCCATCACCACTATGAGAAAAAAGGCTGGGCCGAGCCGACCATCGTGATCCGCTTCTGGATCATCTCGCTGATCCTTGCGATGATCGGTCTTGCGACGTTGAAGGTAAGATAAAGAAAGTAATCAATGAACATAGTCAGTAGGTTTTTTGCGGCCGACATAACTCCGTACGTGGATAACAGATTTTTTCAGGTCTCGGTGTCCTTGTTGGCTCTGTTCCTGTCTTCGTATTCGATTATCAAAGATCAAAATACAGTAGCAATATTTTCGGGGTTCCTAGGCTTTTTGGCTATTTTGGAACCGCTCGCAAAATTGAAGTTGAAAGGAAAGTACAATACCGTAGCGACTGTTTGTTTCTTCGGTATTGCTGCAACCATTGTTGTATTATTTGCGTTAACTTGGGCGCTTGCTGAGTTGAATATTGTGAACAAGCCATGATCCCGGTCAAAGGCTTTTCAGGACAGAAAGTCGCCGTTCTGGGGCTGGGCCGGTCCGGTCTGGCCACTGCGCGTGCGCTGCGTACGGGCGGGGCGGAACCGGTGTGCTGGGACGACAACCCGGCCGCCCGTGAAACCGCCGAAGGCGAGGGTTTCACCTGCGCCGACCTGCGCAAGCATGGGGCATTTGACGAAATCGCCTCGCTGATCGTTTCACCGGGCATTCCGCATCTCTATCCTGAACCGAACCCCGTGGTTGCGGCAGCCCTGGATGCAGGCGTGCCGGTGGACAATGACATCGGCCTGTTCTTCCGCTCCTTTGCCGGACCGGAATGGAACAACTACGACACCCCGCCGCGCGTGATCGCGGTGACGGGCTCGAACGGCAAATCGACGACTGCCGCTCTGATCCACCACATTCTGACCGAGGCCGGGCGCGAAGCGCAGTTGGCGGGCAATATCGGGCGCGGTGTTCTGGATATCGATCCGGGCGGTGATGGTTCGGTCGTGGTGCTGGAGCTTTCCAGCTATCAGACCGAGCTGGCCCGCGCTCTGACCCCCGATGTGGCGGTGTTCACCAATCTGTCGCCCGATCATCTGGACCGCCACGGCGGCATGGGGGGATATTTCGCGGCCAAGCGGCGCCTCTTTGCTGAAGGCGGCCCGGATCGTGCGATCATTGGCGTCGACGAAACCGAAGGTGCGTTTTTGGCCGGGCAACTGTCCGAAGGGCCATCGGATGACCGGGTGATCCGTATCTCGGTGGCGCGGAAGCTGACCGGGCCGGGCTGGCAGGTCTTCGCGCGCAAAGGGTTCCTGTCGGAATACCGCAAGGGGCGGCAGGCGGGGTCTATCGACCTGCGCGCGATCAAAGGTTTGCCCGGTGCACATAACCACCAGAATGCCTGCGCGGCCTACGCCGCCTGCCGGTCGTTGGGCCTTGCCCCGCGCGTGATCGAAGACGCGCTGCATTCCTATCCGGGCCTGCCGCATCGCAGCCAGATCATCGCCGAGGCCGATGGGGTTACCTATGTCAACGACTCCAAGGCGACCAATGTCGACAGCGCCCTGAAAGCGCTTATGGCGTTCAAAAAGATCCGATGGATTTGCGGCGGTCTTGAGAAAGAGGGCGGTATATCAGCCCTGAACACGGCGACGGGTGAGGTCATCAAGGCATATGTCATCGGACGCGAAGCCGCGAGTTTTGCGATGCAGCTCGAGGCTGATACGCAGGTCTGTACGACGATGGAGGCCGCCGTGGCGCAGGCCATGGAAGATGCGGAGGCAGGCGACACTGTGCTGCTGGCCCCGGCTGCTGCCAGTTTCGACCAATATGACAATTTCGAACAGCGCGGCGAGGATTTTGCAGCGCAGGTCAAGCGCAGGCTGACAGAATAGCCATTTGCAATAGACCGCCGGCTGGGCCAAGCTTGGATGCTATCAGCTTGACGCGGCACCATTATTGGTTTTGCCTGCCAGCAGATTCAACACGAGGTTATGACCATGCCATTTCGTAGACTTTCTCTGATCCTGCCTGCCATTCTTGTTGCTGGGGCCTGTACGAACACGGGTGCCAACTATCAGCCCATCGTGGACGGCCCGGTCGGTCCGAACTACAACGTGGACCTGCAGCAATGCCAACAACTGGCGGCATCGCAGAGCAGCGTTGATGGCTCTACCGCAGGGAACGCAGCAATTGGCGCAGCGGGTGCCGCGGCCGTTACCGGGATCGTTCAGGACAGCAGCGACAATCTTGGTCGCGCGGCTGTGGCAGGTGCCCTGGTTGGCGCTGGCGCAGACGTCATCAATAAAAACCAGAACAAGGAAGTGATCGTGCGCAACTGCATGCGCGGGCGCGGCTACAACGTCGTAGGCTAACACCCGGCGGCAATTGCAACAGCTGCGGCATGGCCTGACGACCATGCCCACTGGAAGTTGTAGCCGCCCAACCAGCCGGTGACATCCACCGCTTCACCGATTGCATAGAGGCCGGGGACATCCTTGGCCTCCATCGTTGTCGAGGACAAGTCATCCGTGTTGATCCCGCCCAAGGTGACTTCGGCGGTACGATACCCCTCGGTCCCCGACGGCACCAGTTGCCACGCAGACAGGGCCGAGGTCAGCTCGGTCAGTTTCGCGTCCGACTGATCCGCCAGCTTCCCGGACATCGGAATGACCCGGCACAGGTAATCGACCAGCCGGGCCGGCAGATGCCGCGCCAGTTCAGTGGTCAGCGCCTTGCGACCCGCGCTTTGCCGCTGTGCGCGCAACAGATCCAGCAGGGGCAGGTCGGGGATCAGGTTCACCCGGATTGCCTCACCTTCGCGCCAGTATGACGACAGTTGCAACACCGACGGCCCGCTGAGACCGCGATGGGTGAACAGCAGCGCCTCGTCGAAGCTGGCGCGATCATTCGACAGTCGCACGGGCAGTGAAACGCCGGACAGGTCCTTGAACCGCCCGTCCGAGAAGGTGAAAGGCACCAGCGCCGCCCGAGTCTCGGTCATCCGCAACCCGAACTGGCGCGCGATGTCATAGGCCAGCCCGGTAGCGCCCATCTTGGGGATCGATTTCCCGCCTGTTGCCAGCACCAGATTGGTGCAGGTCAGATGCTGCCGTTGCCCCTCACGCTCCACCTCCAGCGCAAAGCCGCTTTCGGTCTTGCGCAGATCGCGCAGCGAGGTTTGAACCCACAGCTCTGCTCCTGCACCGCTCATTTCATTCAGCAACATCCGGATGATCTGTTTCGAAGAGCCATCGCAGAACAATTGGCCCAGGGTTTTCTCATGCCAGGCGATGTTGTGACGTCCGACCAGATCGATGAAATCCCATTGCGTGTACCGTGCAAGGGCGGATTTGCAGAAATGCGGGTTTCGCGACAGGAAGTTGCCCGGCCCGGCATGCATGTTGGTGAAATTGCAGCGCCCCCCGCCAGAGATGCGGATTTTTTCGCCGGGTGCCTTGGCGTGGTCAATCACCAGCACGCGCCCACCGCAACGGGCCGCACACATCATGCCGGCAGCCCCGGCCCCAAGGATGATCGTGTCGTAGGTCATGCGCGGGGGATGGCGTGGATTAAACAAGATGGCAAGAGCCCATGCCGAAGTCGCGCGGCGCGCGCTCGCCGCGTTCTCGCAAATTCGAGGTCGGCTGACAGGGCGATTGCCAGAGTTTCAGCGCACTGACATGCTGCGACCATACCGCAAAGAGGTTTTGACAAGACAAACTGGCAAAAGGAACTCTGAATGCAATTCCCCGAATTTATTTCGTCATTTCCGAAACTGGATGTGCCTTTTCCTGAAGACGTGGTGCAGACGGCCGTCATTCGATCAGATGCAGGGCTGGTTGCTTTCTTCACTTTCCTCAAAGACATGGAGCTTCCCCTGCATTCGCATGGTGCCCAATGGGGGACGGTGGTTGAGGGTGAAATTGAACTCACGATCGGTGGCCAGACCCGCATCTACCTCCCCGGCGACAGCTACTCGATCCCAAGTGGAGTCGCGCATGGAGGGACCATCAAGGCGGGGTCTCGCGTCATTGACGTGTTTGAGGAACCCGACCGATATCCGATCAAGGGATAATGCATAGCAACCCGCCTTTTTGGATCAACGCGCGCCGCTCCGCTAAGCGGAGTGCCCAAAGCTGCAACATCCACAGACCGCCACGTGCAGCCGGGGGTGCTTCGGGCATGGAAGGTCGATTTATGCCTTGTGGCTTCATCCTACTAGCCCAAACACAAAAATCCCTGTAGAGTCTCAACCAGACCCCGAAAACGGGGCGTTGACGAGGCAGAGAGTGGCGGTATCTCATGACTGAGATGGTGTATGGCGCGGTCCAGGACCAGCGCGGAGAACCGATTCTACCGAAATGGTGGCGCACAATCGATCGCTGGACGATGTCCTGCGTTCTGATCCTGTTTGCCATCGGTCTGTTGCTGGGGCTGGCGTCTTCGCCGCCGCTGGCCGGGCGAAACGGGTTCGATCCGTTCCACTATGTCGAACGTCAGGCCATCTTCGGCGGATTGGCGCTGATTGCGATGCTTCTGACCTCGATGATGTCGCCGACGCTGGTGCGTCGTTTGGCGGTGCTGGGTTTCCTGGGGGCCTTCGTGGCACTGGTTTTCCTGCCCGTGTTCGGGACCGACTTTGGCAAGGGCGCGGTGCGCTGGTATTCGCTGGGGTTCGCCTCGCTTCAGCCGTCCGAGTTTCTGAAGCCCGGCTTCATCGTCGTTGCTGCATGGCTGCTGGCGGCCTCACAAGAGATCAACGGCCCGCCGGGGCGGATCTGGTCATTTGCCCTGTGCATGGCGATTGTCGGCATGCTGGTGATGCAACCTGATTTCGGTCAGGCCTGCCTGATCCTGTTCGGCTGGGGGGTGATGTATTTTGTCGCCGGGGCGCCGATGCTGCTGCTGGTCGGAATGGCCGGGTTTGTTGTTCTGGGCGGTATGTTCGCCTATTCCAATTCTGAACACTTTGCCCGCCGTATCGATGGCTTTCTGAATCAAGAGGTCGATCCGACCACCCAGTTGGGCTATGCCACCAACGCCATCCGCGAAGGGGGGCTGTTCGGCGTCGGTGTGGGTGAGGGGCAGGTCAAGTGGTCGCTGCCGGACGCGCATACCGATTTCATCATTGCCGTCGCGGCCGAAGAATACGGCCTGATCCTGGTACTGATCATCATCGCGCTTTATTCGTTGGTCGTGGTACGCTCGTTGCTGCGCCTGATGCGGGAACGCGACATGTTCATCCGGCTGGCGGGCACCGGTCTGGCCTGCATGTTCGGCGTGCAGGCGATGATCAACATGGGTGTTGCGGTTCGTCTGTTGCCCGCGAAGGGCATGACGCTGCCTTTTGTCAGCTATGGCGGCTCATCCCTGATTGCAGGGGGTATTGCGATCGGAATGCTGCTGGCCTTCACCCGAACCCGCCCACAGGGCGAGCTTGGCGAAATTCTGCGCGGACGAGGATAATGGGGACTCCATACCTGTTGATTGCGGCTGGCGGTACCGGGGGGCACATGTTCCCGGCTCAGGCGCTGGCCGAGGCGATGCTGAACAAGGGCTGGCGTGTGCGCCTGTCTACCGACCTGCGCGGTGCCCGCTATACCGGTGGTTTCCCGCACTCGACCGAGATCGTCGAGGCATCATCGGCCACTTTCGCGCGTGGCGGTCTGGCGGCCAAGGCCATGGCCGGCCCCAAGATTGCCGGTGGCGTGGCTGGCATGGTGTTCCAGATGATGCGGGACAAGCCCGACGTCGTTGTCGGTTTCGGCGGGTATCCCTCGATCCCGGCGCTGAGCGCTGCAACCATGCTCAAAATCCCGCGCATGATCCACGAACAGAACGGGGTGCTGGGGCGTGTGAACCAGTTGTTCGCTACCCGCGTCGCGCAGGTGGCCTGCGGTGTGTGGCCCACGGACCTGCCCGAGGGCGCGCATGGCATCCACACCGGAAACCCGGTCCGGTCCGCCGTTCTGGACCGCGCCGCGGCCGGTTACATTCCGCCCGGTGATTATCCGATGTCGGTCCTTGTCATGGGCGGTTCGCAAGGCGCACGCATCCTCAGCGATGTGGTGCCCGGTGCCATCGCCGCACTGCCCGAAGAAATCCGCACTCACATCCGCGTGGCACATCAGGCCCGGGACGAGGACGGCGAGCGCGTCACAGCCTTCTACAACGAACACGGCATCCGCGCCGACGTGCAGCCCTTCTTTGATGATGTCCCCCGTCGCATGTCGGATGCCCAACTGGTAATCTCGCGGTCTGGCGCGTCCAGCGTTGCCGATATCTCGGTCATCGGGCGCCCGTCGATCCTGATCCCATTTGCCGCCGCCGCCGGAGATCACCAGACGGCCAACGCACGGGGCTTGGTGCAGGCGGGCGGGGCCATCATGATCCCGGAAAAGGCTCTTGACGTTCCAGCGCTGACACAGCAAATCACCACGGTTCTCACGAACCCCGAAGCCGCACAGAAAATGGCCCATGCCGCCTTGTCCGTCGGGGCACCTGACGCCACCGAGCGTCTGACCGCCCTTGTCGAACAATTGGCGCAGAAGGAGACCACATGAATCCAGCAACCAAACTGCCGCAGGACGTAGGGCCGATTCACTTTGTGGGGATCGGCGGGATCGGAATGTCAGGTATCGCCGAGGTGCTGCTCAATCTGGGGTACCAGGTGCAGGGCTCGGACCTGAAAGCATCGAAGATCACCGACCGGCTGGCAGGTCTGGGGGCCGAGATCTTTGTCGGTCAGCGCGCGGAAAACCTTGAAAACGCGGCCGTTGTGGTGGTCTCGACCGCGATCAAACCGGGCAACCCCGAGCTTGACGGCGCCCGTGCCCGCGGCCTTCCGGTGGTGCGCCGGGCTGACATGCTGGCCGAACTGATGCGGCTGAAATCCAACATCGCCATCGCCGGGACTCACGGCAAGACCACCACGACCACGATGATGGCCGAACTGATGGTGGCGGGGGATTTTGACCCGACCGTGATCAATGGCGGCATCATCCATGCCTATGGCTCGAACGCCCGGATGGGGCAGGGCGAATGGATGGTGGTCGAAGCGGACGAGAGCGACGGCTCGTTCAACCGCCTGCCCGCGACCATCGCCATCGTCACCAATATCGACCCCGAGCATATGGAGCATTGGGGCGATTTCGACAAACTGCGCGCGGGCTTCCATGAATTCGTCTCGAATATCCCCTTTTACGGGCTGGCCGTATGTTGCACCGACCATGCCGAGGTGCAGGCGCTTGTCGGCCGCATCACCGACCGCCGCGTGCGCACCTATGGCTTCAACGCGCAGGCCGATGTGCGGGCCGAGAACCTGACCTACAAGGGCGGCGTCGCGCATTTCGACATTCATCTGCAATACGAAGACAAGGTGATCGAAGGCTGCACCCTGCCGATGCCCGGCGACCACAACGTTTCCAACGCTTTGTCCGCCGTGGCCGTTGCCCGCCATTTGGGAATGAAAGCCTCGGAAATTCGTGACGCACTGGCCAATTTCGGCGGCGTCAATCGCCGCTTTACCAAGGTCGGAGAAGTCGACGGCGTCACCATCATCGACGACTATGGCCACCACCCGGTCGAAATCACCGCAGTCCTGAAGGCCGCGCGACAGGCGACCGAAGGCCGCGTGATCGCCGTGCACCAGCCGCACCGCTATTCGCGCCTGTCCAACCTGTTTGACGATTTCTGCACCTGCTTCAATGACGCCGATGTCGTGGCCATCGCCGATATCTTCGCCGCCGGAGAAGACCCGATCGAAGGCGCATCACGCGATGATCTGGTGCAGGGCCTGATCCGTCACGGCCACCGCCATGCCCGCGCGCTGTTTGACGAAAACGATCTTGAGCGGCTTGTGCGAGAGCAGGCCCGCCCGGGCGATATCGTCGTCTGCCTCGGGGCCGGTACGATCAGCGCCTGGGCAAACGGTCTGCCTGAGAGATTGCAACGAAAACAAGCTGTTTGACTTCTCTTCTGTTTGGTGCACAACCTGAAGGTGCAGCAAATGCCCGCAGCCGCCGCATGTCCTAAGAGGGGACAGATGGACTATTCGATGATCCTTGCCGCCCTTTGGGTGATCTGCGCCACGATCGTGGCGTTCTTGCCGATGCGAATGCAGTTTCCGCCGGGCGTGACCCTGCTGATCTGCGCCCCGGTTCTGATCGTCTGGCTGGGTTATGATCACGGTTGGTTCTGGTCGGTTTTCGCCTTCGGCGGATTCGTTTCGATGTTCCGCAACCCCATCCGGTATTACTGGCGAAAATGGGTGCGCGGGGAGGTCATGGAATGAACTGGTCCATCGTCCTAGCCGGTCTGTGGGGCGTTTCCGCGAATCTGCTGGCAATGATCCCGAGCAAAGACAACCACTGGACACGCGCCTATATCCTGATCGCCGTGGGCATTCCGATTCTGGGGTATGTCACCTATCAGAACGGCCCGTGGATCGGCTTGCTGGTGCTGGCCATGGGTATGTCCGTGCTGCGCTGGCCCGTGATTTATCTGACCCGTTGGACAAAGATGAAAATGCAGGGCATGAAGGCGGCTGACGAATAACCGGCCAGTTTCAGGAGGTCCGCCATGGCGTCCGTCGCCACATTTGCCTATCTGCCCATTCTTTCTTTCCTGCTAGGTGCCGCCGCCGGTTTCACGGCGGGCCGTTGGCTGGGCCTGCGCGGCTTGTTGTGGCTGATCGGTCTGGCCTCGGCCGTCGGGCTGGCGTTGATCGTGGTGCTGGCCGGTATTGGCACCGGCGAAGAAGAACAGGCGTTCGGCCCGCTGGTCTGGCTGACCGCCGGCGTTCTTCCCTTTCTGTTCGCCGCGATCATGGGCGGTGTGGGCGGACGTAGCCTGGCGGTGCGTGCAGACGCATGACAACGCTTCCCGTTCCGAAAGGGCGCCTGTCTCGGGCGCGGCCTCTCTCTGAGCTCACATGGCTTCGCGTCGGCGGCCCGGCCGATTACCTGTTCCAGCCTGCCGATATCGAAGACCTGCAAGCTTTCCTGCGGGAACTGCCGGCGCAAACCCCGGTCTTTCCGATGGGTGTCGGTTCGAACCTGATCGTTCGGGATGGGGGGCTGCGGGCCGTGGTGATCCGGCTGGGGCGCGGGTTCAATACTATCTCGGTCGAGGGCAACACAGTCACCGCAGGAGCCGCTGCGCTGGACGCGCATGTTGCGCGCAAGGCGGCGGATGCCGGTGTCGACCTGACCTTTCTGCGCACCATTCCGGGCTCGATCGGCGGCGCGGTGCGGATGAACGCGGGCTGTTACGGCAGCTACACGGCGGATGTTCTGCGCAAGGCCACGATTGTCACCCGGCAAGGCGAGCTTGTGGACTTGACACCAGAAGAGTTGAATTTTTGTTATCGCCAGACGGACCTGCCGGAAGGCGCAGTGCTGATTTCGGCTGTGTTCGAGGGCCCTTCAGGCAATCCCCAAGATCTCCATGCCCGTATGGCGGCGCAGTTGAAAAAGCGCGACGAAACCCAGCCGACCAAAGATCGCAGCGCGGGGTCGACCTTTCGCAATCCAGCCGGGTTTTCTTCGACCGGGCAGGCGGATGACGTGCATGATCTCAAGGCGTGGAAAGTGATCGACGACGCCGGAATGCGCGGCGCGACGCTTGGCGGTGCGCAGATGAGCCCGAAGCACTCGAATTTCCTGATCAATACCGGCGCGGCAACCGCTGCCGACCTCGAAGGTCTTGGCGAAGAGGTGCGAAAAAAGGTTTACGAAACAAGCGGCATCACGCTAGAGTGGGAAATCATGCGGGTCGGTGATCCGCTGACAGAATAAAGCCCCAACCGTCAGACCATAACAGGCAAATTCAGGCGACGGATCAAAGGCATAAACGCAGTACGGACCACCACATAAGGTCCGGGGACATTGAGGCGCACATTGGGTATGTCGAGCAGGACAAACCCCAAAGTGGCGGTATTGATGGGTGGACCCTCGGCGGAACGCGAGGTGTCTCTCAGCTCTGGGCGCGAATGCGCGGCCGCCCTTGTGGGAGAAGGCTTTGAAGTGGTCGAACTGGACGCAGGTCCCGACCTCTGCGCGCGCCTTGTGGACATCAAACCGGATGTGGTTTTCAACGCCCTGCATGGCCGCTGGGGCGAAGATGGGTGTGTGCAGGGCCTGTTGGAGTGGATGCGTATCCCTTACACCCATTCCGGTGTTCTGGCCTCGGCGCTGGCAATGGACAAGCAGCGCAGCAAAGAGATTTACCAAACCGAAGGGCTGCCCGTCGTACCGAGCGTGATCGTGCCCAAGGTCGAGGTGGTCGAAGTTCACGTGATGGAGCCGCCCTATGTGGCCAAGCCGAACAATGAAGGCTCCAGCGTTGGGATTTACATCGTCCACGAAAATGCCAACGGCCCGCCGCAGCTGGACGAGGCGATGCCCGATCTGGTGATGGTCGAGAAATACGTGGCAGGCCGCGAGTTGACCGTGACCGTGATGGGCGACCGCGCCCTGACCGTGACTGAAATCATGACAGATGGCGGCTGGTACGACTATGACGCCAAGTACAAGCCCGGCGGCTCGTGGCATGTCCTGCCCGCCGACATCCCGCAGGACATTTTCGACCGCTGCATGGACTACGCCGTGCGGGCGCATAACGTGCTGGGGTGCAAGGGTGTGTCCCGCACGGATTACCGCTGGGATGACAGCAAGGGTGCCGATGGGTTGTTCCTGCTGGAAACCAATACCCAGCCCGGCATGACGCCAACCTCTCTGGTCCCGGAACAGGCCGCTCATCTTGGAATGACATTCGGCCAGCTCTGCGCCTGGATGGTGGAGGACGCCTCATGCGACCGCTGACCGCCAGCCGTTCACTGGAAATCCACCGCAGCAAACCACTTGCGGGACCGGATGCCGATTTCGCCTCGGCCGACACGGACTCGCACGAGGCCGAACCGCTTTTGCGCCTGCGCGGTGCGCGTGTGTTTTCCCGCTCCGCAAGACGCAGTGACCCTGCGCCGTCCCGTCTCAGCTATCGGCTGCAACGCTGGATGCTGACGCCGGGCATTCGCCTTGGTGTCAAGGTGGGCCTGCCGATCTGCGCCATCGCTGCCGCGCTTGGCATCTTCTTTGCCTCGCAGGACCGTCGCGACGCACTTGCCGCTTATATCGCCGATGTGCGCACTTCGATTCAGGAACGCCCCGAATTCATGGTCAACCTGATGGCCATCGATGGGGCCGGAACCGACCTGTCCGAAGACATCCGCGAAATCGTGCCGCTGGATTTCCCGATCAGTTCCTGGGATCTGGATGTGGAACAGATCCGCGACACGATCACCGGGCTGGACCCGGTGAAATCCGCAACCGTCAGAATCCGCCCCGGAGGCATCCTGCAAGTCGATGTGGTGGAGCGGCAGCCCGTGATCGTCTGGCGAACGCGCGAAGGGCTTGAACTGCTGGATGAGACAGGCGCGCATGTCAAGGAAGCCACTTCTCGCAAAGACCACGCCGATCTACCGTTGATAGCCGGGACAGGCGCCGACGATCACGTCGGAGAAGCACTGGAGCTTCTGCTGACTTCGCGCAGCCTGGGCAATCGCGTGCGCGGCTTGGTGCGCGTGGGAGAGCGGCGCTGGGATCTGGTGCTGGACCGTGGTCAGCGCATCATGCTGCCGACCGAACGCCCGGTGCGTGCGCTGGAACGCGTGCTTGCCGTGAACGAGGTGCAGGACCTTCTGGAGCGTGACGTGGCCGTGGTCGACATGCGCCTCGGGCAGCGTCCGACCATCCGAATGACCAAAGCCGCCAGCGAAGACTGGTGGAACACAAAAGTGACAGTGAGTAACGGGCAGTAACGACCATGATGACCGATCTTTATCAGTCCCAACGTGCCATGCGTCAGATGCGGCGACAGGCTTTGCAACGCGGCGTGATTGCGATTCTGGATGTGGGCAGCTCGAAAATCGCCTGTCTTGTGCTGCGCTTTGACGGAACCGGTCGGCTGAGCGAGGACAATACCATCGGTTCCATGGCAGGGCAGACGGGTTTTCGCGTCATCGGTGCCGCGACCACCCGGTCGCGGGGTGTCCAGTTCGGCGAAGTCACAGCCATGCAGGAAACCGAACGTGCTATCCGCACCGCGCTTCAGGCCGCACAGAAGATGGCCGACATCCGCGTCGACCATGTGATCGCCTGTTTCTCGGGCGCGAACCCGCGGTCTTACGGGCTGGATGCGCAAGTAGATCTGGACGGTCAGATCGTGACCGAGGCCGAAGTGGGCCGGGTTCTGAACGCCTGCGACGTGCCGGATTATGGTGACGGGCGCGAAGTGCTGCATGCTCAACCGGTGAATTTCGCGCTCGACAACCGGTCGGGCCTGATCGATCCGCGCGGGCAGATGGGCCAGAGCCTTGCGGTCGACATGCATATGCTGACCGTGGATTCGTCAGCGATCCAGAACATCGTGCGTTGCATCAAGCGCTGCGATCTTGAACTCGCGGGTATTGCCAACTCGGCCTATGTCTCGGGCATCTCGGCGCTGGTCGAAGACGAGCAGGAACTGGGCGCGGCCTGTATCGACATGGGCGGCGGCACCACGAGCGTGTCGATCTTCATGAAAAAGCACATGATCTATGCCGATTGCGTGCGCATGGGCGGCGATCACGTGACCGCCGATATCTCGATGGGCCTAGGTGTGCCTGCCGCCGTGGCGGAACGGATCAAGACATTCAATGGTGGCGTTCATGCCACCGGCGCCGACGACAGGGATATGATTGATATCGGTGGTGACACCGGCGACTGGGAACACGACCGCCGCACCGTCAGCCGCGCCGAGCTGATCGGCATCATGCGCCCGCGTGTCGAGGAAATTCTTGAAGAGGTCCGCGTCCGGTTGGACGCCGCCGGGTTTGAACATATGCCAAGCCAGCAGATCGTGCTGACCGGCGGCGGCAGCCAGATCATGGGGCTGGACGGGCTGGCCACGCGCATCCTCGGTCAGCGCGTTCGCTTGGGCCGCCCCTTGCGCGTGCATGGCCTGCCGCAATCAGCCACCGGGCCCGGGTTCTCGTCCGCTGTCGGCCTCAGCCTGTTTGCGGCCCATCCTCAGGATGAATGGTGGGATTTTGAAATCCCGGTCGACACCTATGCCGCGCGCCCGTTCAAGCGCGCCGTACGGTGGTTCCGTGACAACTGGTAGAGTCCTGCGCGGGGGTGCTCTGTGCGCGGCGCTGCTGCCTTGCTGGGCCTCGGCCCAGACCATGATCACGCCCGAAGCGTTTCTGGACGCGGCGGTCGGCAAAACTCTGACATTCTACGAAATCCGCAGCGGTGGCCTGGTGGGAACCGAACAATTCCTGAACCGCCGCATGTCGGTCTGGCGCGAAGAGGGGCAGGGCTGTGTCTACGGGCAGATCACGACGCCAAACGGTCAGTTGTGTTTTCTGTACGACAATGACCCGGACGGCATTCCGGTCTGTTGGTGGCCATTTTTGCATGAAGGTCGTTTGATGGTGCGGCTTGCCTCATTCGTCGATGGGGAAATACAGGAAGTGCGTTCCATGACTGACCGCGGCCTGGACTGTCCAAATGCACCGCTCAGCTGAAGAAACCGGTTGCAGCGTTTCGATTTATCCCGCAAGATATCCACAAGGCCCGAAAGAGGCCTCGCGGCAGGACCTGAGCAGTTTTCCGCAATGTAGATGACAGTCGATCAGAGCGCGATGAACGAATGTGTCCTCGCGTTCATGCCGGTTGTCTAGTGATGGTCGCCGTTGTTTCCGCTATATCTGGCTTGACCTGCGAAATGCCGCCGGTTTATGCCTTATTTCCTCCATATTTTGTGGGAAAACGCGATTTTTGACGTGACCTTTTGGCATCAGGCCGTTAGAATCGTACAAGGATAGGTAAGAAAAACACCGCTTTGGCGGGACATAAATACAGGCGGACAGAGCATGACATTGAATCTTTCGATGCCCGGGCACGACGAACTGAAGCCTCGGATTACAGTATTTGGCGTTGGCGGTGCAGGCGGGAACGCCGTCAACAACATGATTGAAAAACAGTTGGACGGCGTTGATTTCGTGGTCGCCAACACCGACGCACAGGCGTTGCAACAAAGCCAGTCCTCGGCGCGGGTGCAGCTGGGTGTGAAAGTCACCGAAGGTTTGGGGGCAGGGGCCCGCCCGACCGTAGGCGCGGCCGCCGCCGAGGAAAGCATCGAACAGATCGTGGACCACCTTGCAGGCGCTCATATGTGCTTCATCACCGCCGGTATGGGCGGCGGTACCGGAACGGGGGCTGCTCCGATCATCGCGCAAGCCGCGCGTGAGCTGGGTGTACTGACCGTCGGTGTCGTAACCAAGCCCTTCCAGTTCGAAGGTGCCAAGCGGATGCGCCAAGCCGAAGATGGGGTTGAGGCGCTGCAGCAGGTTGTCGACACGCTGATCATCATCCCCAACCAGAACCTGTTCCGCCTGGCCAATGAAAAGACCACCTTTACCGAGGCGTTCTCGATGGCTGACGACGTTCTGTATCAGGGCGTCAAAGGCGTGACCGACCTGATGGTGCGCCCCGGCCTGATCAACCTCGACTTTGCCGACGTTCGCGCCGTGATGGACGAGATGGGCAAGGCGATGATGGGCACCGGCGAGGCAACAGGCGAAGACCGCGCCATCCAGGCGGCGGAAAAGGCTATTGCAAACCCGCTGTTGGACGAAATCAGCCTCAAGGGCGCCAAAGGCGTGCTGATCAACATCACCGGCTCGCACGACCTGACCCTGTTCGAGCTGGACGAAGCCGCCAACCGCATCCGCGAGGAAGTGGACCCCGAGGCCAATATCATCGTCGGCTCGACGCTGGATACCGCTATGGAAGGCGGAATGCGCGTGTCGGTTGTTGCGACCGGCATCGACGCCAGCGAAAAAACGACCGAAGTCCCGGTGGCGCGCCGTTCGATGTCCGAACCGCTGACCCGCATGGTTTCGGCTGAAGAGCATATTCAGGAAGAAGCCCGGGTGGTTGCCGACGCAGCAGAGCCTGCCCCGCAGCCGGAAGAAAACCGCGAACCTTCGCTGTTCGAAGCCGCCGAAGAACCGGCGCAACCGCAATTCCAGCCGCGCGATGAGCGTGACGACGACGGCCTGCCGCCACCTGCTTATCAGCCGCGTGTGGCCGAATTCGAGCCGCAGCCCGAGCATGTTGAGCTCGCGCCCGAGGCATTTGTGGCACCGCGCGGACATGCTGCTGGCACCCCGTCGCCCGAAGCATTGCAGCGTTTGCAGGCCGCTGTGCAGAAGGTTCCGTCGGCGCCACAGCGACCGGCAGCGCCCCGCCAGCCCGAAGCGGTTTCGCAACCGGAACCCGAGGAGCGGTCGCGTTTTGGCTTCAATCGTCTGATCGATCGGATGACAGGTCATGCCTCGGATACACCGGCCCAACCGCCGCGGCAGCAGCCCGTTTTGCGACAGTCCGAGGCGACCGCGCCGCTTCAGGAAGAGGCCGATCCGGATCAGGACCGCATCGAAATTCCGGCCTTCCTGCGCCGTCAAGCCAACTGATCGCGGTAACAAAATCCACTCAAAGGGCTGCCATTTGGCGGCCCTTAATTGTTTATTAACAGTAACTTGCAACTATGTGAGCAGGGTTTTGCCGATCTGTTACATACATGTTTCAATCGGTTGCAAAGAGTGAGTTGAGCCTTGACGCGGGCTTCCTTAACTCAGTGTCCAACACGGCCCAAGCAGGCTGGACACTACTCACCGAGGCCCATTTTGCAACATACGCTCAAATCTCCGGTCACGTTTAAAGGCGTCGGGCTGCACAGCGGCAAGCCGGCGACCATGGTCCTGAAACCGGCGGCGGCTGGTCATGGCATCTGGTTCAAGCGGACGGATATTCAACTGGGCGACGCGATGGTCCCGGCGATCTACTATGCGGTCGAACGGACCCCGCTTTGTACGCGCCTGGTGAATGATGCCGGTGTTTCGGTTTCCACCGTCGAACATATCATGGCTGCATTGGCCGGATGTGGCGTGCACAACGCGCTTGTCGAGATCGACGGCCCCGAAGTTCCGATCATGGACGGGTCATCGATTGATTTCGTGCGCGGCATCATGGCCAAAGGCGTGCGCCGTCAGGCCAGCCCGGTATTGGCCTATGAGGTTCTGAAAACCGTCACCGCATCTCGCGAAGGTGCGAGCGCCAGCATTGCGCCCGCTGACGGGCTGATCATCGACTTCCATATCGATTTCGAAGACGGTGCCATTGGCAGCCAGAGCAAAACGCTTGATATGCGCAACGGTTCCTTCGCGCGTGAACTCAGCGATTGTCGCACGTTCTGCCGTCGCACGGATGTCGAGGCGATGCGCGAAAACGGGTTGGCTTTGGGCGGCACGCTTGAAAATGCCGTGGTTGTTCAGGGCGTCGAAGTTCTGACACCGGGCGGTTTCCGCCGGGTCGATGAGGCTGTGCGCCACAAGATGCTGGATGCTCTGGGTGATCTCTATTTGGCTGGTGGGCCGATTTTGGGTCACTTCACCGGAAACAAGTCGGGTCATTCGCTGACCAACACATTGCTGCGCAACCTGTTCGAAACGCCGGGCGCCGTACGTCCGGTACTGTGCACGCCGGAACAGGCCGCGCGCCTGCCGGGGCAGGGGCTTGTTGTCAACGAAATTCCCGAAGTGGCCTGATAAGATCAACTCTGACGACATTTGCGCCAGAAGTCGCATAAGGCGTTTTGCACCGGAATTTTCTGTGCTAGACCATGGCTCAAATCGGGGCAAACCCCATTAAGCAAGACGACAAGGATGGGCGGTATGGTTGGCAGCAAAGCGGCAGTCAGATTCGCGGGTGCGATTCTTCTGGCAGCAGTTTTGACGGCATGCGGCAACGCCGGCGGCCTTTTTGGCAACAAGGGCGCGGACCGTGAACAGAACCTGGAAGGGTTCACGCCGGAACAGATCTACACCCGAGGTGAATACGAACTGTCGCAGAATCGCTCGGACGACGCGGCGTGGTATTTCTCGGAAGTCGAACGTTTGTATCCATATTCGGATTGGGCCAAGCGCGCGCTTATCATGCAGGCGTTTTCGTTCCATTCGGACCAGAATTACGAAGAAAGCCGCGCGGCGGCGCAGCGCTATATCGACTTCTATCCGACGGATGAAGATGCTGCTTATGCGCAGTATCTGCTGGCGCTCAGCTATTATGATCAGATCGACGAAGTCGGGCGTGACCAGGGCCTGACCTTCCAGGCGCTGCAATCTCTGCGGACCGTGATCGAGGTCTATCCGGACAGCGAATACGCCACATCGGCGGTTCTGAAGTTCGATCTGGCCTTCGACCATCTGGCAGGCAAGGAAATGGAGATCGGGCGCTACTACTTGCGTCAGGATCACTATATCGCGGCGATCAACCGGTTCCGAGTTGTGGTCGAAGACTTTCAGACTACATCCCACACCGCCGAAGCACTGTATCGTCTGGTCGAGGCCTATCTGTCGCTTGGCCTGCTGGACGAAGCGCAGACCGCAGGTGCCATTCTTGGCTACAACTACCAGTCCTCGGAATGGTATGACGATGCGTACAAACTGTTGACCTCTCGCGGGCTCGATCTCAAGAGCCGCGGTAACAACTGGCTCAGCACGATTTATCGTCAGACCATCAAAGGTGAATGGTTGTAATCGCGATGGCCTTTGGTCCGGGACGCTGAAGACCACATGCTGCGCGCCCTTGATATCCGCGATATGCTGATCATAGACCGGCTGGAACTGAGCTTTCAGCCGGGCTTGAACGCACTGACCGGCGAGACCGGTGCGGGCAAATCGATTCTGCTGGATTCGCTTGGCTTCGTGTTGGGCTGGCGAGGGCGCGCGGAACTGGTGCGGCAGGGGGCCGCGCAGGGTGAGGTCGTCGCCGAATTCGAACTCTCTGCCGATCATCCCGCACACGCGATTCTGGCCGAAGCTGGCCTGCCGGGCGGCGAGGAACTGATCCTGCGCCGGGTCAACACCGCTGAAGGGCGCAAGACCGCCTGGGTCAACGACCGCCGCTGCTCGGGCGAGGTGCTGCGAGCGCTGTCCGAGACCCTGATCGAACTGCACGGCCAGCATGATGATCGCGGGCTGCTGAACCCGCGCGGCCATCGGGCGATGCTGGACGACTTCGCCGGGGTCTCGGACCACCTGGCCAAGGTGCGCGCGGCCTGGTCTGAGATGTCCCGCACCCGCAAGGCTCTGGCCGAGACCGAGGCCGCACTGGCCGCTGTCCGCAGCGAGGAAGAATTCCTGCGCCACGCGGTTGCGGAACTGGATCAGCTTGACCCGCAACCGGGCGAAGACGCCGAACTGGATGCCCGCCGTCGCATGATGCAAGGGGCCGAGCGTATCCGCGACGATGTCGCCCGCGCCTTTGCCCTGTTGTCCGGGGACGGGGCGGAAGGGGCCATGTCCGACGCCATCCGCTGGCTGGAAGGCGTCTCGGACAATGCGGGCGGCCAGTTGGAAGAACCGATAGCAGCGCTAGGGCGCGCGATGATCGAGTTGGGCGAGGCGCAGGATGGCGTGAATGCCTGCCTTCAGGCGCTGGACTTCAACCCGGCAGAATTGGAACAGGCCGAGGAACGCCTGTTTGCCATCCGTGCGCAGGCCCGCAAACATGACGTGGCCCCGGATGATTTGGGTTCGTTTGCCGACACTCTGCGTGACCGGTTGAACCGGTTGGAGGCAGGGGATGCCGACCTGGCAGACAGGCGAGCCGCCGTGGACGCGGCGCAACGGGCCTATGACGCTGCCGCAGCCGACCTCAGCGCCGCGCGCAAGGCCGCCGCCGGGCGGCTTGACTCGGCCGTCATGGCGGAACTGGCCCCGCTCAAGATGGAACGTGCCGTGTTCCAGACCGAGATCACCCCGGCTGAACCCGGCCCCGAAGGCACCGACGCGGTGGCCTTCACCGTGGCCACCAACCCCGGTGCGCCGGCGGGGCCGTTGAACAAGATCGCCTCGGGGGGTGAGCTCAGCCGCTTTCTGCTGGCCCTCAAGGTCTGCCTGTCTGGCGACGACAGTGCCCGGACGATGATCTTTGACGAAATCGATCGCGGTGTCGGTGGGGCAACCGCCGACGCGGTCGGGCGCAGGCTGGCGTCGCTGGCGCAGGGCGGGCAGGTTCTGGTTGTCACCCATTCCCCTCAAGTCGCCGCACGGGCGGCGCATCACTGGCGGGTGCAGAAACAGGTTACTGACGGACAAACCCTGTCCACCGTCATTCCTCTGGCCGAACCGGATCGGGTGGACGAAATCGCGCGCATGGTGGCCGGCGACACCATCACCGAAGAAGCCCGTGCCGCCGCCCGGGCTCTGTTGCAGGCCTGACGCGGCGATGGCGTGAATTGGTGCTCACACTGTCGCTATCTCACTTTTATATGGGCGCTCCGTGGCTTACTAAGGGTTAAGTGATGATCCCCGAGGGCCAATGACCCAATCGACCCGCACCGTTCTGCGCAACCAGTTCAATCAGGCTCTGGCCGCGATCAAGGATGCGTGGCGGGTCATGCTGCGCCGGGGGCCAAGCCAGATCCAGTTCTGGTTCATTGCGCTGGCCATCGGGATCGCGGCCGGTTTCATGGCGCTTGGCTTCCGCAAGGCCATCCGTGCGCTGCAAGCCTATCTTTACGATACCGATGACATCCTGCTGCTGCACAGCCACGCCGAGAAACTGCCATGGTTCATGGTTCTGATCATTCCCATCTTCGGTGGCCTGGTCGTCGGCATCATCCTGAACCGGTTCACCAATGACGGCCGAGTCCGGTCGGTTGCCGACGTGATCGAAGGTTCGGCCATCACCGACGGGCGGGTCGAGGTCAAGGCGGGCATCGCGTCGTTTTTTGCCTCGCTGATCACGCTCAGTTCGGGCGGATCGACAGGCCGAGAGGGGCCGGTGGTGCATATGGCCGGAGTGATTTCCACATGGGTCAGCAACCGCATACACGCGGATGGGATCACGGGACGTGACCTATTGGGATGTGCCGTTGCCGCGGCCGTGTCGGCCAGCTTCAACGCCCCCATTGCGGGGGCCTTGTTCGCGCTCGAGGTCGTGCTGCGCCATTTCGCCGTTCACGCCTTTGCCCCGATCGTCATCGCCTCGGTCGCGGGAACGGTGATCAACCGGCTGGAATATGGCGACGTTACCGAGTTCACGCTGGAGACGCCGGGATCGCTGCAATTCTATGTCGAACTTCCGGCCTTCCTGATCCTGGGCCTGATCTGCGGACTTGTCGCGTTGCTGCTGATGCGGTCGATCTTCTTTGCCGAGGATATCGGCAGCCATATCCAGAACCGTCTGTCAATTCCGGGCTGGCTGCGCCCTGCGGTGTCCGGGGCGATGCTGGGGCTGATGGCGATCTGGTTTCCGCATATCATCGGCGTGGGGTACGAGACGACAATTCGCGCCCTGACCGGTGATCTGGTGCTGACCACGGCCATCCTGTTTGCGGTGATCAAAACGGTCGCGGTGGCGATTACCATGGGCGGGCGCATGGGGGGCGGGGTGTTCTCTCCGTCTCTGATGGTCGGCGCGTTGACCGGGCTGGCCTTCGGTCTGATCGCCACCGGGTTGCTGCCGGATGTGTCGGGCACGCACACGCTTTATGCCTTTGCCGGAATGGGCGCCGTGGCCGCGGCGGTGCTGGGCGCGCCCATCTCGACCACTTTGATCGTTTTTGAACTGACCGGCGATTGGCAGATCGGCCTTGCCGTGATGGTCAGCGTGTCCATGTCCACGGCCTTGGCCTCGAGACTTGTGGACCGGTCTTTCTTCCTGACGCAGCTGGAACGGCGTGATGTCCACCTGGCCGCGGGGCCGCAGGCTTATTTGCTGGCAATGCTTCGCGCCGGAGCGGTGATGCGCCCGCTTGGGGATCCGCGGTCGATCACGAAGGAAGAGGCGCAGGGGCTGATCGACCAGGGCCTGTGCATTCAGGCCAGCGCCACGCTGGAAGCCGCCATGCCCTACTTTGATCGTGACGACATCCCCTGCATTCCGGTTGTCATTCTGGAAAACGACGGCTCTGAAACACCGGTTGGGGCGCTCTATCACGTCGATGCGCTCAAGGCATATAACAGGGCGCTTGCGGCCACCGCTGCCGAAGAGCATTCCTGAGTTTCACTCACCATACACGCTGGCTGCGTCGCCCAGATAATTGTCCCACGCAAACCAATAGGAAACATGACCGGCGACTCGTGGCAAACGCGTTCCATCCGGCCCGATCAAAGCCTCTTCCGTGACGGTCCAACCGTTCCCCGCGCTATCCTGCAACCCGCCTTGCGTCGCCCGGAACGCATGCGATTTTCGCTCATAGGCCCGCACGCTGCGCTCTTTGGGATCGCCAATCAGAACCAGAGGTGTCCGACCGATTGCATCGTTGATCACCGGTTTGCCCTTGAACGCATCCAGAGGCCAGGCGCGGGCTGCCCCAAACTGGCGCACGGCAAAGATGTAATCCTTCTGCCGATGCCGGGACTGATCCACAACCGCCGGGAACATCAGCTCGTTCGAGGCGAAATAGTCGCGATAAACCACCCCTGATCCGTAATTGCGCCGATGCCCGGTGTTCAGCGACAGAACACGGGTTTTGGGATGCGAGGTCCTCCAGCTGTCCCATGTCGTGATCACCACAGGGCGCTGTTTCAACGTGATGCCGCTGTTCGCCAAGGGCCCCACAACAGACTTGCCGGTATACTGATTCCACAGCGAATGCGTCTCGCGGTCAAACATCAGCTTGTTCGAACGATAGAGGAAACCTGACGACCCGAAAATGAACGGTTTTCGCCGCCCCGCCACCTGGGTTTCAAACAGGATGCCCGACCCGCAAAGCGTGCAATAGGCCAGCGCCACGGGCACGCCGCCGATCACCTCGTTGAACATCTCGTGCCAGCCCATGATCCGCAGGGGATAGGCGCGCTCATCCCCGTTGATGGCCGCGCCGAACACCAGATCATCGCCCTTCAGGTACCCCGCATTCGAAGCAGAGATCAGGGTGGGATTGTCCAGAGACGGAATGCCATCCTTGTACACACCGCCCCAGGCGATCTCTTCCAGGCGGATCTTCATCTTGTCGCGTTGCAGATATTCGGGCCGCAGGAACAGATCGAAATTCGGGTCGATCCCCAGAAGAACCTCGCGCTTGAACGGGATCAGCGACGGATGAGGGGTAATCTGCGGGTTTCGTTCCTGCCACAGCATCCACTCGAACCAGTCATTGCCATGGCGTTGCCCGGTCAGGGCCTCCATCACCTCGACAATCTCATCCCGTCGCCTGTCGGCATAACGCATCGCAGTCAGCAACCCGGCCACGACATCCGGCTGGCCGCGATCCTTCAAATACGCCATCTGCGCCTCAAACGCGGTCCGACGCCCGCTCAGCGTGCTGCGCAACGCGTCCAGAACCGGATCCTGCTGCGCCCAAAGCGCGCCGGGTGCCATTGCACCAGCCCCGATCATCACTGCAAAACCGCGACGTGACATCGACATGAAAGCCTCCGGTGTTACCCCGGAGCAAGTGTGCCGCAAATGCCGTTCACGTGCATGCCACAGCTGCGTGAGGTGGGCGCGGGGGCTGGCGTTAAATCTGCTCCACCTTCACCGATTCAACCGGATAAAATGCCAGATGGTCCTTGATCTCGGCCACCGCCTGAATCGGATCCTCATAGCTCCAGACCGCGTTGTCTGTCACGGATGACTTGTTGACGATGGAAAAATGCGTCGCGTCGCCCTTGCCGGGGCAGTGGGTCACCTTGTCGGTCCGATCCAGAAACGCCATCGCTATATCGTTGCGCGGGAAATAGATCACCGGATCCTTGTCGCCTTCAAGCAGTTCCAGCGCGTTGTTCGTTTCGCCCAGGATCGCACCGCCCGAGCGGACAGTCCATTTGCCCGGCGCTTTCCGGATCGTGATCTCAGCCATTCCTCTTCCTTCCGTCGTCGTATCAGGGCCACCCCTCTGCCTGTTTTATGTAACAGACTCGTGTCAGATTGGGGCAGTTGCGGCATCCAACCACAGTTGTGCGTCATGTCCCAGCCTTGGGCGGATTTTTTCCGCAACGTCGCGGTGATAGGCATTCAGCCAGTCGCGTTCGTCGGTCGTCAACATATCGGCCATGATCAGTCTGCGGTCAATTGGTACATAGGTCAGCGTGCGCCAGTTCAGCATCGCGCGTTCGGCATCGCCACCGGGAAGCAGAGGAGCGTCTTCCACCACCACAAGGTTTTCGATGCGGATGCCAAAGGCGCCTTCCCGGTAATACCCGGGTTCGTTTGACAGGATCATGCCGGGTTGCAGCGGTACATGGCTGACTTTGGACAGCCGTTGCGGCCCTTCATGCACGCTCAGATAGGCGCCGACCCCATGTCCGACCCCATGGTTGAAATCCTGTCCCGCAGACCACAGCGGCACGCGGGCCACACATTCGATATCCCGCCCGGAAAGGCCCGCAGGCCAACGCAGCATCGACATGGCAATCATGCCCTTCAGCACCCGGGTGAAGCAGGTTTTTTCCTCGGTTCCGACGTCACCGATGGCGATGGTTCGGGTGATGTCGGTGGTGCCGTCCAGATACTGCCCGCCACTGTCCAGCACCAGAATATGGCCGTGTTCCAGGCGGCTGTCGGTCTCTTCCGTCACGCGGTAATGCATGATCGCACCGTTCGGACCCGTGCCTGCAATGGTATCGAACGAGATGTCCTGAAGCGCATTGTCCTTGCGCCGGTTTTCTTCCAGCCGGGTGACAACCTGTGTTTCGGTCACGCTGCCCGGGGCTTGCTGGTCCAGCCAGCACAACGTTTCGATGACCGCCACCGCATCGCGCAAATGCGCCTCGGCGCTGCCCGCGATTTCAGCCGCATTCTTGCAGGCTTTGGGCAGGGCGCAGGGATCGCCGCCATCCGTCATCGCGTCACCCAGCGCATCGGCCACGATCTGAGGTACCGAAGCGGCATCCACCTGCACCGGACCGGCCAGTGTCGCAACCGCATCCAAAAAATCGCCCACAGCGCGCAAAGTCACCTGAGAGCCCAGATGATCCCGTACCCCGGCCAGTTTCTCTGCCGCCATGAACAGATCGACCTGACCACCTGCATGAAGAATGGCAAAGCCGTGGGCCACCGGGTTATAGGCGATATCCGACCCACGGATATTCAACAGCCACATGATGGAATCCGGCAGGGTGATCACCGCTGCCTTGTGCCCGGCCCGTCGAAGGTCTTCGGCCAGACGGGCGATCTTGCTGTCCGCACCTTCCCCGGCAAATTCGATCGGATGCGCCTTGACCGGGTTCATCGGCGGTGCGGGTTGATCGGCCCAGATCCGGTCCACAAGGTTTTCGCATCTCACCAGTTCGATGCCCGATCCTTCCAGATCACTCAATGTGCCGGAAATCTGCCCCGCCGCATGCAGCCACGGGTCAAATCCGATCTTGCCGCCGTTGGGCAATTGCTGTTTCAGCCAGGCGCTCAGGCTTACCTCGGGCCAGGGGACCGGGGTGAAATCTGCGGCAACTTGTGCCTTGACCTGGGTGCGATACCGCCCGTCGATGAAAACTCCGGCCACGTCGCGCAGGACGGCGCAAAACCCGGCCGAGCCCGTGAACCCGGTCAGCCAAGCCAGACGTTCATCGCGCGCCGCGACATACTCTCCCTGATGCGCATCCGCCCGCGGGATCAGAAACCCGTCCAGCCCTTCTTGCACCATCTGTTCGCGCAAGGCGGCCAGCCGCGGTGGCCCCTGTTCCGGGCGGGCGGTCACTTCGAAGGATTGGAACATGGGCGGCCTCATTCACAGCATTTGAGCGTGACCCTGAGGCGCATTTCAAAAAATGTCCAGACGGCAACACCCCGCGTGAACAGGCCGATGATCAGCAACGAAAAACACGTCGCCCTCGGGAAATACGCCCGCCGGGCAGAAGATCAGCCTCAGCCGGCCTTTCTCATCCCCATGACCCGCGCCCGCGCCCGCGGGTCACTGTCAAACAGAGCCGCCAGTTGTTCGGTCATCGCGCCGGCCAGTTGCTCTACATCGGTAATCGTCAC
Source organism: Ruegeria sp. HKCCA4008 (assembly GCF_013033125.1). Lineage (NCBI taxonomy): Bacteria > Pseudomonadati > Pseudomonadota > Alphaproteobacteria > Rhodobacterales > Roseobacteraceae > Ruegeria > Ruegeria sp. HKCCA4008. The sequence goes on from NZ_WQDM01000001.1 coordinate 192,023, forward strand.
CGCCCGGTCGTAATACCGGGTCACGTCATGGCCGATCCCGATGGCCAAAAGTTCGACCATTTTGCGTTTTTCGACCATCGCGATCACGTCGCGCAGGTGTTTTTCCAGATAGTTGGCCGGGTTCACGCTCAGTGTCGAATCATCGACCGGCGCACCGTCCGAGATCACCATCAGGATCTTGCGTTGTTCGCGCCGCGCCAGCATCCGGCGATGTGCCCATTCCAGGGCTTCTCCATCGATGTTTTCCTTAAGCAGGCCCTCTTTCATCATCAGACCCAGATTGGGCCGCGCACGACGCCAAGGGGCGTCCGCGCCCTTGTAGATGATGTGGCGCAGGTCGTTCAAACGGCCGGGCTGCTGCGGACGTCCATCGTTCAGCCATGCCTCGCGCGCCTGACCGCCTTTCCACGCCCGCGTGGTAAAGCCCAGAATTTCGACCTTTACATTGCACCGCTCCAGCGTCCGCGCCAGAACATCGGCACAGATGGCGGCGATCGAAATCGGACGTCCGCGCATCGACCCCGAATTGTCCAGCAGCAGCGTCACCACCGTGTCGCGGAACTCGGTGTCTTTCTCGACCTTGAAACTCAGCGGAGTGGTGGGGTTCGCGACCACACGTGCCAATCGACCCGCGTCCAGAATGCCTTCTTCGCGGTCGAACTCCCAGCTGCGGTTCTGCTGCGCCTGCAGCCGGCGTTGCAGCTTGTTGGCCAGACGCGACACCGCGCCTTTCAAGGGCTCCAGCTGCTGATCCAGATAGGCCCGCAGACGTTCCAGCTCGGCCGGTTCGGCCAGATCCTCGGCGGCGATCTCTTCGTCATGGGTGTCCAGATAGACCTTGTAATCCGGGTCCGCTTCGGATGCCGGCGGCGGGGCAGGCGGCTCCAGAGGCGCCTCGCCATCCGGCATCTCAGCCTCGTCACCCATCTCGTCTTCGGCCATTTCGTCCATCGCGACCTGGGCCTGAGACTGATCCTGCTGTTCTTCCTGCGTCTGCTCAGGTGTCGCGTCGGCGTCCTGTTCGTCCTGATCATCCTGACCGGTGCTGTCCGGATCGGGCTGTTCTTCGGCGTCGTCCTCGGCCTGGTCTTCCTGCTCGTCGTCCAGCTCATCGGGGTCATCCCCAAGCTGGTCGCCATATCCCAGATCCTTGATCACCTGACGGGCGAATTTGGCAAACTCCGCCTGATCCGAGAGAATCTCGTCCAGGTTCTCCAACGTCCCGCCCGCTTGCTCTTCGATGAACCCACGCCACAGGTTCATGATGTTCTCGGCGGCAGAGGGCATATCACGCCCGGTGGCCAGATGCCGGATCAGGTAGCCTGCCGCAACCGAAAGAGGTGCATCGGCGGGTTGCTTGCACTGATCATACCCACGCCGGATTGCTTCATGCCCGATCTTGACGTCAATATTGCTGGCGGTGCCGGGCATATCCCGCGCGCCCATCGCCTCGCAGCGGGCGGTCTCCATCGCCTCGTACAGATCCCGCGCCATATCGCCCGGAGGCGCATAGCGCGCATGGGTCGCGTCGTCATGATACTTGCGGTTCAATGCCAAGGCGTCCGCCGTGCCACGCGCCAACAGCACCTCTTCGCGCGTCATCCGGCGCGAGACCTGAGGCAGCCGCATAGACTCGCCCGTCATGCCCGAAGGGTCCACTGTATAGGTCACCGACAGTTCGGGATCATCGGCCATGACTTTGGTCGCCTCGGCCAAGGCCTTCTTGAACGGATCGGCGGGGTTGTCATTCTTCTGTGCCATGTCCTTAAGCCCTCATAGTACTGGCCTGCCCGGCGTCGAAAACAGTAACGGATCCGTCTTCATCTGGCCAAAAATATCCCCGCCGGAGGCATTGCGCCCGCTCCGGGCGCAATTCGGGTGCTTATCCCAAGCTTGCACTCGCGGCGCTTTCAGGCAACTCCTCATCGAAGCAGCGCTGATAGAACTCGGCCACGGTCTGGCGCTCCAGCTCATCGCATTTGTTCAGGAAGGACAGGCGGAACGCATAGCCCACGTTGCGGAAAATCTCGGCGTTCTGGGCCCAGTTGATCACGGTCCGCGGACTCATGACGGTGGACAGATCGCCATTCATGAAGGCGGTCCGTGTCAGGTCGGCGACGGTGACCATCTGGCTGACGGTCTTGCGTCCCTCGGCGGTGTTGTAATGCGGTGCCTTCGACAGAACGATCATCGTCTCGGCGTCGTGGCTCAGATAGTTCAGGGTCGACACCAGCGACCAGCGGTCCATCTGCGCCTGGTTGATCTGCTGCGTGCCGTGATACAGACCCGTGGTGTCGCCCAGACCGACCGTGTTGGCGGTGGCAAACAGGCGGAAGTTGGGGTTCGGGGTGATGATCTCGTTCTGATCCAGCAGGGTCAGCTTTCCGTCATGCTCCAACACACGTTGGATCACGAACATCACGTCTGCGCGGCCCGCATCGTATTCGTCGAACACGATGGCAACCGGGTTGCGCAACGCCCAGGGCAGGATGCCTTCGTGGAACTCGGTCACCTGCTTGCCGTCGCGCAGTTTGATCGCGTCCTTGCCGATCAGGTCGATCCGGCTGATATGGCTGTCGAGGTTCACACGCACGGCGGGCCAGTTCAGACGGGCAGCGACCTGTTCAATGTGGGTCGATTTGCCGGTGCCGTGATAGCCTTGGATCATCACGCGACGGTTATGGGAAAAGCCCGCCAGAATCGCCAGCGTGGTTTCCGGATCGAACTTGTAGGTATGATCGATCACCGGCACCCGGTCGCTGCGCTCGGCGAAACCCTTGACCGCCATGTCGCTGTCAATGCCGAACACGTCACGGACCGAGATATCCTCGGTAGGTTTTGCGTTGATATCGATCGATCCGTCAGCCATGCGCCTAGTCCTTATCCTTTGGCCCGTTCACCGGGTTTGAACCCGTGTGTGGTGCAACATATTGCGGGCAAGGGCAAGGGAAAGCGAAAGGTGCCCAGAGGTGCGCATGTTTTTCTTGCAAACTGGCCCTATCGTTGCGCGTGGGGTGTCATTCCAGAGTGATGACCCACGCTACGATTTGGCACCTCGCGTTAACAAGCTTTGAGGCCGATTGCGCATAACCCAGAAGTCCTCGGTGAAAGGCTGGCAACAACCTTTGTGCCTCGTTCAAATGCAAACATTAACATACTATCATTGAAATGCTGCTTCGGCGCGTTAACATGTCTTTTAGATGTGGTTTTTGGCGTTCTTTGTGAGTTTGTGAGGTCTGTGGTGTTCTGTTCAGTCAACACACGGAGGGAACTTGTTCGTTGCGAGTTCCCTTTTGGTCCAACCTGCTTGGCGGATACAACGTATGTCGTTTGATGTCTTACTTCATTCGGTCAACACAAGCGGGCAAGGCGACTTGATCGTCCAAAACATGACCGATCCAGCCACTGTCTCGGGTCAAACGATTTCGATCAACGGTGGTCCGTTCGTACCCTACACGTATCTCGGACAAGGTAACTACAGAGGTACCGGCGAATCTGGTGAATTTATTCAGGTTGGAACCGAAATCTATGCCTGGGACACCAACAACCCCACCGGGCCAATGACAACCGGAAACTGGCAAATCACAACCGGAGATCTTGATCCAAACAATCCGCCCTGTTTTGTTGCTGGAACCCTGATAGAGACCGAGGCCGGTCCACGCCCGGTCGAGAACCTGATGATCGGTGACAGAGTTTGCGTGTCAGGTGGGAAAACGTTGCCGATTTTGTGGATCGGGAAAAAAGTGCTGAGTGCACAAACACTGGCTTTGCAACCGAAATTTAGACCCGTTCGCATTCGGCGCGACGCGATTTGCAAGGGTCAACCCAACCAGGATGTTTTTGTGTCCCCGCAACATCGGATCATGCTGGAAGGCTGGCGCGCCGAGTTGTTGTTCGGACAAGATCGGGTCTTTGTTGCGGCAATCCACTTGGTGAATGACGGAACAATTCAGCAGGTGCACACAGGTGAAGACATCACATATTACCACATTGCCTGCTCTCGACACGCGGTATTGCACTCGCAGGGGCTACGTAGCGAAAGTCTTTTTCTGGGCGACACAGCGCTGAAGTCTTTCTGTCGTGAAGACGTCGAAGAACTGCTCGCACTGTTCCCCGGATTGCGTGACGGCACTGCAGAGTCGCAACAAACTCGCTTAAGTTGTTTGAAGCGCCGGGAAGCAATTGCATTGCGAAGCTCATACCCGGACTAAAGCGCGAATAGTTGTAATCCGAACCGCCCCTGGTTTGATCCCTGGCCTCAACAAACCCCTTCAAATGTGTTCTCTCGGATCAGTTGCCTTAGGCAATTTCTCAGTGCAGCACCGTTGTGATGGCTTTAAACATCTGTGCCTTGCGTCAACCGTTGCTTGCCTATAGCGAAAACCAAAGTTCGTCTTTGCGAAAGCCACCTTTTACCAGACGATCCGCTTTCAACACATCCGGAAACTCGTCTACCCAATCCCGAAACCGGTCATTTGTGACGATGCGTGCCTTGCTATCCCGCGCCGCCTGCAAGATCAGCGGATCCGCAGGTGTCCCTTTGGGGGCCACCATGACCTGCTTGGATCGTAGGCCCAGGGCGCGGCTCAGCTTTCGGTCGTCCATATAGTGGCCTTCGACTTTGTACCCGACATTCGCATCGAACATGACGCCCGGTTTGAACCCTGCGCGCTTCAAAGTCTCAAGGACCTTCCTCAACGTACCCAGATCCGGCGTGCCATCTTTCCAGTGCATGACGTTCGAGCCGTCCACGATGATCCATGTATTGGCCTGGCGCCACCTGAACCAGGCCCGTATGAACAGGATTGTGCTGGCCATCACGCAAATCAGCGCCAAAAGGAACAACCAATCCGCGTCAGTCGGAATGAAACTGGCAGCGATGAACCCGCTTAGCGAGACGAGCAACAGGCAAATGGATGTGCGCAACGAAACTGATCCCTGGAAATTCCTGTCCCAAACCCTCCACCACTTTCGTGTGGAATGAAACAGGGTTCCATACGGAACTTGCGCAGTTTTTTCAGGTTGTGTCGTCTGCGGCACCCAACCATTCAGGCAGGGCGCGCCGCGAACGCAAAGCAGGCAAAGCCGTGACCGCTACTTGAAGTTCCGGCTGTCCTTGATCTGATCCCAGGCCCAGACAACTTCCTGCAACTGCTCTTCCTGCGAGCGGTCGCCGCCGTTCATGTCCGGATGCAGCACTTTGATCAGCTTCTTGTACGCTTTGCGAACTTCGGCCTTGGTCCAGCTGTCATTGGCCTCGAGAATCTCGATCGCACGGCGTTCGGTCGGCGGCAGGCGTCGTCCGCCGCCACCCGTCGTGCGGCCTTTGTTCTGCGTGCTGTTAGCACCCAGAACCTGATGCGGATCCTCGATCCCCAAACGGGCCCAGGCACGTGCTTCGGGGTCGCCCATCGGCTTGGTCTCGCGCTCCCAAACCTTGTCTTTCGAACGCTGTGCGTTCAGCTCGGCTTCGGTGGTGCCGTCAAAGAAATTCCACTTCTGATTATATTCCCGCACGTGTTGCTGGCAGAACCAGAAATAATCATCCAGGACATCCGGTGCTTTTGGCGCGCGGAACTTTCCCGGCTCTTCACATCCCTCGTGGTCACAGATCCGGACCGAGGTTTCAGAGGCACCCGACATGCCCCGGCGTCCCCGCGGATTCTTCTTTTTGGCGCTGGAAACGGACATATCGAATCCGAAGGGGTCTGATTTCGCCATGCTCTAATCCTCAAGAACGCGTCTTTTCGACTCGGAGGCAGCAGTTTAATCTAAGCAGCCGAAAGTAGAAGAGGGGTGCGGCAATATTTTTGCCGCTAAGCAAAAAAATGAGTGTGACCGACGAGATCCGAACCCGCCTGCAAGCCGCCTTTGATCCGCGCGAGCTTGAAGTGATCGACGACAGCGAAAGCCATAGGGGCCATGCAGGATATCAGGAAGGTGGTGAAAGCCACTTCAACGTTCGTATCCGCGCCAGCGCATTCGAAGGCAAATCCCGCGTCGCCCGCCACCGTGCGGTACACAAGGCGCTGGGCGACATCGTGCCGCGCATCCACGCGCTGGCCCTGGATATCGGCGTCTGAAGACCTTTACGTGTCAACTAGCCTCCATCTGCGCGGACGGCGTAGATGCCGAGATGGCGTATTCCTCTTGTGTCATGACCTCTTCGATTCCCTCGAACAGGGGGGTCGACAAGTATCGCTCGCCGGTGTCCGGCAACATGACCAGTATGACAGAGCCTGCCGGCGCGGATTCGGCCAGCTTCATGGCCACCGCAAAGGTCGATCCGCCCGAAATCCCGGTGAATATCCCTTCTTCGGCGGCAAGCCGGCGCGACCATGCGATCCCTTCGGGTCCGGGAATGGGGATCAACTCGTCATAGTATGCATTGTCGATGGCTTCCTGAAGAACCCAGGGGATGAAATCCGGTGTCCAGCCCTGAATCGGGTGGGGCTCGAAATCGGGGTGGCTTTCGGTCGGCTGATGGTCAGCGTTGCGCGTATTGACGTAACCTGATGATACGATTGCGGCATTTGCCGGTTCGGTCAGGATGATCGTGGTGTCGGGCCGCTCTTTCCGCAAGATACGCGAAACACCCGAAACGGTGCCACCGGTCCCATAGCCCGTCACCCAATAATCCAGCCGTCGTCCTTCGAAATCGGCAAGAATTTCGCGCGCCGTCGTGTTTTCGTGAATATCGGCGTTGGCAGAAGTTTCGAATTGGCTGGCAAGGAACCATCCGTTTTCCTCGGCCAATTCCTTGGCCTTGGTATACATGCCGAACCCTTTTTGCGCCTTGGGGGTCAGAACAACCTTGGCGCCCAGAAACCGCATCAGCTTTCGCCGCTCGACCGAGAAGCTCTCGGCCATCGTGACGACCAGAGGATATCCCTTGGCCGCGCACACCATGGCCAGCCCGATCCCGGTGTTGCCGGATGTCGCTTCGACAACGGTTTGTCCGGGTTTCAGCCGCCCGTCACGTTCCGCCGCCTCGATGATGTTCAGCGCCAGCCTGTCCTTGACCGAGCCTGCCGGGTTGAAGGCCTCGAATTTCACATAGACGGTCACATGCTCTGGCGCGATCCGATTGACCCGAATGCAGGGCGTGTCACCGACCGTGTCGAGAATGCTGTCATACAGGCGTGCCCGCCCTTGTGTCTGCCGAATAGCCATTTCGATGTCCCTCCAGAATACCCGGCTAACATGCCACAGATTTCCCGAGGGTGTAGCCCTTATTGCTTTCCAATGCGGTTGGGCCGTCCCGGATCGACTTGACGTATGTCAGAGCGAACACGGATGTCCTGCACAAGGCCACAGGGCATTTGCAATCGTTCTGGCGGTCGTACCAGCCCCCAAGCCTATGTTTTCGAAGGGCCGTTTTCATCAACGGCGTCATCAGACCGCTTCAACGACAAAGGCGGCTCGTCCGTCTCTGCGGCAATTGGTTTCGGGGCCTGTACCTCGTCGGGGCCCGGAATCGGCTGGGCCAGCGGGGTTTCATCCATCTCAGGTACTGCGCCGACCCACGAGGCATCGACTTCCTCTTCCACCACGCGGCGGAACACCAGCACATTGCGCCAGTTCGTGGTCGATCCGGTCAGACCCGAGCGTTCCTCGCTGGGCAACAGCTCGGCCCGCTGGTATTCCCAGCCATCCTGACCCATCTGATTCAGCAGTTGCTCGACCGAGACAGCAAAGCGGCCCTCGGCCGTTTTCACGCCTTTGGCTTTGACACCTTTTTGCGGGGCGGGGATGACCTTGTATTCGTAGCGCTTCATCTACTGTTCCTAAATGCGTTTCCGCGCCAACTTAACACGCTGCCCCCCGGGTGAAAGAGCCCTTGCCCATCCGGCGGAATTCAGCTCTGACCATTCGCATCGGCCTGTGCCGCCTTGGCCACAACCGACAGGCACAGTTCCGTCGCCAGCGCCATGTCCTGCACTGAAATCCATTCCAACGGGCCGTGAACGCACTGCATCCCGGTGAAGATGTTGGGGCAGGGGGTGCCGAATTCGGTCAGGCGGGATCCGTCCGTGCCGCCCCTGATCGGTACCGACAGCGGTTCAACCCCCAGTTCGCGACACGCATCCCGCGCCAGCTCGACCGGAGTCATGTCGTTTTCCAGCCAATACCGCATGTTGCGGTACTGGTGGCTGATGTCGCAGGTGATGGTCGCGCGCGGTTCCGTGGCCTGCACGGCGGCGCAGACCTGCCGCACGATGTCTCGTTGCGCCTCCAGCCCGTCCATCTCGAAATCACGCAGGATCAGCTTGATCTCCATCTCGGATGATCCGCCGTTCATGTCAGTGACATGGATGAAGCCTTCGCGCCCGTCCGTGGTTTCCGGCGTCATGGTGGCCTGAGGCAATGTCTGCACGATCTTTGCCGCCAGATGCGTGGCGTTCACCATCTTTTCCTTGGCCAGGCCGGGATGGATCGAAACACCCTCGATCCGGATCACGGCGCGGTCGGCCGAGAAACTTTCATACTCGATCTCGCCCACTTGCTGCCCATCCAGCGTATAGGCAAAATCCACGCCCAGATCCTTGGGCAGTTGTTCCGTGACGCCCCGGCCGATCTCTTCATCCGGAGTGAACGCGATACGAATAGGGCCATGTGGAGTATCCTGATTTTCGATCAGGTGCCGTGCCATCGTCATCAGAATCGATACACCGGCCTTGTCGTCCGCGCCCAGCAGGGTTGTGCCCGACGCGGTGATCAGGTCGTGGCCGATCTTTTCGGCCAGATAGGGGTGGTCATCCGGAGAAAGAACCAGATCCGGGTTGTCCGGAAAGGTAATGTCGCCACCGTTGTACCCCTTGATCACCCGCGGCTTGACGCCGGTAGCGTTGAACTGAGGGGCCGTATCGACATGTGCCAGAAAGCCCACGGTCGGCCCCGACGCCGTTCCGGGAATGGTCGCGACGACAACACTGTCGCCCGTCATCTCAACATCCTGCGCGCCGATCTGGATCAGCTCATCGCGCAACAGGTTCAGCATGTCGAACTGGATCCGAGTGCTCGGGGTCGTCGGGGATGTCTCGTCACTTTGACTGTCGATGGCGGCATAGCGCACCAGCCGGTCTTCGAGTTCCTGATCAAATCTGCTTTGCATAATACCTCACCTCTCTGTGGCGGAGGAAAGGGCGCGAACAGCAGGAAGTCAAGCCGATGGCTTGACCCCAAGTTTTAAGATTTCGTGAGAAACCGGATTGTACAAACCCGCCAAAGATTGCCGGCAGGCTTGTACAAAACGAAAGGTTTACGAGCCCAGCTTTTTGCTGACCAGTTCGTTGACGGCCTTCGGGTTCGCCTTGCCGCCGGTGGCTTTCATGACCTGACCCACGAACCAGCCCGCCAGTTTCGGGTTCACCTTGGCCTTCTCGACCTGCGCCGGGTTGGCGGCGATGATCTCGTCCAGCGCGGCCTCGATCGCGCCGGTGTCGGTCACCTGCTTCATGCCGCGTTTCTCGACGATCTGCGCCGGGTCGCCGCCTTCGGTATAGACGATCTCGAACAGCTCCTTGGCGATCTTGCCCGAAATCGCGTCCGAGGCGATCAGGTCGATGATCCCGCCCAGCTGCGCGGGCGAAACCGGCGAGTCGGTGATGTCGCGGTCGTCTTTCTTCAGGCGGCCGAACAGCTCATTGATGACCCAGTTCGCCGCCAGTTTTCCGTTGCGGCCCTTGGCCACTTCCTCGAAATAGGCGGCGGATTCGACCTCGGCGGTCAGCACGGATGCGTCATAGTCGGTCAGGCCGAAGTCATTGATGAAACGCGCCTTTTTCTCGTCGGGCAGCTCGGGCAGCCTGGCGGCGATATCATCGACCCAGGCTTGCTCGATTTCCAGTGGCAGCAGGTCGGGGTCGGGGAAATAGCGGTAATCATGCGCTTCTTCCTTGGACCGCATCGAACGGGTTTCACCCTTGTCCGGATCGTACAGACGCGTTTCCTGCTCGACCTCGCCGCCGGCCTCGACGATGGCGATCTGACGACGGGCTTCGACCTCGATCGCTTGCTGAATGAAGCGCATCGAGTTCATGTTCTTGATCTCGCAGCGCGTGCCCAGATGCGAAAAATCCTGTGTTTCCTGATACTTCTCATAGGCGCCGGGCAAACAGATCGAGACGTTCACATCGGCCCGCAGGTTGCCGTTCTGCATGTTGCCGTCGCAGGTACCCAGATAACGCATGATCTGGCGCAGCTTGGCGATATAGGCCGCGGCCTCTTCCGGCCCGCGGATGTCGGGGCGGCTGACGATCTCCATTAGGCAGACACCGGTGCGGTTCAGGTCGACGAAGGACATATGCGGATCCATGTCGTGGATCGACTTACCCGCGTCCTGCTCCATGTGGATACGCTCGATCCGCACCTTTCGCGCGGTACCGTCGCCCAGTTCGACCAGCACTTCGCCTTCACCCACGATGGGGTGGTAGAGCTGGGAAATCTGATACCCTTGCGGCAGGTCGGGGTAGAAATAATTCTTGCGGTCAAAGGCCGATTTCAGATTGATATCCGCTTTCAGGCCCAGCCCGGTGCGCACGGCCTGTTCCACGCAGTATTCATTGATCACCGGCAGCATCCCCGGCATCGCCGCGTCCACGAAGGCCACGTTTGAATTCGGCTCGGCCCCGAATTGGGTGGATGCACCCGAAAACAGCTTGGCATTGGATGAGACCTGAGCATGCACCTCCATCCCGATCACCAGTTCCCAATCGTGCTTGGCCCCGGCAATGGTTTTGGGTTTGGGCATTTCGTATGTCAGATCGAGCATGGCGCGCCTCATTTCCGCAGAAGTCTAAGCCTGCGTATTAGGCCCGGCAGGGCCTAGGGGCAAGGGGGAATCCTGTCGTGTTCAGTTCTGGGAAAACCGCAGGCCCGACGGTGTGAATGTCACATCCATTCCGCTGCGCAGTTCTTCCCGGAACAGATCCGAGATGGCGCGCAAGGCATCGCGCTGACCGCGTGCTGCAAATCGTTCGGGAGAGTTTATGCGGACGGAATTGTTGAAACCGTTGGCCGCATGCGCCCAGATCAACGGGTGCAATTCCGTCAGGTGATCGCGGATAAGCCGGTTTGCCGTGTCGCGCATCTGCGAACGGACAAGGTCGGCCTGATCGTTCAGGCCAAATCCGTTCTGGACAGTGATCGCGCAGTAGGATGACAGCATGTTGATCATCTGCTGATCGGGCCGCAGGCGCAGGATATCGCGCAGACCTTCAAGGAAATACTCGATATCGACGCGGGCACAGGCCTCTTCGTCCAATGCAATGGCGTCGAACTGAACCCATGTGTATCCGCCCGCGCCCCAGATATCCTGTGTCCTGGCGGCTGTACGCAAGGCTTGCAGCTCCAGCTCTTCGTAGCTGCCGAACCACCGGGGCAGAAGGTGGCTGCCCATCGCGCGCATGTGGCGCTGATTACATGGATCCAGCGTGATCAGCCGTTCATATTCTTCGGCCACCCGCGCGTTGGATTTGCGTTGACCAGCCAGCAGCGCACATCCGGTCGCTGCAATCAGGGGGCTGTCGGGAGCATCCTTTCTGCATTTGGGCAGGATTGCTGCGGCCCGGTCGAAATGCGCGGCGCAGCGTGACCGATGCAAAGGTGGCAGCGTCGCGTCCGAGGCCGTTCCACGCCATGCCCACGCCAGATCGATATGGGCAAGGGCAACGACGGTGGCGATCATCGGGTCTTCAGGGTTGTCCGCCATCTCGCCTTCAAGTTCCGAGATGCCCCCCAACAGGTCGTAATCCAAGATGGCCGCGCCATCCGAAAGCGCATGTTCAGCGGCCAGAACAACGTCAGACCTGGCACCGAACGCCAGCAGATCGGCCACCGGCATACCATCTGCAACGGCGGCGCGATCCTGATCAGCCACGCGCATTTCCTGCGACAGCTCTGCCCAGCGGTCCTGCCGGGCGAGGTAGCGGCCATGTGCGATCGTGGAATGTCCGACCAGATCATCGCGGTCGGGTTTTGCAACGGGAATATTGAGCTGACCCTGCTCTGGCAAGGCGGCCGCAAGCGCGGATTTCGTCGCGCACAGGTCTGCTGAAGCATTTGTAGGAGTAGCTGTGGATGGGGCGAACAGTGCCCTTAGCGACCGAAACATGGCGATACTCAAAACTGTAAAAACGTATAACTGACACCGAAGTCTGGCGGGATATCGGGTTCAAATCAAGTAAATTGCCTATTAATTTCTTTCTTTTGTGTCCAATTCGCCCCTCAAAGGTCCAGTGTTTCAGAAAACAGTGAAATGATGCCGTTCTACGCGAAATCCGGCTTGTTTCAGAAGGGTTTCCAAATCCAGATGCGCCGGAAGCGACTCATCCGGCAGACGGATTCGTTTGCCGGAATGCAAAACAATCGACACTCGAACCGAGAAATCCAAACGGGTGTCAAACCGGAAATGGTCGATGTCGCGCAGCGCGACCTCTGCCTGCCGGTTCCCCGTGAACCAGCTTAGCGCATTCTGATCCAGTTGCATGCCCGCGCTGGTGTTCTGAACCACGTCCCAAACTGCGGGCAGCGTGGCCAAAGACAGCAGCCCCGCGATCCACCAGGCCGCGTCAAACAGGACAACCAGCGCCAGCAACGCCGCATAAACACCGGCCAAGATGGCCAGCGTTCGCAAATTTCGGTTGCTGCGGGCAAAGCTGTAAGGCGTCATGCGCCGAGGATGCGGGACACCATTTCGGTCGTGTCCCGCGACAGATTCGGTGTTTCCGCGATGCGGGAAAGCTGCGCACGCATCAGGGCCTGACGATCCGGATCATACCGTTTCCAGGTCTGGAACGCCGAGCACATTCGGGCCGTGGTCTGTGGGTTCACCGGGTCCAGACGGATCAGCCAGTCGGCCAGCAGGGCGTATCCGGCGCCATCTGGTTGGTGGAACCCTGCGTGGTTCATCGCCAAGGCCCCCATGACGGCGCGGAACCTGTTCGGGTTTTTCCAGTTGAAATCGGAATGTTCGGTCAGGGTCGCGGCAATTGCGGGCGTCGCTTCGGGTGCTGCCATCGCGACTTGCAGGCCAAACCACTTGTCCATGACCAGCCTGTCATGCTGCCACTGGTCGGAGAAGGCCTCCAGCTGCGCCTCACCCTTGCGGGCGCGTAAAAGGCAAGACAATGCAGTCAGTTGCAATGTCATGTTGTCTGCCTTGTCGTACACCTCGGCCGCCATCGCCCCGCCGTCCAGACGAGAGGTCAGTGCCAGCGCGGCGCTGCCAAGTGCCCGTTTGCCGGACTGCTCGGCGTCTGGGCTGTAGGGGCCGTCCACCAAAGCCTCACTGTGCAGGCGAGGCAGCAAATCCTGTACATTCTGGGCAGTTGCCTGCCGCAACGTTTCCACCGCGGCCCAGATCGCCATGGGGTCGGGTGTGTGGCCACGGTCATGCAGGGCCGCTGCCAATTCCGATTGTGTCGGCAATCCCAGCATCAACGCACGATAGGCCGGGTCCAGTTCGTCATTGCGCAGCACAGTCAACAATCCGTCAAGGTAATCGGTATCCGGCGCCGCATCCTGAAGGATCATCCGCATCAGGGTGTCCTGCGCCAGATCCCGTCCTGCCTGCCAACGGTTGAACGGGTCCGTGTCATGCGCCAGAAGAAACGCGCGTTCCGCGTTCGACTGGTCATGTTCCAGAATGACAGGTGCCGAGAAATCGCGCAGGATCGATGCTGTGGGTTTTGCCGCCAGGCCAGTGAACGCAAAGCTTTGTTCGGCCTGCGTCAGTTCCAGCACTTCGGTCGCGCGAACCTCATCGCCGTTGGGCCCAAGCAGGCCAACTGCAACCGGTATGACCTGAGGCAGTTTCTCCTCCTGTCCCGGTGTGGGATCGGTTCGCTGTTTCAGCGTAAGTGTATAGGTGCCGTCGGCCCAGGCTTCCTGGACCCTGATGCGCGGCGTGCCCGACTGGCTGTACCAACGTTTGAATTGTGTCAGATCGCGCCCGGTGGTGTCTTCGAAAACCTTCAGCCAGTCCTCGATCGTGCAGGCCTGACCGTCATGGCGTTCAAAATACAGATCAAGCGCCTTGGCATAGGCCGCATCCCCGACCAACCGTTTCAGCATGCCGATCACCTCGGCACCCTTCTCATAGACGGTGGCGGTGTAGAAGTTGTTGATCTCCTGAAAGCTTTCTGGCCGCACTGGATGCGACAACGGACCGTTGTCCTCGGGGAACTGCCGGGCACGCAGGTCTATGGCGTCGTGGATGCGTTTCACCGGGGCCGAGCGCATGTCGGAGGTGAATTGCGCATCCCGGAAAACTGTCAGACCTTCCTTGAGGCACAGCTGGAACCAGTCGCGGCAGGTGATGCGGTTGCCGGTCCAGTTGTGGAAATACTCATGCGCGATGATCGCCTCGATCCGTTCGAAATTGGCGTCGGTCGAAGTTTCGGGACTGGCGAGAACGGCCGACGAGTTGAAGATGTTCAGCCCCTTGTTTTCCATAGCGCCCATGTTGAAGTCATCGACGGCGACGATGTTGAAGACGTCCAGATCGTATTCACGGCCATAGACATCCTCGTCCCATTTCATCGACTTCTTCAACGCCTCCATGCCGAAAGCGCATTTCCCCTCGTCTCCGGGACGGACCCAGAGATTCAGTTCGACGGTGCGACCTGACCTGGTGGTGAACTGACCGGGATGTGCGATCAGGTCTCCGGCGACCAGAGCGAACAGATAGGCGGGTTTGGGCCATGGATCGACCCATTCGGCCCAGCCATCGCCCTTGCCCGACGGGTTGCCGTTCGACAGCAGAACCGGCAGGTCGCCATTGATCCGAACGGTGAACGTGGACATCACGTCGGGACGGTCGGGATAGAAGGTGATCTTGCGGAACCCCTCGGCCTCGCACTGGGTGCAGTACATGCCGTTCGACATGTACAGACCTTCCAGCGCGGTGTTGTTTCCGGGGTCGATTTCGACCTCGGCTTCCCACAGGAACGGCGCGTCCGGGACATCTGCGGTTAGTCCTCTATCGGTCACATCCGGCGTGATCTCGGCCCCGTCAATGGCGGCGCGGATCAGTTTCAGTTCTTCCCCATGCAGAAAGAATGTGCGGTCAGTGGCGTCAGGATTGGGCCGGAACGCAGTGCGCGAGGTGACGCGCGTGGCGTGCGCGTCCAGATCAAAGGTCAGGTGCACGCTGTCCACCAGATAGCCAAACGGTGTGTAGTCTTTCAGGTAGATCGTGGTAGGGGCAGCGTCGCGCATCTTGGGCCTCGTATCTGTTCGGGACTGGCGCGACGTTAGGGGCTTCGTTCCGGCGCTGCAACCGGCCCCGCCATTGCCTTGAGGTTTTTGAAACAGCTTCAAGCCGAAGCGAAAGCCCCAAATGACGGGATGAAAGTTGCCTATCGGAAACTTTCCGCCTAAGTCACAGTGCATACAATGGCGCACAATCGCAGGAGAGCAGGAATATGACGGACAGACAGACCCTGAGCGGACTGCAGATCGATCCGGTTTTGGCTGAGTTCATCGAGACGCAGGCGCTGCCGGGCACGGGCGTCTCTTCGCAGAAGTTCTGGGCCGGCATGGCGCGGATGGTGAACGAACTGGGGCCGAAAAACCGTGAGCTGCTGGCCAAACGGGCCGAGATCCAAAGCCGCATCGATGGGTGGCACATGTCCCGAAAGGGGCAGAACACCGATGCCGCTGAATATGAGGCTTTCCTGAAAGAGATCGGGTATCTGGGCGAAGAAGGCGACGAATTCCAGATTGAAACGGCCAATGTCGACCCCGAGATCGCCCTGACCCCGGGCCCGCAACTGGTTGTTCCGATTACCAATGCACGCTTTGCCCTGAACGCGGCCAACGCGCGCTGGGGCAGCCTTTATGATGCGCTGTACGGAACGGATGCAATGGGGGATCTGCCGGCAAGCGGTGGCTATGATGCGGCGCGCGGCGCGCGGGTGATCGCATGGGCCAAGGCGTTTCTGGATGATGCCGTGCCTCTGGCGTCGGGATCATGGGCGGATGTCACCGAATTGGGTATCACCGACGGTGCGCTGACCCCTGCGCTGGGCGATCCCGCCCAATTTGCCGGGTTTGGCGGTTCGGCAGACAAGCCCGACTTTGTGCTGTTGAAAAACAACGGTCTGCACATCCAGATCATGATCGACCCCACAAGCAACATAGGCGCGACCGATCCCGCGGGCATCGCGGATGTCCGGCTGGAATCCGCGCTGTCCACCATCATGGATTGCGAAGATTCGGTTGCCTGCGTCGATGCTGCAGACAAGGTTGTGGCCTATGGCAACTGGTTGGGCCTCATGAAAGGCGACCTGACCGAAGAGGTCACCAAGGGCGGCACCACGTTCACTCGGAAACTGGCCGAGGACCTGAGCTTTATCACTCCGTCGGGTGATCAGGCCAAGCTGAAAGGCCGGTCGCTGATGCTCGTGCGCAACGTGGGTCACCTGATGACCAACCCGGCCGTGCTTGACGCAGAAGGGCGCGAGATCGGCGAAGGCCTTATGGATGCTCTGTGCACCACCCTGATCGCCATGCACGACCTGAAGCAAGACGGGGGCAATTCTGTCGAGGGCTCTGTCTATGTGGTGAAGCCCAAGATGCACGGACCCGAGGAAGTCGCGTTCTCGGTCGAGATATTCGACATGGTCGAAGACATTCTGGGCCTGCCGCGCAACACGGTGAAACTGGGCATCATGGATGAGGAACGCCGCACCTCGGTCAACCTCAAAGAGTGCATTCGCGCCGCAAAATCACGGGTCGCCTTTATCAATACGGGTTTCTTGGACAGGACAGGCGATGAAATTCATACCTCGATGGAGGCCGGTCCGATGCTGCCCAAGGGCGACATCAAGAATACGCCATGGATTGCGGCCTATGAAGATCGCAATGTCGATATTGGTTTGGCCTGTGGCTTGAAGGGCAAGGCGCAGATCGGCAAGGGCATGTGGGCCATGCCGGATCGCATGGGCGATATGCTTGAGGCCAAGATCGGCCATCCGATGGCTGGAGCGACATGTGCCTGGGTGCCGTCGCCCACGGCCGCGACCCTGCACGCAACGCATTACCACAAGGTCGATGTGCTGGCCCGTCAGGACGAGCTGGCCGCAGGCGGCGCACGTGGTACGTTGAAGGATCTGTTGACCATCCCCTTGCTGGCTGGGCGCAATCTGAGTGACGAGGAAATCACGCGTGAACTTGAAAACAATGCGCAGGGTATCCTCGGCTATGTCGTGCGTTGGGTCGATCAGGGCGTGGGCTGTTCCAAGGTGCCCGACATCAACGATGTCGGCCTGATGGAAGACCGCGCGACGTGCCGGATTTCGTCGCAGGCACTGGCCAATTGGCTGCATCACAGCATCGTGGATGAAGCTCAGGTTATGGCCGCACTGCAAAAGATGGCCGCTGTCGTGGATCGCCAGAATGAAGACGATCCGAATTATACACCGATGGCGCCGGGATTTGACGGTATCGCCTTTCAGGCCGCATGCGATCTGGTGTTCAAGGGCCGGGTTCAGCCCTCGGGCTATACCGAGCCGGTCCTACATGCGCGCCGTCTGGAATTGAAAGCCAGCCAAAGATAACACCGAAAAAAGCCCACAGACCGATCGTTTGTGGGCTTTGTCGAACTTCAATCTGACGAGAGGACCTTCAGATGTCAGTTTCCCTACGCAAGGCCCGCACCATCATCCGCAAAACCCTGGAAAAGGGCCGAGAGATGGAGTTTAAGCCGCTCTCCGTCGTGGTTCTGGACGCCGGCGGGCATGTCATTGCGTTCGAGCGCGAGGATGGTGCAGCACCGGGTCGGTTCGGGATTGCGCAGGGCAAGGCCTATGGATCGGTCATGCTGGGAATGGCGGGCACTGCGCAGATGCAACGCGCCGAAACACAGGCCTATTTCATGGCCTCGGTAAATGGCGTCTATGGTGGTCAGGTCGTGCCTGTTCCGGGTGGCGTGCTGTTGCGTGATCGCAAGGGGGCCGTGATCGGCGCCGTTGGGGTTACCGGAGATACATCAGACAATGATGCGCTGGCCGCAATGGCGGGAATTGAGGCAGCCGGCCTGATCGGTGAGATTTAACAAGAGCGTTGTATTTATACGTCTTTCGATCTGAGTGGGGAAATTATTCCCCCGCGTAGCTGTTTGTTGGAAAGTTTTTCCAATTAAGCTGGGCAGACCAGAACGTACAGTGCGTCTTCGAACACGTCCCTGCGCTTTCATGCAGGGCGTGTATTCTTGCACGTTAAAACCGCTGCCGCTAGCTTCCTTGACAGGCACAACAACAGCAGGGAAAGCGGAATGTCTCGGCCTGTCGTCGGTATCATCGGCAACTCGTACCTCATGAACGATCAATACCCCACACATGCTGGGGGAACGATGAATTCGGATGCCGTGGCCAACGTGTCAGGATGTCTTCCGTTATTGATACCCGCAGATCCGCGTTACGTGTCGGTCGATGAGTTGCTGGAGGTCTGTGACGGCTTTTTGCTGACCGGCGGTCGCCCGAATGTGCACCCGGAAGAATACGGGGAACCTGCAACCGATGCCCATGGCGAATTCGACCGGGCACGAGACGCCATAACTCTGCCGCTGGTTCGCGCCTGCGTTGAAAGGGGACAGCCGTTTTTGGGCATCTGCCGGGGGTTTCAGGAAGTCAACGTTGCCATGGGCGGAACGCTTTATCCCGAGATCCGCGATCTGCCGGGGCGGATGAACCACCGGATGCCGCCCGATGGAACCCTGGAGGAAAAGTTTGCCCTGCGCCACGTGGTGACACTGGAAAACGGCGGCGTTTTCCACAAACTGTTCGGCGCAACCGAGGTCATGACCAACACCTTGCACGGTCAGGGCATCAAAACGATTGGGCAGCGCGTGGTCATTGATGGCCATGCACCGGACGGGACGCCCGAGGCGATTTACATCAAGGATGCGCCCGGCTTTACCCTGTCGGTTCAATGGCACCCGGAATGGGACGCGATCAATGACCCGGTCTCTCGCCCCCTGTTCGAAGCCTTCGGCGATGCGGTTAGAAACTGGAATTGTAGAAATCGTTCTGCAAGGCTAAGGCAATCTGCTTGACCGGCGCCAGCGGGCTGCCCTCGACTCCCCGTCTCTGAATCGCAACATTCGAATAATTGTTTATGAGACGAGCCCAATACCCTTGTTTATCCGCCAGCAGGTCTGAATGCTTGCCCCCGATGCCACGAAACGGTGCGAGATTGAGATATGCAAGGATCAACCCAAAGACGACTGTGTTCAGTTAGGTTTCTCGCAGCGACATTTTTAGCAACTTCCGGTTTCGCAGCTGAAGTGATGGCGCAGCAGTGTGGTTCTTTAGGTGAGTTGCTCTACATCGGACGCACGCGTGATTCAGCATCCTCCGTTTGGTTGTCTGCGACTGAGCAAGGCGGTTTTCGTTTGGAAGCCGCGCAAGGCAACACAACGGTGGACACGTGGAACAAGTCTCGCAGAGGCGTTCATCTAAGCTTTTCACCCTTTGTCTCTAACGGAAATGGTGGAGTGCACCGATTGTTCGAAATCGGTGGAGCGCCAAATGGCAAGGATTGCCTGATCGATACTCAAAACCAACAGAGAAACTGGAGCTTGCCCGGTGGAGGTGGTGGCGGAGGCGGCTCCGGTGGCGGTTCAGGTGGCTCTGGTGGCGGCTTTGGCGGTGGTGGCGGTTCAGGTGGCTCTGGTGGCGGCTTTGGCGGCGGAGGCGGTTCAGGTGGCTCTGGCGGCGGCTTTGGCGGTGGAGGCGGTTCAGGTGGTTCTGGCGGCGGCTTTGGCGGCGGAGGCGGTTCAGGTGGCTCTGGCGGCGGCTTTGGCGGTGGAGGGGGCTCAGGCGGCTCCGGTGGCGGCTTTGGCGGCGGTGGAAGTTCAGGTGGCTCCGTTGGTGGAGGTGGTTCTGGTGGCTCCGGTGGCGGTTCCGGTGGCTCTGGTGGTGGTTTTGCCGGAGGTGGAACTGCGGCCGCTATACCTCGTACTCGACCACAAAGTGCTGCTGACGGGGTATACGCTGTCGGTGTTGAGTGTGTTGACGCAGCGACGGGTAAATTAGACGCGGCATTATGTGATCCCTCTGTTACTGCTCCTATTGTGGGCCCTCCTTTGACCGAAGGCCGAGATCTCGCGCCGCCGTCCACATGGAATGTATGGACAGATTTCACCTATACCGAAATCGAAGACACGCGCGGGGTCAGAGAAGTCGACATAAATGACAACTATTTCGCGGCGGGGTTCGACAGGCTTGTCAGGCCGGACTTGGTCGTTGGATTTCAGGTTGAATATGAAAACCTTGATGTCGAAGGCTTTCAGGGTCAATTCAGACAAGACACTAAAGGGCTTGCTGCGGGACCCTATTTTGCCTGGCGCATGTCCGAGAGATGGGTGCTGAATGGACTGGCGACCTTCGGCGAGTTTTCGACGGATGTGAACGTGCTGGGGTTAAGTGGCGATTTCGACCGGACCCGGTGGCGAGCCAATCTGGAGGCGATCGGTCAGTACGAGGCCGGGAATTTCCTGTTACGTCCGTCGATTGCCTATGACTATTACAACTACAGCGCAGAAGACTATGATCTGAGCGGCACTGTGGCAGGTGTTCCGGTCAACATAGTTGGCGAAGTTGCTTCAGCGAGTTACAGCGCCTTAACACCTGAGTTGGAAATCAGCAGGCCATTTGTCACTTCGCGATCGATTGTGTCTCCGTTTGCGACGCTGAGCGCGACCTACTGGTTCGACCGTGAAAATGTTGGATTAGGCGCTGGATCGCAGACCGACTTGACTTGGGCATCGCGCGTGGGGGTGCGCGCGCGCGCGAGTGAGGCCGTTTTTGTCGAGGCGACACTGGGATATCTGAGTTTGTTCGAAGATGATTTGGATACGACCGAAGCGTCCATTTTTCTTTCTGTCAGCTTCTGATCCTCAAGGGGCGAAAAAGGAAAGCGCCGCCTCAAGTCAAAAGGCGGCGCCAAGACGATCAGATCAATAGGTTGAACTGATTGATCAGCGGAAGGGAACGTGCGCGCTTGCCCGTCAGGTCGAAAAGCGCATTGCCAAGTGCCGGCATCGAAGGCGGTGTTCCGGGCTCGCCCGCACCACCCATATGCCGATTGGTTTCCAGCACGCGCACCTCGACCTGCGGGGCTGTGTGCATCCGCATCGCGTCATAGTCGGGGAAGTTGAACTGCTCGACTTCGCCTTCCGCAAAGGTGATCTCGCCAAAACATGCGGCAGACAGGCCGTAAATCATGCCGCCGAACATCTGTGCCTTGACGTTTTCCGGGTCCAGCGCCAGCCCCATGTCGCAGGCAATCCAGGCCTTGCTGATGCGGATGGTGCCGTCTTCGTCGACCACTTCGATGACCTGGGCCACCGGGGTGCCGAAGCTGTATGTGAAGGCCACGCCCCGGCCGACGCCTTCGGTCGTCTGACCCGTCCAGCCTGACATTTCCTTCACCGCTTCCAAACATCCCGCCGACGGCGCGTGTTCGTTCTTCATCAGGTCCAGCCGGAACTCCAGCGGGTCACGGCCTGCGGCATGAGCCATCTCATCCATGAATGTCTCGTGAAAAAAGCCGTTATGGCTGTTGCCGACCGAACGCCAGAACCCCACGGGAACAGCCAAATCGGCAATGTGGCCGCTCATGCGGTAATTGGGTACCGCGTAGGGCTGGTTGAAGAAACCTTCGACCAGCACCTTGTCAGGACCGCCGCCGGGGAACCCGGTGTAGCGCTCGACCGCCTGTTGGGTCGGAGATTGGGCCGCGACCTTCCCGTCAATGAGCACGGCCTTGCCGTCCTGAACCGCGCCGCGCATCCGGGCGATGGCGCCGGGGCGGAAATAGTCGTGACGCATGTCCTCTTCGCGGCTCCAGGTTGTCTGAACCGGTGTGCCGGGCATGGCCATGGCAACCTTGGTTGCGATTTCGCCGAAATCCAGTTCGCCCCTGCGACCAAACCCGCCACCCAGATAGGTGGTGTGGATTTGGACGGCTTCGGTATCCAGACCGGCAGTGTTGGCAACGCGGAACTGAATCAGTGTGGGGGCCTGGTTGCCGCACCAGAGTTCCAACGCATTTCCCGTGTAGAGCGCGGTGGCATTCATTGGCTCCATCGTTGCATGGGCCAGATAGGGCACGCGATACTCGGCGGTGATTTCAGTGGCGTTCTCCGGGCTTGCGCTGACATCGCCGTCGTCGCGCATGGTCGAATTCGGTGCGTCGTCAAACGCCTCGGCGATCCTGGCAAAGATCTCTTCGGTTTCCGGCGGATAGGGCGCGTCGCCCCAATCGACATCAATGGCCTCGACTGCCTGGTTGGCCAACCATGTGTTGCTTGCGATCACGGCCACGCCTGTGCCCAGATCGACGACCTTCTCAACCCCGGGCATGGATCTTGCGGCGCTATCGTCAAAGCCGTTCATCGCGCCGCCCAGTTTGGGGTTCATTCGCACGCTGGCGAATTTCATGCCGGGCAGGCGGACATCGACGCCGAATTCAGCGGTGCCCGTCGCCTTTCCCACCATGTCGAGACGCGGTTGGCTTCGGCCCAGATAGTGCCATTCAGACGGGTCTCGCAACGGTACCTCAACCGGTTCCAGCCCGGCGGCATCCTCGGCAAGCATTGAATAGGCGATCTTGTCGCCGTTGGGGGCAATGACATGGCCTGACGCCGTTTTCAGATCCGAAGGATCGACGCCCAACCGGTCTGCGGCAGCGCGTTTGAGTGTTTCACGGGCCGAAGCACCGGCTTGCCGCATCCGGTCGAACCCATCTTTCATCGAGGTCGAGCCACCGGTGACTTGCAGGCTGAGCGTCTTGCCCAGAACACCCAGCGCCTCGCCCAGATTGTGCTGGAAATTCGAGATATCGTATCCCTTGTTCGGCAACCCTTCGCCCACAAGGGCCGAATTGTAATAGGCCGCCGCTGCGGGGCCGTGCAGAACGGTGATCTGATCCAGATCGACATCCAGTTCCTCGGCGATCAGCGCGGCCCATGTGGTTCGGACCCCCTGACCCATTTCCGCGCGGGGCGCGAACAAGGTGACGCCGTTCTGGTCAATCAGCACAAACGGGTTCAGCGCTGCCTCGCCTTCCCGGGGTTTCAAGGGGTTGGCCGCGGGGCGGGTCACGTAATAGGCCCCGAAGGCCACGCCGCCAACGATCGCGGCAGAGCCGATCAGGAATGTACGGCGGAGGATTTTTCCAACGGAAGCCATTGCTTACGCCTCCTTCAGCTTGGATGCCGCGTCATGGATTGCTGCGCGGATAAGGGGATAGGTGCCGCAGCGGCACAGGTTGCCCTGCATCGCTTCGTCGATGTCTGCGTCAGTGGGGTCCGGGTTTTCCGCCAGCAATGCCGCGGCCTGCATGATCTGGCCCGACTGGCAGTATCCGCACTGTGCGACCTGATGATCAATCCAGGCCTGTTGGATCGTGGCCAGCGCGTCCGGCGAACCGAGCCCTTCGATCGTGGTCACGTCACCCCAGACATCCGACAGCGCCACCTGGCACGAGCGCACGGCCTCGCCATCGATATGCACGGTGCAGGCCCCGCATGCGGCCACGCCGCAGCCGAACTTGGTGCCGGTCAGGCCGACCTCGTCCCGCAGAACCCAAAGAAGGGGGACGTCATCAGGCAGATCCACCTGATGTTGCTTGCCGTTGATCTTCAGGGTCGTCGCCATGGCGCACCTCGTGTTGCTGTGGCTGGTTTCTGACATAATTGTACGAAAGTGTCAGGATGTCAATTGACAAATTGAACAAAAAATGTCAGGGCTTCGGATATGAAAGACAATGGTGACGGCTCACGGCAACAGGCGATCCTGAACTCGGCGTTTCAGGCGTTTTCCACTTATGGGTATAGAAAGACCTCGATGGACGATATCGCGCGCGGCGCGGGGATGTCTCGGCCGGCGGTGTATCTGCATTACAAGAACAAAGAGGCGATCGTCAGCAAGCTGACCGAGCTGTACTATGCCGAAAAGAGCGTTGCGGTGGCCGAAGCGCTGGCGACGCAAGGGTCCGTGCCGGAGGTTCTGACCCGCGCAATTCAGGCGCAGACCGAGGGGATGGCAAAGATTCTGGCCTCGCCCCACGGGCTTGAAATCCTCGACAACACAAAATCCCTGTCTGCGGAAATCATCGCGGCGGGTGAGGCCAAGCTGGCCGCGCTCTATGCGGACTGGCTGACGCAACAGGAAAAGGCGGGCCGGGTTCGCCTGCTGGCTGACGCGGCAGAGATCGGTCGGACGATCACCGCCACGCTCAAGGGGCTGAAGCTGATTGGCGCCGGGGCCGAGGTCTATGAACAGCAGGTCGCACAGGTCGCGGCGCTTTTCGGCGCCGGACTCGAAGTCAGGTAACGCGCTGACGGATCCTGTATTCGGGCGTGTCCCACAGGCGGTTCTGCATGATATCGGCCATAATCCCGACGGCGCGTTCGACATCGCCTTCGTCGATATACAAAGGTGTAAAGCCGAACCGCATTATGTCGGGTGCTCGAAAATCTCCGATCACGCCACGGGCGATCAGGGCCTGCATGGCGGCATACCCTTCCTTGAAACGGAACGAGATCTGGCTGCCGCGCTGCTGCGGATCACGGGGGCTGGCCAGTTGCAGATCCGGGCAGGTTGCCTCGACGCGTTCTATGAAAAGCTCGGTCAGTTCAATCGATTTGGCCCGGACGTCGGTCATGTCCGCCAGATCCCAGATGTCCATCGCAGCCGACAAGGCCGTCATCTGGATGATGGGCGGCGTTCCCACCCGCATCCGTTCAATGCCGCTGCCGGGGCGGTAGTCGAGATCGAAGGCAAACGGCGCTTCGTGCCCCAGCCATCCGGACAGGGCGGGGCGTGTGCGTTCCGCCAACCTCGGCGCGACATAGATGAAGGCTGGCGCGCCGGGGCCGCCGTTGAGGTATTTGTACGTACACCCGACCGCGAAATCGGCGTTGCACCCTGAAAGGTCCACGGGGATGGCCCCTGCGGAATGGGCCAGATCCCAGACCGTTATCACGCCGTTGGCATGCGACAGTTCGGTCAGCGCCTTCATGTCGTGCATCCGACCCGAGCGGTAATCTACCTCGGTCAGCATAAGAACGGCGACCTCTTCGGTGATTGCGCCGGCCACGGCTTCGGGATCAACGACGCGCAACTCATACGCGTCCCCAAGCGAGCGCAGCAAGCCATCCGCCATATACAGGTCCGAAGGAAAGTTGCCGTTATCCGACAGAACCACTTTGCGATCCGGATTCAGTTCAAGGGCCGAGGCCACGGCCTGATAGACCTTGATCGACAAGGTGTCTCCGGTCACCACACTGCCGGGCTCTGCTCCGATCAGGCGGCCAATCCGGTCACCAAGCGCGGTGGGCAGGCCCATCCAACCAGCCTTGTTCCATCCGGTGATCAGCATCTGGCCCCATTCTTCCGTCAGCATCCGTTGCACTCGGGCACCGGCTGATTTCGGCAGGGGGCCCAGAGAGTTGCCATCCAGATAGATGACGCCCTCTGGCAGGTCGAACATGGCTTTGGTTGCCGCAAAATCAGTCATGAAGGCTCGCTAACTCGTGTGAACGTCGGTGATTGCTATTGAGGTAGTCGATCCGCGATAATGAGTCCATGCGATGCGACATACTGGTCTTTTGCCATTTTGGCTCAAAAGCGGTAGGACATCGCGCAGAAGCGACATGTGCTGGATCTTGTCGTCATTCAATGAGGGCTTTGCATGCGCTGGATGGACGTTCCGCCGGTTTGGTTGATTGCTTTTGCAGCTCTTGCCTGGTTGCAGGCCAGATATCTGAAGCTGGGCCTGTCGCTTGAGGGTGGTTTGACGGATCTTCTGAGCGGGGTGTTGATCGGAGGTGGAATCCTGATGGCTGTTCTGGCGGTGGTCGAGTTCCGCCGTCACAAGACAACCGTCATCCCGCATGAAACCCCGTCAACGATGGTGCAATCCGGTATCTACAAGCGCAGTCGCAATCCGATCTATGTGGGCGACGTTCTGATTCTTGCGGGTCTTGTCCTTCGGTTTGATGCCGTCCTGTCCCTGGTTCTTGTGCCAGTCTTCGTCTGGGTGTTGGAGCGTCGGTTCATCCTACCGGAAGAAGACCGCCTGCGTCGTACCTTTCGCGCCGACTTCGCGCGTTACGAACGCAAGACACGGCGCTGGATTTAGGGTGGAGTCCGCAATGACATCACGTCAAAAATGCTGCGCTTGCGAAATAATGTTGCGCAGGATACATCTTTGCTTAACAAAGAATACCGATCACCCGCTCAGACCGAGTAAGAATTAGGGGGACTGCCAGTGAAGATAGGCACGCCAAAGGAAATACTGGACGGCGAGAACCGGGTCGCGATGACACCGGACTCGGCCGTGCAACTGCAAAAACTGGGCTATGAGTGCCTGATCGAAAAAGGCGCAGGTGCTGCCGCCGGTTTTTCGGACGCGGCGTATGAGGCCGTGGGCGTTGAGGTTGTCAAGACCGCGGCATCGCTTTGGAAGGCCGCAGATATCATCGCCAAGGTTCGTATCCCGACCGAGACGGAACTGAAGCGTCTGACCAAGGGCAAGACGCTGATTTCCTTCTTCAATCCTGCCGGCAACGAAGAAGGAATGGAACTTGCCAAGTCCAAAGGCGCAAATGTGATCGCCATGGAAATGGTGCCGCGTATTTCACGCGCGCAGAAGATGGACGCGTTGTCGTCGATGGCCAACATTGCCGGCTACCGCGCCGTGATCGAAGCCGGCAACAACTTTGGCCGTTTCTTCACCGGTCAGGTGACTGCGGCTGGCAAGGTGCCGCCTGCAAAGGTTCTGATCGTCGGGGCCGGTGTTGCCGGGCTTGCCGCGATCGGCACGTCGACCTCGCTGGGTGCAATTACCTACGCGTTCGACGTGCGCCCTGAGGTGGCCGAGCAGGTCGAATCGATGGGGGCTGAGTTCGTCTATCTGGACTTCGAAGAAGAACAGCAGGATGGTGCGTCCACCGGTGGGTATGCGTCCGTCCAGTCAGAAGAGTTCCGCAATGCGCAGCTGGCCAAGTTTCGAGAGCTGGCCCCGGAAATGGATATTGTCATCACGACGGCCCTGATCCCCAACCGTCCGGCGCCAAAGCTGTGGCTGGAAGACATGGTCAAGGCAATGAAGCCGGGCTCGGTCATCGTTGACCTTGCGGCCGAGCGCGGCGGGAACGTCGAAGGCACCGTGCCGGACGAAAAGGTCGTGACGCCCAACGGCGTGACCATCATCGGCTATACCGACTTCCCCAGCCGGATGGCAGCGCAGTCTTCGTCTTTGTACGCGACAAACATCCGTCACATGATGACCGATCTGACGCCTGAAAAGGACGGTCAGATCAACCACGACATGGAAGATGACGTGATCCGCGGCGCGACAGTGACCTATGAGGGTGAGATCACCTTCCCGCCGCCGCCACCCAAGGTGCAGGCGATCGCGGCGCAGAAAAAGCCCGAGGTCAAGGAACTGACCCCGGAAGAAAAGAAGGCGCAGGAAATCGCGGCCTTCAAGGCGCAGACCAAGCAGCAGTTCACCCTGTTGGGTGTCGGGGGCGCGCTGATGCTGCTGGTGGGGCTGATCGCTCCGGCCAGTTTCATGCAGCACTTCATCGTCTTCGTGCTGGCCATCTTTGTGGGCTTCCAGGTGATCTGGAACGTCGCGCACAGCCTGCACACTCCGCTGATGGCGATCACCAACGCGATTTCGTCGATCATCATCGTCGGGGCTTTGATGCAGATCGGATCGGGGTCGTTCCTGGTCATTCTGCTGGCGGCACTGTCCGTCTTCATGGCCGGGATCAACATCTTCGGCGGTTTCCTCGTAACCCGGCGCATGCTCGCCATGTTCCAGAAATCTTAAGGAGGCCGGGCACATGGATTATGGCTTCACCACTGCCGCCTATGTTGTTGCGGCTGTCCTTTTCATCCTTTCGCTCGGCGGTTTGTCGAACCAGGAAAGCGCCAAGCGCGCGGTCTGGTATGGCATCGTCGGTATGGCGCTGGCGGTATTCGCCACGCTGGTTGGCCCGGGCTCGGGTCTGTGGCTGCTGTCGCTGCTGCTGATCGCGGGCGGTGGTTTCATCGGCCAGTATGTTGCGCAGCGCGTGCAGATGACCGAGATGCCGCAGCTTGTTGCGGCGATGCACTCGCTGGTCGGTCTTGCGGCCGTGTTCGTTGGCTTCAACGCGCATTTCGAGATCGGCAACGTGGCACAGGTCATGGCCATTGCGGACAGTGCCAGCCAGGCGGATCTGTCCGATCTGGGGTCTTTTGCCAAGCTGATTGCCAAGAAAACCCCGGCTGAGCTGGCAATCCTGCATGTGGAACTGTTCCTGGGCATCTTCATCGGTGCGATCACCTTTACCGGGTCGGTCGTAGCTTATGGCAAGTTGGCGGGCAAGGTGACCTCGGCAGCGACAAAGCTGCCCGGTGGCCATGCGCTGAACGCGGCGGCGGCGGGTCTCTCGCTGATCTGCCTGATCTGGTACACATCGACAGGGGGTCTGTTCCCGCTGATCCTGATGACGCTGGCGGCGTTGTTCATCGGCTATCACCTGATCATGGGTATCGGCGGCGCCGACATGCCGGTGGTTGTGTCCATGCTGAACAGCTATTCGGGCTGGGCGGCTGCGGCGATCGGTTTCTCGCTGGGCAACGACCTGCTGATCGTGGTCGGTGCGCTGGTGGGCTCGTCTGGTGCGATCCTGTCCTACATCATGTGCAAGGCGATGAACCGCCACTTTGTCAGCGTGATCCTTGGCGGTTTTGGTGGCCCGCAGGGCGAACAAATGGCCGTTGAAGGCGAACAGATCGCCATCGAGGCTGATGGCGTTGCTGCGGCTTTGAACGACGCAGACAGCGTGATCATCATTCCGGGCTATGGGATGGCCGTGGCACAGGCGCAGCAATCGGTTTCCGAACTGGTGCGCAAGCTGCGGGCCAAGGGCAAGAACGTTCGTTTCGCAATCCACCCCGTGGCGGGCCGCTTGCCGGGCCACATGAACGTTTTGCTGGCCGAAGCGAAGGTGCCGTATGATATCGTTCTGGAAATGGACGAGATCAACGACGACTTTCCGGACACCGATGTGGCCATCGTCATCGGTTCGAACGACATCGTGAACCCGGCGGCGCAGGAAGATCCCAACAGCCCCATCGCCGGAATGCCGGTTCTGGAATGCTGGAAAGCCAAGCAGGTGTTTGTCTCGAAACGTGGTCAGGGCACCGGGTATTCCGGCATCGAAAACCCGCTGTTCTTCAAAGAGAACACCCGGATGTTCTACGGCGACGCCAAGGAGTCGCTGGACAAGCTGCTGCCGATGATCGATTGATCGTTGCGTTTGATCCGATCGCAAAGGGCGCCTTTGGGCGCCCTTTTCTTTTTGAGTGTGCATGGGGGCGTTGCCCCCAAACCCCCAGGATATTCCCAGCCAGATGAAGCAGGCGGAGTGTGGTAGTCTTGGGGGGAGGCACAGATGGCAGGAGGTCGAGGATGGAGAAAGTGAATGGTATTGGCGGAGTGTTCTTTCGCGCCCGCGACCCTGAAGCGCTGAGCGCCTGGTATGAGAAGCACCTGGGCGTCAATCATTATGACCCCGTGCCCTGGAAGCAGCGAGAAGGCTATACGGTCTTTGCGCCATTCGCGGAGGACACCGAATATTTCGGACGGGCCGATCAGCAGTGGATGATCAATTTTCGTGTCGATGACCTGGGCGCGCTGACGGCGCAGCTTGAGCAGGCTGGAATCACGGTGGAAACCAATCCTGACTGGGACAGCGAAGTTGGAAAATTTGCCCGCATCCATGATCCCGAAGGCAATCCCATCGAGCTGTGGCAGCCAAATCAATGAGATAGCAGGGTTGTATACCGTTGTATCCCTGTAAGTATATGAAATAAAAAGAGAATTGATGTATCAATTATGTGCCGTATAGTGCGCGTGACGAGGCGGAGCCATACATGACACCGATAGACGACCATCCCCTTCGCTATGCGCTGGCAAATGAACTGCATGCTCGACCGTTCCCGGTCGCGTCAATGCCCTGTACGGTGGTCTTTCTTGCGATCAAAAAGCCCGAGGCCGCCATGGCGCGCGATCGACGTGAGGATTTGGCTCACTTGATCGACCTGCTGGATCGCCATGGCGCGCAGCACCCTCGGCCGGACGCCACGCATTACGCGGGCCAGATTGGTCGCCATTGGTTGAAGTGGGAGCAGCATACCGAATTCGTGACCTACACGGCGATCGCGCAGAATGTGAGTGAACGCGCCTTTGATCCGGCTGACTTTGAGGTCTTTCCGCCCGATTGGTTGATGGCCAGTCCGGGCCAGAGGGTTACATCAGTATTGTTGCGCGTCGTTGAGCGCGACAGTGACGACGTGGTGAAGTCGAAACTGCTGGATTGGTTCGAGCCGGAAAGTCTGGCCGTGTCCAGGGTATTGGACGATGCCGCAGTTTGTGCCAGTGATTTTCGGATCGACCCGGCCGGTCACATGCGCTTTGCCTTGTTCGTGGCCGAGGGCACCGGACGGCGCCGGACGGGACGGATCATTCAGCGACTTTGCGAAATTGAAACGTATAAGGCGATGTCGATGCTGGGTTTCGCGCGCGTCAAGCAGCTGATGCCGCGTATCGGAGAGCTGGACGGGCAACTCACCCGATTGATGGGGCAGATGACTGGCAACTCGACGCAGCCTGACGCGCTGTTACAGGATTTGCTGGCAACGTCGATCGAGCTCGAAACATTGTCGGCCCGGTGTTCTTTCCGTTTCGGAGCCACCGGGGCGTATGAGGCCATCGTCAACCAGCGGATCGAAGTATTGCGAGAAGAACGTTTCGAGGGTGGTCAGAATTTCGCTGATTTCATGATGCGCCGATATGACCCTGCAATTCGCACCGTGAAATCCACGGAACGCCGCCTTCAGGCTTTGTCGGATCGGGCGATCCGCGCGGGTGAGTTGCTGCGGACAAGAGTGGATGTGGAGCGCAGCGCGCAAAATCAGGCGTTGCTGGAAAGCATGGACCGTCGGGCCGATCTGGCACTGCGCTTGCAACATACGGTCGAGGGGCTTTCCGTGGTTGCCATCAGCTATTATGCGGTTTCGCTGGTCAGCTATCTTTTGTATCCGCTGACGGCCTCGGGCATCAGCAAG
Organism: Ruegeria sp. HKCCA4008; assembly: GCF_013033125.1. NCBI lineage: Bacteria > Pseudomonadati > Pseudomonadota > Alphaproteobacteria > Rhodobacterales > Roseobacteraceae > Ruegeria > Ruegeria sp. HKCCA4008. Next base: position 223,168 of record NZ_WQDM01000001.1, read on the forward strand.
GGCATGCTGACGGCGGCGGTTACGATCCCGGTTGTCGTCGGGGTGTGGTACTCGGTGCGACGCATTCGCAAACGGCTCGGTTGAGTGGCAATTGCCAAGTTTCCTCTGACCTGTAGAACAGGGGCATTGGGCAAGCAGAGCGAGGGCTTGGGATGATAAGCATAGTTGCAGCATGGCGCGCTGTCGCCGCCATGTTCATTCTGAATGGTGCCCTGTTCGGAATCTGGGCGTCGCGCATTCCCGCCATACGTGACCGCTTGGAACTGTCCCATGAGGCGCTCGGATACGGCCTGTTGTTCATGGCTGCGGGGGCTGTCTGCTCTTTCCCGATAACCGGGCGGCTTACGGATCGATTCGGCGCAGTTGCAATCACCCGGATCATTGCGGTTCTGTACACGGGGTCGCTGATCCTGCTTGCCATGGCTGATGGGCTTTGGGGGCTGGCAGTGTTCCTTTTTGTCTTTGGCGCCTTTCACGGGTCGATGGATGTTGCGATGAATGCATGGGCCGCCGAGGTAGAGCAGGCATATGACAAACCCGTTATGTCCTCGTTCCACGCAATGTGGAGCCTTGGTGCCGGTCTTGGCGCGCTCAGCGGTTATGCCGCGGTTCAGATGGGGCTGACGGTTCTTGTGCACTTCCTGTTGGCGGGTGGCGTGGTTGTTGGCCTTGCGCTTGCGTCATCTTGGGTAAGCTGGACTTCGCGCCAATCCCAAGGGCCTCAGAGTACGGTTTTCGCCTTGCCTTCCGGTGCGTTGATACTGGTTGGCATAGCCGCCTTGTGCGGGGCATTGGGCGAAGGGGCCGTCGCGGACTGGAGCGCGATATATCTGCGTGACATCACAGGGGCGTCCGAAAGCGTCGCTGCCTTGGGCTATGCGGTATTTTCAGTGACCATGGTGGCGTTTCGACTTGCAGGCGCGCTTGTCATCACCCGGTTCGGACCGGTCGTTTCCGCCCGGTTCGGCGGTATTTGCGCGGCGTTTGGGGTTTTCACGGTGGTTTCAACAGCAACGATCCTGCCCGTGCTGGCCGGCTTTGCCTTGATGGGAATAGGGTATGCCGTGATCATGCCGCTGGCATTCAGCCGGGCGGCCAGCGATCCGAATGTGCCGCCGGGGCAAGCCATCGCGAGTGTTGCAACATTGGGGTATGGGGGGCTGTTGATCGGTCCGCCGTTGATTGGCTTTTTGGCGGAAGTGTTCGGCCTGCGTCTGGCATTCGCCGTGCTGCTGCCATTGGCCGTTCTGATCGTGTTGTTGGCCGGCGCGATGAAGCGCGCCGGCTGAGAGTGTTCAACGACCGCGAATGCGGGGATCCAGCGCATCGCGCAGACCGTCACCCAGATAGTTGACGCTCAGGACGGTCAGCGAGATTGCCAGACCAGGCCAGAATACACGCTCGGGGTATTGCTGTAGGTAATCGACTCCGTCGAACAGCAGGCGGCCCCATGTCGGGAAGTCGGGCGGAAAGCCCAGCCCCAGGAAGGAAAGCGCGCTTTCGGTAATGATCGCCGTCGCAATCCCCAGCGTCGCCGATACCATGATCGGAGACAACACGTTCGGCAGGATATGCCGCGTGATGATCTGAGTGTTGCTGGTGCCGATGGACCGGGCCGCCAGAACGAATTCACGTTCTTTTATGGCCAGCACGTCACCCCGTACGATCCGCGCCGTAGGCATCCACGAGGTGATGCCGATGGCGCAGACGATCAGGATGAAGATCCCGCGCTCCAACCCGAACGCGGCCGACAGGGGTTCACGGAACAGCAGCATCATGACCAGCAGCAAGGGCAGCAGGGGCAGGGCCAGAAACAGGTCCGTCAGACGCATAAGCGGACCATCCAGCCGTTTGAAGAACCCGGCCAGAACGCCGATAAAGGATCCCAGGAACAGTGCCAGCAGCATCGCGGTGATGCCCACCGATACCGAGGTTTGACCGCCCGACATCATGCGCGCCAGAATATCCCGGCCCAACTGGTCGGTGCCGAAGGGATGCGCCCAGCTTGGCCCCTGATTGCGGGCCCGGATATCGATCTGCGTTGGATCGATGCTCCAGAGATAGGGGCCCAGATAGACCCCCGCCACGATCAGGATGAACAGCACCGCACCCACCATGGCGCCCTTGTGCGTCTTGAACTGATCCCAGACGTCGCGCCATTGGCTGCGCGGCGGGGTCGTGAGTTCCTCCATCACATCAGCGGTTGGCAGCGCGGTGGATGCCGGGGCCAGACCTTCGTCGGGGATCAGCGTATCTGATTTGTCGTGATCAGTCATAGCGAATCCTCGGGTCCAGAATGCCATACAGGACGTCGGCGATCAGGTTGAACAGCACGATCAGCACGGCAAAGATGAAGGTCAGGGTTTGCACCATCGGCAGGTCGTTGGCCTGAATGGCGCCAATCAGCAACTGGCCGATACCGTTCACCTTGAAAACCTGCTCGGTGATGATGGCGCCGCCGAAGATGGCCGGAATGCCCAGTGCAATGACCGTGACCACGGGGATCATCGAGTTCCGCAGAACGTGGACCATGACGACGGTGTATTCGCTGAGCCCCTTGGCGCGTGCGGTGCGGACGTAATCCTGGTTGAGATTGTCCAGCATCGAGGCGCGCATGAAACGGCTGAGCTGCGCCGTGATCTGCAACGCCAGCACCATGACCGGCATGATCATCTGTTTCAGCTGCACGACGAAGCTGTCCCAGCTGTTGACGACATGGGTCGTGTCATAGATCGAAGGGAACCAGCCCAACTGGACTGAAAAGATCACGATCACCAGAACGCCCGAGAAAAACGGAGGGACCGAGAAGCCGACCATCGACACGAAGGTGCCCATCTGGTCGAACCAGGAATACTGGCGATAGGCCGAATAGATGCCGATGGGCAGCGCGATCAGGATGGCGACAACATAGGCGGTGCCGACAACCCACAGGGTCTGCGGGATACGCTGAACGACGATGTCCATGACGGGCGAGCGGGTCTGCCAGGATATCACGCGCAGGTCACCTGCGGAAAAACTGGTGCCGAAGATGTGGTCGATCAGAACCTGCGGTTCGATCCAGAAGAATTGCACGATCCATTTCCAGAACCGGATATGCATCGGCTGGCCAAGGCCAAGCGCCTCGCGCATCTTTTCCTTGACTTCGGGGGGAACGGTGAGAGGAACCTGTGCCATCGGATCGCCGGGTGCGAGTTCGAGGAGCAAGAAGATGACGAGGCTGATGAACAGCAGCGTTGGAACGGCCAGCACCAGTCGTCTGATTGTGAAATTAAGCATTAAGAGGCGCCTTTATATGCGTCTTCTTGTTGGGGTGGGATGCAAATGACCGCGCCCCGATAACGATCGGGGCGCGGTTTTGCAAGGTCAGTGCTTAGGAACCGGTCTTGCGGTACCAGTCCGCAATATTCCACAGCTCGCTGTCCCAAACGTTCAGGACAACGCCACCCAGGGTGTTTGCATGCGCCGACAGGCGACCACGGTGAACCAGCGGGATCATGCCACCATTCTGAACCATGATGTCATTCAGCTGCTTGGCGATTTCCGCACGCGCTTCCAGACCAGCGGTTTCGGCCAATTGAGCGTGCAGCTTGTCGAACTCTTCGTTGCAGAAGCGGCTGATGTTTTCGCCCTGCCACTGCGTCTCGGGACGCGGTGCCTTGTCGCACAGACCGTTGCCCAGATAGGACTGCGGGTCGGTGCCGTTGAAGGTGTTGGCGTACATTTCAACGTCGGCATAGAACTTCTGGAACGTGTCGGGCGAGCCCGGGTCACCACCGAAGAAGACCGATGCGTTTATGTTGCGCAGTTCGGTTTCAATGCCGATCTGGCTCCACCATTCCTTGATCAGCGCCTGGAAGTCCTGACGGACAGCGTTGGTCGAGGTCTGATAGACGATCTTCAGCGGAACGCCGTCCTTCTCGCGGACGCCGTCGCCGTTGGTATCGACGATGCCGGCATCATCCAGCAGTTTCTTGGCGCCTTCGATATCCTGCGTGTCGCAGGTCATCGAGGTCGAGTTGAACGCGGCAGGGGCCGGAACCCAGTTGCAGGTCACTTTACCAGCCTGACCATAGCCGATTTCCACCAGCAGCGGACGGTCGATGGCCATGGACATGGCTTTGTAAACGGCCGGGTCCTTCAGGAATGGGTGCGGATGCTTGGCCGTCGAACGCTCGCCTTCCGGCAACTCGGGCGACGGGTTGGTCTGGTTCAGCATGATGCGCTCGACCAGCGGGCCGAAGCCTGCAACCGGCGTACCTTTGCCACCTTCCTGCATCTGTGCGATCACTTCCGGAGCCAGTTGCAGGTTCCAGGCATAGTCAAATTCACCGGTTTCCATGACGGCACGACCTGCAGCCGTCGCGTCACCGCCGCCTTTGAAGGTCACGGTCGCGAAGGCAGGTTTTGCCGGATCACGATAGTTGTCGTTGGCCTTGAAGGTGATCACGTCGTTCGGTTTGAACTCGGTGACGACAAAGGGGCCGGTGCCGATCGGGTTGAAGTTCTGTTCGGTGCATTCCGGGGCTTTGGCGCCCATGCAGTTTTCGAACTGGGCCTTTTGAAGGATCGGGCTTTCACCGCCGACGAACGGGCCATAGGGGAAGGGGGTCGGTGCGTCGAAAGTGACCTTGACGGTCAGGTCATCAACAGCTTCGACCGAGGTGACGCCTTCGAACTTGGTCACCTGCGCGCAGCCACCTTCCGGGTGCATACAGTAATCGGCGGTGAACTTTACGTCAGCAGCGGTGAACGGAGAGCCGTCAGACCATGTGATTCCCGGTGCGATTTTCCATGTGATCGACGTCAGGTCTTCGCTGACACCGCCATTTTCCACGGTTGGGATTTCTGACGCCAGATATGGCACCATGTTGCCGTCCTGGTCGTAGCGGGCAAGTGGCTCGATCACCAGCGAGGCTGATTCCACGTCTTTCGTACCGCCGGACAGGAACGGGTTCAGGATCGACGGAGCCTGCCAATAGATGATGCTGACATTGCCGTCCGAACCGCGCTCGGCAAAGGCCATCGGGGCCATTGCCGTGCTTGCGATCGCACCAAGCAAAAGGGTTTTGATTTTCATAAGTCACTCCCGAATTGGACACGTTCGTGTCTCGATTATCTCCGCAAGGCCTGCGGGTTTGGCGTTGCCGCTTCGGGGTAAGTTTTTGATCAATAAAGATAATAGCGCTAACGACATAAATCGGCGCTGCCTCCCCAAGGCGGTTACGTTGGGTATCGAAACAGAACTTGAGAAAAATGCAAGTGGTGCCGTCGCGAAAATGTGTAATGGGTTTGACTTTTCCCGGCGGCCCGCCGTAGCGTTCGGCATTCAGAACAAGAATAACCTCGTCAAGGGAGCGCGCACGTGCTGGATCAGCCTATTGCTCAAATCAAAAAACTGCGGGTGGAGTTTCAGACAAAAGACGGTCCCGTTGTTGGTGTTGAGGACGTCTCGTTCGAGGTCAAACCAGGCGAAACCGTTTGTATCGTTGGCGAATCGGGCTCGGGGAAGTCGGTTTCATCGTTGTCCTTGATGCGTCTGGTCGAGTTCGGTGGCGGCGAAATCGCGGGCGGTGAATTGCTGTTTGATCGTCGTGATGGCGAAGAAATGGACTTGGCCAAGGCCGATCAGGATCTGATGAAGCAGATTCGCGGCAACGAGATCGGGATGATCTTTCAAGAGCCGATGACCGCGCTGAACCCCGTTTTCACCGTGGGCCGCCAGTTGACCGAAGGTCTGCGCATCCACAAGGACATGACGAAAGCGCAGGCCGAGGAACGGGCGCTGGAATTGCTGCGTCAGGTTCGTATCCCAGAGCCCGAGCGCCGTTTGAAACAATATCCTCATGAGTTGTCGGGCGGGATGCGCCAACGTGTTGTCATTGCGATGGCGATGGCTTGTGAGCCGCGCCTGTTGATTGCCGACGAACCCACTACGGCGCTGGACGTGACAATTCAGGCCGAGATTCTGGCCTTGATGGACCGCCTCAAGCGGGAAACCGGAACTGCGGTGATGTTCATCACCCACGACATGGCCGTGGTTGCCCAGATGGCTGACCGCGTTGTTGTGATGTTCCGCGGCAACAAGGTCGAAGAAGGCACGGTCAAGGAAATCTTTGAAAACCCGCAGCACGACTATACCAAGGCGCTGCTGGCCGCGGTGCCGAAACTGGGCGAGATGCAGGGTAAATCTGCGCCCGAGCCGATGAAGCTGCTGGGGGTCGAAGGGCAGAGCATTGCGCCAATTCCGGGTACGGAAGAGGTTCTGCTGACCGTCAAGAACCTGACGACACGGTTCCCGGTCAAAGGCGGGCTTTTGCGGCGCACGATTTCGAACGTTCATGCGGTCGAGGATGTCTCGTTCACTCTGAACAAAGGTCAGACGCTCAGTCTTGTCGGGGAATCCGGTTGCGGCAAGTCTTCGGCGGGGCGTTCGATCCTGCGGCTGGTTGAGCCGTTGGCGGGCGAGATTGATCTGGACGGCGTCGACATCATGAAGCTTGATCCATCCGGTTTGCGCAAGGCGCGGCTGGACATGCAGATGATTTTCCAGGACCCGTTCGCCTCGCTGAACCCGCAGATGCAGCTGGTCGACCAGGTCGCCGAGCCGATGCGCAATTATGGTGTGGCGTCGGGATCCGAACTTCAGGATCGTGTGGCACAATTGTTCGACAAGGTGCAATTGCCGCGCAGCTTCATGCGTCGCTTCCCGCATGAAATGTCGGGCGGTCAGCGTCAGCGGATTGCCATTGCCCGCGCTTTGGCCCTGAATCCCAAGCTGATCATTGCGGATGAGGCGGTCTCGGCCCTTGACGTGTCGGTGCAGGCGCAGGTTCTGAACCTGATGATGGAATTGCAGTCCGAGCTGGGCCTGTCGTACCTGTTCATCAGCCACGACATGGCCGTGGTCGAACGGGTCAGCCACTATGTCGGGGTCATGTATCTGGGGCGCATTGTCGAACTTGGGCCCCGGGCGCGGGTGTTCGAGAACCCGCAGCATCCCTATACACAGGCGCTGATGAAGGCGGTTCCGATCGCGGACCCGAACAAGCGGAAATCGGAAAAGGATCTGAATTTCAAACCGATCCCTTCTCCTATTCATCCCACCAACTACACGCCGGAACCTTCGCAATATCAAGAGGTTGAGGCAGGGCACTTCATTCTGACCACGGACAGCGGGTATTGACCCCAATGGCGAAACGCCTGACCCCGCTTGAGATCATGACACAGCTGATCTCATTTCCGACCGTAAGCCGTGATACCAATCTGCCGCTGGTGGATTGGGTTCAGGACTACTTGCAGGGCCACGGAATCGAAAGCCACCGCTGGCCGGATCCGGACCAACCGCACAAGGCCGCGATCTTTGCGCATGTTGGTCCGATGGAACAAGGCGCGGTGGTTCTGTCCGGTCACACGGATGTCGTGCCGGTGGACGGTCAGCCGTGGGACACTGATCCTTTCACGGTGACCGAGAAAGACGGCAGATACTTCGGTCGCGGCACCTGCGACATGAAGGGGTTTGACGCCTTGGCCATCTGGGCCCTGGTCGAAGCACACCATGCCAATATCAGCCGGCCGCTTCAGTTGGCGCTCAGCTTTGACGAAGAGGTCGGATGCACCGGTGCACCGCCGATGATTGAAGCAATGCAACAGGTTCTGCCCAAGGGATCGGCAGTGATAGTGGGTGAGCCGTCGATGATGCAGGCGGTAACGGGGCATAAGGGCGGGTTCGGCATCGATACACATATCGTCGGGTTCGAAGTGCACAGCTCGATTATGCACACTGGCGTGAACGCTATCATGGCGGCGGCGCCTTTGATCGATTGGGCAAATCACAGAAATGCCGAAAGCATGGCTGCTGAGCAGAGCGAAATCGCGGCTGTATTTGATCCGCCTTGGACAACCTGTCATGTCGGCATGATTGAAGGCGGAACCGCCCATAACATCACCGCCAAAGACTGCACTTTCATGATGGATTTCCGCACGGTGCCGGACGAAACGCAGGCTGAATGGCGCGATGCCTATATCGAACAGGTCCGCCAGGTCGAAGCTCGGATGCAGGCCGTTCACCCCGATGCGCGCATCGAACTGTCTGAGCATTTCGCGATCCCGGGGCTGGTGCCCGAACAGGACGGAGAAGCCGAAGCTTTGGTGCGCGCCCTGACCGGGGACAACGCCAGCCACGTCGTCAGCTATGGGACCGAGGCGGGGCAGTTTCAGGCGGCCGGGTACTCAGCGGTGATCTGCGGCCCCGGCGATATCGCGCAGGCTCATCAGCCGAACGAGTTCATATCGATCGCGCAGTTCGAAGCTGGGCATGGGTTCATGCAACGATTGGTTGAAAGGCTGAGCGCGGCGTAACATCCAACGTGGCTTCAGTGGTTCAGGGGAGGGTCTTGAGATGCCTGTCAAAAACAGACTTGCAGAGATGCATGGCGATATTACCAAGTGGCGCCGCCACCTGCACGCACATCCTGAACTGATGTATGACGTGCATGAAACGGCTGCTTTCGTAGTCGAGCGTCTCAGGGAATTTGGTGTGGATGAGATCACGCCGGGAATTGGCAGGACGGGTGTCGTGGCCGTGATCCGGGGACGGCAGGATACGACCGGGCGCGTGATCGGATTGCGCGCCGACATGGACGCATTGCCGATCGAAGAAGCGACGGGGTTGGACTATGCCTCGACCGTATCGGGCAAGATGCACGCCTGCGGGCATGACGGGCATACCTCGATGCTGCTTGGGGCCGCCCAGTACCTGGCTGAAACCCGAAACTTCGATGGCACCGTTGTTCTGATTTTTCAGCCCGCCGAAGAAGGTGGCGCAGGCGGTCTGGCCATGTGTCAGGACGGCCTGATGGATCGCTGGAGCATTGATGAGGTCTATGGCATGCACAATATGCCGGGGTTGCCGGTGGGCGAATTCGCGATCCGACCCGGCGCCTTGCTGGCCTCATCTGATGAGTTTGAAATCACGATCACCGGCAAGGGCGGACATGCCGCTGCACCGCATGATGCGGTAGATACCACGCTGGTGGCCTCGCATATCGTCGTGTCGTTGCAATCCGTCGTGGCGCGCACCGTCGATCCGATCAAACGCGTGGTGCTGACTGTGGGTACGTTTGAAACGGACAGCGTCGCGTCGAACGTGATCGCGCATACCGTCCGCTTGCAGGGGACCGTCCGGACACTCGACCCCGAATACCGCGCCATTGCAGAAGAGCGCGTGCGCAGGATCGCCGAGGATACGGCCTCGGCCTTCGGCGCAAAGGCGGATGTCGTCTGGACGCCCGGCTATCCTGTGACTGTGAACTCCGAGGCCGAAACGGCATACGCTGCCGAGGCGGCCGAGGCCGTGGCGGGCAAGGTCAATGACAGCACTGATCCGATCATGCCGTCGGAAGATTTCGCCTACATGCTTGAAGAACGGCCCGGAGCTTACATCTTTATCGGGAACGGGGACACGGCGATGTGCCATCACCCGGAATACAATTTTGACGACAATGCGATTCCCGCCGGTTGCAGTTGGTTTGCGGAGATCGTGGAACGACGATTGCCTGTGGCATAATTTGAGGGAGAGTGACATGCCGATCAAAAACCGCCTTGCAGAGATGCACGAAGAGATCACAGGCTGGCGGCGTGACATTCACCAACACCCGGAAATTCTGTACGACACGCACCGCACCAGCGCGCTGGTGGCGGAAAAGCTGAAGGAATTCGGCTGTGATGGGGTCGTTACAGGCATCGGTCGTACCGGCGTGGTCGGGGTCATTCGGGGAAAGAGCGACACGCAGGGCCGGGTGATTGGCCTGCGCGCCGACATGGATGCGCTGCCGATGCAGGAACAGACCGGGCTGGACTATGCCTCGAAGACATCAGGCGCGATGCATGCCTGCGGGCATGACGGGCATACCGCCATGGTTTTGGGGGCGGCAAAGTACCTGTCTGAGACGCGCAATTTCGATGGCACTGCAATCGTGATCTTTCAGCCTGCCGAAGAGGGCGGGAATGGTGCCGAGGCCATGTGCAAGGACGGTCTGATGGACCGGTTCGGCATTCAGGAAGTCTATGCGATGCACAACGTACCGGGCCTGCCGACCGGGCAGTTCGCGATCCGTTCGGGCCCTTTGCTGGCCGCAGCGGACGAGTTTGATATCCATCTTGAAGGGCGCGGCGGTCACGCTGCAAAACCCCACGAGACGGTCGATACGACGGTGATGCTGTCGCAAATGATCGTGGCATTGCAGACGATCGTGTCGCGCAATGCCGATCCGATCCTGCAAGCCGTGCTGTCGGTGACGTCTGTCGAGACGTCATCGAAAGCGTTCAACGTGATCCCGCAATCGGCGCAGATACGCGGCACGGTCCGAACCCATTCCAACCAGATGCGAGATCTGATCGAACAGCGCCTCAAAGAGGTCGCCGAAGGGATTGCAGCAACATTCGGTGGTTCCGTGAACGTCAATTACTCGCGCGGCGTTCCGGTGACGATCAATGCCGAAACTCAGACGGGATATGCGGCAGAGGCCGCAGTCTCGGTCGGGGGCAGCTGCATCGAGGCACCGATGGTGATGGGGGGCGAGGATTTCTCGTTCATGCTGGAGGAACGGCCCGGAGCCTTCATCGTTCTGGGCAACGGTGACAGCGCCGGGTTGCACCACCCTGAATACGATTTCAACGACGAGATCATCCCGATCGGATGCTCGTGGTTCGCAGAAATGGTCGAGCGCCGAATGCCGGCGGCTTGAACTGAATTAGGAGAGAATAGACATGCCAGTCAAAAACCGCTTTGCCGAATTGCAGGATGAGATCACCGCCTGGCGACGGGATCTGCACCAAAACCCTGAAATCCTGTTCGAAACGCACCGCACCAGCGCAATTGTGGCCGAGAAGTTGCAGGAGTTTGGTTGCGACGAGGTCGTCACCGGCATCGGGCGTACAGGCGTTGTTGGCGTGATCAAGGGCAAATCGGACAGCAGCGGCAAGGTGATCGGTTTGCGGGCGGATATGGATGCGCTGCCGATCCATGAGGCGACGGGGTTGGACTATGCCTCGAAAACGCCGGGCGCCATGCATGCCTGCGGCCATGATGGCCACACGGCGATGCTGCTTGGTGCGGCGAAGTACCTGTCTGAAACCCGAAATTTCGATGGCACGGTTGTTGTGATCTTCCAGCCTGCCGAAGAGGGCGGCGGCGGTGGTCGTGAAATGTGCGAAGATGGCATGATGGACCGCTGGAATATTCAGGAAGTCTACGGCATGCACAATTGGCCGGGACAACCTGTGGGCAAGTTCGCCATCCGTCCCGGTTCCTTCTTTGCCGCAACCGATCAGTTCGACATCACTTTCGAAGGGCGCGGCGGTCATGCTGCCAAGCCGCATGAAACAGTAGATACCACGGTACTTGCTGCGCAGGCGGTGTTGGCGCTTCAGACGATTTCGTCGCGCAATGCCGATCCGATCGATCAGGTCGTGGTGTCGGTGACGTCGTTCGAGACCTCGTCGAAAGCGTTCAACGTGATCCCGCAGACTGTTCAGATCAAGGGTACCGTGCGCACCATGAGCAAGGATATGCGGGATCTGGCCGAAAAGCGGATCAATGAGATTTGCAACGGTGTGGCGGCAACGTTCGGAGGCACCGCCGATGTGACCTACATCCGCGGGTATCCGGTGATGGTGAACAGTGAAGAGCAGACAGAGTTTGCAGCAGCTGTTGCCCGGTCGGTATCTGGTGATTGTGATGATGCGCCTTTGGTCATGGGCGGCGAGGATTTTGCCTTTATGCTGGAGGAGCGCCCAGGCGCCTATATTCTAGTGGGTAACGGCGATACGGCCATGGTTCACCACCCGGAATACAACTTCAACGATGAGGCGATTCCCGCCGGGTGCAGCTGGTGGGCAGAGATCGTCGAGCAGCGGATGCCGGCGGCCTGATGGGGCGGGTGGGGGCTCTGCCCCCACACCCCCGGGATATTTTTGGCCAGATGAAGAAGGATCCCGCCTACTTACGTCAGGTCGAGCGAACGGCACAGCGTTTCCACGACGGAGTCCAGTGCGTTGCTTTGCGTCTTGACGCAGGATTGGGCGGCGCTGCGGGCCCGGGTCAGGGCTTGGTCGTCTGAAAGCCAATGGTCGACCGCCGCAGAGAGATCTGTTTCGGTTCGAACCTCGATGGCGCCACCGGTTTTGATCAACGGCGCGAAAGTTTCAGCAAAATTGAAGTATCCGGGGCCGGTTATCACGGCGGCTCCGGCCTGGGCGGGTTCGAAAGGGTTGTGGCCGCCGATATTTTTAAGGGAGCCGCCCAGGAACACGATGGGAGACAGAGCGTACCATGTGCCGGTCTCGCCCAGTGTATCAGCGACATATACCTGGGTTTCGGTTTTGATCGGGGAAGTTTCTGATCGGAACGCGGCGTTGAGATCGGAGGCGTCCAGTAGTTTTGCGATATCGCCGCGGCGCTCTGGGTGGCGGGGGATCAGCAACAGCAGCAGATCGGGCCAGCGTTCCAGAAGTGATTTATGCGCGGCCAGAACGATTTCCTCTTCACCGGCATGGCTTGAACTGGCGATCCACACAGGTCTGCCAGAAATCTGAGAACCGATGTCTTCGAGCGTGCCGTGGTCTATGGGAAGAGGGTCTGACATGGCCTTGAGATTGGTGCCGGGCCGGACGCGACCGGCAGGGGCACCCATGGCTGCCAGGTTGGCTGCGGTTTTGTCGTTTTGCGTCAGGAACAGGTTGAACTTGTTCAAAACGAACCGCGCTGTTCTGGGGCGTTTTTTCCAACCGGCAACGGACTTGTCCGACAGTCGTGCATTCAGAAGGGCCAGCGGAACGCCGCGTTTGGCGCTTTCGACGATCAAACGCGGCCAAATCTCACTTTCGACGAAAACCCCGCCCTCTGGTTGCCAATGGTTCAGAAAGCGCCGGACCGGGCCTGCCGTGTCAAGCGGCGGGAATTGATGCCGTGTACGGGGCGGCAGGCGTTTTTCGATCAGAGCCGCTGAGGTCGGGGTGCCCGAGGTGATCAGAAACTCTGCCTCGGGCAGGCGGTCTGCTAGCCGTCTGATCAGGCTGAGAACCGAAAGGCTTTCGCCGACGCTGGCGGCGTGGAACCAGACCAAACGCCCATTTGGTCTGGGCAGGCTGGCATGGCCAAGGCGTTCTTGTTGCCGCTTATCAGGTACGTTTGCTGCCCGCAGCTTGTTCCGAACGACCCGCCATATCAGAGGCGCGGCCAGAGATGTGAGGGCGCAGTACACATGGTACAACGCCGTGGGGCGGCCGTCGTGATCCGGCATATCAGCCGCCTGTATGGCTCATGTGACGGCTCATCCGGCCATCGACGGCTTGGCGGGAATAGTCGAAGTCATGCCCTTTTGGTTTGAGATTGATCGCAGATCGGATCGCGTCTTCAAGTGGCCGTTCGGTATCGGGATGATCGCGCAGGGCGCCGCGCAGGTCGGCCATGTCTTCCTGACCCAGGCACATGTAGAGTTCGCCCGTGCAGGTCAGGCGGACCCTGTTGCAGCTTTCACAGAAATTGTGCGACAGCGGCGTTATGAAACCGATTTTCTGGCCGGTTTCCTCGAGCCGCACGTAACGGGCCGGGCCACCGCTGCGTTCGGCCAGATCGGTGACCGAATAGCGGTTTTCGTATTCTTTCCGCACGTCCTTGAGCGACCAGTACTGATCCAGGCGGTCTTCGTTGCCGATATCGCCCATGGGCATGACTTCGATCCAAGTCAGATCCATATCCCGCTGGGCGCACCATTCCGTGATTTTAGGAAGTTCGGGCTCGTTGAACCCTTTCAGGGCAACGGCGTTTATCTTGATCCGTAGTCCAGCTTTTTGCGCGGCGTCGATTCCGTTCAAAACCTGTTTCAGGCGACCCCAGCGCGTCACCTTGGCAAACTTGTCATCATCCAGAGTGTCCAGCGAGACATTCACCCGACGCACACCGGCCGCATACAGGTCTTCGGAAAATCGGTGCAGTTGCGAACCGTTGGTTGTCAGCGTCAACTCCTTCAATGCACCGCTGTCCAGATGACGTGTCATCGAATTGAAGAACGTCATGATGTTGCGACGCACCAAAGGCTCACCACCCGTAATGCGCAGCTTTTCGACCCCCATTCTGACGAAGGTCGAACACATCCGGTCCAGTTCCTCCAATGTCAGCAGGTCTTTCTTGGGCAGAAAGGTCATGTTCTCGGACATGCAATACACGCAGCGGAAGTCGCAGCGATCCGTGACGGAGACGCGGAGATACGTGATGGCGCGGGCAAACGGGTCGATTAGCGGAGCTGTCATGCCATATAGGTAAAGCTGGAACATGGCCGCGACAAGGGCGAACTGCGCTTTGCGCTGGAACAGGTAGGCGCAGGGTTGTAGGTTTCTGGCATGAAGAAAATACTTGTTTTGACATGCGTAATGACGGCCGGATGCGACGCCGTGCAGTCAACGACGGACCGAGTGTTCGGCGGGGGCGACGCGCCCGCCCAGACGGTGTCTGACACGGAAACGGGCACAGCAGTTGCCGAAGAGGTGTTGCAACCCGAACCGGTTTCCGCGCGCCCGAACTGGGTTGGCGCGAAAACCACCATCGCCGGGCTTGGGGATCCGACCACTCCGGGGCGCTGGATGCAGACGCCGTTGGTGGACAGCGAAGTTACAGCGCGTGTCGTCGTGCCACGGACCGGGGCGCAGGCCTATATCACGTTGGTCCCGGTTTCCGGTCCGGACAGCAGCGGCAGCCGCTTGTCACTGGACGCCATGAGGGCCCTGCTGGTGCCCTTCGACGAACTTGTCGAGCTTGAGGTCTATGTGAACTGATTTTTCAGGTATTTGCCTGCTTCGCGGCGGGCAAACGGCTTCATGGCATCACCGTGCTGTTTCAGAAAGGCGATCACGCGTTCCGGGTCATGTTTGGACAGTTCACGCAGCCACCAGGCGATGGATTTCTGGATGAACCAGTCGCGGTCTGAAACATATCCCGCAGCCCAGCCAAGGATGCGATCACGGCGGTGCAGATCGTCGGGCTTGGGGTGGTTCTGTTTGGTCCAGGGCAGGGTTGCGACCAAGGCCGCGCGCCGGGTCCACATGTGATCGGACCGGGTCCACAGTTCAACCTCGTCCAAGCGCTCGGGATCTGCTGAAAGCCGTTTTTGCATCGCCATGCACGCGTGGTCCGCAACGGCCCATGCATCGAAATCCGGCAGCCAGCTTTGAAGCAAATTCCAAACCGCCGCATCCGGTCGGATGCGTGCCTGAGTCAAAAGCTTGGATGCAGCAAGTCGCCCCTCGTGGATGTTGCTTTGCCATAGCCCGTCCGCCAATGCGGCCCGCGCCGGTACGTCCAGTTCTTTCCGCCACGCCTTGGTCAGGTCGTTGAGAACCGGGTTCGCGACGCCCAGATAGATGCGATCCGCCTTGTGGTAACTGGCCATCTGGGTCGCGCGCTCGGGGTCACCATGCGCTTTGATCTGATCGAGATATCCACTCAGCATTGGGCTCACGTCGGTACGCCGGTTGGCTTTCCATCAATCGTATGGCTGTTCCTTTCCACCCAATACGAGCGGATGTCCTCGTCTGATTTTCCATCCACCCATTTCTGCATTGTATCGCGGTCAGATTGGAACTCCATGAAAGGCACGGCATAGCCGCAAGAGGTCTGCACCATGTCGATCGAATGGTCATAGATCTGCCGTGCGCTTCGGTGATCAGGAAATAGACCGGCAAGGTCGTCCCATCCATCATCCCCGACATGCAGGCAACGTGCCGTGCCATAGGTGCGCAGGATCATCGGACGTGTGGTGAAGGAACACCACATCAGCGTCATCCTGTTGATCTGCAAAAGATGCCCCGCCGTTTCATTGCCACTGCCGGTCAGGTTCATCCAGACGATGCGGTTCGGCCCCAATACCCGCAGCGAATCCATTCCCTTGGGGGAAATATTGACACGACCTTCGGCCCCAGCGGTGCCGACGAAGAACATGTGCTGATCTTCGATGAACTTTTGATGCGCTTCCTCAAGCTGTGGGAACTGCTTGGCCATAATTCACTCCACCGTGACCGACTTTGCCAGATTGCGCGGCTGATCCACATCGGTGCCCTTGGCAACCGCCGTGTGATAGGCCAGCAATTGCGCGGGAACCGAATACAGGATCGGTGCAAGACTGGTGTGAACATGCGGCATGCGGATGGTGCTCCAGACGCCGTCGCCGGCCTCGTCAATGCCGTCATCATCAGAGACCAGGATCACCTTGCCCTTGCGCGCCATCACTTCCTGCATATTCGACACGGTCTTGTCGAACACGGTGTCACGGGGTGCCATGACAACCACGGGCATATGCTTGTCGATCAGGGCGATGGGGCCGTGTTTCAACTCTCCTGACGCATAACCTTCGGCGTGGATATAGCTGATTTCCTTCAGCTTCAGCGCGCCTTCCATTGCCAGCGGATACATCAGGCCACGGCCCAGAAACAGGACGTCGCGCGCCTCGGACAGGCGTTGGGCGGCTTTGCGGATTGCCCGGTTCTGATCGAGTGCGGCGTTCAGCACGGTCGGCAACCCGCGCAGCGCGGCGGCATGATCGGCGATGTCCTCATCCGTCATCGTGCCCCGGTCTGCTGCGGCCTTGAGCGCCAGCATCAGCAGCACGCTCAACTGGCAGGTGAAGGCTTTTGTCGACGCCACTCCGATTTCGACACCGGCATGGATCGGCAAGGCGATATCGCTTTCGCGTGCAATCGAGCTTTCGGGCACGTTGACGACCGAAACGATCTTGTCTGCCTTGCCCTCACAATACCGCAACGCGGCCAGCGTGTCGGCGGTTTCGCCCGACTGGCTGACGAAAAGCGCCAGTGTTCGATCCGTGATCGGAGGTTCGCGATAGCGGAACTCGCTGGCGATATCGACCTCGACCGGCATCTTGGCCAGTTGCTCGAACCAGTATTTCGCGGTCAGGCAGGCGTAAAACGCGGTGCCGCAGGCCACCATGGTCAGACGGTCCAGCTTGCTGAAATCCAGATCGGCGTCGGGCAGTGCAACGCGGTCACCGCCCGTGGGCAGGTAGGACCGGATCGCCTCTGCCACGACGATGGGCTGTTCAGCGATTTCCTTGGCCATGAAATGCTTGTGCTCGCCCTTGTCCGCACGCGCATGATCCAGCTTGATCTTGCGCTTTTCCCGGTTTGCCAGCTCACCGGCTTCGTTGCGGATTTCAAGCGACGTTCGGGTCAGAACCGCGCGGTCGCCTTCTTCCAGATATGTGATCTGGTTGGTCAGAGGCGCCAGGGCGATGGCGTCAGAGCCCACATACATCTCGCCATCCCCATGTCCGATGGCCAGTGGTGATCCCTTGCGGGCCGCCACGATCAGGTCGTCCTCTCCGTCGAACAGAAAGGCCAGCGCAAAGGCGCCTTCCAACTGGTCGATCGTCTTGAACGCGGCCTCAACCGGGGACAGGCCCGAGTTCAGGTGGTGTTCCGTCATGAGGGCAACCGTTTCCGTGTCGGTTTCGGTTTGGAAATCAACGCCATGTTCGGCCAGTTCGGCCCTCAGGTCGCGATAGTTTTCGACGATGCCGTTGTGAACGACGGCCACAGGACCCGCCTTGTGCGGATGTGCATTGTTGACCGACGGGGCGCCATGCGTGGCCCAGCGGGTATGGCCTATGCCGGATTTTCCGGGAAGAGGATCATGCACCAGAAGGTCGCTGAGGTTGACCAGCTTGCCAACCGCGCGCCGCCGGCCCAATACGCCGTCGTTGACGGTTGCTATCCCGGCGCTGTCATAGCCGCGATATTCAAGCCGTTTCAGGGCTTCTACCAGAATAGGGGCGGCCTCGTGCTGCCCCAAAACACCTACTATTCCACACATACCTCAGGCCTTTTTATCGCGGCGAGCCTTTTTCGCCTTCAACATATCAAACAATTTGCGCGCATATCCGGGCTTGTTTTCCTGCTTGGCCCGCGCAACAGCCAGCGCATCAGGGTCCACATCCCTGGTCACGACAGTGCCCGTCGCGGTCATCGCGCCGTCGCCCACTGTGACCGGCGCCACCAGCATGGTGTTCGAGCCGACAAAGACATTCTCACCAATCGTGGTCTTGTGCTTCATCACGCCGTCATAGTTGCAGGTGATCGTGCCCGCACCGATGTTGGTCGCTGCGCCAACCGAAGCGTCCCCGATATAGCTGAGGTGATTGACCTTCGCGCCTTCGGCGATTTCGGCATTCTTGATCTCGACAAAATTGCCCACCCGCGTGTTTTCGGCCAGTTCGGCACCGGGGCGCAGGCGCGCGTAGGGGCCGACGACAGCGCCCCGGCTGACATGGCAGCCCTCAAGATGCGAAAAGGCGCGGATCGTTGCGCCGCTTTCGACCGTGACGCCCGGGCCGAACACCACATTCGGTTCGATCACCGTATCGCGCCCGACCACCGTATCCGCGGCCAGATACACCGTGTCAGGCGCCATCA
Organism: Ruegeria sp. HKCCA4008; assembly: GCF_013033125.1. Taxonomy (NCBI): domain Bacteria; kingdom Pseudomonadati; phylum Pseudomonadota; class Alphaproteobacteria; order Rhodobacterales; family Roseobacteraceae; genus Ruegeria; species Ruegeria sp. HKCCA4008. Next base: position 241,648 of record NZ_WQDM01000001.1, read on the forward strand.
ACGTGACGCCCAGTTCAAGCAGCTCGCCACGGGCGCGTGCCTGAAATACGGCATCGGCGGCCGCCAGATCGGCGCGAGAGTTCACGCCCAGCGTCTGCGCCTCGTCGCACGCGACTGCGGTCACGTTCAGCCCACGGCGGCGCGCAATTTCAACCACGTCGGTCAGATAGTATTCGCCCGAAGCGTTGTCGTTTCCGACCTCGTCGATCAGCGAAAACAGCAGCTGCGCATTGCAGGCCAAAAGTCCTGAATTGCAGAATGTTATGGATCGTTCTTCATTCGACGCATCCTTGAATTCGACAATGCGTTCCAGCACGTCGCCATTCATAACCAGCCGGCCATAACGGGCAGGATCGGCGGCCTCGAAGCCCAGGATCACCAGATCGTTGTCAGCCCGAGCGGCGATCATCCTTTCCAGCGTGTCGGGCTGCAGGAACGGGGTGTCGCCGCAAAGAACAACCACATCACCTTCGAAGCCGCTCAATGCGCTTCGGGCCTGGGCGACCGCATGGGCCGTACCCAACTGGTCTTCCTGCACGGTGATCTGCGCCCCTTCATCCTCGGCCCGTGCAACCTTTGCCACGGCTTCGGACCCGTGGCCGGTGACGATCACGGTATGTTCGGGCGACAAGACAGATCCGGCGCGCATCGCATGGATCAGCATCGGAACCTGAGCGATGGGATGCAGAACTTTGGGAAGGTCCGAATTCATCCTGGTGCCTTTTCCGGCGGCAAGGATGACGAGGGCAGTGGTCATGAATTCGTTTTCTCTTTGTGTTTTGTTGCCGTCCGTTTTATCCGCTGAGGTCAAAGGCGCAAGCCGTTCGGCCATCAAACAAGATTGCCGATTGAAACAGGATACGGCGAAAACCTGCCGAGCAAGGGGGCGAAATGCGCACCGTCATCTTCGATCTGGACGGCACTTTGGCGGACACGTCCGGCGATTTGCTGGCGGCCGCGAACCATTGTTTCCGCAAGATGGGGCACGGGGATGTACTGGTCCACGGGCCGGATTCCGGTGTGGCGCTGCGAGGTGGGCGCATGATGCTGACCCACGGGCTGAAACGAGTTGGGGCCTATGACGAGGATACGGTGCAGGCCTATTACCCGGTTCTTCTTGAGGCCTACGCGCAGGACATCGACACCCACACCAGTTTCTACCCGGGTGCACTACAGGCGGTCGAGATGCTTAGTGACGCGGGGTACGGTGTGGGCATTTGCACGAACAAACCGGAACATCTGGCCGAATTGTTGCTGACTCGCTTGGGGGTGCGGGACCGTTTTGCATCTTTGGTCGGGGCCGATACGCTGCCGGTACGCAAACCGGACCCGGCGCCGTTGCGTGAAGCCGCGCGCCGTGCCGGGGGAGATCCGGACTTGTGCGTACTGGTCGGAGACTCGGATACCGACCGCAATACCGCCAGGGCGGCGGGCGTTCCTTCGGTGCTGGTTACCTTCGGGCCATCGGGGGATGACATGGCGGCGCTGGAACCCGAAGCCCTTCTGCATCATTTTGACGACTTGCCCGGCCTCGTGCCTGATCTGATCGGTGCGGCAGCCTGAAACCTTGACCGGACCCTTTCGGAGCCTCAGAACAAGACCATGACCGACGTATTCTCTGGCAGCTTTACGCAGCAGGAACCCCTTCCGGAAGATGCAATCGAGGCGGCACTGGCCGTTCTGCGCCATGGGCGTCTGCATCGATACAATGTCGTCCCCGGAGAGTTGGGGGAAACGGCCCTGCTGGAGCAGGAATTTGCGGCGCAGATGGGGGCCAAATACTGTCTTGCGGTTTCGTCTGGCGGTTACGCTCTGGCCACGGCCCTGCGTGCGGTTGGCGTGCAGCCAAGCGACCCGGTATTAACCAATGCGTTTACGCTGGCCCCGGTCCCGGGGTCCATCGCCTCGGTCGGAGGGCGGGCAATATTTGTCGGAGTGACGGAAGACCTGACCATTGATCTGGATGATCTTGAGGGCAAGCTGGATCAAGCGCGTGTTCTGATGCTCAGCCATATGCGCGGGCATCTGTGTGATATGGACCGGCTGATGCAGATGTGTGACGCAGCCGGGGTGATCGTGATCGAGGATTGCGCACACACGATGGGTGCAGCCTGGCGCGGTCAGTTGTCAGGACGGCAGGGCGCGATCGGGTGTTATTCCTGTCAGACCTACAAGCATGTCAATTCCGGCGAAGGGGGCTTGCTGGTCACCGATGACGAGGAACTGGCGGCCAAGGCCACGATGTTGTCGGGGTCCTACATGTTGTACGAACGCCATCTGGCGGCGCCGGGGCCTGAGGTGTTCGAGCGGATCAAGTACACCACGCCCAACGTTTCTGGCCGGATGGACAATTTGCGCGCGGCGATCCTGCGCCCGCAATTGCGGGATCTGGACCGACAGGTGGCCCGGTGGAACGAACGTTATCGCGAGATCGAAACCGGGTTGCGGGGTACGCCGGGCCTGACGATCGTCGAACGGCCCGAAGAGGAAACCTATGTCGGGTCTTCGATTCAGTTCCTGCTGCTGGATTGGGCGCCTGAACGGATATCCGAAGTGATCAGCCGTTGCGCGGCGCGTGGGGTTGAGCTGAAGTGGTTCGGCGGTGCCGAACCGACAGGATTCACGTCGCGCTATGACAGTTGGCGATATTTCGATAGCGAGCGGATGCCTAAAAGTGACCGCGTTCTGGCCGGCGTTATGGATATGCGCGTGCCTTTGACGTTTTCCCTGGAGGATTGTCGATTGATCGCCCGGATCATCCGGGCCGAAGTGAGCGCGGTTTATCAGCCTTGACCAATCGGAGTGCGCCTGCGGCGCACGCTCGATCTTTTGAAACGCCGCCCTTTGCGGGGCGGCGTTTTCCATTTCGGACGCGCTGTCACAAAGATTGACCGGCAGCAGATTCGCTGCTAGAGATTTATTGAACACTTGTTCATTAAAGCGGAGGGAAGACGCAGATGTTCATGGCCACGATGAAGTTCGATCTGGGTGAGGATGTGAATGCCCTGCGCGAGATGGTGCATCGCTGGGCGCAGGAGCGTGTCAAGCCGATGGCGGCCGAGATCGACGCCACCAATGCCTTTCCGAACGAGCTGTGGAAAGAGATGGGAGAGCTTGGTCTGCTGGGTGTTACCGTGCCGGAAGAGTACGGCGGTGCAGGCATGTCTTATCTGGCGCATACGATCGCCGTCGAAGAGGTCGCGCGCGCTTCAGCTTCGGTTTCTTTGTCATACGGGGCGCATTCGAACCTGTGCGTGAACCAGATCAAGCTGAACGGCAATGAAGAACAGAAGCAAAAGTACCTGCCGCGGCTGATCTCGGGCGAGCATGTGGGGGCGCTGGCCATGTCGGAGCCTTCGGCCGGGTCGGATGTGGTGTCGATGAAGCTGCGCGCGGAAAAGCGGAACGATCATTACCGTCTGAACGGCAACAAATACTGGATCACCAACGGGCCGGATGCGGATACTCTGGTGGTTTATGCCAAGACGGACCCCGATGCCGGATCGAAGGGTATCACCGCATTTCTGATCGAAAAAGAGATGAAGGGTTTTTCAACCTCGCCCCATTTCGACAAGCTGGGTATGCGCGGGTCGAACACGGCCGAGCTGATCTTTGAAGACGTCGAGGTGCCGTTCGAGAACGTGTTGGGCGAGGAGGGCAAGGGTGTTGCCGTGCTCATGTCGGGTCTGGATTATGAACGGGTCGTGCTGGCAGGCATCGGGACCGGCATCATGGCCGCCTGTCTGGACGAAGTGATGCCTTATCTGGCTGAGCGCAAGCAGTTCGGCAAACCCATCGGCAGCTTTCAGTTGATGCAGGGCAAGATTGCCGACATGTACACCGCGATGAACTCGGCGCGGGCCTATGTCTATGAAGTCGCCAAGGCGTGTGACCGCGGTGACGTGACCCGGCAGGATGCGGCAGCGTGCTGCCTTTACGCGTCGGAACAGGCGATGGTTCAGGCCCATCAGGCGGTTCAGGCGCTGGGCGGGGCGGGCTTCCTGTCGGATGCGCCGGTCAGCCGGATTTTCCGGGATGCCAAGCTGATGGAGATCGGTGCAGGCACCAGCGAGATTCGCCGGATGCTGATCGGCCGCGAAATGATGAATGAAATGCTCTGAAAGAAAGAACGCCCTGCGGACGAGGTAACCGCAGGGCGCTTTGGAAACGGGATCAGAACCGATGGACGTAGGAAACACCGACCAGCCAGGGATCGATTTCCGCGGTGCCGATGGGGGCGCCGTTGAGCGAAACGTCCGAGTCAATGTCGAACCAGCGCACGTTCAGGCGGATCGCCCCGTTGTCGGTGACCATGTAATCCAGACCCGCCTGCAACGAGACGCCGAAGGAGTCATCGACCTTGATGTTGCCCAGGGGCGATTGCTCGTCGAAGAAGATCGTATAGTTGAGACCGGCGCCGACATAGGGTTTCCAGGCGCTGTTGGTCGGGAAGTGATAGTTCAGCGACAAGGTAGGCGGCAGGTGCTTGACCGTTGCCGCGTCCGTACCGCCAAGGGCCACGGTGTGTTTGAACGGGGTCGCCGCCAGAAGCTCGATGCCCAGGTTGTCGCGAATAAAGTACTCTGCGGTGAAAATCGGGCGGGTGTCCGCGTCGATCGTCGCTGCTGCACCGGCCAGCGTGCCGTTGTCGGATTTCGGGTCCAGATAGCCAACACCGATACCCAGCGTCCAGTCCCCTTGCGACTGGGCCAAAGCCGGAGCCGCCAGGGCGACCAATGCGGTAGACAGTGTCAAAGCGGCGAGTTTCTTTGTCATATTCTTGCCTTTGGTTATGTTGATGCTCTTGGTTTCGCAAAGGCGGTGTCCGGCCACTCTGATCTGCATCAAGTTTGCGTGATGTGTCCGCCCAAGGTCAGGTCGCGAAGCATCAGGAAAACAAGGGGAATTCGCCTTGTTGCACGCTGAGCGCATACCGGGTTTGCGCTCAGGAGGAGGCTGGGACATACCGGACTGGCTGAACATGGCGCAGCAATGCCTGGACCATCCGGGTGATCAGGTGGCGCTGATCGATCTAACCGGAACAGGGCAGAGGCTGATAACCTATGGGCAACTGGCGCAAATGGCTGATGGGATCGCCCGCGCGCTGCTGGCCCGCGTCCGGCCCGGTGATCGGGTCGGAGTGCTGCTGAGCCAGTCACCCTGGTGTGCGGCAGCTCATCTGGCGATCTGGAAGATCGGCGCGATTTCGGTGCCCTTGTTCAAGTTGTTCAAGCAGGATGCGCTGCGGTCGCGGGCGGGCGATGCGGGCGTTCAGATCGTGCTGACCGATGCCGAAGGGGCGGATCTGCTGGGCGATCTGGCTGAACCTCTGATCGCATCCGAAATTGGCGTGGCGGGTCCAGCGCTGCCCTATGCCGCGACAGGGCCCGAGGATCCTGCCGTATTGATCTACACCTCTGGTACAACCGGCAGCCCGAAAGGCGCACTGCACGGGCACCGGGTTCTGACCGGGCATGTGCCGGGTGTCTCGATCAGCCACAATCACCTGCGCGAAGGAGACTGCCTGTGGACCCCGGCGGATTGGGCGTGGATCGGCGGGTTGTTCGATGTGCTGATGCCGGGCCTTGCGCTGGGCATTCCGGTTGTCGCGGCGCGGCTTGAGAAGTTCACCCCCGAAGCCTGCGCCGAGATCATTGCGCGGGGCGGGGTGCGGAATGTGTTCTTTCCGCCAACTGCCCTGCGGATGCTCAAGGCGGCGGATCAGGCGATCCCGGGTTTGCGCTCGGTCGCGTCCGGGGGTGAGCCGCTGGGGGCCGAGATGCTGGCCTGGGGCCAAGGTGCGTTTGGTCTGACGATCAACGAATTCTACGGCCAGACCGAATGCAACATGGTCGTATCCTCCTGCGCCGAGGATTTCCCTGTTCAATCCGGTTGTATCGGCAAGCCGGTGCCCGGGCATGAAGTCGCGGTGATCGACGGTGACGGCAACCCGACCAGCGAGGAAGGCGATGTTGCCATCCGGCGGGGTTCGGCCTCGATGCTGCTGGAATACTGGAACAATCCGCAAGCGACGGCCGAGAAGTTCCGGGGTGACTGGCTGATCACCGGAGACCGCGGCGTGTGGGAAGGCGACTATCTGCGCTTTGTCGGACGGGATGATGACGTGATCACCTCGGCCGGATACCGCATTGGCCCGGCCGAGATCGAGGATTGCCTGCTGACCCATCCGGCGGTGGCCACCGTGGGCGTGGTCGGCAAACCTGACAAGCTGCGGACCGAGATCGTGAAGGCGTATGTGGTGTTGAAACCGGGGGCCGAGGCCACGGGTGCCGAGTTGCAGGGTTGGGTCAAGGACCGTCTGGCGCATTATTCCTATCCGCGCGAGGTGGCATTTCTGGAGGAACTGCCGATGACCGTGACGGGGAAGGTGATCCGCAAGGAGTTGAAGGCCCGTGCGGCGGGGGAGGTTCATGAATGAAACAACTTCTGACACTTTGTGTTGTGGCCTTTGGTGCTGTCCCTCTGGTTGCCGCTCAGGAAACGCAAGAAAGACTGGATGTCCCGACTTGGTTCGATAAATGCACGGCGCTTTCTAGCGCCCCCATAGCAAACGAAATGGATACTCGGTGTATGTCTTCGGCATATGATTACTGCGAACTTGGACATCCGCCCGTGGAAAGGCGCGTTTGTATTGAGAAATTGAACGCTCATCTTCTGGCAAAAACCAAAGAAATCGCGGAGGGCTTGCCTGATCAAGTGGCAGGTTTGAGCGGCTTTAAGAAATGGTCTTACCCGCGTCGTTTGGAGGAATTCAGAAACGATGAATTTGATAGGGACTGCTCTCAGATGACAGAGTTTATGTGTGAGACTTTTAATATCGTAGTGCGATGGAGCGCAGCCAGAGAACTTGAACGATTGTCAGATGCGCCAGGAGGATCAGAAGCAGAATGAAACTCACATCCAAAGCCATGCCCACCTCCGAGGGCTTCAAGGCCAACCGCGCAGCCCATCTCGACGCGCTGGCGCAGATCTCTGAGGCCGCCGAGGCCGCGCGCATGGGCGGGGGTGAGAAATCGCGCGACCGCCATGTGTCGCGGGGCAAGATGTTGCCGCGCCGGCGGGTGGCGAACCTGCTGGACCCAGGGTCTCCGTTCCTCGAAATCGGCGCGACGGCGGCTCATGGGATGTATGGCGATGCCGCGCCCTGCGCCGGCGTCATCGCGGGCATTGGACTTGTGCAGGGGCAGCAGGTCATGGTGGTCTGCAACGACGCCACCGTGAAAGGCGGCACCTATTATCCGATGACGGTCAAAAAACACCTGCGGGCGCAGGAGATTGCCGAGGAAAACCATCTGCCCTGCATCTATCTGGTCGATAGTGGCGGCGCGAACCTGCCCAGTCAGGATGAGGTTTTCCCCGATCGCGACCATTTTGGCCGCATTTTCTACAACCAGGCGCGGATGAGCGCGAAGGGTATCCCTCAGATCGCTGTGGTCATGGGCTCCTGCACGGCCGGTGGGGCTTATGTGCCCGCGATGTCCGATGTGACGATCATCGTCAAGGAACAGGGCACGATCTTTCTGGCCGGCCCCCCTCTGGTCAAGGCCGCGACGGGCGAGGTCGTCAGCGCCGAAGATCTGGGCGGCGGCGATGTGCACACGCGCCTGTCCGGCGTCGCCGACTATCTGGCCGAGGATGATGCGCACGCGCTGGCTCTGGCCCGTCGGGCGGTTGGGTCACTCAATCGCCGCAAGCCGCAGACGGTGGACTGGGCCAGCCCCGAAGATCCGGCCTATGACCCCGAGGAAATCCTGGGCGTTGTCCCTGCTGATCTGCGCACGCCCTATGACATCCGTGAAGTGATTGCGCGTCTGGTCGATGGGTCTCGGTTCGACGAATTCAAACCGCGCTTCGGCGAAACGCTGGTCACGGGGTTTGCCCATGTCAAAGGCTGCCCGGTTGGGATCATCGCCAACAACGGCGTGCTGTTTTCCGAGGCGGCGCAGAAGGGTGCCCATTTCGTCGAGCTGTGTTCGCAACGCAAAATCCCGCTTGTGTTCCTGCAAAACATCACCGGGTTCATGGTCGGTCGCAAATACGAAAACGAAGGCATCGCGCGGCATGGGGCCAAGATGGTGACGGCGGTGGCCACGACGTCGGTGCCCAAGATCACGATGCTGGTCGGCGGCTCGTTCGGGGCCGGGAACTATGGCATGGCCGGTCGTGCCTATCAGCCGCGCTTTCTGTGGACTTGGCCGAATTCGCGCATTTCAGTGATGGGCGGGGAACAGGCCGCTGGCGTTCTGGCCACCGTCAAACGCGACGGGATAGAACGGCAGGGTGGAACATGGTCCGCCGAAGAAGAGGCCGAGTTCAAACGCCCGACGCTGGATATGTTCGAGGAACAGTCGCATCCGCTCTACGCCTCGGCGCGGCTGTGGGATGACGGCATCATTGACCCGCGCAAAAGCCGCGATGTGCTGGCCCTGTCGCTCAGCGCCGCTCTGAATGCCCCGATCGAGGAGACACGTTTCGGCGTGTTCAGGATGTGAGATGAGCGAGAGTTTGAAAGACATAATAGCCCGCTATCCCGGTGCACAAACCTTCAAATTCGGCGACAACCCCGTGCTGAGTTCAGAGCTTCTGGCCTTGGTCCGTTCTGGCCGTAAAACAGCGACCTGCGACGCGCTCAGAAACTATCCTGATGACAGCCTTGAGATGCCCAAGTCCGGTCGCTGCGATATTGCGCTGAACTGGGATGACACTCCGGCGTTGGTCATTGAAACCGTTGATGTTTCGATCCAGCGTTACTGCGATGTGACCGAGGAATTCGCCTTGGCGGAAGGTGAAAATGAAACGCTTGAAGGATGGCGGGAAGATCATCGTCGATATTTCCAGCGAAACGGCGGCTTTGATCCCGAGATGAAACTCGTGTGCGAACGGTTCCGTCTCGTCGAAGATCTGGCATTGGAAGGGTGAAGGCCATGTTCAACAAAATTCTGATTGCCAACCGGGGTGAGATCGCCTGCCGCGTCATGGAAACGGCCCAGTCCATGGGCGTGTCCTGCGTTGCTGTTTATTCCGATGCGGATGCAGCCGCAAAACATGTTCAGATGGCGGATGAGGCGGTTCATATTGGCGGCCCCGCCCCGGCGGACAGCTATTTGAAGGGTGATGTGATCATTCAGGCCGCGCTGGACACCGGCGCTCAGGCGATCCATCCGGGGTACGGCTTTCTGTCCGAGAACCCCGATTTCGTGGATGCCGTGCAGGCGGCGGGGCTGACGTTCATCGGCCCCTCGGCGGATGCGATCCGCAAGATGGGTCTCAAGGACGCGGCCAAGGTTCTGATGGAGAAGGCCGGCGTTCCGGTCGTGCCCGGCTATCACGGCGACAATCAGGACCCCGAGCATCTGGCAGGTGCGGCGGATGCCATCGGCTATCCGGTTCTGATCAAGGCCGTTGCGGGCGGCGGCGGCAAGGGGATGCGCCTTGTCGAACGCCCCGAGGATTTCGCGCCCGCTCTCGACAGCGCGCAGGGTGAGGCCCGGACCGCCTTCGGCAATGATGCCGTGCTGGTCGAAAAATTCGTGGCCAAACCCCGCCATATCGAAGTGCAGGTGTTCGGCGATGGTACTCACGCCGTGCATCTGTTCGAAAGGGACTGCTCGTTGCAGCGCCGCCATCAGAAGGTGATCGAAGAAGCCCCCGCCCCAGGCATGACGTCTGAAATGCGCGAGGCTATGGGTCAGGCGGGTGTGCGCGCCGCCGAGGCGATCGGCTATAAAGGCGCGGGCACGGTCGAATTCATCGTCGATGCCTCTGACGGGCTGCGCCCCGACAGGTTCTGGTTCATGGAAATGAACACGCGCCTTCAGGTGGAACACCCGGTGACAGAGGCCATCACGGGGATCGATCTGGTCGAGTGGCAGCTTCGCGTGGCCGCAGGCGAGAGCCTTCCCAAGAAACAGGATGATCTTGCGATCTCTGGCCATGCCTTCGAGGCTCGTCTGTATGCCGAGGATGTGCCGAAAGGGTTCCTGCCCGCGACGGGAACGCTGACGCATCTGGTTTTCCCCGACAATTGTCGCGCCGATAGCGGCGTTCGCGCCGGGGACACGATCAGCCCGTGGTATGACCCGATGATCGCCAAGGTGGTGGTGCATGGATCGACGCGTGCCATTGCACTTGAGACGTTGAACCGGGTGCTGCAACAGACCGAAGTTGCGGGTACCGTTACCAATCTGGCCTTTCTGGGCGCGTTGACGCGTCACGATGGATTTGCCTCGGGCGATGTCGATACGGGGCTGATCGGGCGGGACCTTGAAACGTTGGTGCAGGAACCCGAGCCGTCGGATGTTACCGCAGTCGCGGCTGCGATGACGGCATTGGATTTGGTGGATGTCGATCCGGAAACCGGGTTTTCGCTGTGGGCGCCGCTGCATCGCGCCGTGCAATTGTCCCGTCGCGACGACGTGCTGGATCTGGATGTGCAGGTCGATGGGCCGGATCGCCAGATTTGGCAGGTTGGCGAAAACCGTGTCGTTGCGGACCGCACTGCCGGGCGCTGGGTGTTGAACGGCACTCCGATGCCTCGCGTTGCCGCACATAACGGGACCCTGACGGTTTTCACCGATTACGGTCAGAGCTTCGACGTCATCGATCCGCTGGACCGCGATGCCAGCGCGACCGGCGACACCAATGTGATCGAGGCGCCTATGCCCGGTCTGGTCAAAGCCGTCTTCGCCACGGCGGGGCAAACCGTACGGGAAGGCGATCGTCTGGCCATTTTGGAAGCGATGAAGATGGAACATTCGCTGCTTGCGGCGCGGGACGGGATCGTTGCCGAAGTGCTGGTCGAGGATGGTTCGCAGGTCGAAGCCGGGGCTGCCCTGGTGAGGTTGGAGGACGAAGCTTGATCTGTACCCGCGCAACGCGGCGTGCCAAGGTCAGACGATATTTGCTTGAAACGACGACAATCCAGAAGGGGGGCGGACATGGGTGAGCTGGTCGAAATCTATGAGGTCGGGCCACGCGACGGGCTGCAAAACGAAAAGCGCGAAATACCGGTCGCGGCCAAGATCGCCTTGATCGACTGTCTCAGCCGTGCGGGGTTTCGCCGGATCGAAGTTGCAAGCTTCGTGTCCCCGAAATGGGTGCCGCAGATGGCGGGTTCCGCTCAGGTGCTGGGGGGGATCACGCGTGCGAATGGGGTGCGCTATGCCGCGCTGACGCCGAACATGCATGGCTATGGCGACGCGCTGGCGGCCAAGGCGGACGAGATCGCCGTGTTCGCCTCGGCCTCCGAAGGATTCTCGAAGGCTAATATCAATGCCTCCATCGCCGAGTCGATCGAGCGGTTCACGCCGATTCTGGAGGCGGCGCGCCATATCGACCTGCCGGTTCGTGGCTATGTCTCATGCGTGACGGATTGCCCGTATGACGGTCCGACGCCGCCCGAAAAAGTGGCTGAGGTTGCTGATCGGCTTTTCGCGCTGGGCTGTTACGAGGTTTCGCTGGGCGACACGATCGGGCAGGGAACTCCGGACAAGGTTGCACATATGCTTTTGGCTGTTCGCGAGAGGGTTCCGGTGACGCGGCTGGCGGGGCATTTCCATGACACCAACGGGCGCGCGATCGACAACATTGATGCGGCATTGGCGCTGGGCGTGCGGGTGTTCGATGCAGCCGTGGGCGGGTTGGGCGGTTGCCCCTACGCCCCGGGTGCGGCCGGTAACGTGGCCACCGAGGACGTTGCGGCGCATTTGCAGCGGCTGGGATACGAAACTGGCCTGGATATCGACGTCATTGAAGAGGCCGCGCAGATGGCCAGGGCTTTGAGGGGCTGACATGTTTGAAACGATCACGATCTCGACGGATATGCGCGGTGTCGCGACGCTCACCCTGAACCGGCCGGAAAAACACAATGCCATGTCGGGGCAGATGATCATGGAATTGACCGAGGCCGCATCGCAACTTGGTCAGGATGACGCGGTCCGAGCGGTCGTTCTGGCCGCGGCGGGCAAGACGTTTTGTGCCGGCGGTGATCTGGGGTGGATGCAGGACCAGATGGCGGCTGACAAAAAGACGCGTTTTGTCGAGGCGCGCAAGCTGGCCGAGATGTTGCAGGCTCTGAACACGATGCCAAAGCCTCTGATCGGGGCGTTGCAGGGCAATGCCTTTGGGGGCGGGGTGGGCATGGCGGCCGTGTGCGATGTCGCGATCGGGGTCGGCAGTCTGAAGATGGGGTTGACCGAAACGCGCCTGGGGCTGATCCCCGCAACAATTGGCCCCTATGTCATCGCCCGCATGGGCGAAGCCCGCGCGCGCCGGGTGTTCATGTCTGCCCGTTTGTTTGATGCGTCCGAGGCCGTTGGTCTGGGCCTGCTGGCGAAAACCGTTTCGGCAGATCGGCTTTCGGACGCGGTCGAGGACGAAATTCGCCCTTATTTGTCTTGCGCGCCCGGGGCGGTTGCCTCTGCCAAGGCGCTGGTACGCGCTCTGGGTCCGCGCATCGACGATGCCGTGATCGATCAGACCATAGGCGAGTTGGTCGAGCGCTGGGAAACACAAGAGGCACGCGAAGGGATCGCGGCGTTTTTTGAAAAACGAAAACCTGCATGGAATAAGTAGGTTTTACCAGGTTCCGCCAAGCCAAAGTCAAACGCCGGTGCTGCGATTCTATGCCGCGCTGTCAAACGCAGGTTTGATCGCGAAGGGGGCTGTGTTCGGTTGACCCTCTGACCCCGCAGAGATAGAGAATGTCCAGTCAACACGCCAATTGACGGCGCACCCGACAAGACATGTGCGCAGGAAAGGAGCTATTCGTGGAAGACCTGCTGCGGGAGTACCTCCCGATTCTGGTGTTTCTGGCCGTTGCCGTGGGCCTTGGGATCGTCTTGATTCTGGCCGCCGTCGTACTGGCCGTCCGCAATCCCGACCCCGAAAAGGTCAGCGCATATGAATGTGGTTTCAATGCCTTCGACGATGCGCGGATGAAATTCGACGTCCGATTCTATCTGGTTTCGATTCTGTTCATCATCTTCGATCTAGAGATCGCTTTCCTGTTTCCCTGGGCCGTGGGCTTCAGAGACATCAGCGATGTCGGGTTCTGGTCCATGATGGTGTTCCTGGGTGTTCTGACCATCGGCTTTGCCTATGAATGGAAGAAAGGGGCGCTGGAATGGGAGTGATGACAGGTGCCAACACTGCCGGTGTCGACAAGGAAGTCGCCACCGAGGCCCTGAACGCCGAGTTGCAGGACAAGGGTTTCCTGCTGACCTCGACCGAAGACATCATCAACTGGGCCCGCACCGGCTCGTTGCACTGGATGACCTTTGGACTGGCCTGCTGCGCGGTTGAGATGATGCATACCTCGATGCCACGTTATGATGCGGAACGGTTCGGCATCGCGCCCCGGGCGTCTCCGCGCCAGTCGGACGTGATGATCGTGGCGGGAACGCTGACCAACAAGATGGCGCCCGCGCTGCGGAAGGTCTATGACCAGATGCCCGAGCCGCGCTATGTGATCTCGATGGGCTCCTGCGCGAATGGCGGGGGGTATTACCACTATTCCTATTCCGTCGTGCGTGGCTGTGACCGGGTTGTTCCGGTGGACATCTACGTGCCCGGCTGCCCTCCGACTGCTGAGGCACTGCTTTACGGTCTGATGCAGTTGCAACGCAAAATCCGCCGTACCGGCACAATTGTCCGCTGAGGAGAGAGCTGATGAGCGAAGCACTCAAGGAACTCGGCGCACAGCTGGAAATCAAACGCTCTGATTGCGTTCTGTCATGGGACGTGACCCATGGCGAACTGAACGTGGACGTGGCACCGTCGAATCTTGTGGAATTCGTCGAATTCCTGAAATCCGACCAGAGCTGCAAATTCTCGACGCTGGTGGATATCACTGGCGTGGATTACCCCGAACGCGCCAAACGGTTCGATGTGGTCTATCACTTTCTGTCGATGTACCAGAACCAGCGCATCCGGCTGCGAGTCTCGATCCGTGAAGAAGACATGGTGCCGTCCATCGTTGACGTGCACCCCTCGGCCAACTGGTTCGAGCGTGAGGTGTTCGACATGTTCGGCATCCTGTTCTCGGGTCACCCGGATCTGCGGCGCATCCTGACGGATTATGGATTCCGCGGCTACCCGCTGCGCAAGGATTTCCCGACTACCGGCTATACCGAGGTCCGCTATGACGAGGCGCAAAAGCGCGTAGTCTACGAGCCCGTCAGCTTGGTGCAGGAATACCGTCAGTTCGATTTTATGTCCCCTTGGGAGGGTGCGAACTACATTCTGCCGGGGGATGAGAAACAGGGGACAGAATAATGGGTGGCATCTGGTGGTTGATCCTGTCTGCACTGACCATCATTCCGATGGTAAAGATTTTACCGTTTTTCGGGATCAACAAATACTGGTGTCTGCTGTGTCTGGTTCCCTTTGGCACGATCGCCCTGCTGTGGTGGGTCGGGCTGAAACTGCAAGAGTTGGAGCGCCGCTGAGATGATGGGTGAGTTGATCATTCTGGGCGCGTTGGGGGTTCTTCTGGCCGGGGCCGCAGCCAAAGCGGCCGAGGCGGAAAAGGTTCGGGTTCGGGCCGATGCGAAAAAGAAACGAGGGCGTTGATGGACGGCTCAAGATACGATGACGGCAGCACGGACGCGCTGAGCGGAGAACAGAAGATCCGCAATTTCAACATTAACTTCGGCCCGCAACACCCTGCGGCGCACGGGGTTCTGCGCCTTGTGCTCGAGCTCGACGGTGAGATCGTCGAACGCTGCGATCCGCATATCGGCCTGCTGCACCGCGGCACCGAAAAGCTGATGGAAAGCCGGACCTATCTGCAAAACCTGCCGTATTTCGATCGTCTGGATTACGTGGCGCCGATGAACCAGGAACATGCCTGGTGTCTGGCCATCGAAAAGCTGACCGGGGTCGAGGTGCCGCGCCGGGGTTCGCTGATCCGGGTTCTGTATTCCGAGATCGGCCGCATCCTGAACCACCTGCTGAACGTGACCACGCAGGCGATGGATGTGGGCGCGCTGACCCCGCCGCTCTGGGGTTTTGAAGAGCGTGAAAAGCTGATGGTGTTCTACGAGCGTGCCTGCGGGGCTCGCCTACACGCGGCCTATTTCCGCCCCGGTGGTGTGCATCAGGACCTGCCGCCGGAACTGCTGGACGATATCGAGGCCTGGAGCCACGAATTCCCCGCCGTTCTGGACGACATTGACGGTCTGCTGACCGAAAACCGCATCTTCAAACAGCGCAACGCCGATATTGGTGTCGTGACTGAAGATGACATTCAGAAATACGGTTTCTCGGGCGTGATGGTGCGCGGGTCGGGCCTTGCATGGGACTTGCGCCGCGCTCAGCCCTATGAATGCTATGACGAGTTTGAATTCCAGATCCCCGTCGGCAAAAACGGCGACTGTTATGACCGCTATTTGGTGCGCATGGAAGAGATGCGCCAGTCGCTGTCGATCATCCAGCAGGCCATCGTCAAAATCCGCGAATGCCCCGGTGACGTGCTCGCGCGCGGCAAGATCACCCCGCCGAAACGCTCGGACATGAAGACCTCAATGGAAAGCCTGATCCACCACTTCAAGCTGTATACCGAAGGCTTCCACGTTCCCGCAGGCGAGGTCTATGCCGCGGTCGAAGCCCCCAAGGGCGAGTTCGGCGTCTATCTGGTCGCCGACGGCACCAACAAGCCCTACCGCGCCAAGCTGCGCGCGCCCGGTTTCCTGCACCTGCAAGCCATGGACCACGTCGCCAAAGGCCACCAGCTGGCCGACGTCGCCGCCATCATCGGCACCATGGATGTCGTATTTGGAGAGATTGACCGCTAATGCTCCGCCGTCTTCATCCCGAACAACCCGAAAGCTTTGCCTTCACCGCTGCCAACCAGCAATGGGCCGAAGCGCAGATCACCAAATACCCCGAAGGCCGCCAGGCCAGCGCGGTCATTCCGCTGCTGTGGCGCGCGCAAGAGCAGGAGGGCTGGCTGAGCCGCCCGGCGATTGAATCCATCGCCGACATGCTGGGCATGGCCTATATCCGCGTACTCGAAGTGGCGTCCTTCTACTTCATGTTCCAGCTGCAACCAGTTGGATCTGTGGCGCATATTCAGGTCTGCGGCACGACGTCCTGCATGATCTGCGGGGCCGAAGATCTGATCGCGGTCTGCAAGGAAAAGATCGCCGCGAAGCCGCATGAACTTTCTGCCGATGGCAAGCTGAGCTGGGAAGAGGTCGAATGTCTCGGTTCCTGCACCAACGCGCCAATGGCGCAGATCGGCAAGGATTACTACGAGGATCTGACCGCCGAGAGCTTTGGCAAAATCCTCGACGATCTGGTGGCGGGCAAGGTGCCGACGCCCGGTCCTCAGAACGGGCGTTACGCGGCCGAGCCGTTGAAGGGACTTTCCAGCCTGTCCGAATATGAAGCCGGCAAGCCGAAATACAACGCAAGTGTTGAGCTGGCGACAGAGCTTGGGGACACGGTCAAGCGTATCGACGGAACCGAAGTTCCGATACTGACACCGTGGCTTGGCAAGGATGGCAAAGCCGAAGCTTCCGGTTCCGCTCCTCAACCGCCGAAAAAGCCGGAACCCGGCAAGACGGCGGCACAACAGAGTGGAACCAAAAAATCGACCCATACCGAACCGGCATCTCCCGAGGGCGCTGCGGCAAAGACGGATGGCCAGGACGTTCAGGAGACCCAGCCTAACACTCTAACCGCGGCACGCGACGGCAAGGCCGATGACCTGAAACTGTTGAAAGGCGTCGGCCCCAAGCTGGAAGAAACGCTGAACGAGCTGGGTTTCTACCACTACGACCAGATCGCGGCCTGGACGCCCGAACAGGTGGCCTGGGTTGATGCGCGTTTGAAATTCAAGGGCCGGATCGAACGCGATGGCTGGATCGAGCAGGCGGCCAAGCTTGCTGCGGGTGAGGAAACCGAATTCGCCAAACGTGCCAAAGAAGACGGCACATACGAAGACTAAGAGACGGTGCCCGTTCCGGGCTTCGGGGGAAGATGGACAAGGACAAGGAACAGGCCATAGCCCGCAAGGGTCGACATATCGGGGTGGTCATCGCCGTGACCATGCTGATCTGGCTTGCGATGAACCTGTTCATTGGCCCCGCGCTGGGTTTGACGACCCGGCATGCGCTGCTGTTTGATTTCGCCGCTCTGGCGGGTTTCATCTATGCGGGCGTCAACATTTTTCAACTCTGGCGCATGCGTCAGGACAGCTGAAGGTAACACGCGATGCTGAAGGATCAGGACCGGATCTTTACCAACATCTACGGGATGCATGAACGCACGCTGAAAGGTGCGCAGGCCCGCGGGCATTGGGACGGCACTGCTGGCCTGATTGAAAAAGGGCGCGACTGGATCATCCAGACGATGAAGGATTCCGGGCTGCGCGGACGCGGCGGCGCGGGTTTCCCGACTGGTCTCAAATGGTCGTTCATGCCCAAGGAAAGCGACGGGCGCCCGTCCTACCTGGTGGTCAACGCGGACGAATCCGAACCCGGCACCTGCAAAGACCGCGAGATCATGCGCCATGATCCGCATACGCTGATCGAGGGCTGCCTGATCGCGTCTTTCGCGATGAACGCCCACACCTGCTACATCTATCTGCGCGGTGAGTACATCCGCGAACGCGAGGCGTTGCAAGCCGCGATTGACGAGGCCTATGACGCGGGTCTGCTGGGCAAGAATGCCGCCGGCTCGGGCTGGGATTTCGACCTGTTTCTGCACCACGGCGCCGGCGCCTATATCTGCGGCGAGGAAACCGCGCTGATTGAAAGCCTCGAAGGTAAGAAGGGCATGCCGCGGATGAAGCCGCCGTTCCCCGCGGGTGCGGGTTTGTATGGCTGCCCGACGACCGTGAACAACGTCGAATCCATCGCCGTCGTGCCCACGATCCTGCGCCGTGGCGCGGATTGGTTCGCAGGTTTCGGCCGCCAGAACAACGCGGGCACCAAGCTGTTTGCGATCTCGGGTCACGTCAACAACCCCTGCGTGGTCGAAGAGGCGATGTCAATTTCCTTCGAGGAGCTGATCGAGACCCATTGCGGCGGCATTCGCGGCGGCTGGGACAATCTGCTGGCCGTGATCCCCGGTGGATCCTCGGTTCCGTGTGTGCGCGGTGAGAACATGCGCGACGCGATCATGGATTTCGATTATCTGCGCAACGATCTGGGCTCGGGGCTTGGAACGGCGGCGGTGATCGTAATGGACAAGTCCACCGACATCATCAAGGCGATCTGGCGCCTGTCGAAATTCTACAAACACGAAAGCTGCGGCCAGTGCACGCCCTGCCGCGAAGGCACCGGCTGGATGATGCGGGTCATGGACCGCCTAGTGCGCGGCGAGGCCGAGCTGGAAGAGATCGACATGCTGTTTGATGTGACCAAACAGGTGGAAGGTCACACGATCTGTGCTCTAGGCGATGCGGCCGCTTGGCCGATCCAGGGCCTGATCCGGAATTTCCGCGAAGAAATCGAAGACCGCATCAAGGCTCAGAAATCGGGCCGTATGGGTGCGATGGCGGCGGAGTGATCGGGATGGACATGTTTGCGCAATACAGCCACGCGATTTCATCGGTTGTGCTTTTCACGCTGGTCGTTCTGTTCCTGGCCCCGTTTTCAGCGCTGGCCAAGCAGGGCAAGGGCCTCGCGCCGGGGGCAACCCCTGAGCAGGACTATTCTGACCAGGCTTATCGACTGAACCGGGCCTATCTGAACGGAACGGAAACGCTTCCGGCGTTTGTGGCCGTTGTGATTGCGGCGGTATTGCTGGGCGCCAGCCCGTTCTGGGTCAATCTGCTGGCGTCTGTCGCTTTGCTCGCACGGTTGGTGATGCTGGTGGTGCACATCAAAGGCATAGGCAAGCCGAACAGTGGCCTTCGGTCCGTGCTGTATGTATTGGGCTGGGCCTGCATGTTTGTGATTGGGCTTATGGCATTGGTGGCGGCGTTCTGATGGCGTCCCGGCAGATGAGAACACGAAGAGGGATAGTATGAAGGCCCCAAAAACCCTTGTAGTCCTGCTAGCACTGGCAAGCGTGTCCGCCTGCGGCATCATCAAGCCGTCGGAAGATCGTATTCTGTTCGATGGAAAGGCGTTCAAGGCAAAGGCGAAGGCGGTCGACAAGAAAGCATCACCAACGGACTTTACCGTTGTGGTAAAGGGTGCGTCTGCATCGCTGGACGGCGCGCGTGAGGCCGGCCGTCATGAAGGAACCAAGTTTTGCGTGCAGAATTTCGGGTCTTCGCGGATCGATTGGAAAGTGGGGCCGGATACCGAACCGCAAAACCTGCGCATCAGTGATGATCAATTGACCTTTGCGGGAAAATGCCAACGGCCATGACGCGCGGTTTTGCATATCACGACACGGATTGCCGGCCGCTATTGCCTAGCAAGACCGGACCGGTTCGTTTTGGTGCGTCCAAAACGAAGGGAAGATCCATGTCTTTTGCCAAAACACTCGCGCTGGCTGCCTTGATCACATTGCCTGCCGTCGCAAATGCGAAGCCGCCCTTGAGGGATGTCAAAGAGATCGATAACGAACTCTATTACATCGCCATCGCAAATGAAATTTCGGAATATTGCCCCTCGATCAGCGGGCGTCGATTGAAAGCGATCAGTGTGATGTGGGGGCTGCGGTCCAAGGCGAACAAACTGGGGTATTCGGACACCGAAATCCGCTCTTACGTCGAATCGGATGCTGAAAAGGACCGGATGCGCGCCAAGGGCGAGGCGTATCTGGCTTCGAATGGCGTGACCTATGACAACCCCAACACATTCTGCACTCTGGGGCAGAAGGAAATCCAAAGAAACAGCGCCATTGGCGTTTATTTGAGGGCGAATTGAGAGCCATGTCTGACCTCCGCAAGATCAATATCGACGGACAGGAAATCGAAGTCGATGGCGCGATGACCCTGATCCAGGCTTGTGAACAAGCCGGGGTCGAAGTGCCGCGCTTTTGTTATCACGAGCGTCTGTCGATTGCTGGCAATTGCCGGATGTGCCTGGTCGAGGTCGTCGGCGGACCGCCGAAACCCGCGGCGTCGTGCGCGATGCAGGTGCGTGATCTGCGTCCGGGGCCTGAAGGGCAACCCCCGGAGGTCAAGACGAACTCTCCCATGGTCAAAAAGGCCCGCGAAGGCGTGATGGAGTTCCTGCTGATCAACCACCCTCTGGATTGCCCGATCTGCGATCAGGGTGGTGAATGCGACCTTCAGGATCAGGCGATGGCTTATGGCATGTCCGGATCCCGTTTCAAGGAAGCAAAGCGGGCGGTCGATGACCTGGATCTTGGCCCGCTTGTGGGCACCGCAATGACCCGCTGCATCAGCTGCACACGCTGCGTGCGCTTCACCACCGAAGTTGCCGGGATAACTCAGATGGGTCAGACCGGGCGCGGTGAGGATGCCGAGATCACCTCGTATCTCAACCAGACGCTGGATTCGAACTTGCAGGGCAACATCATCGACCTGTGCCCGGTTGGGGCGCTGACCTCCAAGCCCTACGCCTTTACCGCGCGTCCGTGGGAATTGACCAAAACCGAAAGCATCGATGTGATGGATGCGTTGGGATCGAACATACGCGTGGATACCAAAGGACGTGAAGTCATGCGTTTCCTGCCGCGCAATCATGACGGCGTGAACGAGGAGTGGATCAGCGACAAGACACGTTTCGTCTGGGATGGCCTGCGCCGTCAGCGTTTGGACAAGCCCTATGTCCGTGAAAACGGAAAGCTGCGCCCGGCTTCATGGTCCGAGGCGCTGACCAGGGCAGCAGAGGCGCTGAAGGGCGCCGAGAAACCTGCCGGTATCGTGGGCGATCTGGCTCCGGTCGAGGCGGCGTTTGCGCTGAAACAGATGATCGAAGGGCAGGGTGGTGTTGTCGAATGCCGTACCGATGGCGCAAAGCTTCCGGCGGGCAATCGTGGCGCTTACGCTGGTACCGCCGCGATTGAAGATATCGACACCGCGGAACGCATCCTGCTGATCGGTACCAACCCACGTGACGAAGCGCCTGTCCTGAACGCGCGTATCCGCAAGGCATGGGCGCATGGGGCCGAAGTCGCTTTGGTCGGTCCTGCGGTCGATCTGACATATAACTACCACCATGTTGGCGATGATCGAACAGCGCTGCAAAAAGTTGTCGACATGGGCGGAGATGATGAGATCAAGGGCAAACGTTCGTTGGTCATCATCGGGCAGGGCGCTTTGCAGGAAGCGGACGGCGCCGCCGTGCTGGCTGCTGCGCAAGCCATCGCGGCCAATACTGAAAGTGGTCTGATCGTTTTGCACACTGCGGCGTCGCGCGTCGGTGCGATGGATGTGGGTGCCACGAACGAAGGCGGAATGGACGCGATCAGCGCCGCCGATGTGATCTACAACCTTGGTGCGGATGAGGTCGAGATCGGCGAAGGCGCCTTTGTGATCTATCAGGGCAGCCATGGTGACCGGGGCGCACACCGCGCCGATGTGATCCTGCCAGGCGCGGCCTATACCGAGGAAAACGGCGTGTTCGTAAACACCGAAGGTCGCCCTCAACTGGCGACGCGGGCCGGTTTTGCGCCGGGTGAGGCGAAGGAGAACTGGGCCATCCTGCGCGCCTTGTCGGCCGAACTGGGCGCAACACTGCCCTACGACTCTCTGGCTCAGTTGCGCACGGCCTTGATCGAGGCGGTTCCGCATCTGGCCCGCATCGACGAAGTGATCGAGAACGAAGTGAAAGCTCTCGACACCGGTACTCTGGGCAACGCAACTTTCCGCTATGCGATCAAGGACTTCTACCTGACCAACCCGATTGCACGGGCTTCACAGCTGATGGCCGAGCTGTCGGCACAGGCGCAGGCCCGCAAATCCGAGAAGATCGCGGCGGAATGACCCAGACCTGTTTCATATCGCAGGCAAAAGCGGCTGCCGGGTGGCAGTTCGCCGCGCCAGATTTGCGTGTGAAACCGAATATTAAGGGTGGCGCAATGGCGGCAGATGCTGTTTACACCAACGCGCCGACCCAGCCGCAATTTGCGCAGGCTTCTGGCCTTTGCATCGCGCGCGGAAAACGGAATACCCACGGTGTGAGGACCAATGGCTGAATTCTTTAACACCCCAGGCGGAATAGCCATCATCATTTTGGCGCAAGTGCTTGCCGTTGTTGCCTTTGTGATGATTTCACTGTTGTTCCTTGTTTACGGGGACCGCAAGATCTGGGCCGCTGTCCAGATGCGCCGCGGCCCCAACGTGGTGGGCGTCTATGGCCTGCTGCAATCGGTGGCGGATGCCCTGAAATATGTGGTGAAAGAGGTCGTCATTCCTGCGGGCGCCGACCGGACGGTCTTTATCCTCGCACCGCTGACATCCTTCGTTCTGGCCATGATCGCCTGGGCGGTGATCCCGTTCAACGATGGCTGGGTTCTGTCGGATATCAACGTGGCCATCCTCTATGTATTCGCCGTGTCCTCGCTCGAGGTTTATGGCGTGATCATGGGCGGTTGGGCGTCGAACTCAAAGTATCCGTTCCTGGGCTCGCTGCGCTCGGCCGCGCAGATGATTTCCTATGAGGTTTCGATCGGCCTGATCATCATCGGTGTGATCATCTCGACCGGATCGATGAATTTTGGCGACATCGTGCGCGCTCAGGACGGCTCGTTCGGCTTCTTCAGCTGGTACTGGTTGCCGCATTTCCCGATGGTCTTCTTGTTCTTCATCTCGGCGCTGGCCGAGACCAACCGACCCCCGTTTGACCTGCCCGAGGCGGAATCGGAACTGGTTGCCGGTTATCAGGTCGAATATTCGGCCACGCCTTTCCTGCTGTTCATGGCAGGCGAATACATCGCGATCTTCCTGATGTGCGCGCTGACGTCACTGCTGTTCTTCGGCGGCTGGCTGTCGCCGATCCCGGGCCTGCCCGATGGCGTGCTGTGGATGGTCGCCAAGATGGCGTTCTTCTTCTTCATCTTCGCGATGGTCAAGGCGATCACGCCCCGCTACCGCTATGACCAGTTGATGCGGCTGGGCTGGAAAGTGTTCCTGCCATTCTCGCTGGCTTGGGTGGTTTTCGTGGCCTTCGCGGCAAAATTCGACTGGTTCTGGGGCGCGTTTGCCCGTTGGAGCGTAGGAGGCTGATATGACCCAAATCGACTATACCCGCGCTGCCAAATACTTCCTTCTGCAAGACTTCTGGGTCGGCATGAAACTGGGGCTGAAGTATTTCTTCGCCCCCAAGGCCACGGTGAACTACCCGCACGAAAAGGGGCCTCTGTCGCCGCGTTTCCGGGGAGAACACGCCCTGCGCCGTTATCCCAATGGCGAGGAGCGCTGCATCGCCTGCAAACTGTGCGAGGCGATCTGCCCTGCGCAGGCAATCACCATCGACGCCGAACCGCGCGAAGACGGCAGTCGCCGCACCACGCGCTATGACATCGACATGACCAAGTGCATCTATTGCGGTTTCTGTCAGGAGGCCTGCCCGGTCGATGCCATCGTCGAAGGCCCGAATTTCGAATTCGCGACGGAAACCCGAGAAGAGCTGTTCTATGACAAGCAGAAACTGCTGGATAACGGCGAACGCTGGGAAGCCGAGATCGCCCGCAATCTGGAACTGGACGCGCCTTACCGATGACTGACAGCCCGACAAATCCGTTCGAGCTGATGATGAAGCAGGCTCAGGACATGGCCAAGGCGATGAACCCGGCGATGGAAAGCTTCTCGCCCAAGGGATTCGAGGCGCTGTGGCCGACCATGCCGAAAGAGGTCATGGAGATGATGTTCGGCAACACCGTCAACAAGGACGGTCTGGATGCCAAGACCCGCCTGCTGCTGACGCTGGCCGGGCTGACCTGTCAGGGCGCTCAGGCGGACTCGGCGGTGCGTCAGACCGTGCGCCATGCACTGGAGGCAGGCGCAAAGAAACAAGAGATCGTGGAAACGATCGGTCAGATGTCGGTCTTTGCCGGCATCCCGGCCATGACCCGCGCGCTGGATCTGGCGCAAGAGGTCATGGGCGACAACGAGGATGAGGATCAATGACCGTCTTTGCCTTCTATCTGTTTGCCATCAGCGCGATCACCGGCGGGCTGTTCACGGTGATCAGCCGCCAGCCGGTGCACTCGGTGCTGTGGCTGATCCTGGCGTTTCTATCCTCGGCGGGGCTGTTCGTGCTGCTGGGGGCCGAGTTCGTGGCGATGCTGCTGATCATCGTTTACGTGGGTGCGGTCGCGGTTCTGTTCCTGTTCGTCGTTATGATGCTGGACGTGGACTTTGCCGAGTTGAAGGCCGAGATGGCACGCTATATGCCGCTTGCCTTGCTGATCGGTCTGGTCATCCTGATGCAGTTCGTCATGGCCTTCGGGGCCTGGGACAGCGCGCAGGGCGCAGCGACCAATCTGGCGCAGCCGGTCCCGGCGGACCGTCACAACACCGAGGCGCTTGGCGTCATTCTTTACGATCAATACTTCCTTCTGTTCCAACTGGCGGGCCTGATCCTGCTGGTGGCCATGATCGGCGCCATCGTTCTGACGCTGCGCCACCGTCAGGACATCAAGCGTCAGGACATCGTCGGCCAGATGATGCGCGACCCGGCCAAGGCGATGGAATTGAAGGACGTGAAACCGGGGCAGGGACTTTGAGACCATGATCGGACTTGAACACTATCTTACGGTCGCGGCGACGCTGTTCGTCATCGGCATCTTCGGTCTTTTCCTGAACCGCAAGAACGTCATCATCCTGCTGATGAGCATCGAACTGATGCTGCTGGCGGTGAATATCAACCTCGTGGCGTTTTCCAGCTTTCTCGGCGATCTGGTCGGGCAGGTGTTTACGCTGTTCGTGCTGACCGTGGCGGCGGCCGAGGCGGCGATTGGTCTGGCCATTCTGGTCTGCTTCTTCCGCAACCGCGGCACCATCGCGGTTGAAGACGTCAACATGATGAAGGGGTAAGGGATCATGGAAACCACAATCCTCTTTGCCCCGCTGGTGGGCGCGCTGATCTGCGGCTTTGGCTGGAAGTTCATAGGCGAGAAAGCGGCCATGTGGACGGCCACGGGCCTTCTGTTTCTGGCCTGTCTGCTGTCATGGCTCGTGTTCTTCTCGTTCGATGGGCACACACAACAGATCGAGATCATGCGCTGGATCGAAAGCGGGTCGCTCTCGACCTCGTGGGCCATTCGTCTGGATCGGCTGACCGCCATCATGCTGATCGTGGTCACCACGGTTTCGGCGCTCGTGCATCTCTACAGCTTTGGCTACATGGATCACGACCCGCAATGGCGCGAAGGCGAAAGCTATAAGCCGCGCTTCTTCGCCTATCTGTCCTTCTTTACCTTCGCCATGCTGATGCTGGTGACGGCGGACAACCTTGTGCAGATGTTCTTTGGCTGGGAAGGCGTGGGTGTTGCCTCGTATCTGCTGATCGGTTTCTACTATCGCAAGCCTTCGGCCAATGCGGCGGCGATGAAAGCGTTCATCGTCAACCGTGTGGGCGATTTCGGCTTTGCTCTGGGCATCTTTGCGCTGTTCTTCCTGACCGACAGCATCAACTTTTCGGACATTTTCGCATCGGCACCCGCGCTTGCAGAAGAAAAGCTGCATTTCCTGTGGGGCGAATGGACCGCGGTCGAGGTGATCTGTGTTCTGCTGTTCATCGGTGCGATGGGTAAATCCGCGCAGCTGATCCTGCACACCTGGTTGCCGGACGCGATGGAAGGCCCGACGCCTGTGTCGGCCCTGATCCACGCGGCCACCATGGTGACAGCGGGCGTGTTCCTGGTTTGCCGCATGTCGCCGCTGATGGAGTTCGCGCCGGGCGCGACCGGGTTCATCACCTTCCTTGGGGCCTCGACAGCGTTCTTCGCGGCGACCGTGGGTCTGGTACAGACCGACATCAAGCGCGTCATTGCGTATTCGACCTGTTCCCAGCTGGGATACATGTTCGTGGCCGCGGGCGTCGGCATGTACTCGGCGGCCATGTTCCACTTGCTGACGCACGCTTTCTTCAAGGCGCTGTTGTTCCTCGGTGCGGGATCTGTGATCCACGCCATGCATCACGAGCAGGAGATGACGGAATACGGTGGTCTGCGCAAAAAGATCCCTTACACCTTCTGGGCAATGATGATCGGAACGCTGGCCATCACAGGTGTCGGCATTCCGCTTACCACAATAGGTTTTGCCGGGTTCCTGTCTAAAGACGCAATCATCGAAAGCGCCTATGCGGGCGGAACCGGCTACGCCTTCTGGATGCTGGTGATTGCGGCGATGTTCACCTCGTTCTATAGCTGGCGTCTGATTTTCCTGACCTTCTATGGCAAACCGCGTGGCGACAAGCATACGCATGACCATGCACATGAAAGCCCGATGACCATGCTGGTGCCGCTGGGCGTTCTGTCGCTGGGTGCGGTGTTTGCCGGGATGATCTGGTATGGCAATTTCTTTGGCCATACGGACAAGGTCGGCAAGTTCTACGGTATTCCGGTCGCCGAAGCGTCAGAACATGCCGAGGCCGGTGATCATGCGGCGGCGGATGCTTCGCACGGTGAAGACAGCCACGCGGATGAAAGCCACGCAGCTGACGGCCATGCCGATGAAGGTCATGGTGAGAAGGATGCCAAGGGTGGCGATCATCACTATGTCTTTGCGGGCCAGCCCGGCGAGGGCGCGCTTTACATGGCACCGGACAACCATGTTCTGGACGATGCGCATGCGGCTCCGAAATGGGTCAAGGTTTCACCCTTCGTCGCCATGTTGCTGGGCTTTGTCGTGGCCTACTGGTTCTACATCGTGAACACGTCGCTGCCGGCACGTCTGGCTGCAAATCAGCGTCCGCTGTACCTGTTCCTTCTGAACAAGTGGTATTTCGACGAAATCTACGATGCGGCCTTCGTAAAACCCACCGTGGCGCTTGGCCGCTTACTGTGGAAACGCGGTGACGGCAATACAATCGATGGCTTCCTGAACGGAGTAGCAATGGGCGTTGTTCCCTTCTTCACCCGCCTCGCCGGCAAGGCGCAGACCGGGTACATCTTTACCTATGCCTTCTGGATGGTGCTGGGCATCGCGGCCCTTGTGACCTGGATGTCGATCGGCGGAGGGGCCCAGTAATGGACTATATCCTTTCGATCGTCACGTTTATCCCCGCCATCGCCGCAGGCATTCTGGCGTTGTTCCTGCAGGGTGACGATGCGGCGGCACAGCGGAACGCCAAGTGGATTGCTCTGCTGGCCACCACTGTGACCTTCCTGGTTTCCATCGGCATCTATACAGGCTTTGACCCGTCGAACCCCGGCTTCCAGATGGTGGAAGAGGGTGAGTGGCTGATGGGCCTAAAATACAAGATGGGTGTTGATGGCATCAGTGTCCTGTTCGTTCTGCTGACGACCTTCATCATGCCGCTGACCATTCTGGCCAGCTGGAATGTCACGGACCGCGTCAAGGAATACATGGTCGCCTTCCTGCTGCTGGAAACACTGATGCTGGGCGTCTTCATGGCGCTTGATCTGGTGCTGTTCTACCTGTTCTTCGAGGCAGGTCTTATTCCGATGTTCCTGATCATCGGGATATGGGGCGGCAAGGATCGGATCTACGCCAGCTTCAAGTTCTTCCTCTACACCTTCCTCGGCTCGGTCTTGATGCTGGTCGCCATGGTTGCGATGTATGCGGATGCGGGCACCACGGATATTGCCGCGCTGATGACGCACCAGTTCTCGTCCGAGGGCTTCAGCGTGCTGGGCATCTATGTTGTCGGTGGCATGCAGACCCTGATGTTCTTGGCCTTCTTTGCCTCGTTCGCGGTGAAAATGCCGATGTGGCCGGTGCATACCTGGTTGCCGGACGCCCACGTTCAGGCGCCCACGGCGGGATCGGTCGTACTGGCGGCGATCCTGCTGAAGATGGGCGGCTATGGATTCCTGCGGTTCAGCCTGCCGATGTTCCCGGTGGGGTCGGCCGTGATGACCGATCTGGTGCTGTGGATGTCTGCCATCGCGGTTGTCTATACCTCGCTGGTGGCGCTGGTGCAGGAGGATATGAAGAAGCTAATCGCCTATTCCTCGGTCGCGCATATGGGCTTTGTGACCATGGGTATTTTCGCGGCAAACCAGCAGGGCATCGATGGCGCGATCTTCCAGATGCTCAGCCACGGGTTCATCTCGGCGGCGCTCTTCCTCTGTGTCGGCGTGATCTATGACCGGATGCACACCCGCGATATCGAGGCCTATGGCGGTCTGGTGATCCGGATGCCCGCATACGCGCTGGTCTTCATGCTGTTTACCATGGCCAATGTCGGCCTGCCGGGCACATCGGGCTTCATCGGCGAATTCCTGACCCTGATGGGCGCGTTCCAAGTCAACACCTGGGTAACGGCGGTGGCTGCGACCGGTGTGATCTTCTCGGCGGCTTATGCGCTGTGGCTCTACCGTCGGGTCGTGTTTGGCGATCTGATCAAGGAAAGCCTCAAGGCGATGACCGACATGAGCTCGCGCGAGCGGTTGATCTTCGCCCCTCTGATCGTGATGACCATCCTGCTGGGTGTCTACCCGTCGCTGGTAACCGATGTGATCGGGCAATCCACAGCGGCTCTGATTTCGAACTATGACACGGCTCTGGCCGCGGCTGAGGCTGCGACCCAGACAGCCGCTTCGCATTAAGGGAGCTTTGGGGACATGATCCAGGCTGATCTGACAATCATCCTGCCGGAAATCGTTCTGGCGCTTTATGCGATGGCGGCGCTGCTGGGGGCTGTCTACACGACAAAGGACGGGCTGGCGCCTCTGCTGGTCTGGACCACGGCAGGTCTTATGGCCCTTCTGGCAATCTGGATTGCAACTCAGGGCGGGGGTACAAACGTGGCCTTCAACGGCATGTTCGTCGATGACGGCTTTGCCCGCTTTGCCAAGGTTGCCATCCTGCTGTCGGCGGGTGCTGTACTGGTCATGAGCCAGGAATACATGGCGCGCCGTGATCTGCTGCGATTTGAATACCCGTTGCTGGTGGCACTGGCCGCCGTGGGGATGATGATGATGGTCAGCGCAGGCGATCTGATGTCGCTTTACATGGGGCTCGAGCTGCAATCGCTGTCGCTATATGTCGTGGCTGCTCTGCGCCGTGACAGCGCGAAATCGACCGAGGCAGGCCTTAAGTATTTCGTGCTGGGTGCGCTGAGCTCGGGTCTGCTGCTTTATGGCGCGTCGCTGGTCTATGGCTTCACCGGCACCACGTTGTTCTCGGGCATCATCCAGACAGTTCACCATGGTGATGTTTCGTTGGGGCTGCTGTTTGGCCTGATCTTCCTGATCTCGGGTCTGGCCTTCAAGGTCTCGGCCGTTCCGTTCCATATGTGGACGCCGGACGTTTACGAGGGGTCTCCCACGCCGATTACGGCCTTCTTTGCCACGGCGCCGAAGGTTGCGGCGATGGCGTTGTTCGCGCGCCTGTTGCATGACGCGTTCGGCGGTGTTGTCGAAGACTGGCAGCAAGTGATTGTCCTGCTGTCCGTATTGTCGATGTTGCTGGGGGCCGTGGCCGCAATCGGGCAGCGCGACATCAAGCGTCTGATGGCGTTTTCGTCGATTGCCCATATGGGCTATGCGCTGATTGGTCTGGCCGCCGGTACCGAGCTGGGTATCAAGGCGATGCTGATGTATCTGGCCATCTACGTGACCATGAATATCGGCACCTTCGCCTTCATTCTGATGATGGAGCGTGACGGAAAACCCATCACCGACATTGACGCTCTGCGGCAATACTCCAAGCGTGATCCGGGCAAGGCGCTGGCGGTGCTGATCCTGATGTTCAGCCTTGCGGGCGTGCCTCCGATGCTTGGTTTCTTTGCGAAATTCGGCGTCTGGCAGGCGGGCGTCAGTGCGGATCTGACCGGTCTGGTCGTGGTCTCGGCCATCGCTTCGGTCATCGGTGCCTTCTATTACCTGCGGATCGTGTTCTACATGTATTTCGGGGCCGAGAACGAAGAGCCGATCGAAACCCGGTCGACCCCCGTTCTGTGGGTGGCATTGATGGGGTCTGCGGCCCTGATGCTGGTCGGTATCTTCTATCAGTTCGGCGTCGAGGGCGCGGCGGCAGCCGCGGCGGCCACGCTTGTCAACTGATCGTTTTACACAACCGGAAAGAGGGGCTCGGTCGCGCGACCGGGCCTTTTTGATATGACAAAATGGCCCCAAGGCTATGGCCTGCACGAGGTGCAAGAAGTCGACAGCACGCTGAATGAAGCGGCGCGGATTGCTCCGAATGCGCGTGGTCCCGTCTGGATCATGGCGCATCACCAGACGGCGGCGCGCGGGCGGCGCGGACGAAGCTGGGCCAACCCGATGGGCAACCTGGCGGCGACCTTGCTGATGCGTCCTCAGGGCGCGCCGGAACAGGCGGCTTTGCGCAGTTTCGTGGCGGCGCTGGCCCTTTTTGACGCGTGTGTCGCCGTTACCGGGCGGGCTGCCGGACTGTCGCTGAAATGGCCCAATGACGTGCTGCTGAACGGCGGCAAGCTTGCCGGTATCCTGCTGGAAAGCACGGGGCAGGGGCATGGCGTGGCGCATCTGTCCATCGGCATCGGAGTGAACCTGGCCAATGCCCCGGATGCGGACGCGGTAGAGCCCGGCGCGGTTCGTCCCGTGTCACTTCTTTCGGAAACCGGGGCGCATGTCTCGCCCGAGGATTTTCTTACCGAACTGGCCGCGGCCTACGCCGCGTATGAAACCCAGTTCGTCACCTATGGGTTCGAACCGATCCGCACCGCCTGGCTGTCCCGCGCGGCCCGATTGGGCGAGGTCATCACCGCGCGGACCGGTACGTCGGAAACGGTTGGAACCTTCGAAACGGTGGACGCAAGCGGTAACCTTGTCTTAAACACCGCCAAAGGCCGCGTGAGCATTCCTGCGGCGGATGTCTATTTCTGAGAGGGGCGCGGATGCTTCTGGCCATCGATTGCGGCAATACCAATACCGTCTTTTCGATCTGGGACGGTGAGGAGTTTTTGTGTACCCTGCGCACCTCGACCCACCATGCGCGCACGGCAGACGCTTATTTCACCTGGTATTCGACGCTGGTGAAGCATTACGGGATCGAGGCGGACATCACCGATGTGATCATCGCCTCGACCGTTCCGCGCGTCGTGTTCAACCTGCGTATCTTCGCCGATCGTTTTTTTGGTTGCAGACCATTGGTTGTGGGCAAGCCCGATTGCCTGTTGCCTGTCCCGCCGCGTGTGGATGAAGGCACGGTGCCTGGCCCGGATCGACTGGCCAATGCCGTGGGCGCTTTTGACCGCCATGGTGGCAATGTGGTTGTCGTGGATTTTGGAACCGCAACGAATTTCGACGTTGTCGCCGCCGACGGCGCATATGTGGGGGGCATTATCGCCCCCGGTGTGAACCTGAGCCTTGAGGCCCTGCATCAGGGCGCCGCGGCGCTGCCGCATATCGATGTTTCCCGACCTGACAAGGTGATCGGTACGAATACGGTTGGTTGTATTCAATCGGGCGTGTATTGGGGATATTCCGGTTTGATCGAGGGGCTGATCGCCCGGATCAAGGCTGAATATGGAATGCCGATGAAAGTCGTTGGAACCGGCGGGCTGGCCCCCTTGTTTGATCAGGCCGACGTGGGGTTCGACGCAATCGAAGATGATCTGACGATGCACGGCCTGACCGTGATCCATCGCTACAACAAGGATAATGGCTCCGTATGAGCAGTGAAAGATTGATCTACCTGCCGCTGGGTGGCGCGGGCGAAATTGGCATGAACGCCTATGTGTACGGCTACGGTGAACCGGGAAAGGAACGCCTGATCCTTGTGGATCTGGGCGTCACTTTTCCCGATATGGACACAACGCCGGGCGTTGACCTCATCTATGCCGATATCTCTTGGCTGAAAGAGCGTGCCGACCGGCTGGATGGTGTTTTCATCACGCACGCCCATGAAGACCATGTCGGCGCCGTGGCCCATTGTTATGAAGCCTTGGGTGCGCCGGTCTATGCGCGTGCCTTCACGGCCAATATCGCGCGCCGCAAGATGGAAGAACACGCACACCCGACCGAGGCGGTCACGACCGTTTCCGCCTGGCCTGAACAGGTGTCCGTCGGGCCGTTCACGGTTGGTTTCCTTCCGGTTTCGCACTCGATTCCCGAAAGTGCCGCATTGGTCATCGACACCCCCGCAGGGCGTGTCGTGCATTCGGGCGACTTCAAGCTGGATGCTGCTCCGGTCGTTGGAGAGGCTTTTGACCCTGACCTGTGGGCCGAGGTCGCCAAGCCCGGCATCAAGGCGCTGGTCTGTGACAGTACGAATGTGTTTTCGACCCATCCGGGGCGTTCGGAATCCGAAGTTGGCCCCGAGATTGTCAAGCTGGTCGAAGGCGCGGAAGGTATGGTCGTGGCGACCACTTTTGCGTCAAACGTCGCGCGGGTCAAAACACTGGCCGAGGCGGGTGCGCGGGCCGGGCGTTCCGTCGTCCTGCTTGGGCGCGCGATGCGTCGGATGATCGAAGCCGCGACCGAAACCGGTATTCTTGCGGATTTTCCCAAGGTGATCAGCGCCGAAGAGGCTCTGGACCTTCCGCGCCAGAACCTGATGCTGATCGTGACCGGCAGCCAGGGGGAACGACGGGCCGCAAGCGCCCAACTGGCCCGTGGCAAGTACCGTGGTCTGGAGCTGGCCGAGGGCGATCTGTTCCTGTTTTCCTCGAAAACCATTCCCGGGAACGAGCGGGGCGTGATCTTTATCATGAACCAGCTCAGCGAAAAGGGCGTGGATGTCGTCGATGACAGTTCGGGCCTTTATCATGTCTCGGGCCATGCGAACCGGCCGGAGCTCGAGAAAGTGCACGCACTGACCGATCCGCAATTCGTGATCCCGATGCATGGCGAACACCGGCACCTGCGCGAGCATGTCAAACTGGCAGAGCAGGGCGGCAGAACCGGAGTGCTGGCAGTGAACGGCACCATGCTGGATCTCAGCGGCAATGCGCCTGTGGTCGTCGATTATGTTGAAACCGGCCGCACATATCTGGACGGTACCGTGAAGATCGGCGCCCTTGACGGCGTGGTGCGGGATCGTATCCGCATGGCTTTGAACGGCCATGTTACGGTGACGGTGGTTCTGGACGAAGAAGACGAACCGCTGGGTGAGCCGTGGTGCGACACCATGGGGCTGCCCGAAACCGGCACGTCCCGTGCCGCGTTGGTCGAAGTGCTGGAAGAGGATCTGAACCAGTTCCTGATGCGGGCCGCCGCCAAGACCCTGCGCGATGACGACAAGCTGGAAGAAGAAATGCGCCGCATCGTGCGGCAGACAGCCAAAGCCGAAATTGGCAAAAAGCCCGAAGTGACGGTGGTGGTCAGCCGGATGCGGTGAAACCGATCCGTCAGTCGTGGGTTGGCATCGGATAGCCCCTGAGACGCAGGAACAGGTTGGCTTCTTCGTTGTTTTTGTAGAATGGAACCGACGATGGCGGCTCGGGGGACGTAACCCGGGCCGCTATTTCCGCCAGAACGACCTCGGTGATAAACGGCAGATCCAGATCCCGTGCCCGATCCAGTGGCACCCATTGCAGGTGCGACAGCTCATCCGAGGCGTGGCTGAAATCATCCACATCACCTTGCAGAGCGTCGGCGTCGACCAGAAAGAACCGCGCATCAAACCGGCGGGGCCGGCCAGGCGGAGTTACCGCGCGAAAGACGAACTGAAGCGCAGCCGCGGTTGGCAGGTAACCCAACGCGGCAAAGCTCTGCCAATCGTCAGATACATGACCGGGCCATGTGCCCGGCTGGCCAAGAACAAGACCGGTTTCTTCCCAAAGCTCGCGTATGGCGGCCGCGGCGAGGGCGTGTTGAATCCCCGGCTCGGCCTGTTCGCCCAAACGTTCAAAGCACAGATCCGGCAAATCCGTTGCCAATGGAACATCCGCGTCAGCCGGATCAACCGCGCCACCGGGAAAGACGAACTTGTTCGGCATGAAGGCCGCTTTGGACCCGCGCTGCCCCATAAGGATCGAGGGGTTTGTCCATCTGTCCCGCAGCACGATAACCGTCGCTGCGTCCCGGATGGCTGTTTTGTCGAGTGTCATGTCCAAACTGGTCAACTGGGTCGGGTCACGCGGTTTTTCCAAAGCCATGCATGCGGCGTGCCCACTGATATGCCACCACCGCACCTTTCAGGCGTGGCAACAGGTACAGGGACAGGGCGACGCAGGCGACGGAAAAGCCGATGGCCATGGTCCACGGATCGGGCCGCCAATGCACATAGGACACGTGCAGAGCAGGCGCCAGCAGATGGCCGACCAGCAGGATTGTCAGGTAGGCGGGCCCATCATCTGCGCGATGGTGAAACAATTCCTGCCCGCAGTTCGAGCAGGAGTCATTGACCTTGAGATAGCTGTGCAACAGCTTGCCTTCCCCGCAGTTGGGGCATTTGCAGCGAAACCCCTTGACCAGGGCGGGCCATGTCTCACGCTCATCTTCAGAGGTCGTCTCGATCGTCTGATCTGTCATAATGTAACTCGCGCAGTAATCTTTTGCGGATAATGGGCCTGATCGTGAAAATATAAAAGGGGGGTGCGTCGCTTTGCAACGTCTGCCCGGCACCTCGGCTTGGGCCGGTCCCGAACCTTTCAAAAAATAATATCGATTTCAGCGACGGAATTCCTGGCGCGGCCCGTTTGAATGGGTATGAGCGGCGGCACTCGGGCCGCGTCAACAAAAGGAAACGGAAATGAAAAACGTTACATTCATCTCGGCCATTGTTATGTCGGCGGTTGCGATTACCGGTACTTCTGTTCTGGCCGCTGGCCCGGGTGGCCGCGAGCCGGTGTCCTTTCAGGAACTGGACGCCGATGGCGATGGTCAGGTGACGCAACAAGAGATGGAGGCGCATCGCACCGCTCGTTTCACCGAGGCGGACACCAATGGGGATGGAAAGCTGAGCCAGGAAGAAATGCAGGCAGCAGCCCAGAAGAAAGCCAGCGATCGGGTTGCCAGGATGTTCGAAAACAACGACGCGAACAAAGATGGCTTCCTCAGCCAGGATGAGTTGCCGAAACCGCGCCGGGCTGACAAGATGTTTGATCGGATGGATGCGGACAACAGTGGCGGAATCTCGGAACAGGAATTTGCCGATGCCAAAGATCGGATGGGACGGCACCATAAGAAAAAGCATCAAAAATCGAATGCAAGCGATAACTGATGCAGGATGGAGGATCTGACCTCCCACCCACAAGATGTTCGCGGTGCGGATTGCGCCGCGAACACACTCAGCGACGATGCGTTGCTGAGGCAATTCGCCGACGGCGAGGCGGGGGCGGCACGGATCCTGACCGATCGTTTGGGGCCTCGCTGTTACTCGGTTGCTTTGCGCATGTTGGGCAATCGGGCCGAGGCGGAAGACGTGACGCAGGATGCGATGATGCGGTTGTGGCAGATGGCTCCGAATTGGGTGTCGGGTCAGGCCAAGGTATCGACCTGGTTGTATCGGGTGACGCTGAACCTGTGCGTGGACATCAGGCGCAAGAAGACACCCGACAGGTTGTCGGACGTTCCCGAACCCGAAGATGGCAAGGCCAGCGTTGTTGACCGCATGCAGGACGAGGCGCGCAAGGATGCCTTGCAGTCGGCTTTGGCTGAGCTGCCCGAGCGGCAGCGACAAGCGGTCGTGCTGCGCCATATTGAAGAGCTGCCCAACCCCGAGATTGCCGGGATAATGGGCATTTCGGTAGAAGCAGTTGAAAGCCTGACCGCAAGAGGCAAGCGCAGCCTGACCGCGATCTTGGCCGGACGACGCGAGGAACTGGGGTATGACAATGGCGGATGAAGACCTGGAACTGGATCACTTGTTTGCACAAGCACAGCGGCAGCGACCAGCACTGCCGGACGATCTTGCTGTTCGCATCCAGACGGATGCTGAAACTGTTCGCCTCGGTCGCCTTGCGCCTGCACCGCAGCCGATGCCTTCGATATGGAACAGGTTGATAAGTAATGTAGGAGGATGGCAGGGCCTTGGCGGGCTTGTCGCCGCAAGCGTTGCCGGGGTCTGGATCGGCTTTTCCGCACCGGCCTTTCTGCCGGACCCGGCCAGCCTGTTGACGTCAGAGGAGACACCTTTCCTCGTGGCCGACCTTGGATTTGACTCGAGTTTTCTGGAGAGCACGGAATGAACGCTGATCCCAAGCCCAAACGCAAGTGGGTGCCTGTCGTCCTGGCCCTGTCACTGGCGCTGAACCTTCTGGTTGTCGGTGTCGCTGTGGGCACCGTATTGCGCCTCAAAGGTGGGGATCATGCCAAATCACCGCCCGGCTTCGGCCCCGCGTTGTACCGGGCCCTGCCCAAGGATGATCGAAAGGCGATGCGAGGCGAGCTGACGGGCCTGCACAAAAAGGGGTCCAAGGGTCGTGCTCAGGATTTTGAAGCGCTCAGTCAGGCGTTGCGCGCAACGCCCTTTGACCCGGTCGCGGTTCAGGTTCTGTTGCAACAACAAGCACAGGCCACCGCCGATTTGCAGCAGGCCTTGCAAACGCAATGGCTGGCACGTGTGACCGCCATGAGCGATGATGAGCGGCAGGCCTATGCAGACCGATTGCAGGAGGTCGTCAATCGCGGGCCGCATGGGCACAAGAAAAGAGACTGAACAGATCAGGCGGCACTTTGCCTGATACTCACCTGATTGCGCCCTGCCTTCTTCGCTGCATACAGCGCTTTATCCGCGGATTTGATCAGGTTTTCCACGCTTTCAGCCGCACAGTCTTGCCGGGCGAAACCGACCTGAGACAACTTCAACCCGATACTGACCGTCACATCAACTTGTGCCCCATGGTCCGGTAACAGGAACGGGGACTGGCAGATGCTGTCACAAACGGTTTCGGCCAGGTTCAACGCCTGTTTCGGCGATACATCGGGCACGCCGATCATGAACTCTTCCCCTCCGATGCGGGCGACAAAGCCACGAGATCCCAAGGCATTTTGCATACGTTCCGCCGCTTGCGTCAAAACGTAATCGCCGCTTGCATGGCCATGGCCATCATTGATTGCCTTGAAGTGATCCAGATCGGCCAGCATTATCGCAAAACTGCGCCCCGTTCTGGCGGATTGGCGCGCGATCTGATCCAGCGCGCGCATGGCGTAGCGGCGATTGTGCAGCCCGGTCAACGGGTCGATCCAGGATTCCGCGATGCCTCTTTTGAGAGAGACCCGCATCTGATCCAGTCGCGCTTTGCGGGCAATCTGGTTTTCAAGCCGCAGCAGGATCTCCTGCGCGCAGAACCCGCCCAGACAGACAGCATCGGCCCCTCGGTCCAGAGCTTCCGAAGCCTGTCCGGCGTCTTCATCCTTCAGCACCCCGATCAAAACCGTGTGCCGGGTCACGCCGCGTGATCTGAGGTCGGCAAGGATATTCAGGCCGGCCGGGTTCGAGCCCAGTTCAACCACGATCGCATCAGGAACAGAGCCGGACAAAACACCCCGCAGGTTTGACTGAAGATGCCAGTTCAAATCAAATTGACGTTGATCTTCCAGAGCCTTTTGCCAAAGCGTGCCGTTTCGGGCCGTGTGGGTCAGGATATCAACCCGCGCCGCTTTGGACGGTCTGATTATCGGTTGGGCCGGCTCTGCGAAGCCAATCGGTTGCGATCCGTTGCTGACCTGCAAATCCTGAGTGACCGCACGGGCACGCAAAAGGCTGCGAATGCGCGCCAACAACAAAGTGTCTTTGAACGGGTGCGTCAACACATCATCCAGCCCGTCCTTCAACGCCCGCAGCCGAGCGTCCCGGTCATTTTGCGCGGCAATCGCCACGACCGGAACGTCGTCAAGGCCGGGTTCCTTCACGATCGCCTTCTTCACATCCGCAGCGGTTCCGTCCGGCAACGTCTGAGCCGTCAGGACCAGATCCGGTTGCGTACGCCGCACGAGTGCGGGCAACCCTTCAAGCTTTTCGCCCTGCACCACGTGATACCAGGCCGCCGTCAGCTGTACCTTCAGCATGATGCGATTGGTCGATACCCCGTCGAGGACAAGGATGGTTCCCTGCACAGACATAGTTGTTCACCGTTGATTGCATGCGTGAACAAAGTGTTTATGACTCTGGTTAACAAACCCTTTCCAAGACCGGATCTGACCCAAGTTTATGCCGATATCCTCTGAATCCGCCGAAACTCTTGCGCTGACGGCCCTGGCCTGGCTGGTCAGCAATGACGAGCTTTTGCCTGTTTTTCTGGGCTCTACGGGCGCATCGATCGAGGATGTGCGCGATCGGGCAAGCGATACCGAGTTTCTGGCGTCGGTTCTTGATTTTCTGGTGCTTGACGATTCGTGGGTCATGGCGTTTTGTGACGCCAATTCACTCGCCTATGATCTTCCCGCCCAGGCAAGGGCGGTATTGTCCGGCGGCGCTGAGATACACTGGACATAACCATATTTTTCGCAGGAGCACCGGATGCCGATAGATGCGATCATCTTTGACAAAGATGGCACGCTGTTTGACTTTGCAAATACGTGGGGAGGGTTCGGACGCGCGATGCTGTTGCGCCTGTCCAACGGGGACGAAGATCGCGCGACCGAGCTTGGCCGTGTCATCGGATATGATTTCGAGCAAGGGAAATATACCGAAGACAGCATTGTAATCGCCGCCACGGTCGAGGAAATCGCAGAAGTCTTGATTGCCCATGTCGATGGCGTGACCTTGCAGGAGATCATCGATTTGATGAACTCCGAGGCCGCCTCGGCCCCGCAGGTGCCCGCCGTGCAATTGGTTCCTTTTCTGGAAGGTCTGCAAAATGCCGGAATCAAGCTGGGCGTTGCGACGAATGACAGTGAACATCCCGCTTTGCAGCATCTCGAATCTGTCGGGATAAGGGGGCATTTCGATTTCGTCGCCGGGTATGACAGTGGTCACGGGTTCAAGCCGGGACCGGGCCAGTTGCTGGCCTTTGCCGCCCATATCGGGGTCGAGCCATCTCGTATCGCGATGGTGGGGGACAGTCTTCATGACTTGCAGGCAGGGCGTGCGGCGGGGATGACCACGATCGGTGTTTTGACCGGTTTGGCCGAGGCGGATGCATTGGCTCCGATGGCGGATGTGATTTTGCCGGATATCGGACATATTCCCGAATGGTTGGCCAAAATCTGATTTTCAAATCCGAGATTCGACAAAACGGGATGAAAAACCGACATATTCTGTCGCAGACGGAGCGGCCATAGACGTCTCTTCGGGGCTTGCTTGACGAAAGCAAGAACAGGAGGCACCGATGGCCGAGACCAAGACACGCAAGCGCCGCGGAGGAGGGCGCGCAGGGGCGGCTGCGCGCAGGGGCAGTGCAGCGATTGACCAGATGCCCTGGGACCCGCCGGTCAACATCGATCGACCCACAGAACCTTTGGATCAGGCCGGCATCGAAGCGATCCATGAAGGGGCGATGCGCATCCTCGAAGAGATCGGGATCGAGTTTTACAACGAAGAGGCAATAGGTATCCTGCGCGAGGCGGGTTGCACCATCGACGGCGACAATGTCCGCATGGGGCGGGACTTTGTCATGGAGATGATCGCCAAGGCTCCCAGCCGGTTTTCGATCACCCCTCGCAATCCGGATCGCAAGATCGAAATCGGCGGGAAGAACATCCTGTTCGGCAACGTCTCTTCCCCGCCGAATTACTGGGACATGGAGATCGGGAAAAAAGTACCGGGCAATCGCGAGATGTGCCGAAACCTTCTGAAGCTGACGCAATATTTCAACTGCATCCATTTCGCCGGTGGATACCCGGTCGAGCCGGTCGATATCCACGCCAGCGTGCGCCATCTGGATGTGCTGTACGACAAGCTGACCCTGACCGACAAGGCGATGCATGCCTATTCGCTGGGCAAGGAACGCGTCGAAGATGTAATGGAAATGGTGCGCATCGCAGGCGGTTTGAGCCACGAGGAGTTCGAAGCCGCGCCGCGCATGTACACCAATATCAACTCGACCTCGCCGCTGAAACACGATCACCCGATGATCGACGGGTGCCTGCGCCTGGCGCGGCGTGGTCAGGCGATAGTTGTCACGCCCTTTACGCTGGCGGGTGCGATGGCCCCCGTAACCATGGCGGGTGCCGTGGCGCAGTCCTTGGCCGAGGCGCTGTGTGCCATTGCGCTGTTCCAATACGTGCGCCCCGGTATCCCCTGTGTGATCGGTACATTCACGTCGAATGTGGATATGAAATCCGGCGCGCCCGCCTTTGGAACACCGGAATACATGCGTTCGACCCAGATGACCGGCCAGATGGCGCGGTTCTATGGTTTGCCCATGCGGTCTTCAGGTGTTTGTGCGGCAAACGTGCCTGACGGGCAGTCGGTGTGGGAGACTTCAAACTCGCTTTGGGCCGCCGTGCAATCGGGTACCAATATGGTCTACCACGCAGCCGGTTGGCTTGAGGGCGGCCTGATCGCCAGCCCGGAAAAGTTCGTCATGGATTGCGAAATCCTACAGCAGATTCAACGCTATATGAACCCCGAGTTAACCGCCACAGGGCCGGACGAGATTGCACTGGATGCGATCAGGGCAGTTGGCAATGACGGTCATTTCTTTGGCATTCAGCATACGCAGGATCGCTATACCACGGCCTTCTATCAACCCTTCCTGAGTGATTGGAAAAACTATGAAGGATGGGAGGCCGCCGGCGGTATCTGGACGGCAGAACGCGCGCATCACATGTTCAAGGAGATCATCTCGAGCTTTGAAGCCCCCCTGATCGATGAAGGCATTCGCGAGGAACTGGCCGCTTTTGTCGAACGCCGCAAAGCGGAAGGCGGCGCGCCCACGGATTTCTGACCGGACAGGTGGTATCGCGCTGATACTCGGTTGAATTCGCTACAACTCAGGGTGGATTTTGGCTATTTGTTAAGGTTTTTTCGGCCACAGTGCACAGGACACCAAACTGGGGCATCTGATGCATGGTCTGATCAATCGAGCGATACAGTCCTTTGTCTGTGCGACCTACGGGCGATCCTGCTGGTTGCGCGTGACCGACGCCGCGCGGCTGGGGTTTGTCGAGTTTGAAGCCATGCTCGTCTATGACGATGACATGACGTCCAAGGTAATGGAGGCGCTGAGCGCCGACCTCGATCGGCCGCAAGCCGAAGTCTTTGAGGACCTGGGAACGTATCTCGTGTCTCATCCGAATATGGAAGGGCTGCGCCGCCTTCTCAGGTTCGGCGGCGTCAGCTACGTGGAATTTCTTCACTCGCTCGACGATCTGGCGGACCGCGTGCGGCTGGCCGTGTCTGATTTGACCCTGCCGGCCTTGGAACTGAGAGAGCTGTCAGCCACGGAATTTCAGCTGAGTTGCTCTCCGGGCCTGCCAGGGTATTCCAATGTCATGGTCGGGGTCCTGCGCGCAATGGCGGATGACTATGGTGCGCTGGTGATGCTGTCACACGAGGGGCAGCAGCAAGGCAGTGATGTAATTTCCATCATGTTGGTTGAAAGCGCCTTTGCTGAGGGGCGGCATTTTGATCTGGGGGCTCGGAACGGATGACAGATACCCAAGAACTGGCAGGACTGCTGGAAACGCTTTGCCCGATGTTCCTGTTGGTGGACCAAAACGGGCATATTCAGCAAGCAGGTCCGACCCTGCAAAAGTTGCGACCTGGACTGCCGCTGGTGGGGCAGGGATTTCTGGATGTGTTTGAACTGATCCGCCCCAGAACGATCACCACCATTCCAGCCCTGATGTCAATGGCGGGGGCGAAGCTGCATCTGAGGTTTCATGATGAACCGCGCACAACCCTCAAAGGCCTGGTCGCTCCTTTGCCGCATTCCGGTGGCGCGGTCATCAATCTGTCATTTGGCATCTCGATTTTGGATGCGGTGCGGGACTATGCGCTGACAAGTGCGGATTTCTCGGGGACGGATCTGGCGATTGAGCTGTTGTATCTGGTCGAAGCCAAATCCGCCGCGATGGAGGCATCCCGCTCTCTCAACCTGCGGCTACAGGGTGCGATGCTTGCAGCCGAAGAGCAGGCCTTTACCGACACATTGACCGGACTGAAGAACCGCAGGGCGATGGATCACTTGCTCGAGCATTTGATTTCGGGAAATTCAACTTTCGCGCTCATGCATCTGGATCTGGACTTTTTCAAAGCCGTGAATGACAAGCTGGGTCATGCGGCGGGTGATTTCGTCTTGCAGCAGGCCGCCCGCATCATGCAGCAAGAAACACGAAGCAACGACACCGTGGCCCGGGTCGGCGGGGATGAATTCGTCATTATTTTCAAAGATCTGACTCGGGAAGATACTCTGGCCTGCATTGCCGGTCGTCTGATATCAAGGTTGAATGAGCCGATGACCTTTCAGAATCAGAGTTGTTCGATCTCGGCCAGTATTGGCACCGCCTTGTCCACGCAGTTCGACTGCCCCAACGCCGCCGACATTCTTCACGCAGCAGACTTGGCCCTTTATCAGGCCAAGCGCGACGGCCGGTCTTGCCATCGCATGTATTCAGCGTTGAGCAAGGCGCAAACCTGAATTCGTTCAGAAAACACGATGGGCACGTATCGGGGCTTCAGGCTGAATCGAATGCCGCATTTATCTTTTTGGCAATCTGTTGCCGGATCGGAGGCAACTCTCCCACCACCGGCAGGACCACGCCTGAAAACCCCGCGCGATCCAGCTCTTGCGGGACGTCTTCCTGCACATGCCCTCCGGCACAGGCAAAGAACGGAAGGCACAGCGCCTGACCTTCGGTACCGTTTGCAACGTCAGATATGGAAGGTGGCTCTTCGACGAAACCGACGCGAACGGACTTGAACG
This sequence comes from Ruegeria sp. HKCCA4008, assembly GCF_013033125.1. Classification (NCBI taxonomy): domain Bacteria; kingdom Pseudomonadati; phylum Pseudomonadota; class Alphaproteobacteria; order Rhodobacterales; family Roseobacteraceae; genus Ruegeria; species Ruegeria sp. HKCCA4008. The sequence continues at coordinate 284,415 of NZ_WQDM01000001.1, forward strand.
CAATCAGTTCCGCAAGCTGTTTCGCAAACTGCAACGCCACGGTCGACGGGTTCCGGCTGCGCCCGGAACCATGCGCGGCAATGACCAGATCGGTGGACAGAGCGGCCCAGTGTTTGTCGGACAATTCCGATCGCAGGGCTTCTGCGGTCAGGTCCGGCAGGTCCGGGTCAATTCCAAGCGGGTCCAAGATCTGCGCCGGATGATCCCCAAGCCGTTTGGGTAGCGCGCTGGTGACAAACCACCCTTTTGCCATGAAAAGTGGATAGATGACCGCGTTTTCGGGCGCGCGGTCCAGCTTCGCCTCCAACGCACCCGGCGCTGCCAGGGTGGCCGAATCCACCGCTACATGCCCGGTAAGCGCGTTGACCTTGGCGGCGAATGCCGCAAGTGCAGCTTCGGCCGGTTCCGGGTCTGACGGTTGGCCATGAGCGACAATTATGGCATGTGACATTCGGATCTCCTGCTGCGTTGCGCGATAGGTGTTTCACATCAAACTGAAGTCAACACCTCAGTTAGCCCAGAAGTGTCAGCCATAGCCACACGGTCAGAATGGACGAGGCTGTTCCGATAAGGACCGCCGACGCTGCGACCCGTTTTGCGCGACCATACATGTTGGCGAAGATATAGGCGTTGAAACCCGGAGCCATGGCCGCATTCAAAACCCCCGACCGAAACAGATCCTGCGGCAGGCCCGTGGATTTGCCGAACACCCACACCAGGCTGGGATGCAGCATCAAAGAGATACAGCAAACATAAGCAATGGTGCGCAGGTCGCCCTCGGGCTTGTATTTGACCAGCACACCGCCCAAGGCAAACAACGCCCCGGGCAGGGCAGCACGGGTGATCAACCCCAGCGCTTCGTCGACCACCGCAGGGATTGCCAGGCCGGACAGGTTGACCAGAAACCCAAGGGCGATACCAAGGATCAGCGCGTTCTTGAACATTGCGGACAAAACAGACCGTGCCATGCGCATGCCACCATGGCCGCGATTTCGCACGACCTCCATCACCGTGATCCCGACGCCGTAACAAAACGGAGAATGGAAGGCGATGATCGCGTAGTTGCCGGTCAGGTTCTCGGGCCCATATGCGCGTTCGGTTATCGGCAAACCCAGCAGGACAGAGTTTGAGAACAGGCAACAAAACCCGATTGCAACGCAATCTTCCCAATCGCGCCCGAAAATAATGCGTGCGCCGAACAGGCCTGCTGTGAAACACAGGGCGGCGGCGGAATAGAAACTGGCCAAAAGCCGGGGGTCGAAACTGGCGCTGAGGTCCAGATGCGCGATGGCCAGGAACAAAAGGCAGGGAATCGCAAAGCCTTGGGTGAACTTCATCAGCCCATCGACATGCGCTTCTTTGAAGTACCCCGTGCGGGTCGCCGTATACCCGGCCCCGATCACAAGGAAAACCGGAAGAATGACGTCGATCAGGCTTTGCAGCATGTGGCCCCCGTGCGACGGGCCTGCTGCGATATCATGCGGGCGACGGGCAGCGGCCTACTGCGACTGATGGATCACCATCCCGTCGAAGGCGGGGGTGATGTAGTCGGGGGTTTCCGCATCGACGGTCGCATAGTCGAGATCGATATGCATGTTGGTCAGAACCGCGCGCTTCGGTTGTAGTTCTTCGATCCATCCAAGCGTCTTTTCCAGATGGGCATGCGTTGGATGAGGTGAACGGCGCAGGGCATCGATGACAAGGCAGTCCAGCCCTTTCATTTCGGGCCAGGCATCGTCGTAGATCTCGGCGACATCCGGAAGATAGGCGAGTTGCCCAATGCGGAATCCAAGGGAATCGATCGAACCGTGATTCACTTTGAAAGGACGAAACGGAATCGGGCCGCCGGGGCCGTCGATTTCAAATGGACCGTCGATGGACTTGAGCTCGAGTATCGGAGGATAAGGAGAGCCTTCCGGCTGAATGAACGCGTATCCAAACCGCCCCAACAAGGCGTTCTGGGTGTCGCCATCCGCCCAAACGGGAACGCGGGTTTTCATGTTGAACACGATCATGCGCAAATCATCGATTCCATGCACATGGTCTGCGTGAGAGTGCGTATAGACGACCCCGTCCAACCGCCCTGTACCTGTATCCAGCAACTGGCTGCGCATATCTGGTGTGGTGTCGATCAGAACCGAGGTTGTCCCATCTGGCCCGTCGCGTTCGACCAGCATCGAACAGCGGCGTCGGATGTTCTTGGGGTTCGCAGGGTCACAATCGCCCCACTGACCGCCCAGCCGCGGCACGCCGCCAGAGGACCCGCAGCCCAGAATTGTAAATCGGAAGCCGGTCATGCGGCGGCCTTGTACGATGCCGCTTTGGTAAACAGCCGGTCGAAGTTCGCCTGTGTCTGGTCGGCAAAGGCGGCATAGTCCATGCCAAAGATTTCGGCCCCCTTTTGGGCCGTGTGCACAGTATAGGCCGGCTCGTTTCGTTTGCCGCGATAGGGCGGCGGGGCCAGATAGGGTGCGTCAGTTTCCACCAGAATCCTGTCCACCGAGGCGTTTGCGAAGATATCGCGCAACTCCTGACTTTTGGGAAAGGCTGCGATGCCGGACATGGACAGATAAAACCCCAGCTCCAGCGCGGCCTTGGCCAATTGAGCCGACGATGAGAAGCAGTGCATGACGCAGGAATAGGGTGCGTTGCGATATTCTTCGGCCAGAATGCGGGCCATATCTTCATCAGCTGCGCGGGCGTGAATGATCAGGGGCAGCCCGGTGCGCTGGGCTGCTTCGATATGAATGCGCAATGACTGTTTCTGCACTTCGGCACTGTCGGCGGTATAGTGGTAGTCCAAGCCGGTTTCACCGATACCGACGAATTTGGGATGCCGTGTCAGGGCGACCAGATCATCGACCGAGGCCAATGGCTCGTCCGCGGCGCTCATCGGGTGTGTGCCGGCGGCATAGAAGACCGGCGCGTGGGCTTCGGCAATCGCACGGACGGCGGGTTCGTTGCGCAGTTTGGTGCAGATCGTCACCATCCGGGTCACGCCAGCCTGGGCAGCACGCGCGATGATGTCGTCCAACTGGCCTTCGAAATCCGGGAAGTCCAGATGGCAATGGCTGTCGGTAATCTGGGGGGTGTCGCTCATCTGTTCTGACCGGCAGTTTCCTGTATCTTGAACACCGTATCTAGGACCAGAGCGGCAGGGTCAAGGTTGACTGCCTGACCATGTCGCGCTCGGGATGTGATCGTTGCGGCGACCTCGGCCCAGCGACGGGCTTGATTTGGCGATGCTGACAGACGCGCCAGTGTTTCACCCTCGTTGGGGGCGGCTTCCGGAAGCGGGGGCGTGCCCGTTGCTCCGGTCAGGGCCAGCCGTGACAGAGCGATGTCGATCAGGGTAAGCAAAAGTTCGAACCGGTCCGCCGCGCCGCGCTGTGCTGCCGCTTCGGCCAGGGCCAGCGCGCGCTGGCGATCCATGCGGGGCAAGGTGCCCAGAATGGCGATCAGTTCGGCATAGATGTCCAGACCACCCAGATTGATCAAACGCACGGCGTCTCCGACTGAACCTGCGGCAAGCGCGGCAAGGTGTTCTGTCTGCGCGGGAATTTTGGTTTCCGTTAGTGACAGGGCGGCTTGCATGTCTTGCGCGTTCAGCGGACCGAGGCGCAGCGTGCGACAGCGCGAACGGATGGTTGGCAACAGGCGTGAGGGTTGATGCGATACCAGCAAAAGGGTGGTGCGGGCAGGCGGCTCTTCCAGCATTTTCAGCAACGCGTTGGCGGCGCTGACGTTCATTTCGTCTGCTGAATCCACGATCACGACGCGGCGGCCGCCGTCCGCAGAGGACAGGCCAAAAAACTTTCCAAGCTTGCGGATGTCATCCACGACGATCTCACCGCGCAGCCGTCCCTGATCGTTCAGCGACCGGGTTATCGCCGCCAAACCCGGTTCTGCCCCGGCCTGAATACGATGGGCCACCGGGTGATCGGGATCGATATCGAGCGTCTCGGGCGGAGGCGGCGCGCCGAACAAGCCGCCATCCTCGGCCGGCGGCGTGGCTAGCAGAAACCTTGCAATTCGCCAGGCAAGGGTCGCCTTGCCGACACCGCGTGGCCCTGTCAGCAGCCAACCGTGATGCAAACGGTCCGACGTGTAGGCGGTCAGGAATGCCTGTTCAGCCGCATCCTGGCCAAAAAGCCGAACGGTTTCGCGCGGATGTGGTGCGCCCGGCACCTGATCCGGAGAAGGGATATCGTCGCTCATCGTCTACCGCAGTGCTGCCTGGACGATTTCTGTCACATCCTGCGCAACGCTGTCCATGTCCCTGTTGCCATCCACGATGTGAAACCTGTCGGGGAACTCATCGGCCAGCGCCAGAAAGCCGGCGCGCATCTTCTTCTGCAATTCCGGGCCAAAATCCTCGAACCGTTCTTCGGTGCCTTGTCTCCCCTTGGCGCGGGCCAGGCCGGTTTCGGGGTCCATGTCGATCAGCAGCGTCATGTCCGGTTCGCGCCCGATCATCAGGCTGTGCAACTGATCCACCAGATTTCGCAGGTCACCCCGGGACAAGCCCTGATACATACGCGTGCTGTCAGCAAAGCGGTCGCAGATCACCACCTTCCCTGCCGCCAAGGCGGGTTCGATTGTACGCTCCAAATGGTCGCGGCGGGCTGCTGTGAACAGCAGGATCTCGGTCTCGGCCGACCAGCGATCCGGGTCGCCCTCCAAAACCAGGCTGCGAATTTCCTCGGCCCCCGCGGAACCGCCGGGTTCGCGCGTCAGTACCACCTCGCGACCCTGCGCACGCAGATGTTCCGCCAGCATCCGCGCCTGCGTTGACTTGCCTGAACCGTCAATGCCTTCGAAGGTCAGAAATAACCCCGCTTTCGTCACATCGACTCCAGCGGGTTGTTGATCACGTCTTTCAATACGATACCGCCGACGGTCAGCATACGCACCACAAACCCGCCAATCGCAACATCTTCGGCTGCCACCAGCGGGCGCCGGATTTCCGGCAGCCCTTCGGGCTTGATAACCAGTTCGGCCAGTTGCTGACCTTTCTTGACGGGCGCGTTGATCGGGCCCTCATAGACCACTTCGGCCTCGACATTCTGAGTGCCCAGAACCGGGAACAGCACATTCAGATCACCTTCGGGAACAAGCCCCACGGTCTTTTTCTCGCCCATCCACAGTTTGGCTTCGGCTATCGGCGTTTCCGCGGTGGCAACTGTCCTCTCGACAAAATTTCGAAACGACCAGTTAACCACGGCCTCAGCCTCCTCTGCCCGTTGGCCGGTGCTGTCGAGCCCCGTCAGCACAAAGATCACACGCCTGTCGCCTTGTTTGGCGGACCCGACAAGGCCATAGCCCGCTTCTTGTGTATGGCCGGTTTTCAGGCCATCTGCGCCGATATCCAGCCGCAGCAGCGGGTTGCGGTTGCGGGCGTTTGACGGCGCGCGGCCATCGAATTCGAAAACTTCTTCGGCGAAAAGGGGATAGTATTCCGGAAAGTCGGTAATCAGCCGGTCTGCAAGAACGGCCAGATCATGAGCCGACATCATATGCCCGGCGGCGGGCCAGCCGTTCGAATTTGCGAAGTTCGAATTGTTCATACCCATCTGCTTGGCCCGCTGGGTCATGTATCGCGCAAATCCCGCTTCGGTTCCATCCGGGCTGAGCGCCTCGGCAATGACGACGCAGGCGTCATTGCCCGACAAAACGATAATGCCGCGCAGCAGATCTTCGACACGAACGCGATCCTGCGTGTTCAGGAACATCGTCGAGCCGCCATAGCTCATCGCGTGTTCCGAAACAGGCAGAGTTTCGTCCAGCGTCAAGCGTCCGTCCCGCAATGCTTCGAACGCAACATAAAGCGTCATGAGCTTGGACATCGACGCAGGCGGCAACGGTTGGTCGGCTTCTTTCGACAGCAGCACGGTACCGGTGGTTTGGTCGATCACGTAAGCCGCGCGGGCGGATGTATCAAAAGCCTGGGCTGGTATCGCCAGAACGGCAAGCCCAAGAGCCAGAACAGATGTTCGTATTGAGGACAGCATGTTACGCCTCCCTGAATTAGTCGGTTACCGTGAACGCATCTTTGAAGCCAAGGTCTTTCACGTCCTTTTGAAAGGCTTTGCGCTCGGCCCGGGTTGTGGCGGGGCCAACCAGCACGCGCCACACTGTACTATTCGCTGTTTTCAGTTCCCGAACAACAGTGGGCATTCCGTTGCGACGCACCTTTTGGGCTGCTGACTTGGCGTTTGCCTCAACGCTGAAAGTTCCAATCTGAACATACGGTTTGCTCAAAGATGTCGCCGACGTTGTGGCTGCTGCAACAGGCGTGGCGTCTGACGCATCAATTGCTGCTGCGGCCCCCTCTACCGGGTCCAGCGGTGTTTCGGTGATCGCGGCGGGGTCTTTCTTTTGCCACCATTTCCGCTTGGCAGGTTTTTCGGCAGGGGGCGTGACCGGTGCATCCGACAAAGAGGGCGACGCCACGACCGCAGCGGCTTCGGCGGCTACCTCTGCGCTGTCGGTTGCTGTGTCTGCCGCAGCCACGGCCGTTCCCGCAGCCGCAGCGGCGGGGGCTTTCTTCTGCCACCATTTCCGCTTGGCAGGTTTTTCGGCAGGTGCGTCGACCTGATCGTCGGCTGATGCGGGCGTCTCGGCATCTTCGCTTGCGGGCTCGACGTCTTCAGCCGTCTCATCGGATGAACTGGCCGCACCGGCTGCAACCGCAGCCGTACCAGCCGCGGCGGCGGCTGGTTCCTTTTTCTGCCACCACTTCCGTTTGACCGGTTTTTCCGGCTCTGCGGACGCTTGCGTGTCGGAAGCACCATCAGCAACCGCAGCCGTGGTTTCAGCGGCCGATTCTTCTGCCTCTGGCGTATCCTCCGACGACGGTTCTTCCAGCTTCTCCCGGCGCAGTGCGACGACACTGACTTTTGTCGGCGCACCCGCGAGCATTCCCAGCTCTTTCGCGGCAGCGGACGAGACCTGAAGCGCAGGCCCGGGCAAGTTGCGCTCGCGCCGGAACAGGGCGCCGGTCACCGATTTGTTGTTGGACGTGTTTTTGATCACGACACGTTCAGGTTGGGACGCATCCGGGTGCGCAACCCATATCCCGCCAAGAGAAGGCCGGCCATCCCAAAGCCCTGCTTCGGTTGTCTGAAAAACCTCAGGGGCCTCGACATCACGCTGAGAGCCGGAAGTCACCTCGGGCAGGAGTTCTGTTTTTCCCGAATTGTCTTCCGGTTTTTCAGTCGATTCAGAAGTTGACAAAACTTCTTCGCATCCGGCCAGTATCGTCAAAGTCAACGCCAGATACGCCAGCCGTTTCGGCCCCGGGCGTGTCTCGATCGCTCGCTTCATCTGCTTTTCCCTTGCCTGAAGGGGTTTCGTTTTCCGAACCCCACTGCCGATCTGCTGGTTCTGTGTGCCAGCCTGTTGCGGTCTTTCGTACGGATCATAACGTGGCTGAAGTGTCATGGAAAGACCGCTGCATGAGCTTCGGCAAGATTTCCCGATTTCGACTTGCCTCTGCGCGAAGTTCGCCTTAGACCCTGCTTTCGACGGGGAGGTGGCAGAGTGGTCGAATGCGGCGGTCTTGAAAACCGTTGGGCGTGAGAGCGTCCCCAGGGTTCGAATCCCTGTCTCCCCGCCACTCATACCTGTCTCACTTCAGTTGTGTTTTCTGATCCGGAATTGAGCCGAAATTCCAGCGATTTGACGCATGCGCTATCCATCAGAGGCGAAGCAGACCGTACCCTCGGCGCACGAGACAGGCCCCGGGCTCAGTGTCGCGTTCTGGGAGGGTCGCTTTGGGTGGGACTTGTTGACAGCCTGATCATTCCTTCTGGCGCAAGCCATGGGTGTGTTTGCCTGACTGCCGGAGAGTTGATCGATTGTTTCACGCCCGGGCGGGACAACTTTCTGTAGGGCGTTTGCCACACGCTCCTGCACCTTTAGCGGGGAGCGTCCTGACGGCTTGAGGCAGGGTATTCTGTTTTCGGTGCAACGGGCAGGGCGGGGGCCATATCATTGCGCCAGAAGTTGGATCGACCAATGGTGACGCCGCAGCTCAGGTCAGGAATTGTGTATCTCGCGGGCCGATCCGATGCCAAGGATCAAGTCGGCACATCGTTCACCCAGCATCATGGCAGGCGCGTTTGTGTTGCCGGCGTTGATGTCCGGCACGGCGGACATGTCGCACACCCGCAAGTTCTCGATCCCGCGCACGCGCATTCTGGCGTCCAGCACGGCCATTCCGTCGCCGTCCCGGCCCATTTTCGCGGTGCCCGCCGGGTGATAGTTGGTTTTCACGAACCGCTTGCAATGTGCTCGCAGCGTCTGATCGTCATCCGCTGTTGGAATGACGATTTCGCGGATCCTTCGCGCAAGCGGGCCGGACGTGAATGCCCGGCGAAAGAACCGCTGCCCCCGGATCATCTCCTGCATGTCGTCTTCATGCTTCAGAAGGTTGGGCGAGACCACCGGCATGGCGAGAGGATCGGCCGAGCGAAGCCAAACCTCTCCGCGTGATTTCGGTTTGACCACCACCGTCGTCACGGTCAGGCCAAAGTCATCCTGCACCTCATCCAGCGCGTCGCGATCCAGATAGACGATAGGCACGCAAAAGGCCTGAATGGTCGGCTCTCCATCGGGGTTCGACGGATTGACGAAGGCGCCGGCTTCGACCCCGGCGGAAGTCACCGGGCCGCTGCCGAACAGTTTGAACTGGATGCCGTTGCGCAGCACCCGCCAGCCCTCACCTTGTTTGAAATATCCGTAAGGACCATTGGCAAAGGCGGTGATAGGAACTTCGGGGTGGTCGATCAGGTTCTGTCCGACGCCGGGCAATGGGCAGATGACGGGAATACCGTGTTCTGCAAGTTTTGCATCCGGTCCGATACCTGACAGCATTAGGATTTTCGGCGTGACCAGAGCGCCCGCAGCAAGGACAACCTCGCCATCGCACCGGACGGTGTTTGCTCCGCGTTTGTCCCGGTACTGCACCCCGACGGCCCTGTCGTTCTCAATGATGACTTTGCTGACCGTTGCGCCAAGCCGGATGGTCAAGTTCGGGTTCATCTCTAGAGGGGCGAGGAAAGCATAGGCCGACGAGCTGCGCTTTCCAGCGCGATTGGTGAACTGATAGAACCCGACACCACGCTGCGTAGCGCCGTTGAAGTCCGTGTTGAATGGTTCGCCAAGGGCCTGAACCGACTGGACGAACCAACGGGACATGTCATCGATATGCCCTGGATCCGAAACCTGCACCGGACCATCGCTTCCATGCAGGTCATTGTGAAGCCTGTTATTGTCTTCCATCCTGCGGAAATAGGGCAGCACATCGTCCCATCCCCAGCCGACCCCGTCATTGGTCGCTCGTAGCAGGTCGTCCCACGCGTTATAATCAGAAGGGCGACCACGCATATAGACCTGTGCATTAACGGAAGACCCGCCGCCCAACACATTGGCCTGCGGAATGTCATGCACACGACCGTCCAGATGGTCTTGCGGTTCAGTTTTGTGATAGGTCATGAACTTTGACCCGTTGATCATCTTGAAGATGCCCGGCGGCATGTCCAGCAACGGATGGCGATGCGAATGACCGGCCTCTAACACCAGAACCCTGCACTTGCCTTGGTTTACCAGTCGCGCTGCAGCTGCGGCGCCGGCAGAGCCGCCGCCGATGACGATGTGATCGAAGGTTTCCGTCATGATTTCGTCTTCAGGTCCGGCGTTTGGGTTCGCTGATCGAGTCGCGCTCGACCAGTTCGCATTCAAGCTTCACGAGAGGGTGCCGCTGACCATCCAACGGTCCGTGGAACAGTTGTTCGACGACCCAGCGTCCCATCGCCCGAGTAGGAAGGATCATCGAGGTCAGGGGCGGCGACAGGTGTCGCGCGGTTTCGTCATCGTCAAATCCGATGACCGAGATGTCCTCGGGGATGGACAGGCCAAGTTCCTTGAGCGCTTCATAGCAGCCGATCGCCATGCGGTCATTTTGGCAGAAAATGGCGGTTGGCGGAGAGTGCAGGTCCATCAATTCACGCGTGGCAGCATAGCCTGCGCTGGGCAGCCAGTTGCCCTCGATGACCAAGTCCTCGTCAAATGGAATGTCGGCAGAAGCCAAAGCGTTTCTATATCCGGTCGTTCGTCCTGCGGCGCATTCCATGAACGGCTCGCCGGTGATGGTGGCGATTCGCTTGTGCCCAGCCTTGATCAGGGCGTTGGTCGCCGTATGTCCAGCAGCGACTTCGCCGGGGATCACCGCAGGAAAAGAGAGGTCGTCACAAAAACAGTTCAGCAGCAGAACCGGGGTAGCGGTCTGCCTGAGGATTTCCGGAACAACCACCCGCCGGGTGAAAACGGTTGCGTAAATGATGCCCGCAACCTGTTGGTCGAGGAAATAACTAAGCGTTCTGGGCTCGACCTCGGGGTCGTTTTGGGTTTCTGCCAGCAATACAAGATTTCCGGTGTCCCGAACGGCCTGTTTCACGCCGTTGAACGCGTTTACCATTTCGGGGCTCGACGCCAGATCATCCACGACAAAAGCGATGGTTCCGTCCAACGCCGCTGGCCGGCGCGCGCTGTCCTGGGGTTTCCTGAGTTGAGAGGGCATGGCGTATCCAAGCGTGTTGGCGGCGTCCAGGACTCGTTGCTTGGTGTCCTCGGAGATTTTGACGGAATCGTTTTTGTTGAGGACCAGCGATACTGTCGTCTGCGAGCATCCGGCGACGCGTGCAATGTCGTGCATCGTTACGCGCTGCCGGCCCGCGACTCGTCCCACACCCCTGTGCTGCCCGGCTTTGTTCGCTTGATTGTTCATCGCTCAACCTTTTTGTTCGCATCCTTTTTATCGACTATGCAGAAGGTGCGCAACTAATATTAGTAACTAATAATTAATATTAGTGTTGACGAAATAATATTATTAGTGTTTTGATCGACGGTGCGGTCGCCACTGTGGCTTGGCCGAGCAAGCGCGGGAGGCGAAATTGCGATCTGTAGTGGGGGAGTTGGGTCAAGTCATTCGCCATTCGATGTTTGTCGATGGCCGCTTTGCCGACTTTGGCGCGGGCACGGTTGATGTCGAGAACCCTGCAAATGAAGAGATCGTTGCGCAAGTTCCAGATGGCACTGCTGCTCATGCGGACGCAGCGGTCGAGGCGGCCCGCCGCGCTTTTGGCGCGTGGTGTTCGCGCCCGGCGATCGAGCGGGCGCGATTGGTTCTGAAGCTCGCCGAGGCTATCCGGGCCGACGCCGGTCGTCTGGCAGCTCTGATCACGGCCGAGCAGGGCAAGCCGATCTCGCAAGCCCGAGGTGAAGTAGATGCCGCCGTCACTTTTCTTTGCCATGCAGCTGAAGAGGCCCGGAGGATTTCGGGTGACATAGTGGCATCGGACAACACGTCCGAGGAAATCCAGATCCGGCGTCATCCTTATGGGGTTGTCGTTGCGTTGACAGCCTGGAACTATCCCTTGGCATTGGCCGCCAGGAAAGTCGGACCCGCGTTGGTCGCGGGCAACACCGTTGTTCTGTTGGGGCATGAAATCACGCCGTTGTCCGGCCTTGCGGTCGCCGAGCTTGCAGACAAGGTCGGGTTTCCGCCCGGTGTTCTGAATGTTCTGACGGGGAAGGGGCCGGTGGTGGGGCAGCGGCTGGTCGAACACCCCGATACGTCACTGATCACGATGACCGGCAGCACACGCGCCGGGAAAGAGATATTTCGCGCCGCGGCCGACCGGATCAAGGTCGTCCGGCTCGAGCTTGGCGGTAAGGCTCCGTTCATAGTGATGGAGGATGCGGATATTGATGCCGCAGTCTCGGCCGCCATTGGCGCCCGGTTTGCCAATTGCGGCCAGATTTGCACCTGCAACGAGCGGATGTATCTGCATCACGACATTGCGGATCAGTTCCTTGAAAAATTCGTGTCCGCAGCCCGTGCTTTGTCGATCGGGGATCCCATGGAAGACTGCGATCTGGGTCCCAAAGTCAGTAAAGTCGAGGTGACCAAGGTCGCTAATATCATCCAACGCAGCATCGCCGAAGGTGCCACGGTCCATCTCGAAGGTGGGCCCTTGACGGACGATGCGCATCGCAAGGGCCACTGGATGTCCCCGACCGTTCTCGAGGTCTCCGACAACGGCAATGCCGCGATGCAAGAGGAGGTCTTTGGTCCCGTCGCGACAGCCATGCGAGTCGAGGATTTTGAACAAGCGATAAGTTTTGCGAATGACACGTCATTCGGGCTGTCTGCCTATCTCTTTACGGCATCGCACCGCCGATTGATGGAGGCCCCGAGCAGTTTGAAGTTCGGCGAATTGTACCTGAACCGCTCGAATGGCGAAGCCGTGCAGGGATTTCACACCGGTTGGGGGCTGTCCGGTGTTGGGGGTGAAGACGGCGCTTATGGCTTCGATGGCTATCTGAGGAAACAGACGACTTACATGAATTGGGCATGACCTGAAAACTTGCGGTCAAAACGGAGGCGACCGCACCAATGGAGGAGGAATCACCATGAAACGCAGAACTCTTTTGATCTCGACTGTTGTCGCGGGTGCGCTCTTGGGCACTACGGCGATGGCACAGGATCTACCACCGCTTGAGCAGAAGGATCGCTACAAGGTCGGCTTTGCGCAGATGGAGTCGAACAATCCGTGGCGCATTGCTGAGACGAAATCGTTCCATGACACGGCCGAGGCCTGTGGCTGGGATCTGATCGCGACGGATGCGGCTGGATCTGCTGCCAAGCAGGTTGCGGATGTGGACAGCATGATCGCGCAAGGTATCGACGTTCTGTTCCTGCCCCCGCGGGAAGAAAAGCCGCTGATCCCGGCCGTTATGAAGGCTCGTGCCGCCGGCATTCCGACCTTTCTGGTGGATCGCTCGGTTGATCCGGCCGTTGCCAAGCCGGGCGAGCATTTCGTGGCATTCCTTGGGTCCGACTTCATTGATCAGGGCAGCCGGGCCGCACAATGGCTGATAGAGAATTTCGACGGCGACAAAGGCATCATTGTACAGTTGGAAGGCACGACAGGGTCTTCACCTGCAAATGACCGCAAAAAAGGTTTCGACGACGCGATTGCAGCGGATGACCGTTTTGAGATCGTGGCCTCTCAGACCGGTGATTTTGCACGCGACCTGGGTCGACAAGTGATGGAAACCCTGCTTCAGGCGCATCCAGACGTGAACGTGGTTTACGCCCATAATGACGAGATGGCGATCGGCGCGATTCAGGCTTTGGAACTCGCTGGCCGCAAGCCCGGCGAGGACGTGACCATCGTTTCGATCGACGGGACACGCGACGCGCTTCAGGCCATTATCGATGGCAAGATGGGGGTAACGGTGGAAAGCTCGCCCTTCTTTGGCCCATTGGCCTGTGAAGTCATGAAGAAATACGCGGCTGGCGAGACGATCCCGGAATGGGTGAAGGTCGAAGACCGCATCTTCACCAAGGACAATGCGGCCGATCACATCGACGAAGCCTATTGATTCTCCCTGGTGGGTGGTGCTGGCCTGTGGTCGGCGCCGCCTGCAAGCAATCGGAGGAAGACATCTCATGAATGCGCTCGTCTCGATGTCGGGAATTGAAAAGTCCTTTGCCGGTGTACCGGCACTCAGCCAAGCCAGCCTTGAGATCGCAACCGGCGAGGTTCATGCGCTGATTGGCCAGAACGGTGCGGGTAAATCGACGATGATAAAGGTTCTGACCGGAGTGTACGACCGGGATGTCGGTGACGTCCATCTGGCCGGTGTGCCAAGCCGCATTTCCACCCCGCGCGAAGCACAGGAATCCGGAATTGCCACAATCTATCAAGAGCTCAACCTGGTGCCTCTGCGGTCAGTGACCGAGAACATCATCATGGGGTACGAGCCCAAACGTCTCGGCTTTCTGGTCGACTGGCGCGAGGGCAACAGGCGCGCACGCGAGGTTCTTGCGCGCTTTGGCATAGATATCGACGTGACCGAGCCGCTGGGAAATTTCTCGACAGCGATCCAGCAGTTGGTTGCGATTGCGCGGGCCGTTTCGCTGGACGCGAAACTGGTCATCATGGACGAACCTACGTCTTCACTGGATGCCAGCGAAGTCGAAGTTCTGTTCGGTGTGGTGCGCGAGTTAAAGAAACAGGGCGTTTCCGTCCTGTATGTCTCGCATTTCCTCGATGAGCTGTTCCATATCTGCGATCGGGTCACTACGATGCGAGACGGGCGCACCGTCAGCACGCGCAACGTCCAGAACACGACTAAACTGGAAATGATCGCGGACATGCTGGGCCGCAACAAGGACGAGATTGCGGCAGACGGGCTGACGGATTTCGCCGGCGCAAAGGCCAAGAAAGGCGATATCGTCTTGCGGGCCGACTCTGTTTCGACAGGCCCGCGGCTGACGCATTTTGACCTCACGCTCCACCGCGGAGAAATCGTTGGGCTGGGCGGGCTTCTGGGCTCGGGTCGGACCGAGGCGGCGCGCGCTTTGTTCGGTGTAGACGGGGCATGCAGCGGCGTAATCGAGCTGCACGGTGCGGTAGGGCAACCGTCCGGTCCGGGTGACGCAATCGCAAACGGGGTTGGCTTTCTGACCGAAGATCGCAAGGCCGAAGGGATCATTCCAGACATGTCCGTGCGCGAGAACATGACGCTGGCCCTGCTGCCGAAACTGGCCAGCCGTGGTCAGATCGACTTTGCCCGCGAGCGCGAGATCGTTCAGGCGTTCATCGACGATCTGGGCATCAAGGCAGCGCATATGGACCAGCCCATTCGCGAGTTGTCCGGCGGCAACCAGCAAAAGGTGTTGCTTGCCCGCTGGCTGGCGACGCAGCCCGACATCTTGATACTGGACGAGCCGACCCGAGGCGTGGATGTCGGCGCCAAGCGAGAGATCCAGTCGTTCATTCGGTCTTATGTCGAAAAGGGGTTCGGCGTTGTCCTCATCAGTTCGGAGTTCGAAGAACTGGTGGAAGGCGCCGACCGCATCGTTGTCATGCACGAGGGGCGTTCGGTCAAGGAACTGACAAACCCCGGGATTACCGAGAACATACTGGTGCGCGCGCTTGCGCATCATGAAGAAGGAACTGGTTCATGGACCGCGCAATGAAGTTGCCGCAACGGGTCGCATCGATGCCCTTCCGCTTTCACGGCGGCATCGCCGCGTTGGTCGCCCTGCTGGTGTTCAACGCGTTTTTCACCCCCAATTTCCTGCAACTGCAAACTTTGTTCGTAAATATCAGCCAGGTTGCCACGATCGCCATCGTGGCCATGGGTATGACGCTGGTCATCGCCACGGGTGGGATTGATCTGTCGGTTGGCGCGGTCATGGCTCTGGCGGGGGCGCTGGCCCCGCTGATATTTCTGTCGGATCTGGGAGCCGCTAATCCAATGCTCGGCGTCACTTTGGCCATTATCCTGCCGCTGTTCATCGCAGGGTTATGCGGGGTGTTCAACGGAGTGATGGTTGCCATATTGAACGTTCAGCCCATTGTGGCAACGCTCATTCTCTTCATCTCTGGTCGCGGTATTGCCCAGGTTTTGACGAACGGGAACCTACAGACATTTTCAAACCCTTCATTCAGTTATCTTGGAACCGGAAAAGTGCTTGGCTTGCCGTTTCAAGGCTGGCTGGCGCTGGCCATTGCCTGTGTGCTGTTCTGGGTGATCACCAGAACCACATGGGGCCGTTACCTGCTGGCGATAGGCGGCAATGAACGCGCGGCATATCTGTCGGGTGGTCCTGTCCGGCGGGTCAAGATCGGGGCTTATGTCATCTGCGCGGTGCTTGCGGGCCTGGCGGGTCTGATCGTGGTTGCGATCAACTCGGCCTCGGACGCCGCGCGCAACGGCAATCTGATGGAACTTGATGCCATCGCGGCCGCGGTTGTCGGCGGGGCGCTTTTGCAAGGCGGCCGGGCGCCGATCTTTGGCGCCATTCTGGGAGCCGTGATCATCCAGTTGGTCAAATATACGTTGCTGGCCAACGGGGTAGAGGACGAAGTTGCGCTAATAGCCAAGGCCGTCATCATTATCCTGGCCGTTTGGGTCCAGCAGTTCCGGAGGGCTTGATCGATGTTGGATGAAACGGCTTTTGACCTGCGAAAATACCTTCGACGTAATTCGGCCTCGGTGACAGTGTGGATCGCACTTCTGGCTTTGATCCTGTTCGGGCTGATGCGCTATGACAACTTTGGCAGCGCCTACAATTTCTCGTCTTTCCTGAATTACAACGCGATGTTCATCGCGATTGCGCTGGGCATGTGTTTTGTGATCATGACCGGCGGGATTGATCTGTCGGTCGGATCCGTGGCGGCCTTTACCTCGGTTGTTGCGGCCTATCTCAGCCCATACGGGATTCAGGTTGCGCTGCCGGGGGCCGTACTTGCCGGGGTGGGCTTCGGAGCGATCAACGCCTTTTGCATTATCATCCTTCGGATTCCGCCCTTCATCGCCACTCTGGCGACGATGCTTGCCGCAAAAGGCGGCGCATTGGTGATTTCGGGCGCCCAGACAATTTCAGTCGATTGGGGGTCGAACTTTACTAAGCTTGGCATGGGGCAGGCGTTCGGTCTGTTTCCATGGGCAATCGTCATCGTGGCCGGACTGACGCTGGCACTTTGGCTGGTGCTGGAAAGAACAACCATCGGGCGGACCGTGTTGGCGATCGGGGGCAGCGAGGATGCCTCGAACCTCATGGGCCTGAAAGTCAACCGGGCCAAGGCTTTCGTTTACCTTCTATCGGGTGGCTGTGCTGGGCTGGCTGGCGTCTTTCTGGCCTCGGGCTTTGGAGCCGGACAACCCCTTGAGGGCGTCGGATGGGAATTGTCGGCCATCGCATCCGTCGTTGTGGGCGGCACTCTGTTGACGGGTGGAATGGGGTCGATCCCCGCGACGGTGGCCGGCGCGCTGCTGCTGGGTCTGGTCTTCAACGTTCTGAACTTTGAAAACGGTCAGGGGACCATCAGTTTCAGTGCCTATTGGCAGATGGTCATACGTGGAGGCTTTCTTTTTGCGGTCATCCTTTTACAGTCTCGGGTTATTGCCAGGCAGCAGAAGGTCTTGGGTTCGTGAATCGCATAGAAAGTGTTTCAGCGCGGCTGTTCAACGTCCCGCTCGCCGAAGTCCTGGTTGACGCCAAACATGGGGATCACACGTTCTTTCAATTGATCACCGTTACCATTCAAACGTCGGATGGGGTTGAGGGGGTTGGGTACACCTATACGGGCGGCAAAGGCGGTCATGCCATTCTGGCGATGATCCAGCATGACCTTGCGCCGTTCCTGGTTGGACAAGACGCCGAACAGATCGAAAGCCTGTACGATGCCATGCAGTGGCATGTGCACTACGTTGCACGGGGCGGGATCGCCTCGTTCGCTATTTCGGCCGTGGATATTGCACTTTGGGACATTCGCGGCAGAACGCAGAATGCACCGCTGTGGCAAATGGCCGGCGGAGCGTCCAAACAGTGCAAGGCCTATGCTGGCGGGATCGACCTGAATTTCTCGTTGGAGAAACTGCTGCGCCAGACCGAAGGCTACCTTGCGCGTGGGTTCAACGCGGTCAAGATCAAGGTTGGGCAACCGGATCTGGCCGACGATCTTGCACGTGCCCGGGCAGTGCGCGAGATGCTGGGGCCGGACCGGTTCTTCATGGTCGATGCGAATTACTCCATGAGCGTCGAACAGGCCATCGAGGCCGCCCGAGGGTTCGCCGACTGCGATATCCTGTGGTTCGAGGAACCGACTATTCCAGATGATTACAAAGGCTATGGCCGAATTGCCGAAGCCACTGGCGTTCCCCTTGCCATGGGTGAAAACCTGCATACCATTCACGAATTCGAGTACGCCTTTGATGACGCGAAGCTGAGTTTCATCCAGCCCGATGCCTCAAATTGCGGCGGGATTACCGGCTGGTTGCGCGTGGCCGCGCTGAGTGCTCAGCATGGCATTCCGGTTTGCAGCCATGGCATGCAGGAATTGCACGTCAGCCTCGTTTCGGCGCAACCCAACGCGGGGTGGCTGGAAGTACACTCATTCCCGATAGACCAGTACACGACCCGTCCGCTGGTTGTGGAAAACTGCCTGGCCGTGGCCCCGGATACGCCGGGAACCGGAGTGGAATTCGACTGGGACAAACTGAATGCGGAACACAAGGAGATGCATACATGACGACCCAGACGATCTCTGCGGCGTATTATCGGGGCAACAAGAGCTTTGCCGTAGTACAAGCCGCGGCGACAGCTCCGGGCCCCGGCGAGGTCGCCATTCGCGTTGCCTATTGCGGGATTTGCGGGACGGATATGCACGTCTACCACGGTAACATGGATGCCCGTGTCGGTCTGAACCGGGTAATCGGGCACGAGATGTCCGGTGTCGTCGAAGCGGTGGGCGAGGGCGTCGACACGATAAAGCCTGGCCAGAAGGTCGTTGTCCGACCGCTTGATCACTGCGGAGAATGCCCAGCCTGCAAACGGGGGCATCAGCATATTTGTCAGAATCTCAAGTTCCTGGGCCTCGACACTGACGGCGCAATGCAAGAGATCTGGACCGTTCCGGCCCATACGCTGCATGTTTTACCGGATGACTTGCGCATGGATCACGCGGCGCTGATCGAGCCGGTCGCCGTTGCCTGCCACGATGTGCGGCTATCCGGCCTGCAACCTGGCGAGGACGTTGTCGTCATCGGCGGCGGCCCGATCGGCATCCTGGTTGCCATGGTCGCGCGGGACGCGGGTGGCAAGGTCGTGATCTCCGAAGTGAATCCGAACCGTCTGGCGATTGCTGAAAAGCTTGGTTTTGACACGATCAACCCAATCGAAACCGATCTGGTGTCCAAAATAAACGCGCGCACGGGCGACAAAGGGGCGGATGTGGTTTTCGAGGTATCGGGAACGCAGCCCGGTGTTGATGCGATGACCGCCGTTGCCGCGACGCGGGCCCGGATCGTGATGGTCGCGATCCATGCCCAAAAGCCCCAGATCGACCTGTTCCAATTCTTCTGGAGAGAGCTGCAACTGATCGGTGCTAGGGTCTATGAGCCTGAGGATTACGAGAAGGCGATCGCAGTTGTCGCTTCGGGCGGAGTGGACGCGGATGTTGTGATTACCGACGTAAGCCCTCTGTCAGACATTCAGGCTGCGTTCGAAGCACTGGATCGCAGCCCAACCGCAATGAAAAGCCTGATCGAAGTAGGACCGCGTTCATGAGTGTTTTGCAAAGTTTCGACCTGACGGGAAAGACTGCGCTTGTGACCGGGTGCAAACGGGGCATCGGGCGCGGCATGGCCGAGGCATTGGCATCGGCCGGAGCTGATATCATCGGAGTGTCGGCCTCGCTTGAGCTGTCCGGGTCTGATGTCGAAAAAGCCGTGACGGCGATGGGACGCAATTTCCGGGCTTACCAATGCGACTTCTCGGATCGCGCTGCGCTGCATGCGTTTATTGATCAGTTGAGGGCAGACGGACAAACTATTGATATCCTTGTCAACAATGCCGGCACGATCAAACGCAAACCCGTCGCCGAACACCCGGACGACTGGTGGGACGAAGTGATCGAGGTGAACCTGTCCTCGCAGTTCGTTCTGTCCCGAGAGATCGGCAAGGACATGCTGGCACGCGGCTCGGGGAAGATCATCTTCACCGCATCGCTGCTGACATTTCAGGGGGGCATCACTGTGCCGGGCTACGCGGCCTCGAAAGGCGGGATTGGACAGCTTACCAAAGCTTTGGCCAACGAATGGGCCGGGCAGGGCGTGAACGTGAATGCGATCGCCCCTGGTTACATCGCGACCGACAATACCCAAGCCCTGCAGGACGATCCGGTCCGGTCGAAGTCGATCCTGGAACGAACACCTCAGGGCCGCTGGGGTACGCCTGGTGATTTTGCCGGACCGGTGGTCTTTCTGGCTTCTGCCGCGTCGGACTACGTCAACGGTGAAATCCTTGTCGTCGACGGGGGCTGGATGGGGCGGTAGCACCGTCAACCCTCCATGGGGCCCAAGGCATCAATCCCCGATATAATGCACCTTCAGCCGGCGGGTTTTAGGTGCCTCGCGATGTTCGAACAGGTACAGGCTTTGCACGCGGCCCAGCGGAAGCTGCCCCTGTTCGACCGGGATCGATACCTGAGTTTGCGTCAACAGCGCCCGCAGATGCGACGGGGCGTTGTCGTCTTCGGTCGGGCGGTGGTGATACTTGCCTGGTGACTTGGGTACGAGTTTCTCGAAGAACGTCTCGATATCCTTGACCACTTCGGGATCGGCATTGGCTTGCACCAACAGCGCGGCACCTGTGTGGACGCACCAAAGGGTCAGCAGACCCGAGCCAAATCTATGTTCGGACACCGCACGCTGAACAATCCCGCTGATGTCGGTGAGGGATTTGCCGGGCGTTTCAATGGACAGCTCAAAAAACTCGTGCTTCATCCATCAGACCCTTTCCTTGATCTTGCGCGAATGCGCCCAGCTTTCCGCACCCCATACGGCATTCAACTTTGAGGCTTAAGTATCTGATTAATAACACTCTATAGCTTTCTTTCATGCAAACAGGCTTTTGAACCTGTCTATGCACAGACGAAACCCATCTTCGAAATTTCCGTTGCCGGGATGATAAACGCTTTCGAATGAAATCACGCCATCATAGCCGTCGGATCGGAGCGCGTCGGCGATGGGTTGGAACAGAGGCGCAAGCTGACCTTCCCCCATGCGGCGCACTTCCAGCGTTGCCCTCGGTGTGTCGACCTTTACGTCCTTAATGTGAATGTGACCCAGATAGCCGCCGCGCAATTCTTCATAACCGTCCGGATATGCCAGTTCATGGCACCAGCAGTTGTTTCCGGGGTCCCACAGCACTTTCAAAGTGTCTAATGCGTCCAAATCGTCAATCAGCTTGCGGGCTGTATAGTTGGAGTTGACCAGGGTGCCGTTTCCGGTTTCTACGACAAGCGTCACCCCCTCAGCTCTTGCCAGTTCAACCGCTGGCGCGATTAACGGAGTCATCGAGTCCCATACCCCATGCGCGACGTTCCACTTCTCGGCGCCGTTTTTTCCCCACAGTATCTGCTCTTTTCGTTGGGTCATGATCCGAACCAGCGGAGACCCAACAACATGCGCCATATCGATTACGCGTTTCAAGGCGTCCATGTGCCCGGTGTGCAGGTCGTCACCGGGCCTGTTTGCAGCTGTCATCCCGGCAAAGATATGGCGCGACAGACAGGACACAGGCTTGCCCCGGTCACGCAAGAGCGCGTCGATCTCGGCAATTTGCTGCGGGGAATGGTCCCCAACCTCCGTATCACCAACGAACTGAAGCTCTGCATAGTCCAGACCGAATTCGTCCATCACGTCAACGGCATGCCGCAAATCGCGGGAAATGCCGTCGCAAATCACACCTAGTTTCATGTTCAGCCCCCTCAGCGATGCAATTCTGCGCCAACGATCTCTTCGATGACGCGGGTACACACCCAATTGTCGCCGTTCGGGTATTTGGTTTTTCCGGCGTGAAAGATCTGCATTGCGGACGAGGCTGTATGCATCGGAACGCCCAACGTACCGGCCAGTGCCAGAGAGATCGTCAGGTCCTTGTGCATGGTTGCGATGTGGCTGCCGGTAGCTTCGAACTTGCGATCAATGATGTTTTCAAGGGCGGTATTCACCACACCGCACCCCGCGCTGGAGGATGAGAACACGTCAAGCAATGCCTGACCGCTGACACCGGCTTTGGCCGCTAGGGCCGCAGCCTCGAATGTGGCGGAAAAGATCGATCCGATAAGGGATTGCAGGCAGGCTTTCACGGTTTGGCCGTCGCCGGCGTTTTCTCCGACCCGATGAATGGTTGCTGACACTGCCTGCATTACTTCGGCGTTTCGGTCCAGCACATCCGCTGCGGCGGCAGCCATCATCGTCAATGTGCCGTTTTGCGCGCCGGGAAACCCACCCGAGACCGGCGTGTCGATCAGATGAATTCCCGAGCCCTCCATGTCTTGCCCGATAGCGCGGGCTTCGGCCGGGGTAATGGTCGCCGACAGGATGACCGTTCCGCCTTTGGCCATATTCGCAACCAGCCCGTCTTCACCCAGAATGACATCGCGTGCCTGATCTCCGTTCATAACCATGACAAATACGCTGTCGGCGTGACGACCAACCTGTCCAACGCTGTTCTTGGGCAGGCCGCCCATGTCGGCAAATGCCGTCATGCGTGTCTCGCTCAGGTCGAAACCTGATGTTTCAAAGCCATTCTTGATCAGGTTCTTGGCAAGGCCGCTGCCCATGTCGCCAAGACCGATTACGCCTGCAGTTTTCATTTGGAGTCCTCCCGTTTTTCCGCCATTTCCGTATGGCAGACGTTTCGAAAAATGATGCCCAATCGCATCGGATTTCGCGGGAGTTTCACGCGTCTTGAACAGACGTCGGGCGAGTCCGGAAGACACCCCGCTGCCCGTTTACGTGCCGTAAGTAAACGAAGAATGCGGCGTTCAGGCAAGCAAAGAAGTGTTCCGGGCGGGAAGAAACCGCCTGACCGGACGCGTTATGAGAACGCCGCCATAATGCCGCGCAGTTCCGCCAGCCCGCGCATACGCCCGATCAGCGGATAGCCCGGAGTGCTGTGTCCGCCCAGATCGCTCAGCAGTTCTTGTCCGTGGTCAGGCCGCATCGGAATTTGCCAGTCGCTGCGTCCTTGGGATTTGCGGCGGCGCTGTTCGTTCATCAACTCGCGAATTGTGCCGACGATGTCGGTGTCGCCCTCCAGATGCGGAGCCTCATAGAAATCCGGCTTATGTCTGTCCGACCCCGCGATGCGTCGGGTATTTCGCAAGTGAACAAAGTGAATCCGGCCGCCATGCCGGCGCACGAAATCCGGCCCATCGAATTCCGGGGAAACACCCAGGGACCCGGTACACAACGTTGCGCCATTCGACGGTATATCAACGGCATCCAAAACGGCGCCGTAGTCATCGGAGCTGGACATGATCCGCGGCAGGCCAAGCAACGAGAATGGCGGGTCATCAGGATGACAGCACAAGCGCAGCCCCAGTTCTTGGGCCACCGGAGCGACCTCGGACAGGAAATCGACAAGGTTTGCGCGCAGCCGGTCACGGTCGATATGTGCATAGGTCTGCAACAAAGCGCGCACGTCCTGCACGCTCCACTGATCGTTGGCGCCGGGCAATCCCGCAGTGACATTGTGCTGTAACTGGGCTTTGGATTCATCCAACATGTGCAAGAAGCGATCCTTGGCCGTTTGCTGGACGGCGCTGGAATAGTCTTCGGGCGCGCCCGGACGTTCGAGAATATGTATGTCAAATACAGCAAAGTCGGTCAGGTCGAACAGCATGGCCGTTCCGCCATGCGGCTGCGGGGCGCGAAGGGCGGTGCGCGTCCAATCCAGGATCGGCATGAAGTTGTAGCAAACGACTTTGACGCCACGGGCGGACAGGGCCCGAAGGCTGGATTTGTACGCCTTCAGATGTTCGGCCATGTCTTCGGACTGTGTCTTTATCGCCTCGGAGACGGGCAGGCTTTCGACAACGTCCCAACTGTACCCGGCCGCGGCCAGAACGGCCTGCCGGTCGGCTATGCTTGGTTCATCCCAGGGCTGTCCCGGAGGGATGTGATGCAGCGCGGTGACGATGCCCTGAACCCCGACCTGATGGAGATCGGCCAGGGCGATCGGATCATCGGGTCCGAACCAACGCCAGCATTGTTTCATGGCAGCCATCCTTCATACAGCGGGTGATCAGGCCTGATAGGAAGAGCAACGCGCTGCCCGGTGCGCGCCGCGTGATAAATCGCCGTCACAAGGCCGATGGACGCAGCGCCATCCTTCAACGTAACGGCCGAATTTGCCTCGGACCGCAGCGCCTTGCCGATTTCAGTAAAGTACCCTTCGAACCCCGTTGGTTCGGCAGCGGCGGCTGCAAGGGCCTCGTCGATAGCGGATTGATCCACAGGGTCCCGCGCGACGAATGTCCAGGGCGTTTGACCCGGAGCGTAAGGTTCGGTGCCAGAAGTGGCAGTCACCTTTTCAAAGACGAACCGCAGGCGGGTTTCGTCCGTGGCTGCGCCCAAGGTGATATTGCTTGTGCACAAAGCGCCGGAAGTCATGCCAAAGCAGATTGCGGCGCAGTCTTCCGTCTCGATCGGGTTGACCCGCGTTGTGGTCATTGCAGACACCCAGGCGATATCGCCCGCGATATGAGTCAGCAGATCATGGTTGTGGATGGCGTGGCCCAGCACTGCGCCGCCGCGTTCTCCGGCCCATGTTCCCCGCCACGGCACCGCGTAATAGTCCGCCCCTCGGGACCAATGGGTTTCAAGCGCGGCAGTTTGGACCGCTCCGGTCAGGCCTGCGCGTTGCAGGTGGCGCAATTGGGCCAGTGACTGGCCCCACCGGTATTGAAAAACCGGAAACACCTCCTTGCCCGCGTCGCGTGCGGCTGCCGTGATCCGATCCACATCCCGCATCGAATTCGCAAGAGGCTTTTCGCAGACAACGTGTTTTCCTGCGGCCAGTGCTGCAAGGGTAGTCGGTACATGAAGGTGGGGCGGCAGGCAAATGTCGATGACATCAATCGCCGGATCATCCAGCGCGTCCTGAATATTGGTCAGTGCTCGAAAATCCGAGTTCTGCCGGATCTGTTCGATCCGGTCCTTATTCTGGTCGACCACGGCGGTTACCCGGAAAGTACGGTCAAGCCGTTCCAGTGCGCTCAGATGTTGCGCACCGATACCTGCGCCAAGGATCGCAACGTTGATCATCTGCGTTCCGCCATTTCCTGCGCGTACAGTGCCAGTTCCATGACCGTAAAGCAGTGGGCCTGCGACATCGCGGTTTCGGTCCGGTTGCGGATGTCATCGGCCAGTCGCGCAAAGTATGGAAGGCCGGCGTCGGATGCGTCGATCTTTTGGCAGGTTTCGCCGTTGACGAGGATCAGATGATCTGTCCCCGGTGCTCCACCCACGTCGACGTATTTCCGCAACTCGATATATCCTTCGGTGCCCAGGATCGTCAGACGACCATCCCCCCAGTTCGGCAAGGCCTCCGGCGTGAACCAGTCAACCCGGATGTATCCGGTGCCATTCTCGCTGCGCAGATTGACCTCGCCGAAATCCTGCAATCCGGGATCGTTGGGATTTGCATAGTTCGCCACATAGGCGTTCGTGATTTCTGCGGTTTTCGAACCCGTGTAGTGCAGGAACTGATCAATCTGATGAGAGGCGATGTCGGTCAGAATGCCGCCATAGCGGTCACGCTGAAAAAACCATTCTGGCCGGGTCGCCCGGTTCAATCGGTGTGGGCCAAGCCCGACCGTCTGGACCACGCGCCCGATGGCACCGGCCTCGACCAGCTCGGTCGCCCGGGTGCTGACGGGCGTTTCGAACCGTTCGGAGAAGTTCACCGACCAGATGCGACCGGTGTCCGCGACCGCTCTCTTGATCTGGTTGAGATGTTCGAACGTCGTGCAGCCCGGCTTGTCGCTCATGACATCCATGCCATTCTGCATGGCGCGGATCGTCAACGCGGCCCTATCTGCCGGTATTGCCGAAATCAGAGCGAGATCCGCCCCGCAGGTCAGGGCGTCTTCCAGTCGGGCCAGCCGCGGAATATCGGGAAACCTTTTGACGTAGCCCGCCAGCGTTTCCGGATCGCCTTGTGTCCAATAGCCAACGCAGTCCACGCCGATTTTGCGTATGTTTTCTGTCATGCCATAGATATGGCGGTGGTTCAGGCCAAGGGCGACGCAAGTCAGGCTCATGAGATGACTCGTGTTTTCTGGCCGGTTCGATTGGCGATCTGCATCGCGTCTATGACGGCGTGTGTCAAAAGGGCACTGTGTCCGGTGGCCATGGGCAGCGTTCCACTGGAAACGGCCTTGGCAAAATCCTCGATGACCGTCTGATGCCACGCATGCGTGAACGCCATGGGATCGGCCCCTCCGCCTGTGGTGGCGGTTTCGCCAATGGTGGATTTCTGACCGTCGAAAGTGGTCAGGGTCAGGACACCTGACTCCAGATGCGCCTTGGCGCGCGTGCCCTGGATGGTGATTGATTCAGCGGCCCCGGGGAATTCGGCGGTGGTTGCCATCAACGTGCCCACCGCGCCGCTGTCCATTTCAAAGACTGCACCTGCCCAATCCTCGGCCTCGAGATCGTGCAGTGGAGTTTTCCTCATCACGGCCTGAATGTCCGAGATCGGCCCCAGCATCCACATCGCTAAGTCAAGCGTGTGGATTGCCTGCGAGATCATGACGCCGCCACCGTCGCGTGCAAAAGTGCCGCGACCCGGTTCGTCGTAGTAGCTTTGATCGCGCCACCAGGGGACACGGATCTCGACCGTGGCGATCGCGCCCAACTCGTCCTGTTCGATGGCTGCTTTCAGCGCCTGCGAGGCGGCGCGGGCGCGGTGCTGAAAGACGATGCCTAGCGGCACGCCAGACACCTCGCACTGCTCGACAATGGCTTTCGCGGCGCCCAGCGTTCTTTCAATGGGTTTTTCCATCAGGATCGGTTTCGAAGCGGTCGAAAGAACCCGCACCAACTCTCTGCGCTGATCGGGCGGGGTTGCGATGATCGCAAAGTCAACGTTTGGGTCGTTTGCGATTTCCTCGACCGAGCCGAATGCGCGAGTATCGTTTCGCCGCGCGAACTCAGCTGTTTTTTCAGTATTGCGCCCGAGGACGCCGGCAAGACTGAGGCCTTGTTCCGATGCCCGAATGGCGGCGACATGCGTGCCAGAAACCATCCCCAAACCAATCAGCGCAATATTCATTCAATCCCCCGGATCACCCGGTCAGTCTGCGGGTTCGAACGGGAAAGATGCAACCATTAAAAACTGTGTTAACAATTGCGGGCGGCAGTATCGGAGGCAGAATTGACTGGTAATTTGAATGGGATGGCAGAAGACCTGTATCTGGGCATCAAAGACCTGCCGATCGTGTCTCCGCATGGTCACTGCGATCCGGGTTGGTTTGCAACCGATGCGCCGTTTCCCAACCCCGCAGAACTGCTGGTGGTTCCCGACCATTACGTGTTCCGTATGCTCTATTCGCAGGGCGTTCCCTTGTCAGAACTCGGCGTTGGGGAAGAGGGGCGAAAGAAGGATCCTCGCGCCGTGTTCCGCACCTTTGCCGAGCACTGGCATCTGTTTCTGGGAACGCCATCCCGGATCTGGATGAACTACGTGCTGCATGAAACGCTGGGCGTGTCTGACGAGTTGTCTTCGCGCACGGCAGACCTGATCTATGACAAGATCTCAGAAAAGCTCGCGCAACCCGAATTTCGCCCGAGGGCTTTGTTCGACAGGTTTGGGATCGAGGTTCTGGCTACCACGGATTCCGCTCTCGACGGCCTCGTGGAGCATCAGGAGATCCGTGCAAGCGGTTGGGGCGGGCGGGTTGTTCCGACGTTCCGCCCAGACGGGGTTTTGGATGGGGCGGATCCGGAGTTCGTACAGAACCTGAACAAGTTGGGTGAACTGACAGGTTGCGATCTGGGCAGCTATGATGGCTACCTCAACGCGCTGCGGATGCGGCGGGCTTATTTCATACAGCTGGGCTGTACCGCCACCGACCACGGTATCGAACGCGTACAGACCGAGTGGCTGGAAAACCCGGATGCGATGTACCAGCGGCTGAGACGGAGGGAAAGTACCGAACAGGACGCCCGTCGGTTCTATGGGCATATGCTGATCGAAATGGCGCAGATGTCTGTCGATGATGGTCTTACCATGCAGATACATGCTGGCAGCAAGCGCAACATGAACCATGCAGTAATGCGGGATTTCGGACGGGATAAGGGGGCCGACATTCCAATAGCGATGGACTGGGTCACGGGCCTTGAGGCACTGTTGAACCGGGTCGGAAACACGGCGGAACTGCGCATCATTCTGTTTACACTGGACGAAAGCACCTATGCCCGTGAACTGGCCCCGATGGCGGGACATTGGCCATGCCTTCGGATAGGGCCGCCTTGGTGGTTCCATGACAGCCCAGCCGGGATTGCGCGGTATTTCGATCAGGTTGTTGAAACGGCCGGATATTTCAATTTGGCCGGATTCAATGACGACACGCGAGCCTTTCTGTCCATTCCTGCACGACACGACCTTTGGCGGCGGGGCGTAGCGATTCATCTGGCCGAGCAGGTTGCGCGCGGTTACTTCGGTCGGGACAGTGCCGAGCATCTTGCGCGGTTGCTGGCGGTTGATCTGGCGAAACAGGTTTACGGGTTGCAAAGCTAGATGGGTACAATTCTTCATTTCGGCCTTGGAAACTTTTCCCGGGCGCATTTGCTGGACTACACCGATCAAGCGGGCGGATGGGACGTTGTCGGCGTCAGCCTGCGTTCATCCTCGGTTCGAGATGGATTGGCCCGTCAGGGTTTCGAGTACGACCTGTGCGTACAGGGGCAGGGCGTCCGGCGCATCAAGGCTCTGCGGGACGTTCTGGTCGCGCCCGAGGATCGTGCAGCGGTATTAGACGCGATGGCGGATGCCGAGATTATCTCGGCGACCGTGACCGAGAAAGGTTATCATTTGGATGCCGCGGGCAAGCTGAACCTTCAAGATTCGGCGATTGCCGCCGATCTGGCGGGGCAAGGGCCTGCGACGCTGATCGGGTTTCTGGCTTTTGGCCTTGCGGAACGGCGCAAGCCAGTGACGGTGCTGAGTTGCGACAACCGCATGGAAAACGGAAAAACGCTCGAGATGGCCGTTTCCGATTTTGCGAATGCAGCCGGTCTGGACGTCAATTGGGATGCCGTTCGCTTTCCCAACGCGATGGTCGACCGGATCACCCCAGCCACTACGGACGCCGTTCGCGCAATCAGCGGCGATCCGATGGCCGTTCCGACCGAAGCGTTCTCGGAGTGGGTGATCGAAGACAATTTCGCCGGTCCGCACCCGGATTGGCCGGGCGTGCAACTGGTCGATGATGTGGCACCGCACGAGATGCGAAAGCTGCGCATGTTGAACGGTGCCCATTCCCTGTTGGCTTATGCAGGTTTGGAGCGGGGCCTGACCTACGTTCACGAAGCGGTTCGAGACCCGGTTTTGCGCCCGCTGGTTTCCGGGTTGATGAAGGATGCGGGCGCAACGCTGCCCGCTGCGCTGCAAGCGCAGGTCATGGACTATGCCGAGGCTCTGTTGCGCCGGTTTGAAAACCCCGAGCTGGCGCACCGTTTGGACCAAATAGCGATGGATGGCAGCCAAAAGCTGCCCTATCGGTTTATTCCCACACTCCGTGAAACCGGGTCTCAGGCGGCGATCACGGGGGTGCGGGCCTGGATTTCCTATTGCACGTCCGAGACCGCCAAGGGCAGGGCGCTGAACGATCCTTGCGCGTCGGAAATCGCTTTGGCTGCCAAGCAGCCAGATCCGCTAGTGCCGCTTTTGCGTCTTGTCGGCGCCGAAGACCTCGCGCCACTTATCCGGGAATGATGGCGCCGCGGAACTGAACAACGGTGGATGCCAGATTGTGTCCAGCCATCAGGGCCTCGGCCTGTGATTTCCCGGTCAGCAAGGCCGCGAGGTACCCACCGTTGAAACTGTCGCCCGCTGCTGTGGTATCCAGTACGCTCTTGGCAGGTTCATAGGTTTGTTCAATGTTCTGACCGATGGACAGAGGGCCATTCTCTCCGCGTTTCAACGCACCGATGCCGTGATGGACGGCAAAGCGTGCTGCCACCTGATCCGCGCTTTCCCCGAACAGTGCCATCTCGTCGTCGATGGATGGCAGGGCAATGTCAGCACGCCGCCAAAGCCGCTGGTTGATCTGCCGGGCGTGTTCAACGCTGTCCCAAAGACGCGGACGAAAGTTGCTGTCATAGACCAACCGGACGGAAGAGCCTTCGAGCCAGTCCAGAAGTGCAAGCCGAACCGCATGCGGAAGAATGGCCACGGAAATACCTGACAAGTAGAGCACGTCGTAACCATTTAGCGGGCTGAAATTGTGATCGGCAAAAAGCTGACGGGCGGCCGCCTCACTGCGCCAATAGGTAAAGCTGCGTTCACCGTCCGCGGATGTAGTGATTGCATATAATCCAGGAGAGGCGTTCGGAATGATGCGGATGCCGGATGTCCCGATGCGATGGCTGTCGATGAAGTCCGCGATGCGCCCCGAAAACGGGTCGTCACCCAGACATGTCACATACTCCACCTGCAGGTCAGGCGCAGCGCGGCGCATGTAGATGGCCGTGTTCAGCGTATCCCCCGCGACGCCGACCTTTGCGCCGGTTTCCAGCATGGACAATTCAATCATTGCTTCGCCGATGCAGGCAATTCGCGTCATTTCTTTTCTCTTTTCCAGATGATTAGCCCGGCGACCATGATCAGCGCAGCTCCTGCCAACGTGAATGCATCCGGTACCGTGTTAAAGAACAGATAACCCCAAATCGCAACATAGACTAGGAACGAATAGGTGAATGGCATCAACTGGTTTGCCGTTCCGAACCGATGCGCGTTCGTCAGCAGTTGATGCCCGCCCCAGCCAAAGACGCCAAGGCCGATCAGGACAATCAGGCTCCAGGTGTTTTCCGGCTGGACCCAGAACCAGAGGGCGAAGGGCAACAGAACCACAGTCCCGGTAAGTCCGAGGTAGAATTGCATGGTGTCCACGGCAACAACTCCGGACAGCCTGCGCGTCATGATCGAGTACAGGGCCAACGCGGTGGCGTTGTAGACGATCAGCAGCATGGTTGGATGAAAGGCCGAACCAAACGGCCGCACGACAACCAACACCCCCAGAAAGCCCAGGATGATGGCCGCCCAACGCCATGGGCCCACGCTTTCTTTCAATACAAAGACGGACAGAAAACACACGATGACCGGGCTGGAAAACATGATTGCCGATACGACGGTCAGAGGCAAAAACCGCAGGGCATAGAAATTGAAAACAGTCGCCGAGATCAGCAACAAGGCCCGGCTTATGACTTGCCATGGATGGTCCGTTTTGAACCGGCCAGCCTCAATCCCACCTTTGGCGATCACACCCACCGAGATCACGAAGTGCCCCGCATAGCGCATGAACGCCAACTGAAATGCCGGCACGCCGGCCAACGCCAGCCACTTGGCCCCAAGGTCCACCAGCGAAAAGAACAGCCACGCCATCAGCATCAGCACGATGCCAAGGCGCGGCAGGTCCGCAGTGGGGTTGGCGGTGACGCCCATCGATCAGGTGTTGAAACGCTTGACGTAGTAGTCAACCATCTGGCTGACCATGTCATCTGCCTGACCGTGGTCGCGCGCGTCGTTCAGCGCCGAAAGCGCCCCCTGCGACATCACGCTTGTAACGCCTGCCTCGCGCGCCATTCGATCATAGTAACCAAGGTCTTTTGCAGCGTTCTTGATGGCAAAGGCCAGCTGGTTTGGGTCATTCTCGACACCGTAGGCCTTCACGAAATCCATCATTCCGGAATGCAGCGGCCCTGCGGCCATTACGTCATACAGCTGCTTGCGGTCAACACCGGTGATGTCGGCCATGGCAAAGGCTTCGGCCATCGCGTTCGCGACCGTCATGCCGAAGAAGTTGTTGATCAGTTTGATCGTGTGTCCCGATCCGACCGGGCCAAGGAAAAAGACGTTCTCGCCCAGGTCCTTCAGTGTCGGCTCGGCCTTGTCGAAGGCAGCCTTGTCGCCGGACGTCATGATGTTGAGCTTGCCTTCCAGCGCGTGCGAGGGCGTCCGGCCAAGCGGCGCATCAAGATAGCTTCCGCCGGCTGCGGCAACCTCCTTTGCCAGGGCGCGCGTGCTGCCCGGAAGCGAGGTGCCAAAGTCGATGACGATCGCCCCGGGTTTCAATCCCGCGATCACTCCATCAGCGCCGCGCATACGGCCTTCGACCTGTTCAGAGGTTCCCATGCACAGCATCACAATGTCGCTGGCCTGAGCCAGCTCCAGGGCGTTTTGCGCCTCGCGGGCGCCCCGGTCAATCGCGGCGTCCAGATGTGTGCGGTCTCGATTTCCCAACACGGTGACCGAGTATCCCTGGTCCAACAGCCGGCTCACCATGGCTCCGCCCATGAGACCCAGGCCGATAAACCCGATTGATGGTTTGCTCATTGGTTTCCCTTTCCGTAAATGTGTCTGGTTTTCATTCTTGTGTCTGGCGTGTGCGGTTTCGCGGTTTGGATGCTAATTCGCCCGGCGGACAATCGTTGGTTCTTGAGTGGCAGGTATATTGCCGGACCGCATGTCCATCAGGCCGGCGCCCGCACTCGAGCTGATCGCGCCTTTAGCCCCATTTCGATCCGTGATGTGACTTCGAGCGTCCGGGCCGCATCCTCGACGTCGATCAGTGGAGACGCGCCGTCGATCACGTCAAGGAAGTGATCCAGTTGCGCCTCCAGCGGTGCGCGTTGCTGTTCCGGTCGTGTAAGTTGGTTTTTTTGGGCCGCAGTGCTCCAATCATTTCCGCGCCACAGGGTCATGGAGGGAAAACTGACAGCGCCGCTGGTTCCCGTGATCCACATCATGTCCTGGCGGGTCGTGCCGATGTTCGGATTTTCGCCGGTTCCGGCTTCAAACCCCCAGGGACTGGGCGCGGTGTCAGCAAAGCTGATGGCGCCCGTCGCGCCGTTTTCGAACGCAATCGCGACCGCGCCGCTTTCTATCCGATCCGATCCGCGGATCGACGCGCCGGGCAGGGCGACGACTTCCGAGATTTCTCCGATCACAAAGCGCAGGACATCGATATCATGCACCAGGTTGATCATGACCGGGCTGCCATCCGAAGTCCGCCAGTTCTGTTCAAAATAGCTTTCGGGCTTGCGCATGGCCCACAACAACGAGACGTTGATGACTTGTCCGATCGTACCGTTCTCGATCACTTTTTTCAGGTGCTGCAAGGTGCTGTGATACCGCCGGTGGTGCCCCACCAGGCTGCGGATCTCGGCTTGACGAACGGCCGTCTTCAGGCGCAGGGCATCCTCCACCGACGCGGCAACCGGCTTTTCGATCAGCATGTGCCAACCGCGGGATGCCGCCAGAATGCCATGTTCGGCATGCAGGCGGGTCGGCGTTGCAATGATGACGCCATCCACCGGGT
This sequence comes from Ruegeria sp. HKCCA4008, assembly GCF_013033125.1. Classification (NCBI taxonomy): domain Bacteria; kingdom Pseudomonadati; phylum Pseudomonadota; class Alphaproteobacteria; order Rhodobacterales; family Roseobacteraceae; genus Ruegeria; species Ruegeria sp. HKCCA4008. The sequence goes on from NZ_WQDM01000001.1 coordinate 317,396, forward strand.
CCCGCACCTCATCCATGCTGACAAAACGCGGCGCGTCGATCTGGATCGAGCCGTCCGGATCGGCCAACCCGACCAACATGCAGCCGGGATGCTCAATCACGGCGCGCACGTGGCGGATACCTATCAATCCGCCGCCGGCTACAAGGATCCGTTTCACATCACCGCTCCGATCTGCCATGGAACGAATTCGTAATCACCCAAGCCCTGCGCCTCGGACTTGGTTCGCGCGCCCGAGGCGACTTGGAGCAGTCGTCGGTATATTTCCTGTCCTTTTTCTTCGACGCTGACGCCTTTGGTCAGGATGTCGCCTGCATCCACGTCCATGTCTTCGGGCATGCGCGCTGCCAATTCCGAATTGGTGGCGATTTTAAGCGTGGGCGCCGGTTTCGATCCAAATGCAGAGCCGCGCCCCGTGGTGAAGCACACAAGGTTGCACCCAGCCGCGATCTGGCCTGTCACCGAGGCTGGGTCATATCCGGGGCTGTCCATAAAGGTGAAGCCCTTTGCGGTGATGGGTTCGGCGTATTTGAACACACCGGTCAAAGGGCTGGTTCCGCCCTTCGCCGCCGCCCCCAGCGATTTCTCAAGGATGGTCGTCAAACCCCCTTGTTTGTTGCCGGGGCTTGGGTTGTTGTCCATCGAACCGTGATTGCGGGCGGTGTAGTCCTGCCACCAATCGATCAGTCCGATCAGCCTTTCCCCGGTTGCGCGATCAAGGGCACGGCGGGTCAAAAGGTGTTCGGCTCCGTAAATTTCGGGCGTCTCCGCCAAGACACCCGTGCCGCCTTGGGCGACCAACAGATCGCAGGCGCGTCCAAGCGCCGGGTTCGCGGTCACTCCGGACCAGGCGTCCGATCCACCGCATTGCAGCGCAACCATCAATTCGGACGCAGGGGCTTCGCTGCGCCGTGCCTCATTGGCAATGGGAAGCATCTGATTAATCTTGGTAATGCCCATTTCCACGGTCCGGCGCAGTCCGGCGATGTTCTGGATGTTCATCGTCTGGAAAGTGGGGCTCTGTTTCAACCCATATGCATTCAACAGCCAGTCGATCTGGTTCATCTCGCAGCCCAGACCGACCATCAGAACGGCAGCGTGATTGGGATGTTTGGCAAACCCCCACATGACCCGTTGGAGAGCTTCGAAACCGTCGCCTGAATCGGCCATTCCGCAGCCTGTTCCGTGGACAAAAGCCACCACGCCGTCGACGTTCGGAAACTCGGCCAGCTTGTTCGGCGTGAAGTGATTGGCGATCATGCGGGCCGCTGTGGCAGAACAGTTCACGGTGGTCAGAACCGCAATGTAATTGCGCGTGCCGACCCGACCACTGTCCCGATGGTAGCCCATGAATGTATCGACCGATGCGGCGGGTCTCATAGGCCTGTGATCAGTCGCATACTCGTAGTCCACGCTGGTGTTGCGGAACTCGACATTGTGGGTGTGCACATGATCGCCGGGGTGGATCATTTGGGTCGCGTAACCGATGATCTGGGCATATTTTCTTACCGGATCGCCCGGTACAATCATCTGCGTGGCGACCTTGTGGCCCGAGGGGACGCGCGCATTGGTCGTGACATCCTCGACCACACTGCCGACCTCCAGGGGCCGAGTGGCAACCACCACGCTATCCGTTCGATCTAAACGTACAAAAGTCATAATCAGCGTTCCTGGCAGCCGAATCTAAGCGCAAAAGGGCGAGTCCGATGTCCACCGGTGAATATCTATGTGCGGCTGCCCGGACAGCCTTGCCCGCGCCGCCTCCCAATTTGACTTGCAGACACGCCAATCCCGCAGCTCGGTTTCGGGGCGCGATCTGGACCTCGCGATGAAGCTTGGGAAATGGTCTCGACCGGTGGGTTGGCCTGCTGCACTGAAGCGGATGTCGAACGACCAGCGGAACCGGTCCGTTTCATTGACCAGCGACGCATGTGGCGTCAGAGGGTGAAACAGGATGATCCCGCCCGCCTTGACAGGCAGGGGCAGGGCGCGGTCTTCGTCGATGAACCCGTCGGCAATGCCTGTCTGCGTCCGCGCACAATGCGGCAGGATAGATTGGTCCTGTGTCATTGGCAGCACTTGCAGGCAGCCGTTTTCGACCGTTGCATCGTTGACGGCGATCCAAACCGTGACCATGTCGGTCTGGTCTGCATCCTCCAACGCAACTGCCCGGTCCTGATGCCAGTCCGTTGCGGTGATATGCGCCCGCACCTCGTCCTTGGACAGCTTGAGGGCAGGGGGCTTCAGCCGAACATGCTGGATCGGATTGCTGACCAACTCTGGCCCGATCAACTGCTCGACGATGTCCAGCATGGGTTGGGCCGTCAGCAAGTCGAACACGGCGGGCCCAATATGGAAAGGTGTGTCCGCCATGATCCGGTCGCCGGGCAATGAGATGTCCAGCGGCTGGAAATAGTCGCAACCGGCCTGATAGGCGGACAGGAGTTTGTCCCAGAAGGACATTCCGGATGGTTCGTCCTTGACCAGCCCTTTATCGTACCAACCGTCATATAGCCGGTTCAGGACATTCGAGTATTCGGACTGCACCCGATCCAGGACATCGCCGGGAATTACATCCTCGACCACGAGGTATCCATCGGTCTGGAACTTGCCAATCTGTTTCTGTGTCAGCATGTGTGCAACCTCACAAAAGCAGCGCGATGATGCCCGGCCAGATCAGAAGAACGGAAAGCGCCAGCAACTGGATCCCGATGAACGGCAGGAAGCCGCGGAAGATATCCGTCAGGCTGATATGCGGCGGAGCTACAGATTTCAGATAAAACGCAGCCGGACCGAACGGGGGGGACAGGAAGCTGACCTGCATGTTCATACAGAACACGACGCCAAACCAGATCGCGACATGACTCGGTTGCAACTCGCCAATGAGACCGATTTCCTCGATAGGAAGGCGCAGGACGATCGGCAGAAAGACCGGAATGATTAACAGCACGATGCCGACCCAATCCATGAACGCGCCCATGAACAGCAGGATCAGCATCATTACCAGAATGACCAGCATCGTCGGCAGGTCCTGCCCGACGATCAGATCGGCAACGTATTGGGGTCCGCCGGCAATGGTGTAGGCACCCGCCAGCGCGGCGGCCCCGATGGTGACCCATATGATGGTGCCTGTGGATTTGAGCGTCCGCATCAAGCTGTCCCAAACCAGCTCGAACGATCCTTCGCCCCGCAGGATGGCGATGATCAGAACGGCGAAGGCGCCCATGCCTGCAGCCTCGGTGATGCCGGTGATCCCGCCATAGATCGAGCCGAGTACGACGCCGATGACGACCAGCGGCGCGACGAGACCTTTGCCCATTTCCCACCCGATTTTGGCGCGCTGTCTGCCAAAGACGAAGAAGATCAGCAGTAGCGCGATGATCGTGATGCCGGCAAACCAGGGCAGGTAGTCAGCCGTACCCAGCCGTGCGGGCTCGCCCTGGCTGGCAGCGTTCGAGCCGGAAAGCTCGAAAAACGCGGCCCGGATAAAAAGAACAGTAGAAAACCCAGCGACGACGATGCTCATGAAGGCCGCAAACAGTTTGCGCTTTTCGGCCGGTTCGGGGTCGCTCGGGTCCGGTTCCGGCAGCGGCGCGTGGTGAGGATTCAGCCGCGTGCGAATGATGATGTACAGGATGATCATCGAGGCCAGCATGAAGCCGGGAATGAAAGATGCGGTGAACAGCGACTTGATCGAGGTTTCGGTGATCAGCCCATAGATGATCAGAACGATCGAAGGCGGGATCATTGTACCCAGCGACCCCGAGGCGCAGATGACGCCGATCGCGAGGTTCTGATCATAACCGAGGCGCAGCATCTGGGGCAGGGCGATCAGGCCCAGCAGGACAACCTCACCGCCGATGATGCCGGACATGGCCGCCATGATCACTGCCATGATCGAGGTCACGATCGCGATACCGCCACGCGTTCTGGACAGCCAGACATTCAGCGACGAATACATGTCGCGCGCGATCCCGGACCGCTCTAGCAGCGACGCCATGAAGATGAACAAAGGCACGGAAATAAGCACGTAGTCCGTTAAGAGCCCGTATATCTTTTGCGCCAGGATATAGAGCGGCCCAGTGCCTGGCCGCCCGGTGAGAATCCCGTCGCCGAATGAAAACGGGTTCAAAAGGAGTGTCGGTTCGAACTTCAGGACAAGAACCAGAACCGCAAGCGAAGCCGAGGCCAGACCCAGGGGCATCCCGATCGCCAGGAGAATGATCAGGGCGACCATCAGGATGAGTGAGATTGTTCCAATATCCATCAGTCTTGTCCCACCGCCCTTTTGATCATTTCAATTTCGTCTTCGTCCGGTTCATCTGTGTGGATTTCCGGTTCTTTGTTCCAATCCGCGACCAAGTTCAAAATTGCCTGCATTGCGACGAGCGTAATCACGATCAGTACCATCGGCTGCAACGTCGCCGGGATCGGAGGATTGAAGGCGGAGCCGTAAAGCTCCCATTTATAGAGCTTGTTGACGAACACCTGTTTGTAACTGCCGTAGACCAGAAAGAAGGCAAACAGGACGATCAGTATTGTTGAAACCGTGTCAAAAACGCGCTGAAGCCAACGTGGAACTGCGTCGTAAAGCAGGAATATTCGTATGTGACTGCGTTGCTGCATGGCATAGTAGCCAGACATCAAAAACACAAAGCTGGCGAACCACAGTGTCATTTCGTTGGCCCACTCGGTCGGCTTCTCAAGGATATAGCGCATGAAGACTTCGTAGAGCATGACGACAGTCATGATTGCTATCATCATCATCGTAACTCGGCCGATGAACAGGGCGAAACGATCCATAACCGTCGAGCCTTCGAACTCCATCGTCGCCGGGCGCACGGTCTTTGTACCAATCACTGCAAGAAACGGCAGAAGGACGAGCGCGGCCACGTCGATGATGTCGACAAACCCCCCGAACACACCAGGCAATTCGGGCGTGACGTCGCTGCGTAGATATATTTCCGTTACCTGACTTTTGAGGGATTCAGAGGTGTAAGGCAGCCAATCCAATAGGAATGCTGGAAGATGCCAAACAAGCCAACTGGCAGTCGCGACGAAGGCCAACGGTATGAGCCATTCAATTGGTCCGCCTGAATTCTTGTGCATCGCGTAACCCTCGTCCCTATCCTTCGATCCTGTAATGATCGATAAAGTCTCGATCCGGCTCGACACCCAGTCCGGGGCCAGTCGGGATCATGACACGGCCATTATTGGCCTTGACCTGATTTTGAATTTCCAGCGGTACGGTCAGCAGATCGTCCCGAAACTTGTTGTCCGTTGTGTCGAACTCCAGCATCGGCTCCCAAGGATGCAAACCGCCTGGAATTGCTGGCATGGCCGCCAGTAGGTGCAGATTAGTTGCGACGGCGATGGCGCTGCCCCAGACGTGATTTACGACCGGAGTGAAATGTGCGTGGCATAGGGCCAGTACCCTGAGATACTCTGAAACACCGCCCAAAGCGCATACTTCTGGCTGCGCTATGTCTATACCTCGATTTTCAAGAAGACTGCGCCAGGCCCAGCGATTGAATACCGCCTCTCCGCCCGAGATGTTGACTTTAAGCGAAGCGCGCAATTCTCGGTATCCTTCCATGTCTTCTGGCGCGACGGGTTCTTCGAACCAATATGCGTCCAGCTCTTCCAGCGCCCGACCGACAAAAAACGCGTCCGAAGTCGTATAGGCATGGTTCGCATCGACCATAAAAGGAAAGTCGTCACCAACTCCGCGTCGAACTGCTTCGCACAGCTTCACATCAGGCTTCGGGCCAAAGCCCGTTTTCATTTTGGTGGCGGTAAATCCCATTGCCTTGATCTTAGCGGCTTCATCCTCAAAACGGCTGGCCAGATGAGAAATCGGTTCATCCCGGAGCATCATTCCGTAGCCGTAGCAAGGAACGCTTTTGCGATGCGCGCCCCCGACAAGTTTATGGAGGGGGAGGCCAGAGATTTTTCCGGTGATGTCCCAAAGTGCGATGTCCACCCCGGACAAAGCCTGTATTGGCATTCCGCCTTGGCCATGGTCTCGCAAAAGGTTGTACACCTTGTGCCAAATCACGTCTTTGTCCAAAGGGTCCAAGCCGAGGACCATTGGTTGGATGACCTTTTCCACGATGGACTTGTTGGCTATGGCTACGTTTCCGGGACCAAAGCACTCGCCCCAACCGGTTACCCCTTCATCTGTCTGAATCTCGACCAGATGGGTTGTGCGCCTGTCATAATACTGTTGCGAGTAGCCCAGAACTTCCGGCATGTCGTACTGCAGTACATGACTTATAATTCTGGTAATTTTCATGAAGTTCTGAACCCTGGCGCAGATGCGGAGAGGCCGCTGATGCGGCCTTTCCGAGTGTCCTAATTCGGTCGAAGCCTGATTACTGCATTGCGCCCAGGTCACGCAGGAAGTTGATGTGGCTTTCCAAAAGCGCCTGTGCCTCAGGAGTCGTTGCGAACTCAGTCCAACCAACCTGAACGGCCGCGCGATACGCTGCCAGGTCTTCAGGCGACCATTCGTACAACTGAACACCTTTTGCCTTCAGGTCTTTTGCAGTCTGAGCGTTCTGCACTTCATTGATTGTCGCATTGTGCAATGCCAGGCTATCCATTGCGACTTCCATGATCTTCTTGTGGTGCGCAGGCATCGCTTCCCAGACGTCTTTGCGACAGGCTAGGTGATCTGCGGGCATCGAGTGGAAACCGGGATAGTTTGTATGACCTGCGATCTCGTACAGACCGAGGCCCACGTTGTTAGTCAGGTTCGCAGCATCCGCACCATCAATGATGCCGGTTTCCAAAGCCGTAAAGATTTCGTTGAAGTCCATCACGATCGGAGAAGCCCCAAGTTCCGCGAACACTTTGGTTGCAAGGCCCGGAGGCGAGCGGAATTTCCAATCCTTGAAGTCTTCCACTTTTGCAATCGGCTTGGTCGAAGAAAGCGACTCCGGCCCGGGAATCCACCATCCGATGAACTCCATGTCGTAGCCGTTGTATAGATCGTTTACAGCTTCTCTTCCGCCGCCATGAAGAAGCCAAGCCATTTGCTGGTATGGGTTCTGATATCCGCCGAGCAGGTCACCCGCAAACTGGAAGGCCGGGTTTTTCCCGGTCTGATAGCCGCCGCCAGTCATGTCGCAATCCAGAATTCCCGTGGCTGCGGCATCGAAGGTTTCAACTGATTTGACCACCGAAGAGGAATAGAACATTTCAACTTCGATTTCGCCGTTCGACATTTCCTGAATGTCTTCAACGAATTTTGCAGCCATCTGGCCAGACAGAGTTTCGGGCGAAAAATGGGTTTGAATTCTAAGCTTCGTTGTTTCGGCCATCGCGAAACCGGCTGCCATTGTCGTGGCTACGGCCGCCACGGCCGCTGTCTTGACTATTTTCATATTGTCCTCCCAGACGTTGTGCGTTGCGCGGTGTGGAAGATCTTGCCGCCTCCTTTGCTGTCACGCAGGTAAACGTTAAGCCGACGAATCGAATGCAACAAGAAAAAATTGAAATTTCTAAAAATTTCGAGATTCTTGCGATAATTCGAAAATAAGGTTAGGACGCTACTTGGACAAAACTTTAAGGTGCATGCTGGGATGAACGAAGAAATAGATATTTATCAAGACCTTAAAATGCGCCTGATCTCTAATGGATTCGTGCATGGAGCCAAGGTGCGGGCCGAAGAACTACGTAAAGTGTATGGCTGTTCCGCAAGTGCGGTTCGTGAAGTCCTTTTTCGTTTGGCTGCTGTTGGTTTGGTGGACTTTCAGGAACAAAAAGGTTTCCGCGTACCAATGCGTTCACCGCAGAAGCTTATCGAATTGACACATGTCCGTGTTCTGTTGGAGGCCGAAGGCACCGCAATGTCGATCCGAAATGGCGGGGTGGATTGGGAAGCAAGACTTACGGCTGCACATCACAAACTCAGCCATATCGAAAAACGCATTCACGCCACGGACGACCCAAGCGACCTTGTCGAGATCTGGTTTGCCTCGGAGAAGGAGTTTCACCAGACGCTTATTTCTGCCTGTGGCTCGGAAACCTTAAAACAATTGCATAGCCGGATTTACGCGCAATTCAGACAGCAGTTGATGGTGGCAGACCGGAACTTTGAGTTCATTTCTCAGAACATAAGGCATCATGCAGATATACTTGAAGCGGCGTTATCAGGGGATGAGCAGTTAACACGGGAGAAAATCCACAATCATCTGAAACGCCATCTAACCGGAAAGACGATGGGCGACTAAGGCCGAAAATCGTCTTCCAAATACACTTGAATGATTTCATCAAAACTTGATTCCGCTTTGAACCCCAACTTCAGAGCGCGATCTGTTTGAAAGTCGCGCGGCCAATTCTTGACAATTCCTTCAATTGCCTTGTCTGGTTTTCGCCTGATTAGGCCAACTGCGTCTTGACCGGCGACATTGCGCAGAGCTTCGATTTGTTCGGCGACGGTGCAACTGACACCTGGCATGTTCAAGGCGCGTCGGTCATTCAAAAGCTGCGTGTCCAATGTTGCGGCGTGGGTCAAAAAAGTCGCAGCGGCGCGGGGGCTAGCGTGCCAGTGTCGAACAGTTTCGGCAACTGGCAAGACAGCCTCATCCCCATTCAATGGCTCGCGGATTATTCCTGAAAAGAAGGACGAAGCGGCAGCGTTGGCCTTGCCCGGGCGCACACACAATGTGGGTAAGCGCAAGGAAATACCGTCGATATATCCTTTCCTGCTGAAATCCGTGATCATCAGTTCAGACGCCGCTTTCTGCGCTCCGTAACTGGTCAAAGGTACCGAAAGGAACTCATCGCTTATCTTTTCGGGGAACGGTGACCCGAACACCGCTATGGATGAGGCAAAAACCAGGCGAGGAGTGTACTCCCTTCCTGATGCCTCGTGTTCATCCTTAAGTGCGTTCAGCAGTGCCCACGTCGCCATAAGGTTTACATCCCAGCCCAACGCAAAGTCTGTCTCGGCTTGGCCAGAAACGATCGCTGCAAGATGGAAAATTACATCCGGTCGCTGCGCGGCAAAAGACTTAGCTATTCCTGACGCGGTGAAGTCCCCTACAATTTGATTACCTGCCGCACTATCGGGTGGGAACGAGAGATCGAACAGTGAAACTTGGGCATCCGCTCCAAAAGTTTCATGGGTCGAAATGCGATGGGCCAGTTTCTGACCCAGCATTCCTCCACCGCCTATGACAAGGATCCGCGTCATAGCAATCCGTTCCGTTTTTTGAGTTCCAGATACAAAGCTGAATGATCCATTTCGGCCCCATCCATTTCGTCTATCAGATATTCGAAACGGTCGCGCACAGATTGGGTGCTAGGTAGCTCAACGCCAAGGCTTCGCGCTTCCTCCAGCGTGTTGTCCAAATCCTTCAACTGAAACTTGGACAAACCTCCGGGTACAAAATTTCCGTCAGACATGCGTTCGCCATGTTGTTGCAAGATAATGCTATCAGCAAATCCCCCCTTCAGTGCGGCCCTCAACGCGGCAGGGTGAGCCCCGCCTCGCTGAGCCAGTAAAGTCGCTTCGGCGACAGCCGATATAGTCACAGCGACAATCGTCTGATTGGCCAATTTGCACAATTGACCAGAACCACTTGGGCCTACATGCACAGGGCGGCCCATTGCTGACAGAACCGGTCGCACGCGCTCCATAACGTCCTGATCACCACCGACCATGATCGCAAGCGTGGCAGCTTCGGCACCTTTGGTGCCGCCGGAAACCGGGGCATCCAGATGCTGCAACCCCATCGAAGACAATTGCGCGGATTGTTCACGGGCGTGTTCGGGTTTGGCGCTGGACATATCAATCCAGATCATCCCGGGTTTGAGTTGTTTGCAGAAAGCCTCGTCAGAAAGTAGCGCGCCGGTCGCGTATCCATCCGACAGCATGGTTACTATTACGTCTGCACCCGAAACCGCCAGCGGGGCAGTTTCCGCCAATGTCGCGCCTTCCGCCGTCAACGGTTTTGCCTTATCCAAGCTGCGGTTCCATACAGTTAACGGAAATTCGGCGCGCAAAATATTCCTCGCCATAGGAGCGCCCATCAGGCCGGTTCCCAATAGAGCTACTTTGAACTGCTTGCTCATAATCCTCTGTCCTTCCGAAGATGCGCCACGCATGGTTATGGCCAAACCAAAATCTCTGTCATACGCTAACGGCTCTGGGCCCACATGCCAGAAGTCGTTGCAAATCCACCAAGGTTTCTTTGCTTCTCGGTTGATCTGTGGGACGAAGCAACACTTGTCCAGTCGCCACTTTTAGGGTCGGAAAATATATATGTCAGAGAGACTTACGGGAAAAAACGTGCTGGTTACAGCCGCCGCACAAGGGATCGGACTTGCAAGCGCAATCGCAATGGCAAGAGAGGGTGCGAAAGTCTATGCGACGGATATTAACCCTGAAAAACTAAATTTGATTCGCGATCGGAATCTCGAAAATCTCGAAATTTTCGAGATGGATGTGACAAATAATGACAGTATTCATGATGGGGTCGCGCGAGCGAAGCCGGATGTTTTGTTCAACTGCGCCGGGTTTGTGCATCACGGAACTGTTCTGGATGCAACCGACGAAGAATGGGACTTCGCCATGGACCTGAATGTGCGCTCAATGGTGCGCACAACAAAGGCTGTATTGCCGGGGATGCTAGAGCGCGGAGGAGGCTCGATTATCAACATGTCCTCCGCACTGAGTTCGATAATCGGTGCGCCAAATCGTTTTGTATATGGAACGACTAAGGCTGCCGTTGTTGGGCTGACGAAATCGGTAGCCGTGGACTTCATAACACGAGGAATTCGGTGCAATTGTATTTGTCCGGGAACAGTCGACAGTCCCAGTTGGCGTGACCGCGTAGATGCGTTGGGCGAGCATCTGGGCAGCAGAGAAGAAGCCCTTGCACAATTTGTGGCGCGTCAGCCCATGGGGCGTGTAGCGAAGGCAGAAGAGATTGCTGCATTGGTCGTCTATTTGGCGAGCGATGAAAGTGCATTCACCACGGGACACACGCACATAATTGATGGGGGATGGTCAGGCCAATGACTAAAATATCAAAAAATGATCTGCGATCTCGCAAGTGGTTCATGAATTCTGAGAACCTTGAGATGACGGCATTGTATCTAGAGAGATACCTGAATTACGGGTTGACCCGCGCAGAACTGCAATCGGGCAAGCCGATCATTGGGATTGCTCAGACCGGGAGTGATTTGAGCCCCTGCAACCGGCATCATATCGAGTTGTCCAAACGCGTTCGCGACGGGATCATCGCCGCCGGGGGAACGTGCATCGAAATACCGGTCCACCCGATACAAGAGACCGGTAAACGGCCAACGGCCTCTCTCGATCGCAATCTGGCTTATCTGTCCCTGGTTGAGAGTCTATTCGGGTATCCGATTGATGGCGTTGTTCTGAACATTGGTTGCGACAAGACCACGCCCGCACTTCTTATGGCCGCTGCGACCGTCAACATCCCAGCGATTGCCCTGTCGGTCGGCCCAATGCTCAACGGCTGGTGGAAAGGTGAGCGCGCCGGATCAGGAACGGTTATTTGGAAAGCGCGCGAAGACCTTGCGGCTGATGAAATCGACACCGATGAGTTCATGGAGATCGCAGCCGCCGCGGCACCTTCGGTGGGTTATTGCAATACGATGGGAACAGCAACGACCATGAATTCGCTTGCTGAAGCCTTGGGTATGCAATTGCCAGGATCAGCAGCCATACCAGCCCCGTACAGAGAGCGCGGTCAAATCAGTTATGAAACGGGTAAACGCATTGTGGACATGGTCTGGGAGGATTTACGCCCCAGTGATGTGATGACACGTCAGGCTTTTGAGAATGCGATTGTCATAAACTCGGCGATCGGTGGATCGACGAATGCGCCGATCCACCTGAATGCGATCGCTCGGCATCTTGGTGTTCCATTGAACAACGATGATTGGCAGAAACTTGGCCACGACGTTCCTCTGTTGGTTAACATGCAGCCTGCGGGAAAATATCTGGGCGAAGATTACCAACAGGCCGGGGGTGTTCCCGCCGTTGTCGGAGAGCTTCTTGATGCTGGATTGCTGCCGCATCCCGATGCGATAACGGTGAACGATAAGACGATAGGCAAAAATTGCTCGACGCGCCGGTCTCAGAATAGCGACGTAATCAAGCCTGTCAGTAGCCCGGTTAAGCCACAGGCGGGGTTCATCAATCTCTCGGGCAACTTGTTCGAGAGTGCGATTATGAAGACATCTGTGATTTCGCAGGCATTTCGAGAGACCTACTTGTCGAACCCGGATGATCCTAATGCATTTGAGGGCAGGGCGGTTGTGTTTGATGGGCCCGAGGATTTTCACCATCGGATCGATGATCCCGCCGAAAAAATCGATGCAAACTGTATTCTGATTATGCGCGGAGCAGGACCAAAAGGGTACCCGGGTGCCGCAGAGGTCGTGAACATGCGTCCGCCTGCATATTTGTTGAAACAAGGCATCGAAGCCCTTCCTTGCATCGGTGATGGCCGGCAATCCGGCACCTCAGGAAGCCCGTCTATCCTGAATGCTTCACCAGAAGCTGCAGAGGGCGGTGGGTTGGCCTTGGTGCGAACTGGCGACCGACTGCGCATCGATCTTGGCAAAGGCACAGCAGATATGCTGGTTTCGCTTGAAGAACTGCATGAACGCGCCCGCGATCTGGAGGCAAAGGGTGGGTATAAAGTGCCGCCCAATCAATCCCCATGGCAGGAAGTATTCCGCGAAAAAGTAGATCGGTTGGATCGCGGTATGACGCTCAAGGGTGCCGAAAACTACCGCGATATCGCGCGAGGCTTCATTCCACGCGACAATCACTAAAAGGAACAGAAATGAAACTTGTTCGTTACGGAGCCGAGGGCTCGGAAAAGCCTGCTTTGGTCGATTCTCAGGGTCAATTGCGGGATTTGTCCGCCCACATCAATGATGTTACGGGCGATGTTCTGGATGACGGAACACTTGATAGTCTGCGCTCATTGGATCCGAATAACCTGCCAATTGTCGAGGGGGATCCTCGTATTGCACCGTGTGTCGGTGGCATCGGAAAATTTCTTTGCATCGGTTTGAATTACTCGGACCATGCCGCAGAAACCGGCGCAGATATTCCAGAGCATCCGATTCTTTTTTTCAAGGCAAACTCAGCCGTCATTGGTGCCTATGATGATGTTGTCATGCCGCGCGGATCTACTCACACCGACTGGGAATGCGAACTGGGCGTCGTGATCGGTAAAACGGCCAAATACGTGTCCAAGGCCGACGCGCTCGAACACGTTGCGGGCTATTGCATCGTGAACGATGTGTCAGAACGGCATTTTCAGACTCAACTGACCGGTCAATGGACCAAAGGCAAGTCTTGCGACACATTTGGCCCCACAGGTCCTTGGCTAGTGACCCGGGATGAGGTGCCGGATCCTCAAAGTCTTGGTATGTCACTGGATGTAAACGATCAGCGCATGCAAACCGGGAATACTTCTACGATGATCTTTTCCGTTGCCGAGATCATTGAACATCTAAGCCAACTTTTCACACTGTACCCCGGTGACGTCATTTCAACTGGAACACCGCCCGGCGTCGGAATGGGGATCAAACCGGAACCAGTTTACCTGAAAAAAGGCGACGTCATGGAGCTTCGCATCGATGGGCTTGGTGTTCAGCGGCAAAAGGTCGGCCAAGATGACTGACTTATTGCAAATCGGCGGGATCACTGAACGGATGCGAGAACGCCTGTCCGCAGCGTTCGACATTCATCAATTGGACGATTTCAACGCGGATAGTATTACGCATATCGTAACGAACGGGCACGATGGTGTTCCGCATGACCTGATGACATCACTCAGCAATCTGAAGATGATCAGCGTCTATGGAGTCGGTTACGACGCCGTCGACGCAAATGCCGCGGCAGAGCGTGGAATTGTTGTGACGCACACACCCGATGTTTTGAACAAAGAAGTCGCAACCACCGCCGTTCTGCTATTGCTGTCATGTTACCGAGAGCTTGTACGTGACGACAATTACGTTCGGTCCGGACGCTGGGAGGTTGAAGGCAATGCCCCTTTGACCCGATCAGCAGACAATCAAAAGATAGGGATTCTTGGTCTTGGTCGCATTGGTCAGGCGATCGTTGATAAGTTAGAGCCGTGGGCCCCCGAAATCTCTTATCACACCCGCAATCAAAAGGATGTCCCGTACCGTTATTTCGACAATTTGGTTGAAATGGCAGAACATGTTGACGTCCTCATATGCATCACGCCCGGCGGTCCGTCGACCAATAGGCTGGTCAACGCTGAGGTGCTTCGCGCGTTGGGGGCGGGCGGCACTCTGATAAACGTTAGTCGAGGTTCGGTCGTCGACGAAACTGCCCTTACCAACGCATTGCAAAACGGCGAGCTTGGGTGGGCGGGGCTTGATGTTTTCGAGGACGAACCGCGTGTTCCAAAAGCGTTGCGCGAGATGTCCAATGTCGTTCTGCTACCTCACGCTGGTAGCGCGACTATTGAGACGCGTGCAGCTATGGGTGACCTAACCGTCGACAATCTTCTGCAACACCTTAAGGACGGATCGGTGATCACAGCTGTGCCAGAATGCAGAGATCTGTAATAGGCCAATCTGAAGAGTGTTTGAGTTTGCTGTCGCGGTTTTCTTTCTGCTGATTACGCCGGGCCCAGGCGTTCTAACAACTGCGGGTATTGGATCAGCATTTGGTTTTCGAGCTGGTCTCGCCTTCGTGGCTGGTTTGATGCTGGGCGGGTTCATCAACATGATGTTGGTTGTCTCTGGAGTCGCTGCGGTAGCTTTGGCTATACCGGCGCTCAGAACTTTGCTGCTATTCGCCTCAGTCGGGTATTTGGTATTTCTGGCCTGGCGAATTGCCAGCGCTGGCTCAAAGGTCGGGTTTTCTCCAGCGGTTTCGCCACTTGGTTTTGCGAATGGGCTGACACTTCAGTTCATTAATCCCAAGGCTTACGTGGTCAGCACAGCATTGTTTTCAGGGTTTGCCTTTTTGCCCGATGCGCCCGTTTGGGAGGTCGTCATAAAAATCCTTGTTTTCAATATGATATGGGTGCCAGTGCACATGATCTGGCTGGGTGCTGGCGCAAAACTGGGCAGCCTTGATATAAGCCAAAGATCGCATCGAAGGATCAACTTTGCGATGGCGGCTTCCTTGATTGTTGTTGTGGTGATTGCTTTGGCGTCGGCGCTTTAAACGATATCTTCGGTCAGTCGCATTCAGCAGAGGATTGAAAGCCACAAATCAAAGTGACGCCGTTATTCCACCATCGACATAGAGAGTATGTCCATTGACGAAACTGGATGCAGGGGACGCAAGGAATATGGCGGCACCGACAAGTTCTTCTACATTTCCCCAGCGACCGGCTGGAGTACGTTTCTCGAGCCATGCACTAAACGCTGGGTCGGCAACCAAGGCGGCGTTCAAAGGTGTATCGAAATATCCGGGCGCAATGGCATTGCAGTTCAGACCATACTTGGCCCAATCAGTTGCCATGCCTTTTGTAAGGTTGGTCACGGCACCTTTTGTTGCCGTATAAGGCGCAATGCCCGGTCTTGCCAATGCGGATTGAACCGACGCAATGTTAATGATCTTGCCAGACTTTCTTTCAATCATGTGTCGTGCCACTGCCTGACCGACGTGAAAGACGGACGCGACATTTGTCTGTAGTAGGCGCTCGAAGGCATCAGCGGGGAAATCCTGTAACTCCGTCCTGTGTTGCATTCCGGCGTTGTTTATCAGGATGTCTATCGGGCCAATCTTTTCTTCAAAGTCGTCCACAGCAGATCGGACGCCTTCATGATCGGTCGCATCGAACGCAAGTTCCCGTACCGAGGCGCCTGTTTCACTTAGTTCGGAGGCTGCTGCCGCCAGTTTTGTGGTGTCGCGCCCGTTCAAAACGACCTGCGCACCGGCAGCAGCCAAGCCACGAGCCAACGCAAATCCAATGCCTTGGCTAGAGCCTGTTATCATCGCCCGAGTTCCATTTAGGCTGAACATTTCAAGCGTCATGCAAAAATCCCTTGGTTGTCGGCACCGACTATCCGTATCTTTTGGCGATGTGTATAGGGAGTCCGCGCAATGTCTTCGGCCAGTGTTGCTGTTGTTATCCATGCTGCGAAAGATCTGAGGTTGGAAAACCGGGATGTACGCGACCTGGGACAAGACGAAGTTTTAATTGCATTGCGCGTGGGTGGGATTTGCGGCTCTGACCTGCATTATTACAACCACGGTGGCTTCGGCGCCATCAAGCTGCTTCAACCGATGGTGCTTGGACACGAAGTCGCCGGCGAAATCGTAGAATTCGGGTCAAGTGTGCAGGGGCTGAACCTAGGTCAATTGGTTGCAGTTTCTCCATCCCGCCCCTGCCAAGCCTGCTACTATTGTCTGAACGGGCAGCAAAACCACTGTCTTGATATGAAGTTCTATGGCAGCGCAATGCCGTTCCCGCATATCCAAGGCGCTTTTCGGAGCAAACTCGTGGCGAAAGCCAGTCAATGTGTTCCGGCAGACGGGTTGAGCCCTGCACAGGCCGCTATGGCAGAACCGCTGGCGGTTTGTTTGCACGCGGTTAAACAAGCTGGAAGCCTGGTGGGTAAAACGGTGCTTATCACCGGATGCGGCCCGATCGGCTGCCTTACGATCTTGGTGGCACGTCGTTCTGGGGCGGCCAGAATAGTCGCGACAGATATCTCGGACCAGACCCTAGCCATAGCGCGTGAATGCGGGGCAGACGATGTCATCAACACCTACACTGATCCGCAAATGTTGGAACGGTTTGAAAAGGACAAGGGCCAGATTGACGTCCAACTGGAATGTTCCGGGGCTCAATCGGCCCTGGCTTCTGGCGTCGCATGCTTGCGCCCGCGTGGAACTTTGGTTCAGCTTGGCCTGGGCGGAGACATGACAGTGCCGATGCAGGCGTTGACTGCAAAAGAGATTGCACTTCGCGGATCTTTCCGTTTCCATTCCGAGTTCGCGGTCGCTGTCGAAATGATGCGAAACGGACTACTAAACGTCGACCATCTGGTGACGCATTCCTTCGAAGTTGGGGAGGCTGTCACTGCTTTCGAGGTTGCGTCTGATCGAAGCCGATCAATGAAGGTGCAGTTAACATTTCCGGATAATGACAATGGTTAAACGAATGCCTGATATAGCGACGACTTATGAAAGAGATGGTTTCGTGGCTCCGCTGGATATCCTGACAGTTTCCGAGGTTCAAACGCTGCGCGATGATTTTGAGAAAGCAGAGCGCACCCTCAGAGATGACCCAGAGAAACTCAAGCTTCTATACTCGTATCCGGACAGGCTGATACCATCATTCGATGCACTTCTCCGCCATCCGAAGCTGATTGAGGCTGCTTCAACGGTGTTGGGGCCGGACCTCATGGTTTGGAGCGGTGCACTTTTCGTAAAAGAGGCGCGATCATCGAAAATCGTCTCGTGGCACCAGGACTTGACCTATTGGGGATTGGATGATGCAGAAGAGGTTACTTGTTGGGTTGCGATTTCAGAAGCGTCTGAGCAAAGCGGGTGTATGAAGTTTGTTCCCGGCAGTCATAAAAACCGTATCGTGCCTCACGTAGACACTTTCAGCAAAAACAATCTGTTATCACGCGGACAGGAAATCGCAGTCGATGTGAACGAACAAGATGCAGTGGCTGCGGAATTGCGTGCAGGGCAGGCATCCATGCATCACGGGCATCTCTTTCACGCATCGGGACCCAATAACACAGACGACAGACGCATTGGCGCGGCGTTGCGTTTCATAAAACCCTCAATGAAACAGAAAAACGGCGTGAAAACTTTGGTTGCGCTTGTCGCAGGGCAAGATGATTTTGGGCATTTCTTAGTTGCGCCTTCCCCTCAGGGCTTTTTGCATGAGAGCGATTTCGATTTGTGTCAAAGGGATGCAGACCGCAAGAAACAAATACTTTTCGCTGGAGTGCAGTGATTTCCTTCGCAAGCTCTGAACCATTATTACACCAACCCTAAAGCAGACCTGAATTGCGAAAACAGGTGAACAAATAAAACAGTCTTGTCAGAAGAACTCGGATTGAAACGGGCAGGGGCTTTCGAAGCCTCCACCTATGACCAACTCAAGCCCATTCAAGGAATTCAAGGCCAACCCCAGGATCATTCGTCGGGCCGTGATACTGTACCTTCTGTTTCCTGTGCCTTTTACAATGTCGAAGACCTGATGAATGAGCGTAGGATAAACGAACACGCACCTTCGCTCTTGCCGGGCCGCGCGAACTTGGTGCGGCAAAAAGGGCATCTGTACTGGCTTAGCAGAGACTGGTTCCAATTTGTCTTACAGCACCGCCATTTGTATCCGTTTCGCATCATTTCCATTCGACGATCTGGATTCATGCTGCAATTTTCGCGAGTTGCATTGCGTGAGTCCGAGCACAGGTTGATCTGATCACGTCCGATGAATGTCAAAAGAACTCCGGCGACGTGTAAGTGTCAGATCAATTGGGCCACTTATTCCTGCGGGCATTTTCCTTTTTGGCCAGCAAAGAGGGTGCCGCCATCCAGCACTTCTACGTAAACCCCCATATCCATATGGCCCAGATGGGTTCGAAGTAAGAACGGAATGTTCAAGTCTCGAAGGGCCGTCACAGGATTCACCTCGGTAGCGGCGCATCGTTTCGTCCGCGAGAGTATCCGCAGCCTGACATCGCCGAACACAAAGCTGGAACCGACAGAGCTCAGCTCGGAAAACGGTGGCAATCCGTCAATTTCGATATTCGCCCGAAATCTGGCCGGGTGAATGTCTGTGCGCAACTTTCTGCTTAACGCATCAACAGAGCTTAAGTTGAGAACCGATATCGCATTCATCATCTTCGGTGAAACGACTGAAACATCTGTGAAACGATGCGGGTGCGAAGACACGAATCTAGGCGGTTCAGGATCCTGTAGTTCCAGCGTATCATATAGGAGTCTGGCGGCATCCGTTTTTCCTTGTGGCTCGCTCATGCGGAAGCAGTGGGTGCGGCCGTCCACATCAATTTCCAACTGCTGAGTTGTTGCGTCGAAACGTGTCCTGAGACCCGCAAGCCCAGCTTCTTTCAGCAAAACAACAAAGCGGTCTTTAGGAAGTGGCTTTGGGTCAGTCGGGTCAAAGCCGGAATTGTAGCGAGCAAAGCCGAAAAGGCGGTCACCAGGTACACCCTCACCCGCGCTCAGGTTGACTGTGTTCAGCGGCTCCGGACTCAGACCCTTGATAGGGTAACGCTTCATTCTGACAATGGTGAGTTCGCTCATGCGTTGGTTTCCGATCCGTCGTGAACAGCCGAATTTGGCTCGTCTTGCGTCTTCTGGGCCATCGATTTCCACGCGTTCGGGCGGGGGGCGGAAAGCCGAAAATCCAGCAATGCAGGGCCTGTGAGAACTGGCTATCCAAAGCTGCCTGCAGGTCAGTTTCAAAGAACTGTTTTGAGACTAGCGGTTTTTCCAGGGGATTGTTGCAAAGTATGCAGAAGGAAATGGTGCGGTGTAAATTTTTCAAAAACAACGAATTAGTAGCGTAAATTTAAGTTACATGGGGCGTTTTGAGGTACGAACCTCAAAATTATCTAGACTTGAGGTGCGTACCTCAAATAGCCTTGGAAGTATGCCGCGATTCGCACATCCTCGATTGACGGCGTTAAAAAGGGAGGAATGGATGACTTACTCAAAACTGGCGTCTGCCAGCGCAATAGTCCTTGCCGCTACTACTCTTTCTACCAAGGCAAATGCTGAAGACCTGACACTGTGTTGGGCGGCATGGGACCCGGCCAACGCGCTGGTTGAGCTATCCAAAGAATTCGAGGCCGAGTCTGGCCACACAATGAACTTCGAGTTTGTGCCCTGGCCGAACTTTGCGGACCGCATGCTGAATGAGCTGAACTCCGGAGGGAAGCTTTGTGACCTGCTGATCGGGGACAGCCAATGGATTGGCGGAGGAGCTGAGAACGGTCACTATGTAAAGCTGAATGACTTCTTTGATGCTGAAGGCATCAGTATGGATGATTTCGCGCCGGCAACTGTGTACGCTTATTCGACTTGGCCAAAGGGCACGCCAAATTACTATGCGCTGCCTGCAATGGGTGATGCGAACGGTTGGTTCTATCGCAAGGACTGGTTCGAAGATCCCGATATCCAAGCCGCCTATAAAGAAGCAACCGGTCAAGATTTGCGTGAACCGGAATCCCAGAAAGAGTTGTTGCAGATTGCGCAATTTTTCCAAGGTCGCGAGATCGACGGAAAAACTGTGTACGGCGCTGCGATCTTTACAGAGCGCGGTTCGGAAGGGATAACGATGGGCGTGACGAGTGCGCTTTACCCATGGGGGTTCAAGTATGAAAATACGCCGGGCTCGTATGACATGGAAGGCGCTGTGAATTCACCCGAAGCCGTCGAAGCGCTGGAATTCTACAAAGAGTTCTACAAATCAGCGACACCTCCGGGGTACACAAACTCTTACATGGGTGAAAGCCTGGACGCCTTTAAGTCAGGTCAGGTCGCCATGGCCATGAATTGGTTTGCATTCTTCCCAGGCCTCTATGCCGATCCCAATACCGGTGGCGACAAGATCGACTTCTTCGTGAATCCGCCGCAAAATCAGGCAGGTTCAACGTTGGGCGGGCAAGGGATTTCTGTCGTCAGCTATTCTGACAAACAGGATGCCGCGCTTGAGTACATCAAGTGGTTCGCGCAACCCGAAGTTCAGGCCAAATGGTGGGAACTGGGCGGTTATTCAGCACATAATTCCGTGCTGGAAGACCCAGGCTTCGTGGACAGCCAGCCCTTTGCCGGTGACTTTCTGGAAGCCATGGCAGGTGTGCAGGACTTCTGGCAGGAGCCTGCCTATGCGGAATTGCTGTTGGCCATGCAGAAACGTATCCATGACTACGTTGTCGCCGATCAAGGCACCGCACAAGAAGCGCTTGATCTTTTGATCGAGGATTGGACCGAAGTCTTCGAAGACGAAGGCAAGCTTTAATCCGGAAGCAGGGCAGGAGCGGGTTCAATCCCGCTCCACCATGACCCGTGTGTCCCAAACCGACAAGAACTGGCAAAGAAATGTCTGACCGGACCATAGATCGCGTTGCGCAGGCAACGCCCACGCGAGTTACGCGCAAAATCAGAGGGTTATCCGATCGAGCAATTGCTTGGATATTCATTTCCCCGACGATCTTCCTGCTGCTTGCAATCAACATTTTTCCGTTGATTTGGACAATCCAGCTTAGCTTTACCAACTACAAAGCCAATCGGATAGGGCGCGAGGTCAAGAATGTCGGGTTCAGGAATTACGAGCGTATCCTGACGGATTCCGACACCTGGTTGAATATGCAGGCGACGGCGCATTTTCTCTTCTGGACGATCTTTTTTCAGGTTCTGATCGGGTTCACCTTGGCGTGGCTAATCAACAAGAAGTTTAAAGGAAATGACCTGTGGACCACGATTATTGTCTTGCCAATGATGCTGTCCCCTGCTGTCGTCGGGAACTTTTGGAAGTTTCTCTATCAGCCTCAGATCGGACTGTTCAACTATATCGTTTCGTGGTTCACCGGCAAAGACCCGTCAAGTTTTGAGATGCTGGGCTCGGTGACGTTGGCGCCCTGGGCCATCGTCATCGTCGACACATGGATGTGGACGCCGTTTGTGATGCTGATCTGCCTGGCCGGGCTGCGCAGTATTCCCGATTACATCTACGAGGCGGCCGAGATCGACAGGGCCAGCAAGCTGCGGCAGTTCTTTACAATTACGATCCCGATGGTGCTGCCATTCCTGATGCTGGCGGTGCTGTTTCGAGGGATCGAGAACTTCAAAATGTTTGATCTGGTGGTGCAGTTGACCGGCGGTGGGCCGGGGTCCGTTACGGAACTCACTTCGATCAATCTCAAGCGAGAGGCGTTTGAGAAGTGGCGTACAGGGTATGCATCGGCTTATGCAATCATCCTGTTCGTCACCGTGTTCGGCCTTGCGTCGATTTACGTCAAAGCCCTGAACAAGGTGAAGCAGAGATGAGCGGCTTTTCCGTCACTGAACCTTCGAACCGGTCCAAATGGATCGCAGGAATCCTGGTCATCACTTATGCGCTGATCACGATGATCCCGCTGGTGTGGATTTTGCTGACCGGGTTCAAATCCCCTGCCGACGCGATCAGCTACCCGCCCAAAGTGGTCTTTGACCCAACGCTCGAAGGTTACGTCAATCTTTTCACTACGCGCACCAGGCAGACGCAGGAGTTTCTGGAAGCCAACCCGCCGCAGAACTGGGCCGATGAGATCGTCCGCCAATATGACATGGTGATCGTTGGGCCCTCCAAGTTCGGCGAGCGTTTCATGAATTCGGTCATCATCGGATTTGGATCCACGTTCTTGAGTATCTTCCTTGGCACGCTGGCCGCCTATGCATTCAGCAGGTTCAAGGTACCGCTCAAAGACGACCTTCTGTTCTTCATTCTTAGTACAAGGATGATGCCTCCGGTCGCTGTCGCCATCCCGATCTTCCTTATGTTCAGAAACCTTGGGCTGAGCGACACGCATCTGGGGATGATCCTCCTGTATACGGGCGTGAATATCTCCCTGGCGGTTTGGTTGCTGAAGGGTTTCATCGACGAAATTCCAAGAGAGTACGAGGAAGCCGCCCTTATAGATGGCTACACGAGGTTTCAGGCCTTCTACAAAGTGGTGCTGCCGCAAGCCGCCACAGGCATTGCGTCAACTGCGATCTTCTGCCTGATCTTCGCATGGAATGAATATGCTTTCGCCGTGCTGCTGACTTCGGCCAACGCGCAGACAGCGCCACCGTTCATCCCCACCATCATCGGTATTGGCGGTCTGGATTGGCCTGCGGTTGCGGCCGGTGCGACGATCTTCCTGATCCCTGTTATGATTTTCACCATCCTGATGCGCAAACACCTGCTGCGCGGGATCACATTCGGAGCCGTACGCAAATGAGCGAGTTTCTTACCGGATTGATGCGGCTCCGCCGCGGCCCGTGGGAGATGGTCGCCACCATCCTGATCGCACTGGGTGTCTTCATGCTGATGCAGCCCTTTGTCCTTTGGGCGTTCACCTATTCCTTCATCGTCACGCTGATCGGAACCGTCATGTTCATCATCGTCAGCCATTTTCCGGAGTAGAAATGGCCCAGATCATAGTCAAAAACGTAAAGAAGATGTTCGGCGATTTCACTGCTGTGCGCGAGAGCTCTTTTACAATTGAGGACGGTGAGTTCTTCATGCTGCTTGGGCCGTCGGGATGTGGAAAGACGACAACGCTCAGGATGATTGCGGGGCTGGAACTTCCGACTTCCGGCGAAATCTATCTGGATGGTGAAGAAATCAGCCAAAAGCCACCTTCAGAACGTGACATAGCGTTCGTTTTCCAGATGTTCGCGCTGTATCCGCACATGAATGTTCGCAAGAACATCAGCTATCCACTGATTTCACAAGGCATGTCACGTGCAGCCGTCAAAGCCAAAGTCGAAGAAGTTGCCGGAATTCTGGGGATAACTGACATTCTGGAAAGCCCGGTGGGGGGGCTTTCGGGTGGCGACAGGCAGCGCGTTGCACTTGGGCGGGCGATCGTTCGCGAGCCCAAGGCGTTCATGATGGACGAACCTCTTGGCGCTTTGGACGCCGAATTTCGCGAGCATATGGCCGAAGAGTTGCGCGCGCTTCACGATCGAATGGGAGCGACAACGGTTTACGTCACACACGATCAGCTAGAGGCCATGCAGATGGGCGACAAGATTGTTGTCATGAATAACGCAGTGATCGAACAATT
Organism: Ruegeria sp. HKCCA4008; assembly: GCF_013033125.1. NCBI lineage: Bacteria > Pseudomonadati > Pseudomonadota > Alphaproteobacteria > Rhodobacterales > Roseobacteraceae > Ruegeria > Ruegeria sp. HKCCA4008. Next base: position 341,189 of record NZ_WQDM01000001.1, read on the forward strand.
CGGAACGCCGCAAGAAATCTACGACAAACCTGCGACCATGTTTGTGGCGGATTTCATAGGATCTCCGTCAATGAACTTCTTGCCGTTTCAGGGAAAAGTGGCACCCGGCTCTGAAAGGGTCAGGCTGAACGGCCATGACGAAGCGGTCCCGAAGCTGATGGAGGGGGCGGAAGGGGAACTGGTCTTCGGTGTCCGGCCGGAACATGTATTTTTGTCCGACGACAGTGACTATCGGGCCAAAGTTCTGGCAGCTGAATACCTGGGGACAACCCAGATCGTGACATTGCAAAGCCCGAACGGTGAGTTGAAGGCCCGCATCGGCGCAGGTGAAAAGGTTGCGCCGGGTGAAACCGTGGGATTGGATTTCCGTTCGACAACGGTGACTCTTTTTGAGCGCTCCACGGGCCGGGCGCTGAAGTCCGCGCTGAACGAAGAGGTGCTGAGCAATGGCTGAAGTCATTTTGCAGAACATCTCGAAGTCATTCGGAACTGTTCAAGCCGTCGACGGTATCTCGATGACAATTCCCGATGGTGCCTTCGTCGTGCTTTTGGGTCCGACAGGTGCGGGAAAAACGACAACGCTTCGATTGATTTCCGGACTCGAGAAGATGGACTCGGGATCGGTACGCATCGCCGGCCGAGATGTTGGCCTGGAAACGCCTGCCCAACGCGATGTGGCGATGGTTTTTCAGCAATATTCGCTGTACCCGCATATGACGGTACGCGAGAATCTGTCGTTTCCACTGCGTTCGCCGATCCTGAAAACCCCTGAGGATCAGATCAAGAAAAAGGTGAACGAAGTCGCGGAAATCCTGCAAATCCCGAACAAGCTGGACAACAAGGCCACGGAATTGTCCGGCGGAGAGATGCAGCGTGTTTCGATTGGCCGCGCATTGGTGCGGGATCCCCAAATTTTCTTGATGGACGAGCCGCTTAGTTCACTGGATGCCAAGCTGAGAGCGGATCTGCGCGTCGAGCTCAAGAGAATTCAGGCCGACCTTGGGTCTACGCTTTTGTATGTGACTCATGATCAGGTTGAGGCCATGACAATGGCAACGCATATCGGAGTTCTGGAAGAGGGCAGGCTGGTTCAGTACGGCACGCCAAGGGACATCTATGAAAACCCGTGCAGTGTTTATGTTGCCAGTCGATTGGGTCTGCCGCGGATAAATATCCTTCCGTCGGAGTTGTTCGGAGGAGATCACAAGGGCCCGCAGATTGGTCTTCGCCCGGAAAACATCATTGAAGGCGAAGGCAGTGACGCGCGCGTGATACGTGCCGAACACCTGGGTGACCAAACCCGACTTCATCTGGACTTGAATGGCCACCCGGTCGTGACGCTGATCGATGTCCATCAAGATTACCCCGCAGGTAAGACTATCAAAATTAGCCCACAAAACCCGTTGTATTTTGACGCGTCCGGCGCGCGCGTGAATTAAGGAGCAAAAGCATGGCCCAGTTCCTCAACACAAAAGAAACCCTCGTGACCGAGGCGATAGATGGTCTTCTTGCATCCTCAGGTGGGGCACTGACCAGATTGGATGGGTACCCTCATATCAAGGTTGTCTACAGATCGGATTGGGACAAATCGAAAGTCGCCCTGGTTTCGGGCGGAGGTTCCGGCCACGAACCTGCCCATGCCGGGTTTGTGGGCGCGGGAATGTTAACTGCGGCCGTATGCGGAGAGGTTTTCGCTTCCCCATCGGTAGAAGCTGTCCTGGCGGGCATTCTGGCCGTGACCGGTGAGGCGGGGTGTTTGCTGATCGTCAAGAATTATACTGGCGACCGGCTGAATTTTGGACTTGCGGCCGAGCGCGCCCGCGCATTGGGGCGCAAGGTGGAAATGGTGGTGGTCGATGATGACATCGCCCTTCCTGACCTTCCGCAACCGCGTGGCGTGGCAGGGACCTTGTTCGTGCACAAGATTGCCGGAGCATTGGCAGAACGTGGGGCTGATCTGGAAACTGTAACCAAGGCCGCTAAGAACGTAGTCGAGAAAGTAGTCAGTATCGGGATGAGTTTGGACACCTGCACCGTTCCGGGTTCCCCGAAAGAAGACAGGATTGCCCCCGGCAAAGCAGAGCTCGGGTTGGGTATTCACGGCGAGCCAGGTGTTGAGCAGGTGGAGTTCGCAAATGCCGTGACCGCAATGTCCACCGTCGTGGAAAAGTTGCAGCAGCGAGTGGGGGCGGGTGACTGCGTGGCGCTGGTAAACAATTTGGGGTCTACAACACCGCTTGAGATGTCTGTTTTGACGCACGCCTTGTCCGAAACCGGTATCGCGGGACATATTATCGGTCCGGCACCGCTGATGACTTCGCTGGACATGCATGGATTTTCTGTTTCGATTCTGCCGGTTGATCCGAGTGACTTGTTGGCGCTGGAAGAACCGGTCGAGTTGGTGGCATGGCCAGGGGTCAAAACGATAAAGCCGGTTCGAATTGCCCCTTTGCCTGATGGTTTGACCCCGATTGACCCCATCCCGTCGAACAACCCGACGACCAAGGAAACAATAAATCGCTTGGCCGAACTGCTGATCCAAGCCGAGAAAGACCTGAACGAATTGGACGCGAAATCCGGAGATGGAGATACAGGCAGTACCTTGGCGACAGCAGCCAGATCATTGCAGGGAAGCCTGGATCGAATGCCTCTTGCGGATCTGACGCAATTGTTTCCCGCGCTGGGCAATGAGCTGAGCCAGACCATGGGGGGATCTTCCGGTGTGATCCTGGCGATCTTTTTCAATGCCGCCGGAGATGCCTGTGCCAGTGGCGCTTCCATATCAAAGTCTTTGGTCGAAGGCCTGAACCGGGTCAGCCAGGTAGGTGGGGCCAAAGTTGGCGACAGGACAATGATTGATGCTCTGGCACCTGCGCTTGAGGCGCTGCCTTCAGGGCTGGTGCAAGCCGCGCAAGCCGCGCGCGAAGGAGCTGACAAAACCGCAAATATTCACCGTGCCAAGGCAGGCCGCGCAGCCTATGTTCCCGAAGAAAACCTGATCGGACATAACGACCCGGGTGCAGAAGCTGTTGCATTGTTGTTCGAAGGCTTGGCACGGGAGATTGAGGGCTGAAAGACACGTGGAAGACCAAAAGCAAAAACTAGAATTGGTGAAAAAGCCAACCGTAAACGACATCGCGCGCGTTGCGGGTGTCAGTCTGGCGACTGTTGACCGGGTCTTGAACAGGCGTCCCGGTGTGCGGGCGGTGACCGTGCAGAAAGTGCAAAAGGCGATTGATGAACTTGGGTATGTGCGCGACACCGCGGCTGCCAACCTCGCGCGGAACCGTGTCTACAATTTCGTCTTTATTCTGCCGGATGCCGGTAATGAATTTGTCGAGGCAATATGCGATCAGATAGCTGAACAATCGCGCGATCAGTTCATCGAAAGAACACGGGTCACGATAAAAAAGGTCGCTCCGTTCGAGCCTCAGGACATAGTCAACATTCTGGATGGGGTCGACCGCCTGAACGTCGACGGAGTGGCCGTATTCGGGCCGGAAACGCCTTCGGTCCGCGACGCTGTGAAGAGGGTCAGGGACAAAGGCATTCCAGTGGTTGCATTGGTGTCCGACTTGCCAAGCTCGGACAGAGATCATTTTGTCGGGATCGATAACGTTTCGGCCGGGCGAACCGCAGCTCAGTTGATGGGGCGCTTTGTGCATCGTCCGGGTAAGGTTTTGGTTCTGACGGGCTCACGTTTGGCACGTGATCATCTGGAGCGGCGCCAGGGATTTGATCTTGTTGTCGCTGAAGAATTCCCTCATCTGGAAGTCGTGGCGTCTGTCGAGGGCAGGGATGACCCGGATCTGATCTACAAGATGATGCCTGGGATATTTGAGACCTACCCCGACCTGGTCGGAATATACTCTTCCGCCGCCGGCAATGCGGGTTTGGTTCAATTTCTGTCAGAGAGCAGGATCAGCAAGGATCTGGTCATTATCGCGCATGAACTCACGCCGCTTAGTCGTGACGCGCTTCGCCGTGGCACCTTTGACGCGCTGATCTCGCAGGACTCCGGGCATCTGGTGCGGTCCGCCGTGCGTCTGTTGCGTGCAACATCGGACAAAGTGCCTTTCAACAAATCACAGGAACGCATCCGCATCGACATCTATCTGAAGGAAAACTTGCCGCCATAGAGGCATTGGTTTCGGGGAGGAAACTGAATGAAGACGATCAAAGGGCCTGCATTATTTCTTGCACAATTTGCCGGTGACGAAGCGCCGTTCAATTCATGGGACGCCATAACCAAATGGGCGGCGGATTGCGGATACAGGGGCGTTCAAGTGCCCAGTTGGGACGGGCGGTTGTTCGACCTTGAAACGGCCGCGACAAGCAAAGACTATTGCGATGACTTCAAGGGCAAAGCCCAAGAGAACGGCGTTGAAGTCACAGAATTATCGACGCACCTGCAAGGCCAACTTGTCGCTGTTCACCCGGCCTATGATTCGGCGTTTGATGGTTTTGCGGCCGAAAGCGTCAGGGGAGATCCCAAAGCCCGGCAGGAATGGGCCGTTGATCAGGTCAAGAAAGCGCTTTCAGCCTCACGGAATTTGGGTATCTCGGCTCATGCAACATTCTCTGGCGCGCTGGCCTGGCCTTACGTGTATCCCTGGCCCCAACGTCCTGCTGGTCTAATTGAAACCGCATTTGATGAGCTCGCCCGTCGTTGGGTGCCGATCTTGGACCACGCCGAAGACTGTGGCGTTGATGTTTGCTATGAAATCCACCCCGGCGAGGATCTTCATGACGGGGTGACATACGAAATGTTCCTTGAACGAACAGGCAACCATGCGCGGGCGTGCATGCTGTACGACCCGTCGCATTATGTCCTGCAATGCCTCGATTACCTTGACAATATCGACATCTATAAAGATCGCATCCGGATGTTTCACGTAAAGGATGCCGAGTTCAATCCGACCGGAAGGCAAGGTGTCTATTCCGGCTATCAAAGCTGGGTCGATCGCGCAGGGCGGTTCAGGTCACTTGGTGATGGACAGGTGGATTTCGGGGCTGTCTTTTCTAAGATGGCGGCAAACGACTTTGATGGCTGGGCCGTGGTCGAATGGGAATGCTGCCTGAAACATCCCGAGGATGGCGCGCGTGAAGGTGCTCAGTTCGTTTCCGATCACATTATTCGCGTGACCGAGAAGGCCTTTGACGATTTTGCCGACGGCGGCACCGACGAAGCGGCCAATCGGAAAATGCTGGGGATAGGCTGATGGTAACAGGACGCAACGAAGAAAGAACGGGGCGCATTCGCCTTGGTATGGTCGGCGGTGGAAACGATGCTTTCATCGGTGGTGTCCACCGCATAGCCGCGCGACTGGATGACAAGTTCGAGCTGGTTGCAGGCGCGTTGTCCTCGACGCCCGAAAAATCCCGGGAAAGCGGCGAGGCGCTGGGCCTCGAGCGGGTTTACGATGACTTCAAGCAGATGGCGATGCGAGAAGCGCGTTTGAAATCCGGGATCGAAGCTGTTTCGATCGTCACGCCAAATCACGTTCACTATGCTGCCGCGCGTGAGTTTCTGAAACGCGGCATTCACGTGATTTGCGATAAGCCGCTTACGTCGACCCTTGGTGATGCGAAGAAACTGGTCAAAACCGCTGAAAACTCAAACGCGCTGTTCATCCTTACCCATAACTACACGGGCTATCCAATGGTTCGGCAAGCGCGTGAGATGGTTGCCAACGGGGATATCGGTAAAATCCGCGTGGTTCAGGTTGAGTATCCGCAAGACTGGCTGACCGAGCCGCAGGATTTCAAGCAGGCCGAGTGGAGGACTGATCCGGAACGCTCCGGTGCCGGAGGATCAACCGGTGATATTGGAACTCATGCGTATAATATTGCCTGCTTTGTAACCGGATTGAGGGCAGAAAGCCTTGCGGCGGATTTGCAGGCTTTTGTGCCGGGTCGTCAGGTCGACGATAACGCGCATGTGTTGCTGAGGTTCCAAGGCGGAGCCCGTGGCATGCTGTGGTCTTCGCAGGTTGCGCCCGGTAACGAAAACGCTCTGCGATTGCGTGTGTACGGCGAAAAGGGCGGCATCGAGTGGGCTCAAGAAGACCCGAACTATCTTTGGTTTACTCCTTACGGAGAGCCAAAGCGTCTGATCACCCGAAATGGGGCTGCGGCAGGGGATGCGGCCAATCGGCTCAGCAGAGTGCCCCCGGGACACCCCGAAGGTTACCTGGAAGGGTTTGCCAATATCTATGGCGAAGCAGCCGAAGCCATTCTGGCGTTCAGAAACGGAAGTTCACCTGACGCATCTGTCGTCTATCCAACGGTCCGGGATGGGCTTGAAGGCGTCAGGTTTGTGGCCGCATGCGTGCAAAGCTCTGCCAGAAATTCGGCCTGGGTCAAGCTGGAGTGAGGCTTTCTGCTTTGCGGGTTGAATTGCGGGCCTCGTATGAAAAACCGGGTTGAGGCGGGCAGGCGCCTCAACAATCGACGCGGCCATTTTGAATAAGCAAACCAGGCCGTGTCACAAACAACGTGCTGATAGCGTTTCCACGGCGTCATCAAAGGTTTGGGCGCTCTTCTCGGCCCGCGCCGTCAGATGAGCGCCTTCCAGCAAAGCCAATGCCGCGCGTGCCTCTGCTTTCGGATCCTCAACGCCCGTGATCGAATGATCGGTTTTGCCAAGCGCAAAGACATTCTCGATCCACCGGGTTATCATGCGCCGGAACTCGCGGATTTTGTCTGTGACCTCATTCGACAAGCTTTCCCGGCTGATGATCAGCGACACACATAAGCACAGGGTTTTTCCGTCGTTCAAAGCCGTGCGATACAGCGCGATCAGTGCACGCATGCGCGCGCCCGCCGTTTCGCAAGATTCCTCGATCTCGTCGCAGCGTCCGGTAAGCTCGGTATGGTAGCGTGCCATCAAAGCGGCAGAAAGCGCGGCTTTGGTCGGGAAGTGATAGTGGATCGATGCCTTGCGGATACCCACATCATTGGCAAGGTCGGCATAGCTGAAGCCGTCGAAGCCTTTGCTACGTACGGCAAATTCGGCAGAATTCAGCAAAGCGGTTTTTGTATCTATTTCCATGCCACGTTCATCCTATTTGCGCTCAACAAAGCGGCGGTGTTTTCTGCCGCTTCCAATGCACCTTCCAGATATCCCCCAAATTGCGCGGCTGTTTCGGTGCCACTGAAAAGGATCCTGTCTTCCCAGATCCGCGTCATGGCCTTCGGCAGGCCGTATTGCGGATGGGCATATACGGGCTGAAGGTCCAGGTCGGTCGATGTGAAGCGATCAAACGCCCAGTCTTTTAGCAAAAGCACGCTGGGGCTGGTCGCCTTGCGCCCGAACAAGCGCCCCAGCTGAGCCAGAACCTGCTGCCGCAAATCCCCTTCATCCCGGCGCGCTTGCGCAGGGATGCCGATGAAACCGAACAGCGCGAAGGGACCACCGCTGGCAGGCGACGCGTCGTGGATTTCCACCATGGGACCGCGCCGGCTCATGGCATCCCCTGACAGTCCGTCTTCGCGCCAGAACGGAGTGTCATAGACCGCAACCGCTTTGGCCTGCCCGGCCATCCAGGTCGGGATGTGCCGCATGGCTGACAACGTGCCATCGGGCAGGGCGGGCTCATAGATCAACTCGGCCGCGATGCGTGGGGGCACGGCAAGTACCACACGGTTTGCCAAAATATGCTGCCCAGATTGCGTGGTGACCCGAACCCCGCCTTCGGTGCGGGCCAAGGCGGTGATCTGCGTGGACAGGTGAATTGCCCCATCCGGCAACCGTGCCGACAGCGCATCTGTCAAAGCAGCGAGCCCCCCGATCAGACGATAAGACCCTTCCATGGATGAAAACCCGCGGCCCCGCCCAACACGGCCCTGTTCATCTTCGAAACTCAGCGCGCCGGAACTGAATTGGTCAAACCGGTGCAGGCCCAGCCGGTCCGTCAGCGCTGCGATACGTGGCTGGCCGGGCCAGAACCAAGCCGGACCCATGTCCAGATGGGCGCTCCCCTGAACCTCGGTCAGAATGCGTCCGCCCAGACGGCTGCGCGCCTCAACAACCAGAACTTCCTGACCCTGATCCACAAGCTGTGTCGCCAGGCTGAGCCCAGAAAGCCCGCCGCCGATGATGAGCGTATCGGTGCGCATGGGTCAGAACCCCTCAGTTGAAGGACGCAGGTCCAGCTCTTGGGTCCAAGTCGACCGGGGTTGTTGCGCCAGTTGCCAATATACCTCGGCAATATCTTCGGGCTTCATCATTTTGGCTGGGTCCAGACTGTGCCGGTCGCGCGACCGGGCCGTGTCGATTATGCCGTCCAGTATGACATGCGTGATATGCACGCCCGCCGGTTGAAACTCTCGTGCAAGCGATTGTGTCAGCCCGCGCAGGGCAAACTTGGCCGAAGCAAATGCTGAAAACTGTGCACCACCGCGCAGAGAGGCGGTTGCACCCGACACGATCAAGGTTCCGCCACCGCCACGGACCATCGGCTGCATCACCGATTGCGCCAGCACGATCAGCGTTTGCACCATCGACGTCCAGCTGCGCTGGTAATCGTTCAGCGTTGTTTTCAGGAAGGGTGAGATCACCAGTTCTGCGGTGTTGTGCACCACGATCTTGGGCGGCCCGTAAGTGGCAATCAAATTGGCTATGACCGGTGCCGTTTCGCCGGGGTCGGACAGATCGACCTGATGAAAGGAACCGATTGGGTTGTCGGGTTGGGTTCGGCCCAGACCCACGGTCACCATGCCTTCGGCCTGGAAACGCGACACCAACGCCTGGCCAAGCCCAGCCCCCGCTCCGGCGACAAGCGCCAAGGGTTTTTGTTCAGCCATCGGTTACACCGCCGGCGGTTGGGCGTAAGGCAGGTGGCCTGTCTTCATCCAGATCTTGGCCCCGTTCGCCCCCGCAACGGCCGTCAGGCTGTGGCCTTCAGGCAGGCGCAGCCAATCGTTTTTGACCAGTTCGTCCCCGCCTTCAGTGACCGACCCGTCGATGATCAGAACCTCGATCCCGCCAGGGGCGTCCGAGCGCAGCGTCGCGCCCGCGTCCAGATGGGAGTAGGTCACGATCTCGCGCGCATCCTCATGCAGGACAGCGGTGGCGATATCGTTTGCGGGCGCGCGCAGCTCATCCACCATGTTTTTGCGAAACTGGGTTCGATCGTTCATGTCGAACTGCCAGAGCTTGACGAAGATCGTGCATCCCGGTTCCGACCCCGGTGTGTGTTGCGAGGTTGGCGGATTGCGCACATAGGTCCCAGCCGGATAGTCACCGTGTTCATCCTGAAATACACCGTCAAGGACAATGAATTCCTCACCGCCGGTATGGGTGTGGGCAGAGAAATGACTGCCCGGCGCATAACGCACGATAGTGGTGGCCCGTGCGACCTCGCCTCCGATCCTGTCCAACATCCTGCGATCCACACCCTTCATAGGAGAGGCCTGCCATTCCAGCTGGTCTGAGTGAACGACAACGCGGTCAGAGAAGTCCGAATTGATTTCCATGGGGTCAGGTCTCTTCCTTGGTTACGACGCACAGTAATATCTACTAGTAGGTAGGTAAACGCCAGCAGCAAAACTAGAATACTCGACACGTTTCACAGAGTGTTGAACGGTTTCTTGTCAGGGGGGCTTGGTCGCACGGTTAGGTGGCGCAACCGCCACGGAGAGGTTTCACGCCTCGTTTTGAGGGCGGGGCGTGCGCGACACGCATTATCAGGTGCAGCAATATCTGCTTGATATCAATTGCTTCCTGCAAAAGGAAAGCATCAAAAGCCGTTTTGAAACTGGCTGTGGTTTTCGTGCGAGGCAATTCAGTGCCTAAGAAACCAGCGGGTATCTTCGGTTTCAGAGGTTTCGGAAGTACCGCATTGAATTGCAAGAAGTCGAAACAAACTTATGATAATATCGCATTCATGAGGTAGAAGGACGTAACCCTTGATGGGCAACGCATCCGCATGCTTCACTTTCGGGGCTATGTCAGCATTTGGTTTTGCTGGCGCCAAAAAACCGAAAGGCACTACCTTTCCACACCAAAAACCTGAGCGCACCGCTGCCCGAGAGGGTGAGAAAAACAAGCGCGGAAGCTACCCAACACGGAGATATCAGATGAAAAAAATTGCAACGCTACTTGGAAGCGCGTCCTTCGCGATTGCCGGGCCGGCCATGGCCGCGGATATCGTGATCGGTGTGCCCAACTGGGCCTCGGTGAACGCCACGGCACATATTCTTGAGGTCGTGATCGAAGAAAACCTCGGCTTGGACGTGGAATTGCAAAATGGCACCAACCCGATTGTCTTCGAGGCGATGGACAGCGGTTCGATGCATGTCCATCCGGAAGTGTGGATGCCCAATCAGCAGAACCTGCACGATACCTATGTCAAGGAAAACGGCACCGTCGTCATGAACCAAAACCCGGTTCAGGCCGAACAGGGCATGTGCGTGCCGACCTATATCGCGGAACAATATGACATCAAATCGATTGATGACCTGAGCGACCCCGACAAGGTTGCGATCTTTGACACCGATGGCAACGGAACACCCGAGGTATGGATCGGTGCGCCGGGTTGGGCGTCGACCGTCGTCGAGAAGATCCGGGCCAAATCCTATGGCTATGACCAGATCTTCGAGCTGACGGAATACGAGGAAACCATTGCCTATGCCAATCTGGCAAATGCGACCAAAGCGGGCGACCCGTGGATCGGGTTCTGCTACAGCCCCCACTATATCTTCGTAACACAGGATCTGACGGTTCTGGAAGAACCGCCTCATGATCCGGCCACCTGGACAATCGTTCAGCCCACGGATGATCCAGACTGGTTGTCCAAGTCCGAGGCGTCCTCGGCCTGGAACGGAGCAACGCTTCACTTGCACTACGCCAAGGAACTGGAAGAGAGCTATCCCGAAGTGGCCGCCTTGTTCAGCAACTACCAGATGACAGGCGACGATCTTAGCGCGATGGGCAAGGCGCTGGCCGTCGACAACATCGAAGCTGCGGATTTCGCCAAGGAATGGGTGGCTGCAAATGAAGACACCGTCATCGGCTGGCTGACCAACTAAATCACCACTCTTCGGGCCGTCGCGCAAAACCGCGGCGGCCTTTTTCTGTCGGGCAGGGCATCGCCCTGTGGGGGATAAATGGACGAACCTGTCGTAAAATTAGAAAACGTTTGGAAGATCTTCGGCTCGCGTGCGGAAGAGGCAATGGAAGCGGTCAGAAACGAAGGCATAGGCAAGCCGGAGGTTCTGGAGCGGTTCAACTGTGTTGTCGGCGTTCAGGGCGCCACGTTCGAAGTGCCGAGGGGTGAGATTTTCTGTATCATGGGGCTGTCCGGCTCGGGCAAGTCCACATTGGTGCGACATGTGAATCGATTGATCGAACCCACGGCGGGTCGGATCGAGATTCTGGGTCACGATGTTTCGAAGCTGTCGGAATCCGAGTTGCGCCGCATTCGCGCCCAGCAAATCGGGATGGTCTTTCAGCACATGGCGCTGATGCCGCATCGTTCCGTGCGCGATAATGTGGCCTATCCGTTGGAGATCCGAAAGGTGTCCAAGTCAAAGCGCTGGGCCGTCTCGGATCACGCGCTGAGCCTGGTGAATCTGACAGGTTACGAGGACCGCCTGCCCAAAGAGCTTTCGGGCGGGATGCAGCAACGTGTGGGGATCGCGCGGGCGCTGGCCTCGGACCCGGAAATCCTGTTGATGGATGAACCTTTCTCTGCCCTTGATCCGCTGATCCGCCTGCAGTTGCAGGACCAGTTCAAAGCACTTGTGGCGCAGCTCAAAAAGACCACTCTGTTCATCACCCACGATCTGGACGAAGCCATTCGGATCGGCCACCGGATTGCGATCATGAAGGATGGCGTCATCGTACAGATCGGAACCCCAGAAGACATCGTCATGAACCCGTCCGACGATTACGTGCGCGAATTCGTTCAGGGCATCTCAAAACTCAAACTGGTCAAGGCGCATTCCATCATGGAGCCGGTGGACAGTTATTCAGGGCCACTTGACGGCGCGCCCCGAGCCGACGAGGGCGCGGATCTGGATCAATTGATCGACCTGGCCGTGAATTCTGATCTGCCGGTCGTCATCACGGATGCGGGTATCGATGTGGGTGTCGTGACCAAGCCGCGCCTGTTGCGCGGTATCCAGGGGGGCAAAAATGACTGATGCTGCAACAGAGATGAAAGTAACCGCCGCCTCTGATATCGAGGTCGATCGCGAGGCGCTGGACCTTTCCATCAAAGAGTTCGCGGGCCCGAACGGTGACTACTATGTCAATGCGTTCCACAAGATTCATGATGCGACCAGCGCAATTCCCAACACATTCAACAAGTGGGCCGCGGTGCTGGGGCCATTCTGGTCTGCGTCACGCGCCATTTGGGGCATGTTCTGGACCTTTCTGATCCTTGAGATCATCGCGTGGGTCCAGATCGGCAGGGGCGCGTGGGGCAATCCCGGCGCGGATTTCGCCGAGCGCGCTGCGCGTCAGCAGGAACGTGCGGCCGAACTGTTGGCGCGCGCAGCGGATGCCACGGAACAGGCCGATATCGACCGTTTCACCAAACTGGCCGAGAACATACAGAAAGCCGCGGCCACAAGCCTGGAAAGGGCCGCCGCCGCCCAGTCCGAGGCGGCAGGCATCCTGATTACGGGGTTGCTGATGTTGCTGGTGTTCAAGTTGGTTCAAGGGTTCTACGCCGACCGCGTCTACGAAAAACAGTATTCGAACTGGCGTATCGATCCGGACAGCACTGAAAGCGGGCGTTCGACCCGTAACATCGTCATGGGTGCGATCCTTGTCGCAGCAATCGGACCATTGATCGTGTACAAGTTCACCGTGAACGCATCCCTTCCATTGTTGGACGCGTTCCCGGAACAGCAAGTGTCTGCGATGTTTCTTGGCGAGGGCAACGGCACGCTGTTCTCGAGCCTGGCAAACTTGATGGAGGCCAGGATTGATGCGGCCGCTGCGGCGGGCGGCGACATCTTTGACGGGATCGTGGCGGGCGTGCGATCGGTGCTTGATGCGCTGACGATTGCACTGATCGGGTCGCCCTGGCCGGTGGTCATGCTGGTCATCTGTGTGACGGCCTGGCGTGCGGCGGGACCAAGGGTTGCCATCTTCACCGCGTCTTCCCTGGCCTATATCGCGTTGCTGGGGTATTGGGACGTGGCGATGGAAACGGTTGCTCTGGTCGGTGCGGCGGTGTTGCTGTGCGTCGTCTTCGGCATTCCGCTGGGTATCTGGTTCGGAAAGTCGCAGCGCGCTTATCGCGCGGCGGAACCGGTTCTGGACCTGATGCAGACGCTTCCCGCCTTCGTCTACCTGATCCCGATCATCGCCTTCTTCGGCACCGGCAACCCGCCGGGGATTCTGGCCACCATCATCTTTGGCATGCCGCCGGTGATCCGCCTTACGGCACTGGGAATGCGGGGGGTGCCTGAAAGCATCAAAGAAGCTGCCGTCGCCTTTGGCGCGTCGAAATGGCAACTGTTGAAGGATGTTGAAATCCCGCTGGCGCTGCCATCGATCATGACCGGTGTGAACCAGACGATCCTGATGTGCCTGTCCATGGTCGTGATCATCTCACTGATCGGCGGGGGCGGTTTGGGCAAGGAAATCCTCGAGGCGCTGCAATACGCGGCCAAGGGGCCGGGCCTGCTGGGGGGCTTTGCGATCCTGTTCCTTGCCATGGTCATGGACCGGATCGTGCAGGGCGCGTTCCGACGAGAAGACGAAAAACTCTGAACGCAAACGCCCCCGGTTCTGATCGGGGGCGCTTTTCTTTGATCCGAGGAAATCATGACCGACCCGTATGAACAATCGATGATGGACAACCTGTATTGGTGGGGCGTGCCCACACTGTTCCGTTGTCCCAATGTCGGGCCCGAAGGGCAGGATATCGCACTGGCGGGCGTGCCGCATTCGACGGGCAACGGCACGACCGAAAGGGACCAGCACCTGGGACCACGCGCGTTGCGGCATGTCTCGGCCGTACAACGCAGGGTGCATTCGGTCTTTGAAATTGATCCTTGGCAGAGTGCGCGGATCGCCGATGTTGGTGATGTGCCTTTTCCAAAGGCCAACGACAACGAAGACTGCATCGAACGCATCACTGAATTCTACAAGACCATAGACGCGGCCGGAGCGCGCCCCGTTTCCGTCGGAGGTGACCATTCCATCACCGGTGGCATTGTTCAGGCCCTGGGTGGCGGCAAGCTTGCAGGCGGGCAGCCGGTCAGCTTTCTGCATCTGGACGCGCATACGGATGTCTTCACCAAGGTTGATCACTTTCTTGGTGCCAAGAAATCAGCGGCTCACTGGGGGGCCTATCTGGCCGATCAGGGGCAGGTGGATCCAACCCGGTCGATGCAGATCGGTCTGCGGGGGCATCCACGCAGCCTGGACTGGCTGCAACCGTCTTATGACTACGGGTACAATATCGTCACAATGCGAGAGTTCCGACAGCGCGGGTTGGCCGATGTGGTCGCGCAGACCAAAGAGGTTTTGGGTGACCGCCCGGTTTACATCACCTTCGATCTGGACTGTCTGGACCCAACCGTCGCGCCGGCCGTGTCCAATCTGGAACCGGGTGAGAAGGGGTTTGACATCGATGAGGCGGTCGGCATCCTGCGCGCGGCGCGCGGATTGAACATCATCGGCGGCGATGTGGTCTGCATGATGCCCACCAAGGACAGCCCCAACAACATCACCGCGCTGACGGCGGCGGCCGTGATGTTCGAGATGATTTCGATGATCGCCGAGAACGTCGCGCGGGCCTAGCGCCGCGCGTCGATCGCCTGTGCCAGAACGCAAAGCAACTCGAACATCAGCGAGATGCCAAGCCACGCCGTTCCACCTTGGGGGTCGAATGGCGGTGACACTTCGACAAGATCGGCGCCGACAAGGTTCAGCCCGGACATCCTGCGAATGACCTGCTGGGCCTGAAAGCTGTTGGGCCCGCCGATTTCGGGTGTGCCGGTTCCTGGGGCGTAAGTTGGATCAACAAAGTCGATGTCATAGGTGCAATAGGTCGGCCGCATGCCAACGATATCGCGTACCTCGGTCATGACATCGTCGATGCCGCGGTCGAACAGCTCTTCGATGCGGATGATGCGGATGCCCTGCGCCTCGCCCCATTCGATATCTTCAGTGTTGTAGGCCGTGCCGCGAATCCCGACTTGTACAAAACGCTTCGGGTCCACCAACCCTTCCTCGACCGCGCGGCGGAACGGGGTGCCGTGGGTGAATTTGTGACCTCCGAAATAAGTGTCGAACAAGTCCGTGTGACTGTCGAACTGGATCAGGCCAACCGGACCCGAAGCGGCCAGGGCTCGCAGGACGGGCAGGGTGGTCAGGTGATCTCCTCCGGCGGTCAATGGTGTGATGTTGCGGCTTCGAAGATCAGTGTAGAAACGCGTGACCCGATCCAGCGTGTCTTCTATGTCGACGGGGTTGGGGGCGACGTCTCCTAGATCTGCGCAGTTCACCATTGAAAACGGTGCCACACCCGTAACCGGGTTCATCGCCCTGATCATCGTGGAATAATCTCTTAATTGCCGCGGACCATGCCGGGCGCCGGGGCGATTGGTGGTTCCGCCGTCCCAAGGGATACCGACGATGCCCAGTTCGACCTCCGAGATCCGTTCGTGCGCCAGATCCAGCATGGGCAGGCGCATGAATGCGGGAATGCCGGCAAATCGGGCCAGTTCCATGGCGGACACCGGTTGAAAAAATGAATCGGCCATGATGCCCCATCCTCTGCAAGTTTCCTCAGTGACCCTAACGGTTCAGGACCGGGCTGGAAATGCCCGCCGCTCTTCAAGACAGGATATGAAAACGCCGGCGGATTTCGGCGTCTTGTTCCGGGGTGAGATATTCGGGGTAATGCGTGCTCAACACCTCTTGAGCGGCGCGCCGTGCGGATGACCACGCATCCATCGCACCATCGGTTTGCCAGGTGCGGGGCTCCTGACGATCGGCGAGTTTCGGATAGAAATAGTCTCGTTCCATGGCCTCATAGGTTTGCTCGCTGCCCAGAAAATGCCCATCGCCCAGAACCGAATGGCATATGGCGTCAAAGCCAAGATTCGCTTCGGTGACCTCGATCCCGCGCAAGACACGATAGGTGTGCGAGTGCATTTCGTTGTCCAGAACGAAAGCCTCGAAGCTGACCCCGAGCAAAGACGCCGTCATCCCCGAGCTTTCATAGATCAGATTGCCTCCTGCCAGCGCTGCCGCCAGCGACGTGATGCCTTTTTCAGCCCCATGCTGGGCGTCGATGGCTTTGGCATCGGCCATCGAAGCGGCCACGCCCGACGGCAAACCCAGCCAGTTCGTGATTTGCGCCGACGCCGCATTCAGGATTGCGGTCTCGCCGCTGCCCACTGCGAAAGAGCCGGTCCTGAGATCCACGATGAAGGGCCAGTTGGAAAAGACCATCGGAAAGCCGGGTTTGATCGCATTGACCATCACGAGACTGGCCAGCGTTTCGGCCAGTGATTGCGCCAGAAATCCGGCCAGAGTTGCCGGGGCGGTTGCGCCCGCCTGCGCGGCCGTGATGCAGGACATGGGTATGTTATGGGCGATGCATTCATAAACCACGTCCACGGCATCCTCGCCGTATCGCATTGGCGAAATGATCGGGCTTATATGCGCTTTCAGGAAGGGGCGTTTGGCGAATTCCCCGGCCCCTCCGGCGACGATATCCAGCATCTCGACGATCGGGCCGACATGTTCCGCCAACGTGAAAGACGTTGCCATTGGCTTGGTTGTGTTGCGTACCAAAGCGTAAACGGTGTTCACGTCCAGATCGAACACATCCGGGATGTCGGTTGCCACGCAGCATCGGGTAAACCAACTGACATTGGCCAGCGTGTCCTGTAGCCGGGTGAAATCATGCAGATCGGCCAGGGTGGAGGGGCGATAAAGCCCACTGTTGATATCAAGGGTCTGAACCGCAGCACCGCCGGTGCCAAAATACACGCGGTCGCCACCCACCTCGATGGATCGTTTTTCATCCCGGCCATGAAAGGTAAAGCTCTTCGCGGCCGAGGCAATGGCCTGTTTCACCATTGAACGGGGAAAAATCAGCCGGTTCTGTGCCCGATCCTGGGCACCCGCCGCCCTGAGATCGATGGCCAGCCTGTCCGGCACGTCTCCCATCCCCAGCTCTTCCAGCAAACGCAGCGCCGTGTCATAGATTTTCTCGATTTCCGATAGGCTCAAGGGCTTGAATGCCCCGCCTTTCTGACCGGGCGGGCAAGGATCAATGACGGGCTTGGCCGCACGCTGTGCATGCCGTGCTTTGCGTCCGCTTCGTTTGATGCTGTCGGATGGCATGTGTTTTCGTTACCTTGCGTTTTCCTGCACCGTAGGACCCAAGTTGTCCCGGTATCAAAGAAGAAGTGCCGTTTTCAGAATCCGAAATCGCGGTTTCGATTTTCCGGCACCCGCATCTGCCCTGTTGTCTGCCCATCCCGTTATTCAGCAAGACTGGTGCCGAAGTTGAAGGAGCAATGCCATGAAGTCGCGTACCAGAGCCGTTGTGATAGGGGGCGGGATCGCCGGATGTTCGACGCTCTACCACCTGACCCAGGAAGGGTGGACCGATGTGGTTTTGGTCGAACGGAATGAACTGACCTCGGGCACGACATGGCATTCGGCGGCGCAGGTCACCAATTTCGGCATGAACCAGACGATGGTCGGCCTGAAATCTCATTCGATCCGTCTGTACAAGGAACTGGCCGACGATCCGGATTACCCTATCAACTATCACCACGCAGACGGTGGGATCCGTCTGGCCAACACCGAAGGGCAGATGCAGGGCTATCGTCACTTTGCGTCCATGGCGCGGGGGATGGGCGTGCATTTCGAGGTGATAGACGCGGATGAATGTGCCCGGAGACACCCGTTGATTTCGACCGATAATCTCATCGGTGGGCTTTGGGATCCGCTGGACGGCGACATCGATCCGGCGCAATTGTGCCAGGCCCTTGCGCGCCGGGCACGCAAGGCGGGCGCCGAGGTGTATCGAAATACGCCGGTGACCGCGCTGACACAGCACAGCGATGATACCTGGACCGTGCATACCGAGCACGGGGATATCGACTGTGATGTCGTCGTCAACGCCTGTGGTTACAGGGTCAACGAAGTCGGCGCCATGATGGGTGTTCATCATCCCGTGTCGTCCATGGAACATCAGTATTTCCTGACCGAAGAAATCGAGGCTATCCGGGATGCCGGGCATCGGATGCCGCTGCTGCGCTGCCCGATCAGCGACTATTATTGCCGACAGGAAAAGAACGGGCTGCTACTCGGGTTCTACGAGCAGGGATGTAAGACCTGGGGTATGGACGGGATCGATCCGAACTTCGTGAACGCTTTGTGCCCGGATGATCTGGACCGTGTGACCGATGTGCTGGAAGGGGCCTTCGCGCGCATGCCTGCCTTGATGGAGGTTGGTATTCACACCGTGGTCAACGGGCCAATCACCTACACAATTGACGGGGCGCCTCTGGTCGGTCCGATCCCGGGAAAACGCAACGCGTTTTGTATCATTGGCCTGCGGGCCGGGCTGGGTGAAGGTGGCGGTCACGGATGGTTGCTGGCACAGCAGATCGTGCATGGCGAGGCATGTTATGACACGTGGTGCCTCGATCCCCGAAGGTTCGCCGGACATGCAAATGTGGAACTCACGGCACTAAAGGCGATTGAAGATTACCAGAACGAATTCAGGTTCCACTTTCCGCATGAACATCGCCCTGCGGGCCGACCCGCCAAGACGACCCCTCTGACGCCTGTTCTGGCATCCGAAGGGGCCGAGTTCACTGTGGTCAACGGGTGGGAGAGGGTGGACTATATCAAACCCGATCCCGGATTTTCGCCGACGCTTGGTTTCGATTTTGACGAAACCTTCGACTTGGTAGCTGCCGAAGTCGAAAGTATTCGAACCGGCGTCGGGCTTGCAGAGGTCAACGGGTTCAACCGCATCGAGATCACAGGATCCGACAGGCACGCATTTCTGGACCGGTTGTTTTGTGGATTGGTCTCTCGGCGTGACGGGCGTGTCGGGTTGGGATACCTGTTGAACGACCACGGTATGATCAAGGCAGAAGCGACGATTGCTAATCTGCCCGCCAGCGACCGGGGACCGGCCCGCGTTTGGTATGGCTCTGCCGCAGCGAGCGAATTTCACGACATGGATTGGTTGCGGCAGCATCTGCGCAGCAATGAAGACGTTCAGTTGCGCAGCCTGACGAACGATCAGACCATTCTGGTTCTGGCCGGCCCGAAGTCGCGTTCTGTCTTGTCAGCCTGCGCCAGAGGAGATTGGTCGGCAGATGCGTTCCCTTGGCTCAGTGTGCGCGAGTGCTTTGTTGGTATTGCTTCTGCAACGGTTATGAACCTCAGTTTCTCGGGCGAGTTGGCCTATGAAATCCATGTTCCCAACGCCTCGCTCTATGCGGCCTATCTTGCCTTGCGCGAGGCGGGCGAAACGCACGGGCTGAAACTGTTCGGTGCCAGGGCTGTCGAGTCCATGCGCATGGAGAAGAGTTTTTTGCATTGGAAAGCCGATCTGATCACGGAATTTGATCCCTTTGAAACCGGTCTGGATCGGTTTGTCCGACTGGACAAGGGCGCCTTCGTGGGGCGTGATGCCCTGTTGAGACGGAAATCGGATGGACCGCGACGCAAGCTGGTCCCGTTGCGCATCGATTCGACCCTTGGCCCGGCGCATCCCGGCGCATCGCTGATGCAGGGTGATACTGTCGTTGGCACCATCACGTCGGGCGAATGGGGGTATCGCACGGAGCTGAATCTGGCGCACGCTTTCATTCATCCGTCCCTGGCGCAGCTTGGCCGCGAAATGGAGCTGGACTGCTGCGGGAAACGGATTGGCGCGACGGTTATCAGCCCAAGCCCGTACGACCCGGATTTTGTGCGGATGAAAGCCTAGAATCGACCGTTTCGATCAACTTCTTCATTGCCGCATGGGCAAAACTTTGCTTCGCTAGTTTCGAACAAATCGAAACAATGGTCGGTTGCCGTGTCCAAATCTCTGAGTCTTCGATGGCTGGAAGTGTTTCAGCTGATCGCCAAATCCGGATCAATTCAGCAAGTCGCATCAGAAACAGACTTGTCGATCAGCACGGTTTCGAACCACCTGCGCAGCCTCGAACGCGCGTTGGGGATTGAATTGGTCGACCATGGGCGCCGCCCGATGGGTCTGACGCCCGCGGGCGAGGTGTTTGCCCGCTATGTGCGAGAGGGTCTGACTGTGCTGAAACGCGGTGAGGCCGAGATTCGAACGGGAAACTGGCAGCATGCGACGGATCTGCGGCTGGCTTTGATCGACGATTTCGACAACCAGATCGCGCCCGACCTTGTTCGTTTTCTGGCGCAGGCTCTGCCGCGGTGCAATTTCCGCCATTTCACGCGCCCGAGCCACGAAATTCTTGCCAAACTTCAGGAACACAAGCTTGACGTGGGCGTCGCCACACGACCGCTGGGTCGTACCGAGGGGCTGATCGAATATCCGTTGATGAGAGATCCCTTCATCGTCGTGGTTCCCAACAAGTTCGAAGGGTCCCCGGAAGAGCTGTTCAACCCGGATGCCGACCTGCCATTGTTGAGGTATTCGCGCGACTATGTGATCGGCAAGCAGATTGAAACTCAACTGTCCCGAAGCAAGTTCAGCCTGCCCAACCGGTTTGAACTGGAGTGCAACCAATCCATCATCGGCCTGGTCGCACAGGGCAGTGGCTGGGCAATCACGACGGCGGCGTGCTTTCACCGAACGCAGAGGTTTCACAACAGCGTAAAGGCCATGCCCTTTCCCGGCAGCAACTTCGTTCGCACGGTGTCGCTGTTTACAACCGAAGTATACCCGGCAACAACGTCGGTGCTGATCCAGAAGGCCATGAGCAAATTGATACGCCAGCATTTCACAAGACCGATGTGTGCCCGGCACAATTGGCTGAAGAATGAGTTCCGCACCATGGAGATAGAGGGCGTCTAGCCCAATCTGACCGGGGTGCCGAACGGCTGATGGTTTAGGGCGGATGCTCGCAGGGCTAAAACTGGACTTGCCGTGTTGGTGTTTCGGGAAACCGGGCCGATGTTCGAATTGCGGTCTGTGCTGGTCCGGGTTCTTTCTGACGGGGTGTCGAATTCGTCTCGCCTCGGGCTCAAAGCGCTTCTAGTCTCTGAAGGACAGGCAATCACGTCAACAGGAAACCAAATGAGCTGGATCAGAACCATCCCATTCGAGCAGGCCACAGGCAGGCTGAAGAAACTCTATGACCGCGTCACGGGCCCGGGCAACAATGTGGACAATATCATGATGGCGCATTCGTTGCGTCCGCATTCGATGGAAGGGCACATGGCGATCTACAAGGCGGTGCTGCATCACTCGGGCAACAAGATACCGAAATGGTTTCTCGAGGTGCTGGGCGTGTGGGTCAGCTCTCTGAACCGAAGCGGATATTGCGTCGAACATCATTTCGCAGGGTTGCAGCGGTTGCTGGCCGACGAAGAACGGGGAAACGCGATCCGGGCGGCGATCGAAGCCCGCGATCCGGCCGCCGCGCCATTGGATGCAGCGCAGGTGGCGGCCATGGCCTATGCGCGCAAGCTGACCGAGGATCCGGGCGATCTGGTCGAAGCGGATGTGATCGCGCTGCGCATGGCAGGTTGGGATGATGGAGAAATCCTCGAGATCAATCAGGTCTGTTCCTACTTCTCTTATGCGAACCGTACGGTTCTGGGGCTGGGATGTTCGACGGAAGGCGACGAATTGGGTCTGTCGCCCAACAACTCTGACAACCCTGACGATTGGGGGCATAGATAAAGCCCGAAACAACGGGATCAGCGATCCGGTGCGCCAAACGGGCGCCAGCCTTGGCCATGTTGGCCGACGTCGATTAGACGATCCTATTGAGGATTCAGGCAAGGGCCGCTCGCGCGCAGCTTGAAAAACGGCGTTTGTATCGGAACCTTGTATCCAGTGCGGAATTTATGGGTTTTTAAGGCATCAATTTGACCCCAATCAAAGCGCATCCGTGGCCTTTCTGCTAGCTCCTTTCCGGGACAACAGAAAAGGAAAGATTTCATGGAAGCCATTGCTCGGGTCGAAACAAATTCAACTCAGGTCAAGACCAGGCCGACGCCGGTTGCAGAGGTCGCAGAGCCCAGCCCTGAAAAGATCCGGCAGGCGTTTGAAAGCGGCAAGTACCCCTATGGCCGCAAGATGGCGCGGTCGGTGTACGAAGAACAGAAGGCCAAGCTTCAGGCAGAGTTGCTGAAGGTTCAGTTGTGGGCGCAGGAAACCGGGCAGCGTTTCGTTCTGCTGTTCGAAGGGCGCGATGCTGCCGGCAAGGGCGGTACGATAAAGCGGTTTATGGAGCACCTCAATCCGCGTCAGGCCCGGGTCGTGGCCTTGAATAAACCCACTTGGGAGGAAAAGGGGCAATGGTATTATCAGCGCTATATTCAGGAACTGCCAACGGTTGGCGAAATGGTGTTCTACGACCGGTCCTGGTACAACCGCGCGGGTGTCGAGCGGGTGATGGGCTTCTGCTCTCCCAATGAATATCTGGAGTTCATGCGGCAGACGCCAGAGTTGGAGCGGATGCTGGTGCGTTCGGGCATCCAGCTTTACAAATACTGGTTCTCGGTCACGCAGGAAGAACAGCAGCGTCGTTTCAAAAGTCGCGAGACGGATCCTCTGAAACAGTGGAAATTGTCACCGATTGACAAGGCCAGCCTCAGCAAGTGGGACGATTATACCGAAGCTAAAGAGGCCATGTTCTTTTACACCGATACCGCGGACGCACCGTGGACGATCATCAAGTCGAATGACAAGAAACGCGCGCGGCTGAATTGTATGCGCCATTTCCTGTCGACGCTGGACTATCCGGGCAAGGATCACGACATTGTGGGTGAACCCGATCCGTTGATCGTGGGGCAGGCGCATCACGTGATTCACCGATCCGAGCATATTCTGGGTACAGCGCTGCATCCGGACGCTCGTTAATCACGCCGGTGCCCGCCTCGACCGCGCAAGCGGGCACCGGAGTCTCAAAATGAAATTGTGGTGATCCTCTCTTGTCTCGCGCCAAGCCCGCGCATATGGCTGGGGCAATGACAAAAGTGATGACATATCCGGCCCACTTTCGGGCAATTGCCGTGCTTGGCCTGCCGTTGATCGGTGGCCATCTGGCGCAGTTCGCCATCGGCCTGACCGATACCGTCATGCTGGGCTGGTACGGGGTCGAGGCGCTGGCGGCGGTTACCCTGGCCAGCAGCTATTATTTCGTTCTGTTTTTGTTTGGTGCGGGGTTTGGCTGGGCCGTCATGCCGATGGTTGCCACCGCCGCGGCAGAAGGGGACGAAACCAGCATTCGCCGCTCGACCCGCATGGGGCTGTGGTTGTCACTGCTATACGCTGCGGTGGTCATGCCGTTGTTGTGGTGGTCCTATCCGATCCTGATCGCCATGAAACAAGAGCCGCATATCGCTGAAACCGCATCGGAATATTTGCGCGTTGCCGGTTGGGGGTTGTTTCCGGCGCTCATCGTGATGGTGTTGAAATCCTACCTAGCGGCTCTGGAGCGAACTCAGATCGTGCTGTGGATCACGGTTACGGCGGCGGTTGTGAACGGGTTTACCAACTATGCGCTGATCTTTGGCAACTGGGGCGCGCCGGAACTGGGCGTGATGGGCGCTGCGATCGCTTCGATCGCGACGCAGGTCGTTTCACTGGTTGCGGTTGTCGTCTATGTGGTCCGGACCTTGCCGGAACACAGTCTGTTCCAGCGCTTCTGGCGTCCGGATTGGGAAATGTTCATCAGCGTGTGGAAACTGGGCGTGCCCATTGGCCTGACCACCCTGGCCGAGGTGTCGCTGTTTGCAACATCCGCCGTGATGATGGGCTGGCTGGGTCAGGTCCCGCTGGCCGCGCACGGGATCGCCCTGAATCTGGCGTCGGCCACATTCATGGTGCACCTGGGGCTGTCAAATGCGGCCACCATCCGGGCCGGCAACGCGTTGGGCCGCCGGGACAGGGCGCATCTGGAGAAAGGTGCGATTGCCGTGACGGGCATGTCGCTGGTCATGTCCGTCGTGACCGTCATCCTGTTCCTTACATATGCCGAGCCGCTGATTTCCCTGTTCATGGAGGCCGATGATCCGCAGCGCGGACAAATTCTGGCAATCGGGACAGGATTGCTGGCCATGGCTGCCCTGTTCCAACTGGTCGACGGGGCGCAGGTGATTGCGCTGGGACTGTTGCGTGGTTTGCAGGATGCCAAGATACCCATGGTTATGGCGGCGCTCAGCTATTGGGTGGTGGGAATTCCGGCGTCCTACTATTTCGGCTTCGTCCGTCAGATGGATGGCATCGGTGTCTGGCTGGGGCTGGTGCTTGGCCTGGCCTTCGCGGCAGTGCTGCTGATGGCCCGGTTCTGGATGCATTCGGTGCGGCAGATGCAGGCGCCGGCGGAACCTGCCTAGTCTTTGTTCAACCGGTCGGCCTTTTTCCGAACCAGAACCGTGCGCAGATCGTGCATCGCCATCAGCAACCTGTCGGTTACATCCTCAAGCTGTTCATCGCTTGCCTTGGACTGCGCCCATTGCGTTGTCAGATTCAGATAGTCGACAGCGCGGTGAATGTCGTCGATGTCGCGCTGGGCCAGTATGGCCCGGCGCTCGTCCATCCATCGGGCGATCTCTGCCTGATCCCGTTCGGACAAAACCCGTTGCCCGTGCGGCTTGACCTCACCGTTGCGGATGTTGATGACGGCGATCTGGTCCATCTCGATCCGGCGCTGGCGGTTTTCCGTATCGATCCGAAACACCGCGGCCCCGTTTTCACGGATGCGAAAATAGTATTCGGGCAGGTCGGCAGACATGTTTACCTCAGAGACGCACAAAAGCGCTGTATACGAGCGCAGGCTTCGGTCAGGGCTGCGTCGGACGTCGCATAGCTGACCCGGAAGTTGGGTGACAGGCCGAAGGCCGCGCCAAACACGACGGCGACATCCGCCTCTTCCAGCAGGGCCGTGGCAAAGGCTTCATCGTTTTCGATGACGGTTCCCGCAGGTGTCGTTTTGCCAATCAGCCCGGCGATCGCGGGGTAGACATAAAACGCGCCCTCGGGTGTCGGGCAGGTTATGCCGTCAATCTCGTCCAACATGCGCACCACCAGATCACGGCGGCGTTTGAACGTTTCATTGTTCGGGGCCAGAAAATCCTGTGTTCCGTTCAGCGCTTCTACTGCCGCCCACTGGCTGATCGAGCAGGGGTTCGAGGTGGATTGCGACTGGATCTTGCGCATCGCCGAGATAAGTTCGACCGGACCGGCCGCATAACCGATGCGCCAGCCGGTCATGGCGTAGGCTTTCGAAACACCGTTGCAGGTGAGCGTCCTGTCATACAGGCCGGGCTCCACTTCGGCAGGCGTGCAGAATTCAAACCCGTCATAGGCCAGGTGTTCATACATGTCGTCCGACATGATCCAGACATGCGGATGGCGCATCAGAACATCGGTGAGGGCCTTGAGCTCATCCCGGCTGTACCCTGCGCCTGTCGGGTTCGAGGGCGAGTTGAAGATGAACCACTTTGTCCTTGGGGTGATGGCGGCTTCCAGTTGTTCTGCCGTCAGCTTGAAGCTGTTGGCCAGCGTCGTTTCAACAACAACCGGCGTTCCACCTGCCAGCAAAACCATGTCGGGGTAGCTTACCCAATACGGCGCGGGGATGATCACCTCGTCACCGTCATTCATTGTTGCCATCAAGGCGTTGTACAGCGTCTGCTTGCCGCCCGTTCCAACCGAGATTTGCGCGGGCGTGTAGTCAAGCCCGTGATCGCGCTTCATCTTGGCGCAAACCGCCTGCTTCAGTTCCGGAATGCCGTCCGGTGCGGTGTACTTGGTTTTTCCGGCTGCAATCGCTGCAACGGCGGCGTCCTTGATGTTTTGCGGGGTGTCGAAATCCGGCTCACCCGCGCTCAGGCCGATCACGTCGCGCCCGGCGGCTTTCAACTCGGCGGCCTTGGCTGTCATGGCGATCGTAGGCGATGGTTTGACGCGTGACAGTGTCGCAGACAGGAAACTCATGGATGGCCTCGGTTTGTATGTTCAACCCGACTGTCATAGGGTGCGCCGGAATGACGATCAAGCCGAATGGACAATGTGAATTGGAGACCCCGATGAATGATGAAAAAGACTGGTATGGACCTGAGTCTGCGACATTCGGGGACCGTTTGGCGGGCGCGCGCGAAGCGGCCGGAATGACCCAGGCAGAGCTGGCGCGCCGCCTTGGGGTCAAGAAGACGACGATTGTCGATTGGGAAAACGATCTGTCCGAGCCGCGTGCGAACCGGTTGTCGATGATGGCAGGGCTGGTCAATGTCTCGATCATGTGGCTGCTGACCGGTGAGGGCGAAGGCATGGATGCCCCGGTGGAAGAGGGCGAAGGTGGAATGGAGCTGTCGACCGCGGTGGCCGAACTGCGCGCCATCCGAGGAGAGATGCGGGTTTGCGCTGAACGTGCGGCGCGTCTGGAAAAGAAAATGCGTCTGATGCTGGAGCAGAAGAATTGAGTGAACCCCGGGACGTACGTATCAAGCGAATGAAAATGCGATCCATGCGGCGCGGGATCAAAGAGATGGACATCATCCTGTCCGCTTATGCCGATCGCAACCTGGCCGATATGGATGCGGCCGGGCTGGATGTCTTTGACGCGCTGCTGCACGAAAACGATCAGGACCTTTATCAATGGGTCACAGGTCAGGTGCAGCCGCCGGCGCAGTTTGCCAGTCTGATTTCAAACATCGCGCAGACCTTTCAGAAATAAGAAAATACCGGCTTAACCGATTTTTCGGACTTTCAGGTCATCGTGTCTCAAACAGCACGACTGAATCGGAGGGTCGGATGAGTATGGAAATGCAGGTCTCCGGGCTGGAAGCCAAGGGGTTCATGACCAGCTATCTTGAGGCGCTGGCCCTGGTGGAGCGGCTGCACCGGTTGCTGCTGGATGTCATCAAGGATGAATTCGAGCGCGTCGGCGTGCTGGAAATCAACGCGGTTCAGGCGTTGCTGCTGTTCAATATCGGCGATCACGAAGTGACGGCGGGTGAGCTGAAAAGCCGCGGCTACTATCAGGGCAGCAATGTCAGCTACAACCTCAAGAAGCTGGTTGAGATGGGGTATATGCACCACCAGAGATGCGAGATTGACCGCCGCTCTGTCCGCGTGCGTCTGACACCGCGAGGCAGGGAAATCCGCAATATCGTGTCCGACCTGTTTGCGCGTCACGCCGAAGGATTGCAAAGCAGGGGCGTGTTGGAGTTGGAAGGTATCGAAGACATCACCACGTCGCTGCGCCGCGTGGAGCGATATTGGACGGACCAGATCCGATACATCTACTGACCAGGGTTGTGCGTCGCGCAGAACCTAGCCCGTCCTGCACTGATGCACAGGCCTGGCGGCCTTGTTCAAATGCCGGTCCAGAGAACAGGCCCGCAAAAGCAGCACTCCGGCGCGGATTTATTGCGGGTCTTCATCAAGTGCACCAATCTGCAAACCGCTCAATTCCCGTTTCAGCTTTTTCCGCATGGCCCGTTCGAAGTCTTCGAACCCCTGAGCGACCTCCAAAAAGGCACCGGGACCATGCAGGACGTTGTTTTCAAAAAACGGGATAAGAAAAAGTTCGCCTTCAAAATCAGCCGCGTTGATCACGAGGCCATTGACCACCACATTCTGAAAAGCGAAGTGCCGATAGGCTATCCGTGGTCCGTAGCCATCATTGTTGGAACCATCTCCGGACAGGTCAATCGTTTGAAACAAGCACTGGGGTGCCTGGCTTATCAAGGTTGACCCGAAAGCCAGGGCATGGCCCATGGCGGTCGCGGAACCGGAATCTGACCGCACGGAACCACTTATCTGAACGGAGGCGAACAGCAGGTCGGCAACATCTTCTATTAGCAACCAATTCAAAATGACGTGCTGGGTGGAACGACCGCTCCATTCGTAAACAGCCAAAGCAACCGGCATAGGAGAGGAGAAAAAAGCCTCCTGCACTTCGGGTGCGATCAGCGCAGCGGCCAAACCCTGCCGTTGCAGCACGTCCTCGGCCTCATCGACCGAAACCGAAATGTCCATGGCCAGTGCAAGGGCCAGACGACACGTCTCGGCCTTGATCGGGCTGGCCAGCACGGCCAACCCAAGTGTTATGGCCCACCGGATCACCAGTGGCCAACGCTTTCCATGCTGGCCCAGGGTTCCTTCGGCTCCAGAGCATCGCCGTTCTGCAAAAGCTCGATCGAGATATTGTCGGGTGAGCGTACAAAGGCCATGCGACCGTCACGCGGAGGGCGATTGATCGTGACGCCATTGTCCTGAAGGTGCTGGCAAACCTCGTAGATGTTGTCGACGCCGTATGCGAGGTGACCGAAATGGCGGCTGTCGCTGGGAAGGCCATCATCACCGTCCCAGTTGTAGGTCAGCTCGATCGGCGCATCCTCCTGCCCCGGAGGCGCCATGAATATCAGTGAAAACCGCCCGGCTTCGCTGTCATAGCGGCGTGTTTCCTTCAGGCCCAGAAGCTTGTAAAACGCCATGGATTTTTCTAGATCCTTCACGCGGACCATGGTGTGAAGATATGTCAGCGCCATTTTGGTCATCCTTTTCGACTCAGTTTGCAAAGAGCTTAGCGCGCCGACCTAGTGTGTCGAGACCGCCAGGTCTGGTGAACTGAATTTTGCATGGGTTGCGGCATATATCGCGGTTTCGATGTTGCAGCTGGCGAGATATAGTAGGGGGCGACTCATTGCCAGAAAGGAAAACTTGATGCCGCTGTCCGCTGACCAACAGGCCGAGATCGAAGCGCAACGTGCCCAATCGCATCCCACTCGTCGCGTCGTTTCAGCGGGAATGGAAGATCACCTGTACGCCGCGCATCAGGTTCTGGATCACGGCTTTGTCCGCGTGATTGATTACATGGGCGATGATGCGGCCATCTGTCAGGCCGCGCGTGTGTCTTACGGCAAGGGAACCAAATCGGTTCAGAATGACGAAGGTCTGATCCGGTACCTGATGCGGCACTGGCATTCGACCCCTTTCGAAATGTGCGAGGTCAAACTGCATGTAAAGCTGCCGGTCTTCGTGGCGCGGCAGTGGATTCGGCACCGTACGGCCAATGTAAATGAATACTCAGCGCGATATTCGATTCTGGATCGTGAGTTCTATATTCCCGCACCCGAACATGTGGCCGCCCAATCAGAGGTGAACAATCAAGGCCGTGGCTCTGCTTTGGAAGGTGAAGAGGCCGCGCGTGTTCTGGACGTCCTCAAGGCTGACAGCGCGCGGTGCTATGACAATTACGAGGCGATGATCAGCCAGGACGGGCAGCAGGGGCTGGCACGTGAACTTGCCCGGATGAACCTGCCCGCAAACATCTATACGCAGTGGTATTGGAAAGTGGACCTGCACAACCTGTTCCATTTTCTGCGGCTGCGCGCTGACCCTCATGCTCAATATGAGATCCGTGTCTACGCTGATACGATGTGCAAGATCGTCGCCGACTGGGTGCCCTTTGCCTATAAAGCCTTCGAGGATTACCGCCTTGGGGCCGTCAACCTGTCGGCTCAGATGGTTGAAAGCCTGCGCCGCATGCTGGCGGGTGAGGACGTCACGCAGGAAAGCTCGGGCATGACGGCTCGGGAATGGCGCGAATTCGAAGAGATCATTCGCAAATAGTATTCGAATTGCAGGGCGCTAGTTTCTTTGGATTGTCGTGCCAAGCGGCCCATTGACGAAGCAGAGTGTGGGCTTTTGCGACGCATGCACGATGACCTGAAATCGGAACGAAGGGCGTCGCAACGTGCCAGCGTCGCCCCGAGCACACAATGAAAGCCTGGGAAATCCGGTTTGCGGGCGGGGCTGGGATCTGGTCGCAGGAGCCCGGGGTATCCGACACCACTGCAACGGATATACACCATCGACGCCGCGCAAATGAACAATCCGCGCGGGTAATGGAACAGGCCCGGTAGGGGGTGGTTGACGGCCGGAAATTGGCCGCCATCCTTAATGGATCCATCCCGCGATCAGCGGGGATGTCGTTACAACGGCTTCAATTCCGCAGCCATTTGTCGGCCGTCGCGTCCGTCCTGCAACTCGTACGAGACTTTCTGATTGTCTGCGAGTCCGGTGAGGCCGGACCGTTCTACGGCCGAGATATGTACAAACACATCTTTGCCCCCTTCATCAGGGGCAATAAAACCATAACCTTTAGTGGTATTGAACCATTTCACGGTGCCGGTTGGCATGTCCCGTGTCTCCTTCTACTTGCGCATTGTCCCACAAATTGGTGGGGGCTGTGGTCAGCGTCACCACAAAAAAAGACTGTTTGGCACTTTCTGAACAGTCCGTTTCGTGTGTTTCGCCTTTTTCAACATTGCACGGTGAAGTAAAAAATCAAGAATAACCGCCTGAAACTGGCAAGTTTGCCTAAAATGCAATCAATTGCAGGAGCAGTAAAAACATGCGCCTATATGGGTTGAAAACCTGTGACACCTGTCGCAAAGCATTGAAAACATTGCCAGACGCAGAGTTCGTAGATGTCCGCAGCGATGGCGTGCCGGATGCTGTGCTGTCGCAGGCTCTTGCTGACTTCGGCGACGCTTTGCTCAACACCAGGTCAACGACATGGCGCGGATTGGATGACAACCAGCGCGCGAAAGCACCTTTGGAGCTATTGAAACAGCATCCCACCCTGATGAAGCGCCCGTTGATCGAGAAAGGCGGAGAGCTGTTTCTTGGCTGGACCGCGGAAACACGCACGCAGCTTGGTATTTCTTAAGGAATGCTTATGTGCCTGCAAGCAACAGTGAGGACGTTCAATGCGTAATGCCGCCATGATCTTGGGCGTGATTGCCGGGCTGATCGGGATGATCGTCGGTTTTTTCGGATATGCGAAGGTGGTCGTCATCGATCACGTCGGCGAGATCGACGGCGTTCTGATGCAGGTGGACAACCCTGACCTGATTCAGGCTGTTTCGATCATTGCACCTTTGTTGGCCATTGCCGGGGGCGCGATGGCGCCCGCGCGCGCCCTTGTTGCCGGGATCCTGCTGCTGATTTCAGCGGCGGCGATGTATTACGCATTCGGATTTGGTGTGTTCACCATGTTCCCGATCGCGTTTGCCGGGGTTGCCGGGGTGCTTGGGCTGGCGGCAGGTAAACCAGACCAGCCCAAAGCGCATTTTTAGGTCATTTCAGACGCAGGATTCGATCAAGTGAGATGGGGCCTGCACCGTTGATCACGATCACCAGCATCAGGAACGTCCACATCGTGCGCTGATCCATAATGGATGGCGCCGCGTCGAACAGGCTGCCCAGTTTCACGCCATGGCCGGTGACGTCGACCAGGGTCTGCACCCAGATGAAACCGATCATACCCAAGGCCGCCAAGCGGGTGAACAGACCGACCAGCAGCAGCGCGGGAAGGACGAATTCTGCGACCGTGCCAAAGAAAATGACGACCCGTTGAAAGAACGTCATTTGGGATACGTCGTAAAGGACGGCTTCGGCGGCTTTGGGGAAAATCTGACCGAAGGCACCGGCCGAAGGTGAAAAGATCGAGCCGTCGATCTTCAGCATCGCCGAGTTCCAGTAATAGACCAGAAGAACCGCGACAAAGACCAGTCGCGCCAGCGTGGGTGTAAGCCAGTTGGACGCCAGGTCCACCTTTCCCAGAACGTTGTTGTGAAGTGAGATCAGGGCAGTCATGTCTCCAGCCTTTCGATAGTCACAGAAGTTATTGCACCGCCCTGCAAAAGCAGTGCCAGAGTGGTTCCAAGGTCAAATTCCGGTTGCGCCGCAGCGGTTTTTTCAAATGCTTCGCCGATCATGTCGCCGCCTTGCATATGGGCGATCCAATCGGCGCCGCCGGCGGGCAGCAACTGGGCAACCGGGTCGAATTCCGGGCGTGTGATCAAAACATCCTCGGCGCGCGCATCGGGTTTCGGCGCGTCGGTTTCCGTGTTGAAACGCCAGATCGCGTGAATGGGCCAGTCCGAGCGTACCACCCGCATGGCCGGGGCAAAACGCAGCCGGGCTCGCATGACCTGTTCAGGGTCTACGGCCAGCGCGTCTGCCGGGGCGGGTTGGCTGTCGGCGGCGTGGTACGACTTGCGCAACGCAAGTTCCAGCCGCGCCACATCCGGCAGGTAACCAAGATGGGAAAGCTGCTGCATTCCGGCCAGAAATTCGGGAAAGGCTTCACCGTAGAACATCATCAACGGTGATGAAGGCGGGTGCTGGCGAAGAAATATCCCGGCCAGCCCGTCCATGTTCTGTGGCCCCAGCAACTTGGTGATGACTGGAAACGCCTGATGCATCGCTTCGGTCAAGGACACGGCGACATTGTTGCGATAGACGCTGAACCGACGACCGGCTGGCTGCGCCTGGGCGTCCAGCAAACCTTCGGGGACAGGGGCTGACGCATCCATCATGGCCGCGCGAAATTCGGATTGCGAAACGCTCATGCCGGGATCCGTTCAAGGGCGGTCTGCGCGCGAACGGCCTCTTCCCGCAAAATGGACCAGTCCGGTACGTCGGTGTCCCACTCGATCAGGACGGGCTTCGGCCCCGAACGTTCCAGCACGTAATCCAACAGCGCCCAGACCGGATCGACGACTTCACGCCCGTGGCTGTCGATCAGCAGCGGGTGGCCGTGATCGTCTTCATCCTCGTCATGACCTCCAAGGTGAATTTCCCCCACTTTTTCCAGTGGATAGGCATCGATGTAACCCTGGGGAGAGAAATCCAAATTGGTGGCAGAGACAAAGACGTTATTGACGTCCAGCAACAAGCCACACCCGGTGCGACGTGAAATTTCGCGCAGAAAGTCCGGCTCGGACCAGGTGCTTTCTTCAAAAGCCAAATAGCTTGAGGGGTTTTCCAACAGCATCTGCCGTCCGACGGTGTCCTGAACCTGATCGATATGATCGCAAACGCGCGTCAGTGTTGCGTCGGTATAGGGCAAGGGCAGCAGGTCGTTGTAAAAATGGGTGTCATGTGTGGACCAGGCCAGGTGTTCGGAAAAGCTGGCGGGATTCAGCCAACCCATCAGATGTTTCAGCCGGGCCAGGTGATCAGGGTCCAGCGCGCCTTCGCCGCCGATGGACAGGCCAACGCCATGGACCGAGATCGGGAATTGTTCGGAAAGGTGGCGCAGCTGCGCCAGAGGCCGCCCGCCGTCGCCCATGTAGTTCTCGGCATGGATTTCCAACCATGCGACGGGCTGTGCGTGTTCAAGTATCTGAGCGAAGTGTTGCGGCTTGTAACCAACGCCCGGCGCTGCGGGCAGACGGTTCGACCGGTGGGCATCATCCAGCATGGGTCAGTTCCTTGATCACGAAAGGGAAGGGGCGGGCGATGGTGCCCGCCCCTGAATTCGTCAGGCCGATCTTATGCGGGCAGATCGCGATCCAGGGCCTCCAGCGAGCCTTTGCGCGGGGTGCCGTCTGCCTGTGCGGGCAGTTCGATATCCGCGCAAGTGCCTGCGTCAACCAGGGTCCATGCGTTGCCCTGATAATCAACGGTCGAGGTGCCCGCGCAGGTGGTGCCGGGGCCCGCGGCGCAGTCGTTCTGACCGGCCAGCGATACGCCATAGCATTTTTCCTTTGCCTGAGCGGATGCAGTGGTTGCGGCGCCCGATACGGCGGCTGCGACTGCGGTTGCGATAACCAGGGACTTGGCTGTGTTCGACATCTCGGTAATCCTCTTGATGACTGGGTATGTCTGCTTGTGACAATGACAAAGGTAGTAGCTTGATAGACAGAGTTGAATTCACGAGCCCGTGTCTCACAAGCACGTCAAAGGGCGGCGTGCCCTCTTGCAGCGTAATGCATTGTTTTTGATGAAGAAAGAGTGAATTGTTTCAATCTGGCCCCAATTCGGGGGCCAGATTCCCAGCAATATGCTGCCGATTGTTACAGCAAATCCGGCGGGGTGGCTGCCTGCGACAGCTCGTTTGTTACAACGTCAAGCGGTTGGACCTGCGTCTGTTTTTCGCCCAGACGCCGGACACTGACGGTGCGGTCTTCAACTTCGCGATGGCCGACGGCCAGAATGACCGGAACTTTGCCGACCGAGTGTTCACGAACCTTGTAGTTGATCTTTTCGTTGCGAATGTCGGCTTCGGCCCGCACACCGGCGCCGCGCAGCGTTTCGACCACTTCGGCGACATAGCCATCCGCATCGGAGGTGATGGACGCAACCACGACCTGACGCGGCGCAAGCCAGAAGGGCAGCTTGCCGGCGTGTTCTTCGATCAGGATACCGATGAAACGCTCGAACGAGCCCAGCGTCGCGCGATGCAGCATGACGGGGCGGTGTTTGCCGCCGTCAGCGCCGATATAGGTGGCATCAAGGCGTTCGGGCAGCACGAAGTCAACCTGATGCGTACCGCATTGCCAATCGCGACCGATCGCATCCGTCAGAACAAATTCCAGCTTGGGACCATAAAAGGCGCCTTCACCGGGGTTGAGCTCCGGCTCGATCCCGGCAGCACGTGTAGCGCTGAGCAACGCGGCTTCGGCCTTGTCCCAGACTTCATCCGACCCCGACCGTTTCTCGGGGCGATCCGAGAATTTGACCGAGAAGTTCTCGAATCCGAGATCCTTGTAGATCCGGGACAGGAACCGGATGAACTCTGCGGTTTCAGACTCGATCTGGTCTTCGGTGCAGAAGATGTGC
This sequence comes from Ruegeria sp. HKCCA4008, assembly GCF_013033125.1. Taxonomy (NCBI): domain Bacteria; kingdom Pseudomonadati; phylum Pseudomonadota; class Alphaproteobacteria; order Rhodobacterales; family Roseobacteraceae; genus Ruegeria; species Ruegeria sp. HKCCA4008. The sequence goes on from NZ_WQDM01000001.1 coordinate 375,937, forward strand.
CCATCATCCTGGGTAAAGCCGCGCACACGCATGATACCGTGCAGCGCACCTGACGGTTCATAGCGGTTGCAAGACCCGAATTCGGCCATGCGCAGCGGCAGGTCGCGATAGGATTTCAGGCCCTGATTGAAAATCTGCACGTGGCAGGGGCAGTTCATCGGCTTGAGCGCGTTGATCGCCTTTTCGCGGGCATGTTCCTCGTCCACTTCGACGATGAACATGTTTTCCTGATACTTGTCCCAATGGCCCGATGCTTCCCACAGCTTGCGGTCCACAACCTGCGGCGTGTTGACCTCGACATAGCCGCCGTTGCGTTGCTGGCGGCGCATGTAGTCCTGCAACTGGGTGTAGATCGTCCAGCCGTTGGGGTGCCAGAAAATCTGGCCCGGGGCCTCTTCCTGCATGTGGAACAGGTCCATCTCGCGGCCCAGCTTGCGGTGGTCGCGCTTGGCGGCCTCTTCTAGCATATGCAGGTGCGCTTTCAGCTTTTCCTTTCCGGTGAAGGCCACACCATAGATACGCTGCAACATCGCACGGTCGCTGTCGCCACGCCAATAGGCGCCGGCGATGGACATCAGCTTGAACGCATCCCCCGGAACCTGACCGGTATGTTGCAGGTGCGGACCCCGGCACAGATCCTGCCAGTGCCCGTGCCAGTACATGCGCAGCGGCTCATTGCCGGGAATAGCCTCGATCAGCTCGACCTTGTAGGGTTCGTTGTTGGCCTTGTAGAACTCGATCGCGCGCTCACGGTCCCAGACCTCGGTGGTGACGGGATCACGCTTGTTGATGATCTCTTTCATCTTTTTCTCGATGAGGCCGAGATCCTCCGGCGTGAACGGTTCTTCACGGTCGAAGTCATAATACCAGCCGTTTTCGATGACAGGGCCGATGGTGACCTTGGTCGCGGGCCAGATCTCCTGAACTGCGCGGGCCATGATATGGGCCAGATCGTGGCGGATCAGCTCGTTGGCCTGGGCTTCATCCTTCATGGTGTGGATGGCGATCTGCGCGTCGGATTCGATGGGCCATTGCAGGTCCCAGTGCTGACCGTCAACGGTGGCCGAGATGGCCTTTTTGGCCAGCGAGGTTGAGATGTCGGCAGCCACCTGCGCGGGCGTGACGCCTGCGGCGTAGGTGCGTGCATTGCCATCGGGAAAGGTGAGAGAGACGGATTGAGAATCCAGGGCCATATCGGCTCTCCTCGTCGGTTTGGCGCCCACTGAACGCCCGGTTGCGGGTTATGTGTGTTCGGCCCATGTGGCAGGTGCAACAATTACTGTCAAGTGTCGCAAGGTGCGTAGCTGACGCAACGGGAAATCGAATTCCGGAATTGCGACCATCGTGCTGCCGTGCATGATGTTGCCTAAAGAGAAAGAGGATTTCATGGCAGCGACGGATTTTCTGGAGACGCCGCAGGGGCGGCGACTGGCTTATCACAAGACCGAAGGGGCAGGACCGACCATCGTTTTTCTGGGCGGGCTCAAATCGGACATGGAAGGCACCAAGGCCGTGCATCTGGAAGCCTGGGTACAGGCGCGGGGGCAATCGTTCTTGCGGTTCGATTATTCCGGCCACGGCGAAAGCTCGGGCGCGTTCACCGAGGGCTGTATCGGTGACTGGCATCAGGACACATTGGCTGCGGTAAAGGCATTGACGGACGGACCTTTGATCGTGGTTGGCTCATCAATGGGGGGATGGCAGGCATTGCTGCTGGCCAAGGTCATGCCCGAGCGAATTGCAGGCATGGTGACAATCGCCGCCGCGCCGGATTTCACCGAGGACGGGTATTGGGCTTCGTTCAGCGATGAACAAAAAGCTGCGCTGGACACTGTCGGCCATGTCGAGCTGCCGTCCGACTATATGGAACCCTATGTCATCACCAAGCGCATGATCGAAGACGGACGCCAGAATTTGGTTCTGCGGGGCGCTCTGGATCTGCCGTTCCCGGTTCGGTTCCTGCAAGGCACCGCAGACACGGCCGTTTCGACCGAAACAGCCGTGCGGCTGCTGGAGCATGCTGCGGGTCCTGACATGCGGCTGCTGTTGGTCAAGGGGGCCGATCATCGCTTTTCAGACGAGAAGTGCCTGGGTTTGATCGAGACCGCGGTTCTTGATGTGTTGGGAGAAGCCTGATGCGGCGCTTTGGTTGGCTTCTGGGGCGCGCTCTTCTGGCGCTGGTTGTTCTTGGCGGCCTGGTCTACTGGTTCGGCCCGCGCGAGGAAGTGAACCTGCACCCGACTTTTGATTCTCGGAAATTTGGTGAAGGTGTTCAGGTTTATTTTGAAAGCACCGAGTCCGCCTATGATGACATCGTTCCGGGTGTCGAAAAGCGCGTGATCTGGCAGGACGGATACAAGGAACAGCGCACGCCGTATTCTGTTCTGTACATCCACGGTTTTTCAGCAAGTTCCGAGGAAATCCGCCCCGTGCCTGATCTGGTGGCTGACGCTTTGGGCGCCAATCTGGTCTACACCCGGCTGCAAGGTCACGGTCGGGATGGGCCGGCAATGGCCGAGGGTACGGCCTCGGGCTGGATGCAGGATACCGCAGAAGGGCTGGCAGCGGCGCGCGCGGTCGGGGAAAAGGTGATCGTCATGTCCACCTCGACCGGAGGAACGCTGGCGGCGGCCGCTGCGTTGGATGCCGACCTCAGCCAGGATGTGGTCGGCATGGTTTTTGTTTCGCCGAACTTTGGTGTGAATACCGTCGCGGCGTGGGTGCCTTCGTTGCCTTGGGCAAGAAGCTGGTTGCCCGTTCTCATGGGGAAAGAACGCGATGTGTCAGGGCCGGACCCAGAGAAGAACAGGTACTGGACGTCGGTCTACCCGTGGGAAGCCGTCGTGCCGATGTCCGTGCTGGTGGATACGGTCTATGCGCTGGATTTCTCTGACGCCCTGATACCCGCCTTGTTCTGGTTTTCTGATGATGATCAGGTTGTGCGGCCGGACCGGACGCACAAGGTTGCCGAGGCCTGGGGCGCTCCGGCAACGGTCAAGCTGGTGACGATGGGGCCGGGTGACGATCCGTCTTCACATGTTATCGCGGGGCGGTTGATGTCGCCGGGTCAAACCGATGCAGCAGTTGCTGGTATTCTGGAGTGGCTGAAGGGCTTGGGGGTGGAATAAACCCTGATCGGAAAAAAGGATGCAAGATGCGTAAGCCGGGCAGCATGTGGAGCCTTGAGACCCTGGGTCGTGTCCGCTTGTCCCGGCACTTCTTCATGCGCGATTTTCTGTATTCGGAAATCGGCAACTTCCACCAAAAGCAGAATATTCCGGACAACCCGGATCTGGCGATCGAAACAGGCCGCGCGTTTTGCGAAACCCTTCTTGACCCATTGGAAGAGACATTTGGCCGGGTCGCGGTCAGGTCGGGTTATCGTTCATCGTCCTTGAACCGGTTTGGCAATGAAAACAAGCTGAACTGCGCCCGAAACGATCACCCGCTGGAATGCCATATCTGGGATCGCGGGGAAGGGGATGCGCGGATTGCCGGGGCATCTATCGTTATCCCGTGGTTCGCGGATCAATATGCGCAGGGCAGGGACTGGCGAGATCTGGCGTGGTGGATGCACGATCATCTGGAGTATTCCGAAATCTGGTTCTTCCCCAAGCTCTGTGCGTTCAATCTTGTGTGGCGGCCCAGGCCGCATCGCCGGATCGACAGCTATATTGCTCCGCGTGGGTGTCTGTTGAGGCCCGGCGCTGAACCCGGTGAAGACCTTGCGACGCGGCAAGCCCGTTACGCCGATTTTCCGGCATTTCGCGCCATCGCCTACCCGTGAAGTTTTCCTTGCCCGGCTGCGGCAAAACTCTCATCCTGACAACAACTGGAAGGACTCGGAAAACCGAGCAGATGGAGCCCCCGCGTGAACGAACCGCTGGTGTTGTTGCCTGGGTTGATGTGTGATGCCCGGCTGTTTCGACCTCAGATCGAGGTGTTGTCACGGTCACGGCCCGTCACTGTTGCACCTGTTTCCGGAGGCGAGCGAATTGAAGAGATCGCCTCGGGGCTGTTGGATCAGCTTCCACATCGGTTTGCATTGGCGGGCCTAAGCATGGGTGGTGTTGTGGGGCTGGAACTGATCCGGCGGGCACCGGAACGGGTGACGCGCCTGTGCCTGATGTCGACGGATGCACAGGCGGACACACCTCAGATCGCGGCCAGTCGCGAGGATCTGATCATCGGGGCCCTGGGTGGGCGGTTGGAAGAGGTCATGCGCCAACTGGTCGGCACCGATACTTTGGCGCCGGGGCCCAGGCGAATCCCCATTCTGAATGATCTTTTGGCAATGGCGAATGATCTGGGCGCCGAGACATTTGTGCGCCAAATGCGTGCCTTGCAGCGCCGACCCGACCAACAGGGATCGTTGCGCCGCATCAAAGTCCCCACTTTGATCATGTGCGGTGCCCATGACACGCTGACCCCGGTCAGACGGCATTCTTTCATGTCTGACCTGATACCGGAGGCCGCGTTTGAAATCGTCGAAAATGCCGGACATCTGCTGCCGCTTGAAGCGCCCGATGCCGTGAACAAAGCCTTGGAAACCTGGCTGAATATCCCGCAAAGGTTTGTCTAGGGGCAAAGCGCCGCGCGTTCGTCTTTCGAAATGACATTCGGTACGACCGCAGGATCGCCGGTCTCGGGGTCGAAAAACGGCGTTTTCTTCCACCGTCCTGACAGGCGCGATAGCAGGGCGCGGCGCAAAAGGCCAAAAGCCGCAAACCTGACCTTTTCGTGTTTTTGTTTTCCATCGGGTCGAGGGACAAACCCACGGGTCGTGACCGGCCCCAATGCGGAAACATCACCGGTCATCCTGCCGACGATAAACCCTGCAAAGGGCAAACGTGCAGTCTGTGGCGTCGTCGCCAGCGGGGCGTTGCAGCAGCTGGCATACCATCGCAGCATACCATTTGGGCTGAGCTTCATGGCGGAAAGGAATTGGCCTCCGGCGGTGATTTCGATTTCATCCGGTGCCATCTGGAAGATGTCGACCGGGCCTGGGGCCGGGTCGGGCTGCCCGAAATACAGCTGCGCCGCGCGGCAGTCATGACAAAAACACTCGACATGGGTTCCAAGCCGAACGCCCCGGTCCGAGATTTGACCCTTCAACTGGCCGCAACTGCACGAAAAGGCGAGGCCACCATGTGCCGGCCCGCCCATGTTCATCAGGCGACCTTGTTGGTGTTCGCTGCGCGGCGAGGTTTCTTGCGGCTGTTTTCATTCATGAAATCAATCACAAGCGGGCGAATGTTGTCGCGCCAGCTGCGGCCCGCGAAAATGCCATAGTGGCCCGCTCCGGGTTCTACGTGGCTGGCCTTTTTGCTGTCTGGCAAGCCGGTGCACAGGTCCAGGGCAGCAATACATTGACCGGGCGCCGAGATATCGTCATTCGCACCTTCGACCGATTTCACGGCAACATCGGTGATCTTGCCGATATCCACCTTGTGGCCGGCGACAACAAATTCGTTGCGTGCGATCTCGCGGTTTTTGAACACGCGTTCGACCGTCGACAGATAGAACTCGGCCGTCATGTCCATCACCGCAAGATATTCGTCATAGAAACGGTTATGGGCATCCAGGTCCGAGGCTTCGTTGCGGATAACACGCTGAATCTGATCGGAAAACGCTTTGGAGTGGCGATCGGCGTTCATCGACATGAACGACGCCAGTTGCAGCAGGCCGGGGTAAACCATACGCCCGACACCTTTGTACTTGAACCCGACTCGTTGAATCATGGTTTCTTCCAGCTGACCCATCGTCACACGGCGTCCAAAGTCGGTGACGTCGGTCGGGGTCGCGTCCGGGTCCACTGGCCCGCCAATCAGTGTCAGAGTGCTGGGTTGAGCCTTGGGCTCGACCTCGGCCAGATAAGCGGTGGCCGCCAGTGTCAGCGGGGCGGGTTGACAAACCGCCACGACATGCGTGTCCGGCCCCAGTTCCTTCATGAAATCTACAAGGTAGAGCGTGTAGTCTTCGACATCGAACTTGCCGGCAGACACAGGAATATCGCGCGCATTATGCCAATCGGTGATGTAAACTTCGCAATTAACCAGCAGGCTTTTGACGGTCGAGCGCAGCAGCGTGGCGTAGTGGCCGGACATGGGCGCAACCAGCAGGACCTTGCGCGGTTGTTCTTCCCGGCCGTTGACACGGAAGTGAACCAGATCGCCGAAGGGGCGTTCCAGAACGGTCGTGATCTCGACCAGATGGTCCTTTCCATCCTCGCAGGTGAAGGTACGAATGCCCCAGTCAGGTTTGACGATCATTCGCTGGAAGGTTCGTTCGGTGACTTCGCCCCAGGCAGCCATCCAACTGAACGCCGGGTTGGGTGTCATGGAAAACAGCGGGTAGGACGCCATCGCGCTTGCGGTTGCACCAAGCCACTGGTTGGTGTTACGCATGGACTCCATAAGGTCGTAGGTCATCATATAGCGCATAAATGGGGCCTCCTGAGTGTCATCCTGAGAGTTCGGACCATTCGTCGCTTTGCCCCCCAGCACCCACGACGTTATTCTGCATGGCAGCGAGGTTAGGGTGGAATTGTTAAAATGACAACAAGTGAAGACCAAATGCCGGACGTGTCCGAAGAACATATTGAACGCATTAAAGAAAATATGGAAAAGGTCGAGCAGCTCTCGAAGCGCCTGATTGAAATTATGGCGTCAAAAAAGTCGCACACCCCAGCGCTGGACGGCCCGAATCAAGAGCTTTTCGCACGAGCAGCAACAGCGTATTGGGCCGATGCATGGCAAAATCCCGCCAAACTGTTGGAGCAACAGATAGAATTCTGGGGCAAGTCGGTTCTCAACTTTGCCGAAGCGCAGAAAGCGCTGACTACGGGTGATGTGGAAACCGAGGAAACCAAGCCCGGTGACAAGCGGTTCTCCAATCCCCTTTGGGAGACAAACCCTTATTTCCGACTGATCCGGCAGCAATACCTGACGAACGCGGAAGCGATTGCGCAGGCTGTCTCGTCGGTCGATGATCTGGATGCCAAGGACAAACGACGCCTACAGTATTTCTCGCAGCAGATCATCGACATGATGGCGCCCACGAATTTTCTGGCGACCAACCCAGATGCCCTGCAAAAAGCGGTCGAGACCGAAGGTCAGTCGCTGATAAAAGGGTTGGAGAACCTTGTTTCAGACCTCGAAGCCAATGATGGCGAGTTGGTCGTCAAACTGGCGGATGAAAGCGCGTTCGAGGTTGGTGGAAACCTGGCGACAACGCCGGGCGAGGTCATATATCGCAACCGGATGATGGAGCTGATTCAGTACAAGCCGGTGACTGAAACGGTTTATGAGACGCCCATCGTTCTGTTCCCGCCCTGGATCAACAAGTTCTATATTCTGGATCTGAAAGCCCAGAACAGCATGATCAAATGGATCACCGAACAGGGCTATACCCTGTTTGTCGTAAGCTGGGTGAACCCGGATGAAAGCTATGCCGAAACCGGCATGGAAGACTATATTCAGGACGGTTTCCTGACCGCAATCGAAACGGCCAAGAAGATCTGCAAGGTCAAACAGGTCAACGCAGTGGGTTATTGCATCGCGGGCACGACGCTGAGCCTGACCTTGTCCTTGCTGAAACAGCGTGGCGACAAATCGGTCAAATCCGCAACGCTGTTCACGGCCCTGACGGATTTTTCCGATCAGGGTGAGTTTACGCCATTCCTGCAAAACGACTTCATCGACGGAATCGAAGAGGAAGTAAAAAAGGAGGGCGTTCTGCGGTCTTGGATCATGGCGCGCACCATGTCGTTCCTGCGATCACGCGACCTGGTTTATGGTCCGGCCATTCGCAGCTACATGATGGGGGAAGTGCCTCCGGCCTTTGATCTGCTTTACTGGAACGGCGATGGTGCAAACCTGCCTGCAAAAATGGCCGTGGAATATCTGCGAGGCCTCTGCCAGCGCAACGAGTTCGCGACCGACGGTTTCGAGTTGATGGGGCACAAGCTGAAACTCGAAGATGTGGATGTGCCGCTGATGGCCATAACCTGCGAAACCGATCACATCGCGGCATGGAAAGACTGTTACCGCGGCGTGCAGAAAATGGGCTCGCGGTCCAAAACCTTCGTGGTTTCAGAATCGGGTCATATTGCGGGTATCGTGAACCCGCCCAGCAAGAAGAAATATGGCCACTACACCAACCCGGATATGAAGTCGGACGCCAGCACCTGGCTGAAAGAAGCTGATTTTCACGAGGGGTCCTGGTGGCCCATGTGGGACGCGTGGTTGAAGAAGCGGTCCGGCAAGCAGGTTCCGGCCCGTGAGCCGGGTGATTCGAAGCACCCGAGCCTTGCATCCGCACCCGGGACTTATGTTGTGGCGAAACCAAACGCCTGATTTCATTTTGAAACTTAAAAATTCTGCGTCGCAGCAAGAAAAAACTTGCAATGCTGCGGTGCAGCAATCATATTGTCCTCAAGCTGATGAAACCCGGGGTGGGCCCGGACCGGCTAAAAGGATTAGGACAATGGCAAAGACCCAAGACTTTACCGCGATCATGAAAGACATGATGGGTGCATTTCCGGTGGACACCACCGCAATGGAAGGCGCATTCAAATCGACCGCTTCGCTGAACGAGAAGCTGTCGGGCGTTGCCCTGGACGCTGCTGAGAAATCGGCCGAGATCTCGAACAAATGGACCAAGGACACCCTGGCCAAGCTGAGCGAGATGTCGAAAGCCAAGGCAGAGCCTGCTGACTACGCAAAAGCCGCAACCGACTTCGCAAGCGCGTCGGCTGAAGTTGCAGCTGAAAACCTGGCCGCTTTCGCTGAAATCGCGAAAAAAGTTCAGACCGAAACCGTCGAGCTGCTGATGGCTGCCGGCAAAGACGCTGCGGAAGAAGCAACCGCTGCCGTCAAAAAGGCGACCAACGAGGTCACCACCGCAGCCAAGAAAGCTGCAACTGCAAAGTAAGAAACGTCCGCGAAGCGCACCCAACCCTCCCATTAGGTGCAATCGCGTTGGGCAGGTCCATTGACCTGCCCTTTCTTTTTGTGCTGCACTCGCATAACCTGTGCTGCAACGCATCATCCTTGGGGAGGGAACCCGGTGTCGGACCAAGAAAAACCGCTGCTTATCAAGCGCTATGCCAGCCGTCGGCTGTATAATACCGAGACCAGCGATTACGTGACGCTCGAAGATATCGCGGGCTTCATCCGCGACGGGCGCGAAGTGCAGATCATTGATCTGAAAACAGGCGATGACCTGACACGCCAGTATCTTCTGCAAATCATTGCCGAACATGAAAGCCGGGGTGAAAACGTGCTGCCGGTGAATGTACTGAATGATCTGGTGCGCAGTTACATGCTGCCGGGCGGGGGGATGATGCCCCAGTTTCTGCAAAGCTCGTTCGAGATGCTGCGCGAAAGCCAAAACAAGATGATGGAAAACATGAGCGCGATGAATCCGATGTCTCAGATGCCGGGTTTTGACGCGTTGCAGGCGCAGCAACAGGCTTTCCTGAAGGCGATGACCAGTGGGCTGTCCAGCGGATGGTCCAGCCCGGAAAAGGAAGAGGAAAAGTCCGAACCGAAAGAGGATCTGGACGACATCAAGAAACAGCTGGCCGAGTTGCAGCAAAAACTGTCCAAGCTGAACTGATCCGTTCCGAACAAAGAAACAGGCCCGCATTGTGCGGGCCTTTCTTGTTCAAAATGCCATTGCTTTAAGTGCCATAAACCGGCATCGGGCCGGTCACTTCGCCAACCGATGCCAGCAGGATGTCTGCAATCACGTCCAGCTCTTCGCGGGTCAGGCGGACGGGCAGGCGCACGTCACAGGCCTTCATCAGCATGTCGCGCGTCTTGGGCAGGTCGAAAGTTTCCGGAAGGAATTGCCAGTTCCAGAAGGCGCGGGCGTTGTCTTCGCTCAGACCAAAAACCTGAACCTTGACGCCGCGTGCCTCGGACGCTGCGGCAAAGGCGCGGATCTCATGTTCCTGCATTCCGACAAGATTGAACTGGATCGAATCCGGCGCACGCTGCTCGGGGGGCAGGGGGGCGGGAACCTCGATATGAGACGAGGTGTTCAGGCGACCGGCCACGTAATCGTGGTTCGCCAGGCCATCGCGGACGCGGCGCGCCAGTTCCGGAAGTTGCGGACGGATCACCGCCGCGCTGAGGTTGCTCAGGCGAAGATTGTACAGCGGCAGCTTGTTTTGCCAGCGGGCGAAGGCCTCTTGCAGTTCGGGTGAGTTGTCACCCTGAGGACCTTTGTGCTTCTTCCAATTGTGCTCATACGCGCCTGACATGATGACGGCCCGCGCGACAAGATCTGCATCATTCGTGATCAGGATGCCACCTTCGCCGGCATTGATCATCTTGTAGGATTGGAACGAGAAACATCCGACCTTTCCGATCGTACCGATATTGCGGCCATGCCATGTGGTGCCCAGCGAATGCGCGGCATCCTCGATCACCGGAATGTTTCGTGTGTCGCACAAGGCCATGATCGCATCCATGTCGGATGTATGCCCACGCATGTGGCTGATGATGACTGCCTGAACGTTGTCCAGCTTGGCCTCGAAATCGGCCATGTCGATGCGATAGTTTTCACCCACTTCGCACAGAACCGGAATGCAGTCGGCGTGGACGACCGACGACGGCACGGCCGCGAAGGTGAAGCCGGGGATCAGAACACGCGCATCGCGGGGAAGGCCCAGTGCTTTGAGCGACAGAAACAGCGCGGCCGAGCAGGACGACACCGCCAAGGCGTATTTCGTGCCCAACAGTTCCGCGAACTCGGCTTCCAGCAGGGCCACCGGGGCATCCTGCGGTGCGGTATAGCGGAACAGGTCACCTGACTGCATCAGGGCCTCGATCGCGTCCTTGGCGGCGGCAGGGATGGGTTCGGCGTCGTGAACGTTGGGGGGCAGCGTCATATTTGGAATTCCCGAATTCTATCTTTGGGAAAGATAAAGATAATCGAAAGGCAATCCAAGCCCCCAATCGCCGGGCAGGCGAAAATTCACCAATCTGTCGCAATTTACGTGGATCAGACCCCAAGCCGGTCGCGCAGTGCGAACCATGTCATGGCCAGCACCAGAAGCGGGCTGCGCAGGGCGGGGCCGCCGGGGAAAGACAGCGCGGGCACCCGTGCCATCGTGTCAAACCCTTCGGCCTGACCCTGAATCGCCATCGCCATGAGGTGTCCGGCATGGGTCGCTGTGCCGACACCGTGACCGGAATATCCCGAAGCCGAAAGAATATTGGGTGCGACACGGGCCAGATACGGCATCCGCCGCATGGTGATGGCCAGCGTTCCGCCCCAGGCATAGTCGATCTTCACATCCCGCAAATGCGGGAAAATCTCGGTCATCGGTTTGCGGACCTTGGCGGCGACATCTGATGGAAAGCGATAGCCATAGCTTTCGCCGCCTCCGAACAAGAGGCGGCCATCGGCGCTGAGGCGAAAATAGTTCACCACGAATTTCGTATCCGCAACCGCCACATCCCGGGTCAAAACCCGGGCGGCGTCCTCTCCAAGGGGTTCGGTGGCCGCAATGAAATTGTTGATGGGCATGACCCTGGCGGCGACGGAACGATTGAGGTCGCCCAGATACCCGTTGCAGGCCAGAATGACGTGCTCGGCCCGAACGTTGCCGTGTGCAGTTCGGATCACTGCCGTCTGGCCCTCGTCGATCCCGGTCACTTCGGTGCTTTCATGGATGCGAACGCCCGCTTTGGCCGCAGCTTGCGCCAATCCCAACGCAAAGTTCAAAGGGTGCAGATGCGCCGCACCCATATCCAGATACCCCCCGTGATAGGCGGGCGACGGGCACAGCGAATGACCCGCGTTTTCGTCCAACAGCTCGATCTGGTCGTATCCGTACCGCTCGGAAAGATGGCCGGCATGGTCATGCAGTTCTTTTTGTTCGGATTTGCTCAGGCCCAGAACGGCGACACCGGGTTTCAAGTCACAGGCGATCTTGTGTTTTGCAATCAGGGATTTGACCAGATCCTTGGCGTCTTCGGCCAACTCCCACAGCTTGGCGGCGTCAGCGTCGCCTACAAGACGCTCGAGGTCTTCCTGGTCCATCCGCTGCGCGCTGCCCAACTGGCCGCCGTTTCGGCCCGACGCGCCAAAGCCGACGCGGTGCGCTTCAAGCAGCACGACGTCGAATCCGGCTTCGGCCAGATGAAGGGCCGCGGACAGCCCCGTATAACCGCCACCGACAACGCATACATCCGCCTTGGTGTCTTCTGACAACGCGGGAAAGCGATCCATCGGATGTGCCGTCGCGGCATACCAGCTGTCAGGGTACTGGCCCTTGCGGTCATTGGAATAGAGCAGGTTCACGGAAGGTCTCAGACGTTGATCAGCAGATGTTCACGTTCCCACGGAGAGATGACCTGTAGGAACTCCTCGTACTCGGCCCGTTTGACGATGCCGTAAACGCGGGCGAATTCGGGGCCCAGAACTTCGTGCAGGGCAGTGGCCTCGTCGAACAGGTCCAGCGCTTCGCCCATGACCTGCGGGATATCGCCCTCGCCTTCATAAGCGTCGCCATAGAACTGACGACGTGGGCGTTCCTGCTCGACCAGGCCAAGATAGCCGCAGGCAAGCGACAGCGCGATGCCCAGATACGGGTTGCAGTCCATCCCGGCGATGCGGTTCTCGACGCGCCGCGATTCCGGGCCGGACAGGGGCACGCGAATACCGGTGGTGCGGTTGTCACGGGCCCATTCAAGATTAATCGGTGCCGCGTGATCCTTCACATAGCGCCGGTAGGAATTCACATAAGGTGCCATGACCGCCAGACCAGCGGGCAGGTGGTTCTGCAGACCGGCGATGAAGTGGTAAAACGCGTCCGTCTCACCCCCTTGAGGACCAGAAAAGATGTTCTGACCGGTTTCCATATCGATGATCGAGTGATGGATATGCATGGCCGAGCCCGGCTCTTCCTCGATCGGTTTGGCCATGAAGGTGGCAAAACAATTGTGGCGCAGCGCGGCCTCGCGGATCAGGCGTTTGAAATAGAAGACTTCATCGGCCAGTTTCACCGGATTGCCGTGACGCAGGTTGATTTCCAACTGCCCGGCGCCGCCTTCCTGCGTGATGCCGTCGATCTCGAACCCCTGATGCTCGGCGAAATCATAGATGTCGTCGATCACCGGGCCAAACTCGTCCACGGCCGTCATGGAATAGGCCTGCCGCGCCGCGGCCGGACGGCCGGAACGCCCCATCATGGGTTTGATGCCCTGCGCCGGGTCCACGTTGGGGGCAACCAGAAAGAACTCCATCTCTGGTGCAACAACCGGCTTCCATCCCTTGTCATGATAAAGCTGCACAACACGCTTGAGCACGTTGCGCGGGCTGTAGGGGATCGGATTGTCATCCCGGTCGTAGGCGTCGTGGATCACCTGCAATGTCCAATCCCCCGTCCACGGCGCAGCGGAAGTGGTCGAGAAATCGGGCTTCAGGATCATATCCTTTTCGATGAACCCGTCATCGCCGGCCGCTTCGCCCCAGCCCCCTGTGATGGTCTGGTAGAAGATGCTGTCGGGCAGGTGGAAATAGGATTGCTTTGCGAATTTTGTTGCAGGCACCGCCTTGCCGCGCGCAATGCCCGGCAGGTCCGAAATGATGCATTCAACTTCGTCCAGTCGTTGCCCGTGGAAATATGCCTTTGCGGCTTCCGGAAGTTTATCGGTCCAATCAGCCATCAGGCTCTCTCTTTCTTTAGAAACTCGGCCATGTGGCGCGCGATTTTGGCGTTGTCGTCCGGGGCCGTCTCGCGATTTGCGGCTTCGCGCATCAGGTCTTCGGGTACCACGCCCTTGCCCCGTGTCCGCATCAGGCCTGCGACGAATCCGTTGGTGAATTCCGGGTGGGCCTGAACCGTCCAGATTGTATCCCCATAAGCCAGCATCGCGTTTTCGCAGAAGGCATTCCGGCCCAGAACCCGCGCTTCTTTCGGCAATTCGACAACCTGATCCTGGTGCCAGGCATTCAGCCATAATCTGCTGCCGTCATATTCGTATTCCGTACGACCTACGGCCCATCCTTTCGAGAATTTCTCGACCTTGCCACCCAGTGCCTGAGCAATGATCTGGTGGCCAAAGCAAACGCCGATCAGGGGTTTTCCACTTTCCCGGATCTCGCGCACCAACGCTTCCAGCGGGGCGATCCAGGGAAGGTCCTCGTAAACCCCGTGGCGCGATCCGGTAATGATCCATCCATCCGCATCATCCGCACCATCGGGGAAAGTGCCGTCCACGACGGCGAAGGTCACGAACTCGAACCCGTTGTCACGCAGCAACGCGGGGAAAAGTTCGTCATAATCCCCGAATTCTTCCTGTAGCACTTCGGGGGTGTGGCCGGTTTGTAGAATACCGATTTTCATGTGTCACCAAATTTGATCAAATTAATCCTAACCGAGACTGGTTGACGCGGCAAGGGGGTCAAACCGTCTCGAGATAGCACAGCCAGTGATCCTCGGGCGGGATGTTCGCAAATCGGGTGATCTCTTGTCGCTTGGTCATGGTCAGATAGCGGATCAGGTCAGCGGGGAACAGCCGGGCCACCAGGGGATCCGTGGCGAACCTGTCAATCGCGCTCGACCAATCCGGCATCAGTTGAGGCAGGTCCGCGATGTCATAGGCGTTCCCCGTGATCGGGGCAGGTGGGGTCAAGCCGTCCTCGATGCCGACAAGTGCCGCGCCCAGAACCGCGGTCAACATCAGATACGGGTTTATGTCCCCGCCGGCGACGCGGTGTTCGATGCGCCGTGCGGCCGGGGCTCCGCCCGGGATGCGAATGGCAGCGGTTCGGTTTTCATAGGCCCAGCAGGCGCCCGTGGGCGCATGTGCACCCGGTATGAGCCGTGTGTAGGAGTTGCCGTGAGGTGCAAATATCAGCGTACTGCCCGGCATGGCCGCGACACAGCCCGCTACGGCAGACCGCAATATCTCGGTGCCTTCCGGCCCGTTGTTGTCGAACACATTGTGTCCGTTCTGGTCCAACACCGAGAAATGCACATGCATTCCGTTGCCCGCGTCATCGGCATAAGGCTTGGACATGAAGGTGGCCGCAAATCCGTGCCTGCGCGCCAATCCACGCGTCAATGCCTTGAAAAGCCACGTATCATCGGCACAGCGCATGGCGTCCTGATGGTTCAGGTTGATTTCGAACTGGCCGATGCCGCTTTCGGAAATGGCCGTCTGCGCGGGGATGCCCATTGCGGCGCAGCCATCGTACAGGTCGGTGAAGAACGCCTCGAACGCGTCCATTTCGGCAACCGACAGAACGGCCTCATTCGCAAGGCGCCGCCCTGTGATCGGATTCACCGGCGGTTGCGGCTGCGCGCCAGAAGCGTCAACGAGTGTGAACTCCAACTCCGTCGCGGCAACAACGGACCAGCCGAATTGCGCATAGCGGTCGAGTATGGCGGACAGGGCATGCCTCGGGTCGCCCGGGAAGGGTACGCCGTCATCATCATACAGACACATCGGCACCAGCGCTGTTTCCGTATCCAGCCAGGGCACGGGGACCGGGCCGCGTTCGGTCGGGCGCAGCACCCCATCTGCGTCGCCGGTTTCAAAGACCAGCGGGCTTCCTTCGATGTCAGCGCCCCACAGGTCTACGTTCAGTGCCGAAAACGGCATTCGCACGGCGCCTTTTCCCAGTTTGTCGGCATAGCCGGGGGGCACGCGTTTGCCTCGCATCTGACCGTTCAGGTCACATGCGGCAACGCGAAAATTGTGCAGGGCTCTCAGATCCATTGGGGGCTCCGTCGGTGAAACTCCCCAGTGATTTACTTCAATGGATGTGCTTTGTCACCAAATTTGATCAAATTTTGGCTTAGGGCTTCAAGGAACGCCCCGCGCCGGTATTGACCGGCGCGGAGAGCTGTTTTCAGGCGAAGCTTACGCCATGTTCTTCCATGGGCAATTGCGCCACATGCAAACCTGACAGGGCCTTGATCGCATTGGCCAAAGCCGGTGCCGACGGTGGCGTGCCGGGTTCTCCGACGCCGGTCGGCGCTTCGGCCGATGGCACGATATGCACGTCGATTGCGGCAATATCCCCGATGCGCAGCGGTTCGTAATCCGGGAAGTTGTATTGATCCACGGACCCGCTTGTCAGGGTGATCTGGTCACGCATCACATGGCCGATGCCATAACCGATGCCGCCTTCCATCTGGGCGCGCACGATATCGGGGTTCACGGCGATACCGCAATCCACGGCACAGGTGACCTTTTCGATCCTGATGCCATTTTCCGGATCGCCCGAGATTTCGACCACTTCAGCCGCGTAAGACCCAAAGGACTTGTGAACGGCAATCCCCTGCGACCGGCCTTCTGGCGCATTGCCCCAGTTCGCCTTTTCTGCCGCCAGCTTCAAAACAGCTGCCTTGCGCTGCTGGTCCGGGTTGCTGCTGTCGGACAGATGGGCCAGACGGAACTCCACCGGGTCACGACCGGCGGCCTCGGCCACCAGATCCATCATGGTTTCCATCGTATAGGCGGTGTGGGTGTGCCCGACCGAGCGCCACCACAGAACCGTCGTCGCCTTTGGCGTGTCGGTCAGACCCACCGCCATGCCGGGGATGCTGTAGGGGCTGTCCGAAACGCCTTCGACCGAGCTGTGGTCGATGCCGTCATGAACCAGAACAGCCTCGAACGGGGTGCCCTTGATCACGGATTGGCCGGCAATCTGGTGCTGCCACCCGACGATGTTGCCTTCGGCGTCCAGACCCACGCGGACCTTGTGGCCAAAGGCCGGTCGGTAATACCCGCTGCGAATGTCGTCTTCGCGCGTCCAGACCAGTTTCACCGGGCGCGAGCGGTCAGTGACGACAAAGGCCAGGGCGGCCTCGACCTGATAATCCGCATCCGGGGTGGCGCGGCGCCCGAAAGACCCGCCTGCCAGCATGGTTTTGATATGGATCTTCTCGGCGGGCAGGCCAAAGATCTGCTGGTAGGCCATATGAGGTCCCGTCGGCATTTGTGCCCCGTCATGCAGAACGATGTCTCCGTCTGCGGTCTGCTCGATGGTGCAGTTCAACGGTTCCATCGGGGCATGGGCCAGCAGTGGGAAGTAGAACGTTTTTTCGACGACCTTGTCCGCGCCGTCGATGGCGGCTGCCACAGCGGCAAAATCCGCCTTGTTGACGTTATACGTGGGCTCTGCCTCCAGCGCGGCCATGATCTCGGCCTTGATCTGGTCCGAGTTGCGGGTTTCCGCGCCGGACATGTCCCATTCGACCTCAAGCGCATCGCGCGCCTGAATCGCGGCCCATGTGTTCTCGGCGTACACCGCGACGCCTGCCTGATTGGGCAGAACCGCGGCGCTGATATAGCCTTTGACCTCTTTCGATGCGCTGTCATCAAAGCCCAGCGCGATGCCGCCCTTCGCTTCGGGGCGTTTGATCATGGCGATCATCTGGTTGGGCAGGTGAACGTCCATGGCAAACATCGCCTGGCCGTTGCTTTTGATCGCCGTATCCTTGCGGCGCACCGTTTCATTTCCGATCAGACGGAATTCGGACGGGTCCTTCAGGCGTGGCTCTGCCGGAGCGTCCAGTTGCGACGCAGCGGACACGAACTCAGCGATCGGAGCCGACTTGTCGCCTGCCTTCACGATGCCGTCTTCGATGATGATGCCGGATGCATCCACGCCCCAGCTTTGCGCGGCGGCGTTGATCAGCATCTCGCGCGCGGCAGCACCGGCCTGACGGTATTGCAGCCACGAATTCGCCATCGCGGTCGAACCGCCGGTGCCCTGGAACGGGCCGAACAGCAGGTTGTTGTAGACATTCGGATCCGAGGGGGCGAACTCGTATTCGATCTGGTCCATGGTCAGGCCGATTTCTTCGGCAATCAGCGTCGGCAGTCCGGTCGCCGGGCCCTGACCTTTTTCAAAATGTTTGACGATGGCGGTCACGGTGCCATCGGCATCGATCTTCACAAATGGATTGAACTGGGCGGTCTCGGACGAGGCCGCGGCCAGCGCACCGTCCGGACGGGTGCCGACCAGCAGGACGGCACCGGCAGCGGCGGCGCTTTTCAGAAACCCACGGCGAGAGGTGTTGATGGTCATGGATCAGGCCTCCAGAATTTCAGACGCGCGCTGGATGCCGGCGCGAATGCGTTGATAGGTGGCGCAGCGGCAGGCATTGCCGGACATGTACTCGTCAATCTCCTGGACCGACGGTTTCGGGTTCTCGGACAACAGCCCGACTGCCGACATCACCTGGCCCGACTGGCAATAGCCGCACTGGACGACATCCAGTTCGACCCAGGCCTGTTGTACCGCGGCACCGATCTTGTCGTCACCGACAGCTTCGATGGTCGTGACTTCGGCGTCTTCGACGTCTTCAATGAATGTCTGACAGGAACGGACGGGCTCGCCATTCACGTGCACGGTGCAGGCCCCGCAGGATGCCACGCCGCAGCCGAATTTCGTGCCGGTCAGTTTCAGTTCGTCTCGGATCACCCAGAGAAGAGGCGTTCCGGGTTCGGCATCAACCTCGTGGGTCGCGCCGTTCAGGTTCAATTTAAGAGCCATGATGAGGGGGTCTCCTGTTGGTGCTGGTTTCCGCAATTGGTAAACTCGCGGGTTTACTCATGGCATATAATTTCGCCCTTGTAAACTCCTGCGTTTACCTAGTGTTTGACCGGGGCACGTCAATAGGTCTATAGCTCTGACATGAACGAATGCAGCGCACAGAATGCGTCCAAACGCGCACAGATCATCGAAGCTGCCGTGGCCGAGTTCCAGGAAAAGGGCTTTGCCGCGGCCAGTATGGATCGCATTTCAGCAAGGGCCGAAGTGTCCAAGCGTACGTTGTACAAGTACTTTGAAAGTAAAGAAAACCTGTTCCGCTCCATCGTGGTCGAATTGTCCAGCCGCTTTGCTGAAGTGCTGGAAATCCGGTATGAAAAAGGTCGCGATATTCGTTCGCAACTGACTGAACTGGCCTGGGCCGAAGGGCGCATTCTGATGCGGCCTGATGTTATCGCAATGGCCCGGATGGTGATCAGCGAAACCTTGCGCAACCCGACGCTTGCGGCGGAAGCGCAGGGCAAGCTGGACAAGACGGCGACGTTCATTGCCATGCTCAAAGATGCGGCCGAGGATGGGCAGCTTCGGATCGATGATCCGGAACGGGCCGGGCGCGAATTCATTGGCCTGATCAAGGCGCGCGCCTTCTGGCCGCTGCTGTTTACGGGTGGGGTGCTCAGCGAAGCCGAGATGACGGAAACGATCGAAGGCAGTGTCCAGATGGTGATGAGTCGATATGGCGTCTGATCGGAAGCAGTTGAATTCTGATGGTCGCCGTCGGGACGTCGTCAGAGGAATGTGTTAGGGCTTTTCGACTTGATTCGGATGGGCAAGGCCGCTGACAGTCCATCGGATTTCGAAGCATAGCAAGACGGAGGCGTTGCTGTGACAGGCAAGGCAACACAGTCTGCGCGTTTAAGCGTGGCACCCATGATGGACTGGACAGACCGCCACTGCCGCTATTTCCATCGGCTGCTCAGCGCGGAAACGTTGCTGTATACCGAGATGGTGACGGCGCCGGCGCTCGTGCGGGGCGGCGCGTTGCATCTGTTGGACTACTCTCCCCAGGAACACCCGATTGCTTTGCAACTCGGCGGCTCTGACCCGGAAGAACTGGCGCAGGCCGCGAGACTGGGGGCTGAGGCCGGGTATGATGAAATCAATCTGAACTGCGGCTGCCCGTCGGATCGGGTGCAATCCGGCACTTTCGGCGCGGTCTTGATGAAAGACCCGGCCCGCGTTGCCGACTGCGTGACTGCCATGCGCGAAGCGGTGAATGTGGATGTCACCGTTAAGTGCCGCATCGGAGTCGATGACCAGGAGCCCGAAGATGTGTTGCCCGCGTTTCTGGGGCACATCAGCGCGGCAGGTTGCCAAAGGGTGACAATCCATGCCCGCAAGGCGTGGCTGCAAGGGCTGAGCCCCAAGGAAAACCGGGATATCCCACCTTTGGACTATGACCTTGTGCATCGGATGAAGGATGAGTTTTCGGATCTTCACATATCGATCAATGGCGGCATCAACACGCTGGACGAGGCAGCCGCACATCTGGAAGCCGGTCTGGATGGGGTGATGATCGGCCGGGCCGCGTACCATCAGCCGGGCGATGTCCTGTCGGATGCTGACCGACGCATCTTTGGTACCGGATCGACGCGTGATCCGTTCGCGATCGTTCAACATATGGTGCCTTATGTGGAACGGCACCTTGCCAATGGCGGGCGCCTGCACCAGATCACGCGTCATATGTTGGGCCTTTTCGCAGGTCGTCCCGGAGCCCGCGCATGGCGGCGCGCCTTGTCTGAAGGGGCTGTGCAGGATGGGGCCGGACCCGAGGTGATGCTGCGGGCGCTGGATCATGTGGCGCCCATGGCAGAAATTTAAGCGGCAGGGGGAACGATGCCCGAGACGATGTTGCTGGCCCAGATGCTGGGCCTTTTGCTTGCAATCGGAGCGCTGGCCGGCGTGCTTGCCGGATTGCTGGGGGTCGGCGGTGGAATCGTCTTGGTGCCCGCCTTTTTCTATGCGTTTCAAACTCTTGGCTATGGCGGTCCGCAGTTGATGCAACTGTGTCTGGCCACGTCGCTGGCCACGATCATCGTGACATCGGTCCGATCCGTTCTTGCGCACAACAAAAAGGGTGCGGTGGATTGGGATATCCTGCGCGGCTGGGGGCCGGGGATCGTCGTCGGTGCGATCATCGGAGTTCTGGTTGCCTCGGCCCTGCGGACCGAAGCCTTGCAGGTGCTGTTCGGCATATTGGGAATGGTGATCGGGGCCTATCTGGGGCTGGGTCGTTCGGAATGGCGGCTGGGTGATGTTATGCCCGGTGGGGTAAAGCGGGCCATCCTGTCCCCCGCGGTCGGGTTTCTTTCGGTTCTGATGGGAATCGGCGGCGGTAGTTTTGGTGTGCCGCTGATGAGCCTCTACAACACGCCGATCCACCGTGCCGTCGCAACCGCCGCCGGGTTTGGTGTGATCATCGCCGTGCCCTCGGTCATCGGTTTTTTGTTTCTGGATATCGCACCGGAACACCGGCCTCCGCTGACCATCGGGGCGGTCAATCTGGTGGCCTTCTGTATCGTCGTGGCAATGACGATGATCACCGCGCCCTGGGGGGTGAAGCTGGCCCATGCGATGGATCCGAAACCTTTGAAGCGCGTTTTCGCCGTGTTCCTTACGCTGGTGGCGCTCAATATGCTGCGCAAGGCGGTGGGTTTGTGAAGGATTTTGACGTCAGGGGCTGGGTGAAATTCCCGTATGATCCAGTGCTTGCGGCCTGGGTGGGACATGCGCTGCCTGCCGCACGGGCCGCGGTGACGGACCCGGCCCATGCTGACTGGCTGGATTGTGACGGAACGTGGTTCATCGGTGTTGACGCGTTGCCCAATGACGCTCAGGGCAGGGTTGGCCAATCGGGGCCTTTGGCCGGAACCGCCATGTCATTCATTGCAGGGCGTTACGGGCAGTTGCCGCTTCACAAAGGCCAAGTCTCGGTTACGCATCCGGGATATCCACGCCCGCGTCGCGGGGAAAACGAAGCCGCCGCGCGGTATCGCAGAAATCGGGACGCGGCCCATGTGGACGGTTTGCGCCCGATGGGGCCGGATCGTCGCCGCCGGGTGGATGAACCGCACGCCTGGATTTTGGGCATACCGCTGACCGAGGCCAGCCCGGATGCGTCGCCCATGGTGTTGTGGGAAGGCAGCCATCATATCCTGGGCGCGGCGTTCAGGCACGCCCTTGCGGGGACGCCACAAGAGCGTCGGCATGAAGTCGATGTTACGGATATCTACCAATCCGCCCGTCGCGAGGTTTTCGAAACCTGCCCGCGAATCGAACTGCCGGCCAAGCCGGGCGAGGCTTACGTGCTGCACCGCCACTGCCTGCACGGGGTTGCCCCTTGGGCGGAAACGGCAAGCGCAGGGCCGGATGGACGGATGATCGCCTATTTCCGCCCGGAATGCTCCGGGGGTGTGGCGGAATGGATCGAATCCACGTAACCTCCTGTCATTGTTTGGCTTTGGAGGTTTTGACCGATGATTACGGTCCATACGAATTCTGATGGTGCATTGATAGAAGTGGAGTTGTCGGGGCAAGTCACCAGCGCCGACTATGCCGATGTCCTGGTTCCTGCAATCGAAGCAGCGCTGACAGAACACGATTCCGTTCGGCTTTTGACCATCGTGCAGCCAGAGTTCAAGGGGTATGATTTGGGCGCGGCCTGGTCCGACACCAAGCTGGGGCTCAGCCACTGGCGGGGGTTTGACCGGATCGCGGTTGTTGCCGATCAGGGCTGGGTGCAAACCAGCATCCGATTGGCCGCCCCGATCCTGCCATGCCCCGTTCAGGTCTTTGAACTGGCCGAGCTTGAAGCCGCCCGGCGCTGGATGCGCGAGTCGCTGGGATCCATTCACGTGACCGATCTTGAGGGCCCATGTGTGCAGATCAGCCTTTTGGGAAAACTGGACCCCGAGGAGTACAAGCAGGCCGAGCGCGACCTGGACGCTTTGTTGCATGACCGCTCCGGGTTTCGGTTGCTGATCGACCTGCGGGAATTTGACGGCTGGCAGGGGTTGTCCGCTCTTGCAGCGCATTTTCGTCTGGCCAGTCGCCACATCGGACAACTGGATCGCGCGGCCATCGTCGGGGACAAAAGCTGGCAGCACATGGCACAACGTGTCGCCAGTCATGTATTGGGCACACGGACTCAGTTCTTTCCGTCCGAGGAAATCGAAAACGCTAAAACCTGGCTGGCCGCGGGATAAGGCCCTGCTCTGCGCCTCAACCTGCATCCTGTGATATTGCAGCCAACAGGCGGCTTGCGTGCTTTGTTCTCTGGTCAGAACAAAGCACCTTTGAGCGCGAATTGACCAAATCTGATTGGCTTTTTTCGCGGAACGACACGCACCACATGTCTTGAAACCGGTCTTGATGCCGTACCGGTCCAGAATTGTGACGTAAGGGAACTGGTGGGTTTTTCCGTGGAATTTCTGACCTTAAGGTCAACACGGACCAAAAACCGTGTGTTTTCCCCCTAAATTTGACCGGAAATGCCCTTACCTACGCCCTGTCGCTGCGGGCCTCCACTCACGTTGAACAGATGCGTTCATGAGCTGGCCCCTTTAAGGAGCTCGAACTCGGCCCGCGGCGGCACAGTTATTGGAAGCGGGAAGTTTGCGATGACACTTAGGTTATTGATGGAAAGATTTGCGGCACGCAAGACGACAGTTTTCAAGGCGGACAAGACCAGCACGAAGCATGTCCAACGTGCAGCGAAAAAATACGGGACTGCAAAAACAAGCAGATCCGAAATCGCGGCACTGTTCGAGTCAGAGCTGCGCGGACAAGACACAAACTGGTCGGTCCGCGACGAATCCAATGACCACAGGGATACGTCCCCAAAGCAGGCTGGCTGACTTCAGGAACCGTTTATGCGCGCTGCACGCCCGCCACGACGTTTGCTGAGGCGCGGCTTTCTGGTTGGTAGATCTTCCATGATTTCGGCGCGTTCGCTGCTGTCCATCTTGGACCAACGGGTGATTTCGTCAATCGTGCGATAGCAGCCGGTACAGATGCGTTCAGTCGGGTGAACGACACAGATCTGGACACAAGGGCTTTCGACCTCATTCCTTTTCCAAACCATATTCGTCATCACTGGTCTCCGACCCGTTACAAAAAGCGCAGCCTGTCCAACGCCCCTTGCAAGATATAACTGGCCGCAACGTGATCAATAACCTGTCCGCGACGTTTTCGTGTCGTATCCGCCTCAAGTAGTGCTTTTTCTGCCGCAACCGTGCTGAGCCGCTCGTCCCAAAATCCGATGGGCAATTCGGTCAGGCGGGACAAATTGCGCGCAAATGCCCGCGTTGACTGGCATCTTGGCCCTTCGCTGCCATCCATGTTCTTGGGCAGGCCCAGCAAGATGCCCCCGATCTCGCGATCGGTGACAATTTCGATCAGGCGCGCGGAATCGAGCGTGAATTTCTTGCGCCGTACCGTTTCCAGCGGGCTGGCGACACCGCGCATGCGGTCGGACACGGCGACGCCGATTGTCTTTTCCCCAAGGTCCAGCCCCATCAGGGCACTCATCGGTTGCAGCGCAGCTGCAAATTCTTCGAAAGCGTCATGGATCATTGAGCGATCCCGGCTTGAAGGGCCGCCGCATCGATGATCTGCAACGCCTCTGAATTGCCGGCAAAGACCTCCATGGCCTCATCGCGAATATCGATGGCACGCTGGCCCTGGCCAAGAACGCCCAATGCGGCGATCAGGCGGGCCCATTCCTCGGGGGATCCGCCTTCTGTCGCCAGCCGATCAGACAGCTGGTCCACCATGCCCTGAATCATCTGCTGCCGTTCTTCGGGGCTCAGCTCTGCGGCGGCGGCCATGTCTTCCTCGCTGGGGCCGGGCGCTGTGCTCAGATCCGGTGCATTGAAAACGCCGGCCCGAAAGGCAAGTTCGTCGATCTGAGCCCGAATTGCTTCGGCCCAGGGCGCACCCGCGGGAGAATCCTGCAACGTTTCGACCCAAATGCGATAGGCAAGGTCCGGCCGCCCGATCTGGGCCAGCATCTGCCCCCAATAATAGCGCGCCGGGCCGTGACGGGGGTCACGGTTCAGCGCTTCGATCAGCGCCTGTTCCGCTTCGGGTGAGACATACCCACCTGCGGCCAGAATCATCATTTCAGCCAGATCCGCATAGGTATCAGCCGTGGCGCTGTCTCCGGACAGCTCGATCACCTTTTGCTGCGCGGTGTACCCATCCTTGAAGTTGCCCGCATTCGTCTCGTGTTGCGCCAGTAACATCTGACCCTGCAAATCGTCCGGCCGGCTCGCAACGGTTTCCCGCAACTGCTTCAGCAGGTTGGCATAGCTTTCTTCCAGCTGCGCTGGTCGAGGTGGGGTCGCCAGTTCTTCCGCGGCGCTTTGGGATGGCCGGCTGGCGCGCACTTCCTTGGCCAGTTCAAGCCGGGCGGTCAGCGGCATGTCAGGTAAACCCACGGCCCCGGTGCGATGATACATCGCCAATGCTCCGCCGATCAGAAGCAACGAGATCGCCAGGATCGACAACACCGAAACCGCACGAGATGGCCCGGCGCCGGCACCCTCTTTCTTCATTTGATCATCTGCGGCCAGTATGCGACGGGAAATTTCCGTGCGCACCCGTTCAGCGTCGGCCTCGCCAATGACCCCGCGCGCCAGATCCCGGTCCACACCGGCCAACTGTTCGCGATAAACCCGCAGATCGTATGCCGCCGCGGGTTCATCCCCACGGCGTTTGCGCAGCAGGGTAAAGCTGAGAAAAGCTGCGATCAGCAGCGCGACAAGAAAAATCAGAACCCAGAACGTCATGGTCCCTCCGAGGATGCTGCCCTGACTTAGACCTGTGAGGCGTCCGACAAAAGGGACAAATGGCCGCGAATGAGCGACATGTCGCAATAGTGCGATATTGCGGCGTTGCACGGCAGGGTTAAAATGCCGTCACACGGCATATCTGCGCCCAATCACCGAACCGGATGGATTCGCACATGAAACACTATTCAGCCTTTGCTGTGGCGCGGGAAGCTCTGCGCTATCACACCGGATGGGAGCGCGCCTGGCGCTCACCCGAACCCAAGAAGCGCTATGACGTCATCATCGTTGGCGCTGGCGGTCATGGTCTGGCGACCGCGTATTACCTTGGCAAGAACTATGGCATCCAGAATGTCGCGGTTATCGAAAAAGGCTGGCTGGGCGGCGGCAATACTGGTCGCAACACGACGATTATCCGTTCGAACTATCTGCAAGACCCGTCTGCGGCGATCTACGAGAAATCGCGCAGCCTTTACGAGGACCTGAGCCAGGAACTGAACTACAACATCATGTTCAGCCCGCGCGGTGTCATCATGCTGGCGCAGACCCAGCACGAGATCCGCGGCTACCAGCGCACGGCCCATGCCAACGCGCTGCAAGGTGTCAAGACGGAATGGATCGGCCCCGAGCGCGTCAAGCAACTGGTGCCAATCATCAATCTGGACGGCCCCCGGTATCCGGTTCTGGGCGGCCTTTGGCAGGAACGCGGGGGCACTGCGCGCCATGATGCAGTGGCTTGGGGCTATGCGCGAGCCTGTTCGGCGATGGGTATGGATATCATCCAGCAATGCGAAGTCACCGGTGTGCGCTCGGACAAAGGTCGCGTTGTCGGGGTCGATACCACCAAGGGTGCCATCGATTGTGACAAGCTGGGCATCGTCGTCGCGGGCCATTCGGGTCAGTTGGCCGAGATGGCGGGCTTCCGCCTGCCGCTGGAAGCCGTCGCGTTGCAGGCACTGGTGTCCGAGCCCATCAAACCCTGCATGGATGTGGTCGTGATGGCCAACACCGTGCACGGCTACATGTCGCAATCCGACAAGGGCGAAATGGTGATCGGCGGTGGAACCGACGGGTTCAACAACTTCACGCAGCGCGGGTCATTCCACCATATCGAGGAAACGGTGCGGGCGCTGGTCGAAACCTTCCCGATGATTTCGCGCCTGAAGATGCTGCGCCAGTGGGGCGGGATCGTGGACATGACCGGTGACCGTTCGCCCATCCTGTCGAAAACACCGTTGCAGGGCTGCTTTATTAATGGCGGCTGGGGCACAGGTGGTTTCAAGGCGATTCCGGGTTCCGGCTGGGGGATGGCACAGTTGATGGCGACGGGCCATTCACCGCTGACCGAAGCCTTCTCGATGGACCGCTTCAAGGAAGGCCGCTTCATCGACGAAAGCGTCGCCGCCGGGGTGGCGCACTAGGGGGATTCCCGAAGGTGCCAGAAAACAGAATTCAGGTCGGCCCCCGTGCCGACCGACCGCCAAAAGGATGACAACATGCTAATCCTGAATTGCCCCTATTGCGGCGTAGACGCCGAAGAAACCGAATTGGCCGCCGGCGGCGAAGCGCATCTGAAGCGTTTCGGTCCGGGCTCGTCCGATGACGAATTCCACGACTATCTGTTCATGCGTGAAAACCCGAAGGGTGTTCATTTCGAGCGCTGGCGGCACGCCAATGGCTGCGGCAAGTGGTTCCACGCCGCGCGCTGCACGCAGACACTCGAAGTGTTCGGCACCTATTCCGCGCAGGTCACCGAGCCGCCGCAAGACATCAAGGATGCCATCACTGCCAAACGGCCCGGCTGGACGTGGAGAGAGTTCTCCTGATGCTTCATCTTTTCAAAAATACTCCCGCCGGAGGCTTTGACGCCTCCACATGCGAAAGGCCCGCACAATGAGCACCCGTCTCGCAAAACAAGGCCGGCTGATTGACCGGTCGAAAAAGGTCACATTCACCTTCAACGGAACCTCGATGCAGGGCTATGAAGGGGATACGCTTGCCTCGGCTCTGCTGGCCAATGACCAGATGATGGTTGGCCGGTCGTTCAAATACCACCGTCCCCGCGGCGTTGTCGCCAGCGGCGCGGAAGAGCCGAACGCGCTTGTCGGCCTGGGGCAGGGCAACCGGTTCGAGCCGAACCAGCGTGCCACGACGACCGAGGTGTTCAACGGCTTGACCGCGATTTCACAGAACCATTGGCCAAGTCTTGAATATGATATCGGTGCGGTGAACACGGCCTTTGCCCGGTTTCTGCCGGCCGGTTTCTACTACAAGACGTTCATCCACCCCAAACCTTTCTGGAAACACGTCTACGAACCGTTCATCCGGCAGTCGGCGGGATTGGGCAAGGCGCCCGACAAAGACAACCGGGATGCCGACACCTATGAACATTTCTACGCCTTTACCGATGTTCTGGTGATCGGTGGCGGTGTGGCTGGTTTGCAGGCAGCCAAGGCGGCGGCACAATCCGGTGCCAAGGTCCTGCTGATCGAGCAGACCGCGCATTGGGGCGGTCGCGCTCCGGTTGACGGCGGCACCGTGGATGGTGAGCCTGTGGATAAGTTCGTGGAGCAATTGGTTTCCGAACTCGAAACAATGGACAACGTCATCATGCGCACGCGCTGCATGGGAGCGGGTGTTTACGACCATGGTTATGTGTTGGGATACGAACGCCTGACGGATCACACGCCGGGCGTGCAGGGCCCGCGCCACCGCTTGTGGCGTATTCGCGCCAAGCAAATTGTAACGGCAACGGGTGCAATTGAAAGACCATTGTCCTTTGCTGGCAACGATGTTCCAGGTGTGATGCTGGCATCGGCCATGCGCGACTATGTCGTGAACTGGGGGGTTACTCCGGGCGATCGGGTCATCGTCGCCACCAACAATGATGACGCTTACCGCACCGCGATTATCCTGAAACAGGCAGGTGTGGATGTTTTGCGCATTGTTGACGCACGCGCAACGGCCGGACCTTTGGCAGAGGAAGCTCGCCAGTTGGGTATCCGCGTTGATCCGGGCAAGGCCATTGCCAAGGTCAAGGGCGGCAAGCGCGTCAAGAAAGTCGCCATCTGCAACCAGGAAGGTGTTGGTGGCGCGCGTGAAGAGGTTGAGGCGGATGCAGTCGCGATGTCCGGCGGCTGGTCTCCGGTCGTGCACATGTGGTCCCATTGCGGGGGCAAGCTGATCTGGGATGATGCGAACGCGCATTTCCGGCCGGATCCTCAGCGTCCGCCGCTGGGGGCCGACGGCAAAGGGTTCGTTGTTGCTGCTGGCGCGTCCAACGGTCCTCTGGCGTTGCAAGATGTTTTGACAGACGCCCATGCCGCTGGTAAGGCGGCTGCCAAGGCGGCTGGCTTCAAGCCCAAGAACACCAAAGCGCCCGCAGGGGAAACAACCGCCGAAGCGCCGATGGAAGCGGTCTGGCTGATGCCGGCAAATGCAGAAGTCCAATTGCGCATGAAATCCTGGCTGGATTTCCAGAACGACGTCAAGGTTTCTGACGTCCAACTGGCCGCGCGCGAAGGGTATGAAAGCGTCGAACACACCAAGCGCTATACCACGCTGGGCATGGCGACAGATCAGGGTAAGTTGAGCAACATCAACGGATTGGCGATCCTTGCTGATGCGCTGGAATCCGAGATTCCCAAGGTTGGCACAACCACCTTCCGCCCGCCCTATACACCCATCTCGATGGGTGCGATCGGCGGTGAGGCCCGGGGTGAGGTCTTTCAGCCGATCCGTTGGACACCGATGCACAACTGGCACGACAGGAACGGCGCCGACTGGGAGCCGGTCGGTCACTGGCGCCGGGCCTATGCCTATGTCCGCCCCGGTGAATCCGTGCATGACGCGGTCAATCGCGAAGTCAAGAACACCCGCGAGAATCTTGGCCTGCTGGATGCCTCGACGCTGGGCAAGCTGATCGTCAAAGGCCCGGATGCCGGCAAGTTCCTGGACATGATGTACACCAATATGATGTCCACGCTGAAGGTCGGCAAATGCCGCTATGGCCTGATGTGTTCGGAAAACGGCTTCCTGATCGACGACGGCGTTGTCGCCCGCATCGACGAAGACACATGGCTGTGCCACACCACCACCGGCGGGGCCGAGCGTATCCATGGTCACATGGAAGAATGGCTTCAGACCGAATGGTGGGACTGGAAAGTCTATGTCGCCAACGTGACCGAGCAATACGCGCAGGTCGCCGTGGTCGGCCCCAATGCCCGCAAGGTGCTTGAAAAGCTGGGCGGCATGGATGTCAGCAAAGAGGCGCTGCCGTTCATGGAATGGCGCGATGGCAAGATCGGAGGCTTCGATTGCCGGGCCTACCGCATTTCGTTCTCGGGCGAGCTGTCTTATGAAATCGCTGTTCCCGCCAGCCAGGGTCAGGCGTTCTGGGATGCCTTGATGGAGGCAGGCAAAGAGTTCGGCGTGATGCCGTATGGAACCGAATGTCTGCACATCCTGCGGGCCGAGAAGGGCTTTATCATGATCGGGGACGAGACCGACGGCACCGTGATCCCGCAGGATCTGGGGCTACACTGGGCGCTGTCCAAGAAGAAAGAGGATTATCTGGGCAAACGTGCTCATTCCCGCAGCCACATGGCGGATCCTGAGCGTTGGAAACTGGTCGGTCTCGAGACTGTGGACGGATCGGTTCTGCCGGATGGTGCTTACGCGGTGGGCGAGGGCGTCAACGCCAACGGTCAGCGCAACATGATCGGCCGTGTGACGTCGACATATTACTCGGCCAATCTGGGCAAAGGCATCGCCATGGGGCTGATCAAACACGGCCCCGACCGCATGGGTGAGGTTGTCGAGTTTCCGGGCACCGACGGCAAAACCTACAAAGCCAAGATCGTGGACCCGATCTTTTATGACAAGGACGGGGAGAAGCAGAATGTCTGAACCCATCAGCGCATTGAACCACGCCAGCTATGACGGCATCGCCAAGGTCCAGGAATGCGGCCTACAAGGCATGATAACCCTGCGCGGCGACCTGTCCGACAAGGTGCTGGCCAAGGCCGTCAAGGATGCAACCGGTCAGAAAGTGCCGGGTCAGCGCCAGGTGCTTGTGACCGGCGATACCGGCGTGGCTTGGATGTCGACCGACGAGTTGCTGGTTCTGGTGCCTTATGCCGAGGTCGAAGCCAAACTGGCCGACATGGTCGGTGCCCTGAATGGCACCCATGCTTTGGCGGTCAACGTCTCGGATGCCCGCGCCGTATTCAGCGTCTCTGGTGCCAGCGCAAGAGAGGTGCTGGGCAAGGTCGCACCTGTCGATTTGTCGGCGGATGCATTCCAGCCTGGCCAAATCCGCCGCACGCGTCTGGCGCAGGTGGCCGGTGCTTTCTGGATGGATGATGAACAGACCTTCCGCGTGGTCTGCTTTCGTTCCGCTGCGGATTACGTGTTCAAACTGCTCAAGGTGGCAGCACAGCCCGGCAGTGAAGTCGGGGTCTACTGAACAAAAAGCCCCGGTTCATCCGGGGCTTTTTCTTACTTGACTGTCGAACAGGTGCCGACTCCGAAAGGTTTGTTGGCGAAATTTCCCTGAACGAACGCCATGCGAACGGCGACCGTATTGTCGGATGTTTTCAGGTTCGCCTGATATCGAACGCGGACATTGCCGCCGGCAACCATTTTTTGATCGAGGTTCCAGATAATACGATATCCTTTGGCGCCGCGGTCTTTGAATTTTGCCTTGGCCCAATCCTGGTACGACGTTGCGGCCATCGCCGAAGCCGCGGCGGGGTCGATCCGGAACGCATACTCTGGCGCAATCCAGCCATGGGCGTCCTGTTTGGTCATCTTGCAATGATAGGTAACCGTTTCTGCGGCAGCGGTTTGTGCAAGAAATGCGGCGACTGCAATCGGTAAAAGTCTTTTCATTTTATCCACTTGGGTATGATTCTTTGTAAGTGCACTCAAACTGATACACCTCAATGCCGCAAGCGGGACCTCGCGTGAACGAAGAAAAAACGCCAGACGTTCTACCCATGCAAGAGAACGGTGTGAAAACGGTTCAGGCCGTCTTCGGTCAGCAAGTCCGAAACCTTTACAGGCTGCGCCTTGTCATCCGACAGCTTTGCGTAATAACCCAGTTCATCCATCAACGCGCTGACACGTTCGTGCCTCAGGTCTTCCGGAAGCAGAGGTGCGTGAAGAGACAGAAGAAGGGCGGGGCGGTGTTCCTTCAGCCAGGCGGACAGAGTGGGGGCAACAATGAACTCCGCGCCTTCGATGTCCATTTTGACCAGCGATACCCGTGACAGGTCGTTTGCCTTTTCGAATTGGTCCCAGGCGATCGTCAGCGCGTCAGACCCATGCGCCCCGTCGTGCAGAAGCGAACTGGTGGAATCCCCGGGTTCACCGCGCACAGAGGCCATGCGTGCCACGCCAAATCGATCTGACAGGGCGACCCCGAATGCCGAAACGTTCTGAATGCCGTTCAGATCAAGGTTCCATGCCAGATGCCGAAACGCGGTCGGGTCAGGCTCAAAACACCAGACATGCCGTGCCCTTCGCGCACCATACAGCACCGTCGGGCCAATCCACGCGCCGATGTCCAGATAGTCGCTTTGAGGGGACAGGAACCGGTCAAGAACTGCAAATGTTTCAGGTTCCCAAGCGCCCGCAGTGGCTTTGCGCCAGAATTTCGAATGGTACGGGTCCAAACGAAACGGCTCGCCGTTCAGATTGCCCGCATAATATCCGCGGGCGCGATAGAACATCTTGCGCGCCTGTGTCAGCATCGCCTGCCTCCGGGTTTTCTTGCCACGCCCCTTGACCTGCGGCGGCTGTCAAAGCATTTAACCTTGGGAACCGCAACTTACATTTAAACAGGGGGCCGACATGGCTTTTGAACTTCCTGATCTTCCTTATGCACATGACGCGCTGGCAGCCAAGGGTATGTCCGCGGAAACGTTGGAATATCACCACGACCTGCACCACAAGGCCTACGTCGACAACGGCAACAAGCTGATCGCCGGCACCGAATGGGACGGCAAGTCGCTGGAAGAGATCATCGTTGGTACTTACGACGCAAACGCCGTGGCACAAAACGGTATCTTCAACAACATCAGCCAGTTGTGGAACCACAACCAGTTCTGGGAAATGATGGGGCCGGGCGAGTCCAAGATGCCGGGCGAGCTGGAAAAGGCGCTGACCGAAAGCTTCGGTTCGGTAGATGAATTCAAGTCGCAATTCAGTGCCGCCGGTGCGGGTCAGTTCGGTTCAGGCTGGGCGTGGCTGGTCAAGAACGCCGATGGCTCGCTGGCCGTCACCAAGACCGAGAATGGCGTGAACCCACTGTGCTTTGGTCAAACCGCGCTGCTGGGTTGCGATGTTTGGGAGCACTCCTACTACATCGATTTTCGCAACAAGCGTCCAGCCTACCTGTCGAACTTCCTCGACAATCTGGTGAACTGGGAAAACGTCGCATCGCGGATGTAACGTATTGAACCGACGTCGGTTTATAAAGGGCCTGCTGGCGGTGACGCTGGCAGGCCTTGTCACGGCCGCCTACGGGTTCATCATTGAACCCGCGGTTCGGTTGCGCGTGCGCAAATGGCGCATTCAGCGGGACGACTGGACAGCGCCGCCGCTCAGAATCGCCGTACTGTCCGATATGCATGTGGGCGAGCCCTATGTCGGCCTGAACCGCGTAAAGCAGGTGGTCCGTCGAACCAATGCGCTGGCTCCGGACGTGATCCTGCTGTTGGGTGATTTCTTTGCAAGCCACAAAGGTGTCTCGGACACGGTCAAGATGCAGGACCTGGCCCCTGTGCTTGCCGGGCTTGAGGCAAAAAATGGTGTCTTTGCCGTTCTGGGCAATCACGACTGGTGGGATGACAGGTCGGCTCAGCGGCGCGGGTCCGGGCCCAATCGCTATGCCGAAATTCTGGAACAGAACGGCATTTCGGTGTTGTCCAATGCCGCGATCAAACTCGAAACTCAGGGCATCTGGTTGGCCGGGCTCGAGGATCAGCTGGCGATCTGGCGCAATGGCAAGCCGCAAGGATTGGACGATCTGGAAGGTACTCTGGCGCAGATCACCGATGACGCTCCGGTTGTGATGATGGCGCATGAGCCCGATGTGTTTCCCACTGTGCCCAGTCGGGTGGCCTTGACCCTTTCAGGGCACACACATGGTGGCCAGGTTCGCCTGTTCGGCTGGTCGCCTGTGGTGCCATCGAAATTCGGCAATCGCTATGCCTATGGCCATGTACGCGAAGATGGGCGCGATCTGGTCGTTTCGGGCGGTATCGGCTGCTCGATCCTGCCGGTTCGTCTGGGCGTGACGCCCGAAATCACCGTTGTCGAGATGTCCGCCTAAAGGGTTGATGACCAGCCGGTGAAAACCCGCCGATACGTGCCCTTTCTGCATGACGGTATCTTGTTTGCTGTTTTCCAGTACACATCTCTGTAGGGCAGAGGGAGAAACTGCATATCACGTCAAACAATGATCGGGCTGCGCACTGTTCGTGCGTCAACAACCCCGCATGTCCGGCAGGTCGAGGGATACCCAGAACACAACCTAATCAGGAGATCGCAATGGTCGCACTTACACAGGGAACTTGGGTTATTGTTGCAGATGGAGAGAAAGCGCTGGTGATGGAGAATATCACCGATGCCGACGATCCCAACCTTGTCGTCGTCGCTGTCGAAGAACAAGACGGCCCGACCGGAAAACCGACGGACCGGGCAGGTCGTCGCAACGACGGCGGACCAAAACAGAAATCGGCAATTGAAGAACCCACGTGGAAGGCGCACGCAAAATCTCTGTTCGTGCAGGATCTGGCGAACCTGTTGAATCGCAAGGGGCTGAAAGGCGCCTATGACAGGCTGGTTCTGGTGGCCAGCCCTCATGTTCTGGGCCTGTTGCGGCGTCGGTTGCACAGCGAGGTGCTGGGAAAGGTCGTGGCCGAGGTCAACAAGACCCTGACCAATCATCCTTTGCACAAGGTCGAACAGGTGGTGCGCCACAGTCTGCAACCCAAAGCCAGACTGGCCTGATCAATACGGCGGGCGGTTCGACCGCCCGCATGGTTTCCCATCCTCAAGTCAGCTTGTTCCGCAGGGCGATCATGGCTGTATCGGCGTCTTCAACCCAGGTGATGAAATCCGCCAAAGACGTGTCGGCAAAGCCTTGCCCGATCACCTGATCCAACAATGTGTGCAACGCGTCCCAATAGCCGTTCACATTGACCACGACGATTGGCTTGTCATGCAGGCCAAGCTGGCGCCATGTCAGCGCTTCGAACAGCTCGTCCAGCGACCCCGGACCGCCCGGCAGAACCACGACGGCGTCGGCGTTCATGATCATGACCTTCTTGCGCTCGTGCATTGTCTCGGTGATCACGAAATGGGTCAGATCCGTTTTTCCGACCTCGCGCTTGACCAGATGCACCGGAATGACGCCGAAAGTTTCACCACCGGCATTCTGCGCGGCACGGGCCACTTCACCCATCAAACCGACATCTCCGGCTCCGTAGACCAGCCGCCAGCCTTCCTGCGCCAGCAGGCTGCCGAACTGCCGTGCAGTTTCAGAATAAGCCTTCTCGGCTCCATTGCGTGACCCGCAGTACACACAGACTGATTTCTGAGACATCAAAGAGGGGCTCCGGGGTTGTGTCAGGGGTTTTGACCCGTGATAGCGGGATTGATAGATTGGCTCAACTGTCCGTCGGAAAGCTTTTCAACGCATAGCTTTTGCCCGGCGGAGTGAAAGGAAAATAATGGACGCCAAATCGGGAAACGGAAGCTCGGGCAATTTCATCTGGGGGGTGATTGCGGGTCTTGTTGCGATATTGGGCGCGGGTGGATTGTATCTGTCCGGCGTCTTCACCAAAACGCCCGAGCCGAGCGCCCCGCAGGAAACCGTCTCTGCCGTGGCCCCGGAACCTGTAGGGCAGGATGCGCAGGTTTCGGAACCGGAAGTGGCTGAACAGGCGGCTCCTGCGGATGAAGGGCCCACGACCGAGCCTGCCGAGGACACAAGTGAAACGGCAGACGCCTCTGACGCGGATACTGCCGTTGTCAAGACGGATGATACCGAGCCCGAGCCAGCGGCCCCTCCTGCGCTGGATCAGATTTTTGTTGAGCCAGATGGCACGGCGCTGTTGTCCGGCGATGCCGAGCCCGGCAGCCGGATCGAGGTGCTGTTGAACGGCGAAACCCTGCACAGCTTTACCGTGGACGGCAGCGGCCAGTTTGCCGAATTCGTTTCGATCCCGTTCAGCGACGCGGCTCAGGGGTTGGTCCTGCAAAGCAAGGATGGCGAACGGATCACACAGTCCGACGACTATCTGATTGCGGCATTGCCAAAGCCGGTCGAAGAAGCGCCTGAAACTGAAGAATCGCCGGCATCCGATCCGGACACGACGGCCGATGCCGAAGACGCCACAATCGCGACAGCCGATGCAGAAGTTGAGCCCGAAACGGCGACCGAAGTTCCAGCGCCAGAAACTGACGTGACCGGAACCGAAACCACCGTGCCGGAGGCCGAGGAAACGCAAACCGCCGACTTGCCGCCGCAGACACCCGAACCGGATCAGCAGATTGCGGTGCTGCGGTCCGGCGAAGAAGGGGTTGAACTGGTGCAGCCGCCTGTGGTGCGGGATACGCCCCCCGATCAGATCGCACTGGATACCATCGGATATTCTGATACCGGCAATGTTCAGTTGACAGGACGTGT
The DNA here is from genome assembly GCF_013033125.1 of Ruegeria sp. HKCCA4008. NCBI lineage: Bacteria > Pseudomonadati > Pseudomonadota > Alphaproteobacteria > Rhodobacterales > Roseobacteraceae > Ruegeria > Ruegeria sp. HKCCA4008. The sequence continues at coordinate 412,015 of NZ_WQDM01000001.1, forward strand.
GCAGGACGGTGCAGCCGTTCGACTGTACCTGAACAATCGTCTGGTTGCCGATCTCGACCCGAAAGAGGATGGATCCTGGCGCAGCGATCTGGAGGGGATTGATCCGGGTGTCTACACGCTGCGCGTGGACGCGGTGAATACGGACGGGACGGTGCTGAGCCGGGTCGAAACGCCGTTCAAGCGAGAGCCGGTTGAAGTGCTGGATGCCGCCGTGGCGGCCAGCCAGGCCAACGCGCAGGGCGAAGCAGCTGCCATCCGTTCGGTTACGGTTCAACGGGGCGACACGCTGTGGGCCATCTCGCGCGACCGGTTTGGCGACGGGGTCCTGTATGTACGGCTGTTCGAGGCCAATCGCGACCTGATCCGCGATCCGGATCTGATCTATCCGGGGCAGGTCTTCACCATACCTGAATAAGCATCGCCTTTGGCCCAAGCGGGCCGGGGTCAATCTCTGACCGCAGTTAAGGTACGTGATGAGACGAACACCTACTATGACCCCGGACGATACGGCGCCGCGCGACGAACGAAGCTCGGGCTGGCGCACGATCCGCAAAGTGGCACCCTATCTTTGGCCACAGGATGAGCCATGGGTAAAGCGCCGCGTGGTGATTGCCATGGTCATGCTGGTTCTGGCCAAGCTGATCGCGGTCTATACGCCGATCCTTTACAAAGGTGCCGTTGACGCCTTGGCAGGTGAAGGCGTGCCGCCGGTGGCGCTGGGCGCGGTCGGGCTGACGGTCGCCTATGGCGTGGCGCGGATGCTGACCGTGGGTTTCCAACAACTGCGGGACGCGGCCTTTGCGCCCGTGGGGCAAAGGGCTCTGCGGGCGTTGGCGCTCGAGACCTTTCGGCATATTCACAACCTTTCGATGCGTTACCACGTGTCCCGCCGTACCGGGGGGCTGAGCCGCATCATCGAACGGGGTGTCAAGGGCGTCGAGTTCCTGTTGCGCTTTCTGCTGTTCTCGATCGGGCCGCTGATCCTGGAACTGCTGCTGGTGGCGATCATCCTGATGTGGCTGTTCGATGTCTGGTATCTGGTGGTCGTCGTCGTCACAATCGGTCTGTATATCTGGTTTACATTTGCCGTGACCGAATGGCGGGTGAAGCTTCGGCGCGAGATGAACGATCAGGACACCGAAGCCAATCAGCGCGCCATCGACAGCCTGCTGAATTTCGAAACTGTCAAGTATTTCAATGCAGAAGCCCGCGAAGCTGAACGATATGATGTGTCGATGAAAGCCTATGCTGGGGCGGCGCTGAAAACGGCTTATTCGCTGGCATTTCTGAATTTTGGCCAGTCATTCCTGATCACTTGTGGTTTGATCGGTGTGATGGTTCTGGCTGCAATCGGGGTTCAGAGCGGGAACCTGACAGTGGGCGACTTTGTCATGGTCAACGCCTACATGATCCAGATCACCGTACCCCTGAATTTTCTGGGGACGGTCTATCGGGAAATCCGGCAATCGTTGGTCGATATGGGGCAGATGTTCGATCTGCTTGAACAGCCCACCGAAGTCACCGACAAACCCTGTGCGCCCAACCTCAAGGTGAATGGCGGCGAAGTCACGCTGGATGACGTGCATTTCGGCTATGACCCTGAAAGAGATATCCTCAAAGGTGTTTCGTTGACCGTTCCTGCCGGGCAGACCGTGGCCATCGTGGGGGCAACGGGGTCTGGCAAATCAACCATCGGGCGGCTGCTGTTCCGGTTCTACGATGTGACCAAAGGATCCTTGAAGATCGACGGGCAGGATGTGCGGGATGTGACGCAGACCAGCCTGCACGCGGCCATCGGCGTTGTGCCGCAGGACACGGTACTGTTCAACGACAGCATCCGGTACAACATTGCCTATGGCCGCGATGACGCCACCCCGGAGGAGGTCGAGGCCGCCGCCCGAGCTGCACAAATTCACGATTTCATCACCTCGCTGCCCGAAGGCTATGACACTATGGTCGGTGAACGGGGGCTCAAACTGTCAGGTGGTGAAAAACAAAGAGTCGGCATCGCGCGGACTTTGCTCAAGAACCCGCCGATCCTGTTGCTGGACGAGGCGACCTCGGCCCTGGACACGGATACCGAGCAGGACATCAAGGATGCGCTGGCGCGCGCGGGAGAGGGTCGTACGGTTATCACCATTGCCCATCGCCTCAGCACCATTGCCGAAGCGGACCGGATCGTGGTTCTGGAAGCGGGCGAGGTCATCGAACAGGGCACGCATGATGAGTTGCTGGCGCGGTCGGGGCGGTATGCCCAATTGTGGAACCGGCAGCAATCGGACGGGGAGGCGGCCTAAAAATCCAAACTTGGAGCGAAACAGGGTAGAATACACCAAACCAGGAGGGTGCCTGTCATGATGAAGCGACTGAATTCACGACTATCGTCTGTTGTGATCGCGATTTGTCTGCCCGTTATTGTGGCGGCCGATCCCATCGTGGGTGTCTGGAAGACTGAACCTGACCGCAAGAACCTGATTTCGCATATCAAAATCACGGCGTGTGGAGATAAGTTCTGCGGTCGGATCCTTTCGGCCTATGACGCTTCAGGCAAGGAAGTCCAAACACCGAATATCGGCAAGAAACTGTTCTGGGACGTGGCCGGTGAAGGCGATGGAAAATACGGCGGCGGCGAATTCTGGGTCCCGTTGATCAACGTGGATGCGGTGCCACAGATGACGTTGCAGGGGGATAAGCTGCTGGTCAAAGGATGCGAACACGAGATCTGCGCACATCAGACGTGGTCCCGGTTGTGATGATGGCCAAATGAAAAAGGACCGGGAAAACCGGTCCTCTTCCTTTATTCAGCAGCTTTCAGCGGCGGGCCAGAGGGGCGACCAGACTGATCTGATCGACTGTCCTGTTCTGGTCCTTCGGAACGCGAGTCGTCCTCCCACACAATTTCAGTGGCCTGCATCTGCCGGGCAGAGCGCCCTATCGCCATGTCCTGCGCGATCTGGCTGGACCGGCCTGCCGTTACACGGGCCAGAACTCGGCTGAGCCAAATCGCATAGGTTGTCACCCAGACCCGCAAGGCCAGAAGCGATGGCGTCACGATCAGCGTCAGAACAGTTGCAATGCCCAGGCCAAAGACCACCGCTGTGGCCAGCTGTTTCCACCACAGTGCGGTGGGGCTGTCGATTGAATAGCCGCCGTTGATGAAGTCCAGCGATAGGCCGAACATCATCGGCGTCAGACCGGCCATCGTTGTCAGCGTGGTCAGCAGCACAGGGCGGATACGGGACTCCGCGGTGCGGATGATCGCCTCGATCCTTGGCATATAGCTGCTGTATTCCTGATAGGTGTCGATCAGAACGATATTGTTGTTCACCACGATACCGGCCAGGGCCACGATGCCGGTCCCGGTCATGATGATCGAGAAGGGCTGTTCCATCACGATCATGCCGATCAGAACCCCGGTAGTGGACAGAACCACCGCCAGCAGCACGAGAACTGAATTGTAGAACGAGTTGAACTGCGCCAGCAGGATCACGAACATCAGCCCCAGGGCGCCCATGAACGCGTTCACCAGGAAGGCGCCGGATTCTTCCTGTTCTTCCTGATCACCGGTCCATTCCCAGCTGATCGCGTTGGCAAACGGGCCGGTTTCCAGCCACTCCGTCAGCACCGCAATACGCTCGTTCGGGTTGATCAGCGCAAACTGAGCGTCCCCGTCTTCGATTGCGCTGCGCAGCTGGTCGACACTTTCTGCGCCGGTCAGTTGCACCAGTTCATATGACTTTCCACCCGTACCATTCAGAACGGTGCCGGTCGGTGTGTAGCCTTCCGTCACTTCACGCATGACGGCCAGCCGCACCTGTTTTCCATCGGGGCCTTCGGTCACGACCTTGCTCAGCCCCGGTTCGACATCCGCTTTGACGTCGTAGTATCGCTGCTGGTCGACGCGGTTGATTTCGGCCAGCTTGGCCACGGGTTTGCGCGTCACGAAGTTCGACAACGGCACCAAACCGTCCGGGGTACGAACCTTGAGTGTATCCAGTGTCGACAAAACGCGGTCTTCTTCGGGCAGACGAACGCGAATTTCGATCTCTTCGTCATTGCTGTCCGGGCGCATCTCGCCCAGCAATATGCCGCGCGTGACCAACTGGACCATGGCGCCGACGGTTGCCACGTCGGCTCCGAACCGACCGGCCTTGGCCACATCCACGTCAATCTGCCAGTCGATGCCGGGCAGTGGCAGGGTGTCTTCGGTCTTGATCAGGCCCGGCGTGGTGTCGAAAACCTCGCGGGCGGTGATCGCTGCCGAGGTCAGGTCTTCCCACCCGTCACCCTTGATGCGCAGATGCACAGGCTTGGCTGAAGCAGGGCCTTGCTCCAAGGGCAGAATCTCGACGATGATACCGGGGATCGTTGCAAGTTGGGCATTCAGTTCATCAATCACGAAGTCGCCGTCATATTCGGGCGCCACGAAGTGCCGCTCGAACAGGCCCCACAGAGCGGATTCCGAGATGTTGGGACGATCTTCCCACGGGATGATTTCGAACTGAACCCGGCCCACTGTATCGGCCGGCGCCTGAGCGCCACCGTTATTCTGGTTCAGGCCACCTTCGCCCGCAAAGGCAAAGACATTGATGACCGCGGGATGAGATCCGATGATCTCTTCGGCGGCAAGAACCATCGCGTCTTTTTCCGCCAGGGAAAGGTTCCCGCGGGCACGCACATATGCGGTGGCCTGTTCAGGTTCGCTTTCCACGAAGAATTCAACCCCGCGGGATTCCCGAGGAAACCAGACGAAGGCCACGAAATACACCGCCGTGAAAACCGTCAGCAGGGAAACGATCGGCATGATCGGATTGCCGACAAGGAACCGAACGACGTGGCCAAAAAACGTGTGTTCGTCCGCTGTATGAACGTGGTCCTCTTCGGCGCGTTCAATTTTGGCCGCGCTCAGGGTTACAGACCCGGCAAACGCCCCGAACAGGAACAGCAGGGCGCCGGCGATCGAGCCACCGGGCAGCAGGTAGTTGGGGTTCAGAACCTGCATCGCACCCAGAAAGATCATGTATAGCGACGGCGGCACCATAAGCACCCGGACCCACCATGGCGTGCGGGCCCGCAACCAGGTCGAAGACCGATCGAAGAGGCGGCTCAGCCGGCCGGATACACCGCCCATGACCGGCAGATAGATCAGCGCCACGATCAGTGAAGCCGACAGAACGAAGATCAGCGTGACCGGCAGCATTCCCATGAACTCGCCGGGAATACCGGGCCAGAACAACATGGGCAGGAACGCACAGAGTGTCGTTGCGGTCGAGGACACGATGGGCCAGAACATGCGCTGGGCGGCCTCGACATAGGCGTGCATCGGGCCCACGCCTTCCTTGATGCGTTTGTCGGCGTATTCCACCACGACGATGGCGCCATCCACCAGCATCCCCACCGCCAGGATGAGGCCGAACATCACGATGTTCGAGATGCTGACACCCATGACCGCCAGAAACGCAAAACACAGCAGGAACGAGGTCGGGATCGCAAAACCGACCAGCAGGGCGGCCCGCGTACCCAGCGAGGCAAGAACCACGATCATCACCAGCGCAATCGCGGTCAGAACCGAGCCTTCAAGCTGGCTGACCATCGAGCCGACGATGCGGCTCTGGTCGTTCGATGTGCCCAGGTCAACCGCCGCCTGAAGCTCGGGCGGCCACTTGGTCTTTGCATGCGCAATGGTTTCCTTCACCTGCGCGACGGTGTCGATCAGGTTATAGCCCTTGCGCTTGACCACCTGCAACGCGACGGTCGGTTCACCGTTGAAACGGGCCGTCCCTTCGCGGTCTTCGAAAGTGTAGTTGATCTGTGCCAGTTCCCCCAAGGTGACGACCCGATCACCGTTGACCTTGATGGGCAGGCCGTAAACATCCTGTGCGGTTTTAAACGACGACGGTATCTTGACCGAGAAGGTGCCTTGCGCGGTTTCAACTTCACCGGCCGCAATCAACTGGTTGTTGTTTCGCACCACGTTGATCAGCTCGTCCGCCGTCACGTTGTACGCCTCGAGCCGAAGCGGGTCGATCACGACCTCGAGCATCTCGTCGCGATTGCCTGCGATACCGGCTTCGAGAACGGAATCCAGAGCCTCAAGATCGTCCTGCAGATCCTTGGCGACACGAGCCATCGTGCGTTCGGGAACGGGACCGGTCAGGTTCACGATGACGATCGGGAATTCGGAAAAGTTGATCTCGGTCAGGGAATATTGTTCTGCGCCTTCAGGAAAGTCCGCCTGAGCTGTGTTCATCGCGTCACGCACATCGGCCATGATCGCGGTCTTGTCCCAACCGAAGTCAAATTCCAGCGCGACCCCCGCATAGTTTTCGGCAGCGGTCGATGTCATTTCCTTGAGCCCGTCGAGATCCGCCAGTTCGGTCTCCATCGGCTTGATCAGCAGGTTTTCAGAATCCTCTGCGGAAATCCCGGGAAACTGCACAGATACAAACAGGGCAGGGATTTCGATATCCGGCTCGCCTTCTTTCGGAAGCGAGACATAGGCAAATCCACCGATAACCAGCGAGATGGCGATAAATGCCAACACCATGCGGGCCCGATCAGCGGCCCATGCGACAACACCGGTCATTGTGAAGCTTCCCGATAGGTCGGCGCAACGGTCACACCGCGTGTCACGAACTCTTGTCCGACAATGATTATGTCGGCTGTTTCGGGCAGACCGTCGACCCAGACACCCTCTGCCGTGTCACGCAGAATGCGGACAGGCAGGAAATCCACCACATTGCCGGTGCCGACAGTACGGACACCCAATTGACCCTCGTTGCTTAGGGTCAGGGCGGATTGCGGCAGCAGATGTGCCTTTGTGCCTTCGGCTGCGATGCGGATGGTCGCGGTCTGACCGTCGCGAATGGTCAGATCCGGGTTCGGAACCGTGATTTCAACTTCGAACGTACGCGTTGTTTCATCAGCCGACCGGCTGAGGAAAGTGACGCGGCCGCCAAGCTGCCGACCTGTGACCAGCGTTGCCGATGCCTCGGACCCCACCTGAACACGGTTGACTTCGGTTTCCGGCACGAACCCGACCAGTTTGATCGGATCAAGCTGAATGACGGTTGCGCACAGCGATCCGGGCTGCATCAGGCTGCCCAGTTCTGCGGTGTCGCTTTCCAGCAGGCCCTTGAACGGAGCTTTGATGGTCAGGCGTCCAACCTCTCGCTGCGCGGCTTCAACTGCGGCTGTGGCTGCTTCGATTCCGGCCCGAGTCGCCTCCAGCTCGGCTTCGGCGGATTTTACACCTGCTTTGGCGGCGCTCATCGCAGCCTCGCTGGAAATCCGGCGGGTTTCCGAAGCAAACCCGGTTTCCGCCAGTTTGCGCGAAGCCGTCAGATTGATTTCGGCCTCGGCCACACGGGCATGCGCCTCCTGCAAACGGGCTTCAGCCTCGGGAATGCGGCTTTCGGCTTCGAGTTTTCCGGCCAGCGCCTCGGCCAGTTGCGCCGGACGCGTGCCGGGGTCGAGTTCACACAGAACATCCCCGGCCTCGACAAAGGCACCTTTGCGCTTGGGTTCCGAGATCACCGTGGATGTGGTTTCAGACAGAACCTCGACCTGCCGGTTCGCCTTGGTTTGTCCACGCAGCAGAACCGCACTGTCAATTTCGCGCGCCTGCGAACGCAGGGCGACCACGCCAACGGCATCAATATCGGTCTCGTCGGATTCGGCGGCTTCGGTCTGCGCCGCTTCTTCCGCTTCGCCACGCCCGGCGAAAGCAAACAAAGAGTCGCGCTCAAAAACAAGAAAATACAACGCAATAATAACCAGAAGGGCGTTGATGAAAGAAATCAAACGCATTCAGTGTTTCTCCTAGAATTCGGTGCCAACAAAAGCGGGGCCGTCTTGGTATGAAATGGGGCGTCGGCTGTGTAATTTCTACACTAAACTGAATAGTTCGGTTTAGTTTTTTTCGCAAGAGAGAAGCCAAGCGGTGAAAATGCGCAAAATCGGACCCTTGGCTTGGCGTTGGCGCCGGGGTATGACATGGCGCACTTATGCAAGACACACAGCCCAGGGGGCAGGAATGAGCGACACCGACAGTTTCATTGATGAGGTCACGGAAGAGGTACGCCGTGACCGGATGTATCTGCTGCTGCGCCGTTGGGGCTGGGTTGGTGTGGCGGCGGTCGCGCTGATTGTTGGCGGGGCGGCGTTCAATGAATACCGCAAATCCCGCGATACGGCCCAGGCGCAGGATCTGGGTGACTCGATTCTTGCGGCCCTGTCGGAAAACGATTCTGATGCACGGGCAGCCGGTTTGCGGGAAATCGAGGCGCAGTCGCCGGGCGGGAATGCTGTTCTGAACATGCTGCTGTCTGCGTCTCAGCTTGAAGCGGGATCGCGCGAAGAGGCGGTCAACAGTCTGAACGCGGTTGCCGTGCAGGGGGATTTGCCCGAGATCTATCGTGCGATCGCAAGCTTCAAGGCGCTTTTGTTGCAAAGCGACACCTTGCCCGCCGCCGACCGTCGACAGCAGTTCGAAGCGCTGGCAGCGCCGGGTGCGCCCCTTCGACTGCTGGCCGAAGAGCAGTTGGCCCTGATCGACGTGTCCGAGGGCAATGTCGATGCGGCACTGGACCGCTTGCAGGCGCTGCGTCAGGACGCCGAGGTCGGTATTGATCTGCAACAGCGTGCGGCCCAGCTGATAGTTGCGTTGGGCGGCGAACCCGAGCCATTGGTGGCGCAACAGGGCTGACCAGGCGGGACAAAAGACTTAATGACAGGCGAGTTCGGAACACCATGGTAACAAGACTAATTTCCCGCGCGGGATTGCCGGTTGCGGCACTGGCTTTGACCGCATTGACCGCCTGTGAACCTCCCGAAGCGATTTTGCCCGGAGAACGCGAAGACATCCGTCCGGCGTCTGATCTGGAAACAGTGGAAAAAAGCGGCTCTCAGCCCATCAGCCTGCCAGCTCAAAAAGCCAATGTCAGCTGGCCGCAAAGCCCTGGTACGGCTGCTTACCGAACCTCGAACGCGGCACTGCGTGGCACGCCACAGCGGGTCTGGTCTGTGTCGATCGGGCAGGGCGACTCGCGCAAGCAACGTATCACCGCCGAACCGGTGGTTGCGGGCGGGTTGATCTATACACTGGATGCGGGGGCGACGGTGTCAGCGGTCACGCCGCAGGGCCAGTTGGCCTGGGATACCGATCTGGTTCCGCCAAGCGACGGTGATGCAGACGCCACCGGTGGCGGCATGGCGTATTCGAACGGCGTTCTCTATGTGTCCTCCGGGTTCGGGCGACTGACCGCATTGGATGCAAAAACGGGCGCCGTGCGGTGGCAGAAGCGATTGGACGCAACCGGAAGCGGCTCTCCGATGGTCAATGACGGGTTGTTGTACCTGGTTGCGGGGGACGAAACCGGGTGGACCATCAACACCAAGGATGGGCGTATCGCCTGGCAAATCGAAGGCACGCCCAGCGTCGGTAACGTTCTGGGCGCACCGGCACCGGTGATTGCCTCGGACCTGGCAGTGTTTGCATTCGGGTCCGGCGATGTTGCGGCCACCTTCCGCCGTGGGGGCATCCGTCGCTGGAATGCGTCGGTCGCAGGCGGGCGGCGGGGACGGGCCGCCGCGCAGATCGTTGACGTGACCGGCAGTCCGATGGTTGTCGGAAACACAATCTATATCGGCAACCATTCTGGCCGGACCGTTGCCTTTGACGCCGCCACCGGTGAACGCCGCTGGACCGCCGATGAAGGAGCGGTTGATACTGTCTGGCCCGCAGGCAACAGCATCTTCCTGATCAGTGACCGCAGTCAGCTGGTGCGCTTGAATGCGGCCGATGGCTCGGTCATCTGGGCGCAGGATCTGCCAAGCTTTGTCAAGGACAAGCGAGGCCGCCGCGGACCGATCTTTGCACATTACGGTCCGATCCTGGCCGGAGGCCGTATTGTGATTGCGTCCAATGACGGTTATCTGCGCTTCTTCAATCCGGTTAACGGGGCACTGGTTCACCAGGTCGAAGTTCCCGGAGGTGCAACTACAGCTCCGGTTGTCGCCGGGCAAACGCTGTATGTCGTTTCCTCCAAGGGGGATCTACACGCTTTCCGTTGACGGCAAGATGCGCTAAAGGGCGCTTCTTGAGTCTTGAAAGTTGAGTATCATGTCGCTGACCCTCGCCATCGTGGGGCGCCCGAATGTGGGCAAATCCACCCTGTTCAACCGCCTTGTGGGCAAACGTCTGGCCCTTGTCGACGACCAGCCCGGCGTGACGCGTGACCTGCGCGAAGGCGAAGGGCGTCTGGGCGATCTGCGCTTTACAGTGATTGATACGGCGGGTCTTGAGGACGCGACGGATGACAGCCTTCAGGGGCGGATGCGCCGTCTGACGGAACGTGCCGTGGACATGGCTGATGTCTGCCTGTTCATGATCGACGCGCGCGTCGGTGTGACACCAACGGATGAAATGTTCGCAGAGATCCTGCGCAAACGGTCCAAGCACGTGATCCTTGCGGCCAACAAGGCCGAAGGCAATGCTGCGGATGCGGGTGTTCTGGAAGCTTACAACCTTGGTCTGGGTGAACCGGTCCGCTTGTCGGGCGAACACGGTGAAGGGATGACGGACCTCTATGCGCAGCTGATGCCTCTGGCAGACGCGGCAGAGGAAAAACAGGTCGAGGAAGCCCCGCAAACCGACATTGAACTGGACGAAGACGGTGAGGGTGAGACGCCGCTGATCACTGCGGCCAAACCCTTGCAGGTTGCGGTGGTGGGGCGTCCGAACGCTGGCAAATCCACCTTGATCAACAAGATCATCGGCGAAGACCGTCTGTTGACCGGGCCAGAAGCCGGGATCACGCGCGACGCAATCAGTTTGCGAATCGACTGGGCTGACCCGGACGGCCAAAGTACGCCGATGCGGATCTTTGACACCGCAGGGATGCGCAAGAAAGCAAAAGTACAGGAAAAGCTGGAAAAGCTTTCCGTGTCCGACGGCCTGCGCGCGGTAAAATTTGCCGAGGTCGTCGTTGTGTTGCTGGACGCCGCGATCCCGTTTGAACAGCAGGATCTGCGGATTGCCGATTTGGCCGAGCGCGAAGGCCGGGCCGTTGTCGTCGCCGTCAACAAGTGGGACATAGAAGACAACAAGCAGGAAAAGCTGCGCGAGTTGAAAGAGTCGTTTGACCGTCTGCTGCCGCAACTTCGCGGCGCGCCGCTGATCACGGTATCCGCCAAGACGGGCCGGGGGTTGGAGCGTTTGCGCGCCGCGATCCTGCGCGCCCATGACGTCTGGAACCGCCGGGTGCCGACTGCCGCCTTGAATCGCTGGCTGACCGCGATGCTGGAACAACACCCGCCGCCAGCCCCACAGGGACGCCGGATCAAACTGCGCTACATGACGCAGGCCAAAACCCGACCTCCGGGGTTTGTTGTGATGTGTTCGCATCCGGACAAAATGCCTGAAAGCTATACCCGTTACTTGGTGAACGGTTTACGGCAGGATTTCGACATGCCCGGAACACCGATCCGCCTGACGCTGCGCGGGCAAGGGGACAAGAACCCCTACAAGGGTCGACGCAAGAAAAACGCGGGCGCATTGGCCAAGCATCTGAAGGGGCGCGGGTAAGCTGCGCACCAGAATCAGGGCTTTGATGACACAGGCAGGTTGTCTCAATCGTTCCCAAGGACGAATGCGCGGTTCGCTTCTGCGGCATTGGCGATACCCTCCGACGTCCCATTGCCCTGTTCTATGGCCGTCGCCAGCTCGGTCGCGGCTGAGCCGGTCGTGAAGATCGATGCAATTCGCGTTCGACCTCCGAAAAGACCTTTGGAAGCGCCGGCATTGTCCTAGCTCAGGTCAAATGTCGAAACCAAACTGACCGCCTCATCATTGGGTCGATTGTTTTGATTGCGCGATATGGTCGGAACCAGCGTTGTCACGCGGCGCTGTATACCTGCGTTGACCTCGACAGGTAGCGCCTTGGCAGGATCAGAGCGCAAGGCGATGTTCACGCCGCTGCGTTCCCCATAGACCAAACTGCGATCCTGAATCCAGGTGCAACCCGCGACCGCGCAACTCGTGCAGGACTGCATTGCCAGTCAAGATGGCGGCAGAGGATGAGGTGCCGAAGCCGTTAAAAGAGCACCCCGCAAGCGAGACGCAGATGAATGGCGCAAATGGCAAAATATTTCTCGATAAAGTCAATCGACAGGCCTGAAAATACTGTTTGTTTTTCTGATCGGAAGCCTCCACGCGTCAACTCAGAGGGGCATGCGAATACGGTTGAAGCGTTCCGAGACACTTCAGGGCAGTATTTCTCGGGCGCTTCCTTCTTATGAGAGGCTCGCGTTTTTCAGTGCCGGTGATCCTGACGCCAGCGCGTAACTGCGCCAATTTTCAGCGTTTTCGCTCTGAGGGCGTGACAGCCCCTGTTCTGCGCGCTAGCATTCATGTGTGTGCATCTGTCAGCACATGCATTGCCTGCACGCGGTCAAGCCGCGACTCGATTTTAGCAGATTAAAACAGGGCCATCGTGGGGAGCGGACTGGATGGATCTGAGGGAATACACAAGACACTACGCAGTTCAGGACAACAGATTGGCTGCACTGAGCTATTTCGGCACGTTTGCGGTGTATTTCGCATCGCTGTCTCTGGCGATCGTATTCGTGGATCGCTGGTACATCATGATCCCGGCCGGGATCGTCTTCGCCTTTTCGGCGGTACGTCTTTATGTGTTGCAACATGATTGCGGGCACCATTCGCTGTTTGAAACGCGAATGCAGAACGAATGGGCAGGGCATGGTCTTTCGCCATTCACCTTTGCACCGTTCGAGGTGATGAAACAGAACCACAATCTGCACCACGCGGGGATCGGAAACCTCGAACATCGTGAGACCGGCGAAATTCACACGATGACATTGCGGGAATGGAAAAATGCGGACTGGAAAACACGTTTGTTTTACAGGCTGTATCGAAACCCTTTCATTCTGGTGCCGGTCGGTGCGCTGTTCACATATTTCATTCGCTATCGCTGGCCCAAGAACACTGTTCGTTTCGGTGTCAAAGGCGTCTTGCTGCACAATGCCTCGATCATCGTATTTTTGGGCCTGTTGTACCTGGTGGCGGGCATGACCGGTATTCTGGTCTGGCTGGTGTTTTCTTTTCTGGGCGGAATGCTGGGTGTGTTTCTCGTGTATCTGCAACACAATTTTGAAGATACCTATTGGGATCGCCGTCCTGATCTGAACCCGCAGACTGCAGCGTTGCATGGATCTTCTGCACTGGATTTCGGATGGTGGTTCGATACTGCCGTCGCCTGCATCACGCTACATGACATCCATCATTACAACGCACGTATCCCGTCGTACCGGTTGCGGGCCTGCCACTATAACCTGCCGCCTGAATTCACGCCTCGTCGGATCAAGTTCCCCGAGGCAGTGGCGGCTTTGAACCTCAAGCTTTGGGATGAGGATGCGAAACGCCTCGTGCCATTCCCGAAAAATGACCGAACCGCTGGGTTGGCGCATAGCTGATCCATTGGCTCTGAGAAGGCAAGCGCTGAACTGGCGTACATGCATTTCCAATGTATACGCGATGAGGCAGGGCGATAGAGAAAGGACCCTTAGATGACTGCAGTGACCGACGTAAAAGGTGTGGGAGAGGCGCTGGAAAAAGCCCTTGCAGCCAATGGCTTCAAGACCGCAGAAGCGATAGCGAAGGCGTCACCCGCAGATCTGGTCAAGGTTCCTCGGGTCGGTGAGAGCCGAGCCGCCGTATTGATCGAAGCCGCAAAAGCCGCGATAGCCGCAACACCCACTGCCGGGAAGCCTGGCGCGCGCAAGGCGCCGGCACGAAAGCCAGCGGCACGGAAGCCAGCGGCCGCAAAACCAGCCGCCCGAAAGCCGGCGACACGAAAAGCCGACCCGCGCAAGACCGTTGCCGCTGTAGCGGCAGAAAAACGGGCGGAAGAAGCTGCACGCAAAGCGGCAGAAGAACAAGCAGCGGCCGAAAAAGCCGAAGCCGCCGCCAAGAAAAAGGCCAAGGCCAAGGCGAAAGCTGAAAAAGCCGCCAAGAAACGCAAAGAAATGGAAGCAGCGTTTTCCAAGGCCAAGGATAAGGTGAAAGCAAAGTCCAAGAAGGACAAAAAATCGAAAAAGGACGAAAAGAAAAAAGACGCCAAGAAGGGCAAAAAAGACGCCGAGAAGGGCAAGAAAAAAAGTGACAAGAAGAAAGATAGCAAGAAGGACAAGAAAAAGGCGAAGAAATAAATTCCTTCGCCCCGTCTTGCATTGTGAACCGGCGCCCGGTGGTGCCGGTTTGTTTTTCAGGCCAGTGTGCCGTCCAGTTGCAGGGTCAGTTTTCCGCCCAGATAGGGGCTCAGGACTTCGGGCAGGGTCACGGTGCCGTCCGCGTTCTGGCCATTTTCCAGCACGGCAATGAGGCAACGCCCAACAGCCAAACCCGAACCGTTCAGCGTATGGACGTATTCCGGCTTGCCGCCACCTTCGGGGCGGAACCTTGCGTTCATGCGGCGGGCCTGAAAATCACCGCATGTCGAAACCGAGCTGATCTCGCGATAGGTGTCCTGACCGGGCAACCAGGCCTCGATATCATAGGTGCGGCGGGCGCCAAAGCCCATGTCTCCGGTACACAGGATGACAGTGCGGTAAGGAATGCCCAGCTTTTCCAGAATGCCCTCGGCGCAGCGCAGCATGCGCTTTTGTTCTTCATCGGATTTGTCCGGATGCGTGATCGAAACCATCTCGACCTTTTCGAACTGGTGCTGCCGCAACATCCCGCGGGTGTCTTTGCCCGCGGATCCGGCCTCGGACCGGAAGCACAGGGAATGCGCGGTGTAGCGTCGGGGCAGATAGCTTTCCTCGATCAAACTGTCGTTGACGATATTGGTCAGCGACACTTCGGAGGTCGGGATAAGCCACCAGCCTTCGCGGGTCTGATAGCTGTCTTCGCCAAATTTCGGCAATTGGCCGGTGCCCTGCATCATTTCGGACAGAACCAGAACCGGGCCGTTCACTTCGGTCAGCCCGTTTTCGGTGATATGCGTATCCAGCATGAACTGCGCCAAAGCGCGATGAATGCGGGCGACGCCACCGGACAGCAGCACAAATCGCGAACCCGAGAGTTTGGCCGCGGTTTCGAAATCCATACCTTGCTGAACGGCTTCGATCTCGAAGTGTTCCTTGGGCGCAAAATCCAGTTCACGCGGTGTGCCCCAGCGGTTGATCTCGACATTGTCGTTTTCATCCACGCCATCCGGCACATCCTCGGCGGGCAGATTTGCGATCCGGATCAACTGATCCGTCAGCAGGGCATCCAGATCCTTGGCCTCGGTCTGCATCCGCGCGATTTCGGCTTTTTTCTCGGCGACAAGCGCGCGCAGGCGTTCGAATTCGGCTTCGTCGCCTCGAGCTTTGGCAGCCCCGACTTCCTTGGACGCTTTGTTCTGTTCGGCTTGCGCTGTTTCGGCCGCCAGAATCTTGGCGCGGCGGCTTTCGTCCAGCCTGAGCAAATCTGACGACACCGGCGCGTCCCCACGGCGCGCTAAAGCGGCGTCGAATGCGGCAGGGTTTTCGCGAATGGCGCGGATGTCGTGCATGTCTCAGATCCTTGAATGCGTGAATCACTGAAACCGCTTATGCACCATCTGTGGGGCAGGGTGTAGCGCCGGTTACGACTTATCGGCCTCGTCGTGGGTTTCATGTGCCAGATGTCCGTCCCAGTCCTCGGTCGGGATTTTTGGTTCTGGCGGATCAGCCATGTAAGATGGCGTCATGATCTGCACTTTGTTCTCGTTGAAAACGGCGACAATGTTGCGATGCAGGTCCGAGCGGATTTTCGGAATGATGCTGCCGCGGGTGGTGTAACCGTTGATCTGATAATTGATGGCGTAGTCGGCCAGCGCCGTCCACAACACGAAAGGTTCAGGCTTGGCCTTGATCCCCTTGGTGCGGTTGGCCGCCTCGATCAGCATCGCTTCGACTTTTTCGGGCGGTTCTTCATATCCGATGCCAACCGTCGTGTGCAGCAGCAACCCACTGCCATCGGTCTTCTTCGAGAAATTCACGACGTCCGAATTCATCAATTGGGCGTTCGGGATCGAAATCAGCTCGTTCTTGATGGATTTCAGATGCGTCTCCATCAGTTTGATCTGAACCACGTCGCCGATATGCTCTCCGATCTGAATACGGTCGCCAATTGACGTGGAACGGCGATAGATCACGAAAAGCCCTGCCAGCATGTTGGACACGACCGAGTTGGCACCCAGCGACAGCATGGCGCCGACCAGAATGGTCAGACCCTGGAAGGCGGCCGAATCCGAACCGGGAATGTAGGGAACGGCAAAGACGAGCGCGATCAGAATCACGATAACCCGAGCGATGTTGAACGTCGGATTGACCCAGTGTTTTTCAAAATCGCCCATTTCGAACGAACCGGCTTCGACCGCGTCGAAGAACACGCGCATGCCCTTGATTATGTACAACGTGACCCATGCGATCAGGCTGAGCATAATCAGGTTTGGGATATAGCTGAGTATTCCCTTGAATATCAGCAGTACCGGTTCTGTCAGATAGGTCAGCAGCAGTTGCGCGAAATAGCGTGTTTCCGCAAAGGCCAGTAGAACGAAGGACAGGTAGTAGTAGAAGCCGAGAAAGAAGATGACCAACAGGGCAAAATTCAGCCCGTATCGGATCAGGGCTGCGATTGCTTCGGCCTGAACGCTTTTGGCCGTCGCCGTTTCGACATCCTTCAAATAACGCTTTACCAGTTTCAGAGTGCGCCGCCTGATCCGCCGGTGCAGCCAAAGGATAACCAGCACGAAGACGACAAAGCCTAAGGTCCATCCGGCGGCTTCAATCGCTCCGGATACCCGGGCTTGATCTGTACGGTTGGAGCGGTAGGCAAGGATGGCCTCTTCGATGGCCTGACCATGCAAGAAGCCGAGGACATCCAGCTCCATCTGGTCCAGTTCGGCGTCTGCAACTGTAACGATCGATACGATTTCACCGTCGGCGCGAATGCGTATACCCAGGTCGGTTTCTTCAAAGGTGATGTCGACCGTGGGGCTTTCCGAGGCTTCGGCCACCTCAATGATCTTGTTCTGCACGCTTTCGGCACGTTCCGGCGCGGGCAGGGCGCTGGAGCCGCGCAGGAAGAACAACATGTCGCCGTCCACGATGACGGGTGCCTTGAAACTTTCGGTTTGTTCCGCTTCGGGTTCGGTGGCTTCGGCAGGCAATTCCTGGGCCTTCACCGGTGCGGCCAGGCACAGGAGCAAGGTCAGCACAGACAGCAAAAGCGTCAACGATTGGAATGGTTTGTATCTAGCTCTCATTGCCCCCCCCTGATGTTCGACTATAGCCAAATTGAGATATCTGCATAGGACATATCTGCAACGATTGACCGGTTCATGTGGCACCTTTGTCAGGTTGCGGCCGATCACATGACCACCTTTGCTTGCAAACGCGCATTTCAAAGCATAGGTTCCGGCAAAATTTGCGGAACGGTGCCGCAAGATCTGAACAAAGGAATATCCCATGGAAGGTGGCGCAATCGCCCAGTTTCTCCCGCTTATCCTGATCTTTGCGATCATGTATTTCCTGCTGATCCGTCCGCAGCAGAAGAAAATGAAGGAACATCAGGCCATGGTCGATGCCGTGCGTCGGGGGGATCAGGTTGTCACCCAAGGCGGGCTGATCGGCAAAGTGTCGAAGGTCAAGGAAGGCGAAAACGAGATCGAAGTCGAGATCGCCGAAGGTGTCAAAGTGCGTGTCGTCAAATCGACCATCGCTCAGGTTCTGAACAAAACCGAACCCGCGAAATAACACCACCTTACAAATCCTTGAAAAGGCAGGGTAATGCTGCACATTGATACCTGGAAGCGGGTTCTGATCTGGCTGGTCTGCGTGACTGGCCTGATCATGGCCCTGCCAAATGCGTTTTACACACGGGTCGAGCAATCAAACGACGCCAAAGCCGCGATCGAACTGGGCGTGGACACGCCCGAGTTGCAGGCCGAGGCGGGGCAATGGCCGAACTGGCTGCCCTCGTCACTGGTCAATCTGGGCCTTGACCTGCGCGGCGGTGCACATCTGTTGGCCGAAGTTCAGGTGCAGGACGTCTACGAATCCCGGATGGAGGCGATGTGGCCAGATATCCGTGACGCCCTGCGCGATGAGCGTTCGACCGTTGGGACGGTCCGCCGTCAGGAATCGGCCCCAGATGAGATTCGCGTGCGCATCAGCCAGCCTGAGGGCATGGCGCGGGCACTGGAGGTCGTGCGCGGTCTTGCCCGTCAAGTGCAGACCCTGACAGGTGTCGGGGCAACGGATATCGAGGCACGTGCCGAAGGCGACACGATTGTCGTTCAGTTGTCCGAGGCAGAAAAACTGGCCTCAGACGACCGCACAGTGCGTCAATCGTTGGAAATCATCCGCCGCCGGATCGACGAAGTGGGCACCCGAGAGCCGACCATTCAGCGTCAGGGTGCCGATCGTATCCTGATTCAGGTGCCTGGCATCGGCAGCGCGGGTGAGTTGAAAGAGATCATCGGCACGACGGCGCAACTGACCTTTAACCCGGTTGCCGGACGCGGCACCGATCCGGATGCCGTTGCAGGCATCGGCGAAGAAATCGTGCCGTCGATTGACGAAAGCGGTGTTTACTACACAATTGAGTCCGCTCCAGTCGTTACCGGAGAGGAACTGGTGGATGCGCAGCCCGCATTCGACCAAAACGGTCGCCCCGCGGTCAATTTCCGGTTCAACACGTCTGGTGCGCGCAAATTCGGGGATTACACCCGCGACAATATCGGAGCCCCCTTTGCCATCGTTCTGGACGACGAGGTAATTTCGGCCCCCGTGATCCAAAGTCATATTCCGGGCGGCTCGGGCATCATCACCGGCAACTTTACGGTTGAGGAAAGCACCAACCTGGCCGTCCTGCTGCGAGCGGGCGCACTGCCAGCCGGTTTGGAATTCCTCGAAGAACGTACCATCGGACCCGAGTTGGGGCAGGACAGTATCGACGCGGGCAAAGTCGCCACAATCGTGGCCTTTGTGGCAGTACTGGTTTTCATGGCGCTCAGCTATGGTCTGTTCGGGATCTTCGCCAACATCGCGCTGATCATCAATGTGGGCCTGTTGTTCGGTCTGCTGTCCGTGATCGGAGCAACCTTGACCCTGCCGGGTATCGCGGGGATTGTATTGACTGTCGGTATGGCGGTGGACGCCAACGTGCTGATCTTTGAACGTATCCGCGAGGAATTGAAATCCGCCAAAGGTCCGGCGCGTGCAATCGAACTGGGCTATGAGAAGGCGCTGTCTGCCATTCTGGATGCGAATGTGACCACATTTATCACCGCCGTGATCCTGTTTGCCATGGGCAGTGGCCCGGTGCGCGGCTTTGCAATCACTCTGGGCCTCGGCATTCTGACCTCGGTCTTCACCGCGATCTTCGTGACGCGCCTGATGGTCGTGATGTGGTTCGAACGCCGCCGTCCGAAAACGATCGAGGTTTGACATGAGACTGAAACTCGTACCCCAGAACACCTCGTTCGATTTCTTCAACCGCTGGAAGGTCTGGTTGGGCATTTCCGGCCTGATGATGGTGATTGCCTTCACCTCGTTCATGCTGCAAGGGTTGAATTTCGGTATTGATTTCCGGGGTGGCACGACGATCCGGACGCAAAGCGCGGTCGAGATCGATGTGGGCACATACCGAGATGCCATCGCCCCGCTGGAACTGGGCGATGTGACCATCACCGAGATTTTCGATCCAACCTTTGCGGATGACGAAAACGTTGCGATGATCCGCATCCAGGCGCAGGAAGATGCCGAGGCTGTCGAAGCAGCGACCATCACCGCCGTAGAGGACGCGTTGCAGCAGGTAATACCTGATATTCAGTTCGTCTCCGTAGAATCCGTGGGCCCCAAGGTCTCGGGCGAGTTGATCCAGACCGCCGTCATCGCGGTGGCTTTGGCGATTGGCGCGGTGCTTGTCTATATCTGGCTACGGTTCGAATGGCAGTTCGCGCTGGGGGCCGTGGCGGCACTGGTTCACGATGTGATCCTGACCATCGGCATCTTCTCGGAACTGCAAATCCGGTTTGACCTGGCCATTATCGCGGCCCTTCTGACCATCGTCGGTTATTCGCTGAACGATACCGTGGTCGTTTTCGACCGGGTGCGTGAGAATCTGCGGAAGTACAAAAAGAAAGACCTCAAAGAGGTGCTGAACATTTCGATCAACGAGACGCTCAGCCGGACGGTGATGACCTCGGTCACCACGTTGCTGGCGTTGATCTCACTTTATGTTCTGGGCGGCGATGTGATCCGCGGCTTCGTATTCGCGATGATCTGGGGCGTGATCGTGGGCACCTATTCATCGGTCTTCGTCGCCTCGACCATCCTGTTGTGGCTGGGGGTCAAGCGCGACTGGTCCAAGCCGTCGAACACGGCGGGCAACCAGTTTGCCAATATTGATGCCTGAGGCGTTGCAACAGGCCTTGTCCCTGCCGGGGCTGGGTTGGTTGGTTCTTACCATCGGAGCCGCGGGACTTGTCCGCGGCTTCACTGGTTTTGGCACCGCGATGATCTTTGTTCCGGTGGCCACTCAATTTCTGCCGATTGCCGATGTCGTCTTTCTGATGGCGGCTACCGGGATCGTATCGACCTTTGCGCTGGCGCCGCAGGCATGGCGTGAATGCGACAAGACTGAAATCAGCACTTTGGGCGTTGCAGCGGCATTAACCGTGCCGCTTGGCCTTTGGGTCATGGCACAGGCCGACACGGTCGTTCTGCGCTGGATTGCCTGCGGTATCACCGGCGTGACCCTGTTGGCGATCGTCACTGGTTGGCGCTGGCAGGGGCGGCTGGGTGTGCCGGGACGGCTGGCCATCGGAGGCAGCGCAGGCGTGATCGGCGGCATGACCGGACTGACCGGCCCGGTCGTTATCGTATTCTATCTGGCCAGCTCTTCAGACGTACGCAAGATTCGTGCCAACACGATCATCTTTCTGGCTTTGCTGGACGTGGCCATCGTCTTCAGCATCCTGATCGGAGGCGCTGCGGATCTGTCGATCCTTTGGATTGTCCTGCTGCTGGGCTTGCCCTATCTGAGCACGACACTGATCGGCAAGGCTCTGTTCGATCCAAAGCTCGAACGGATCTATCGCGCTGCGGCTTATTCGGTCATTCTGATAGCAGTCGTTTCCGGCTTGCCGATCCTGGATTGAAGGAGGGAAGGAATGCGCCTGAACCAAGTTACGTTTTCGGATGCCAAGCCGGTTGATGGCTATGGCCCCGGGTTTTTCCGCATCGGCGGTGATGTGTTCGAAGGCGCAGTTCTGACCGGCCCCGCAGGACCTGCCACCTGGGGCGGTTATGAAGATGCGCAGCCACTTCTGGAGTTGGCCGATGGAATTGACGTTCTGCTTGTCGGTACGGGCAAAGACATGGCCCACATTCCCCAGTCTTTGCGCACCCAGCTGGAGAGTGCCGGTGTCGGCGTCGAAATCATGAATTCTCCGGCTGCGTGCCGCACCTACAATGTCTTGCTCTCTGAAGGTCGCCGAATAGCGCTTGCTCTGATCCCGGTCTGACGGGATCACTTCATCTGGCTGAAAATATCCGGGGTGTGTGAGGGGCTGGCCCCTCACTCGGACCTCTCTGCTCAGAGCTCCCACAACCGAACTGCGGCAAATCCCACCTTTTGCCTCTGATGACATTCCGATAAGCGGGTCTCATGACTCTGATTGTAACCGACCTGTCGATCACCCGTGGTGGCATTCCCGTCCTGGAGCATCTCAGCTTTCAGCTGCCTCCTGGCAAAGCGCTGATTCTGCGTGGGCCGAACGGGATCGGTAAAACGACCCTTCTTCGCACATTGGCCGGGTTGCAGCCGCCGCTGAAGGGTCAGATCCAGGGCGCGGAAGACCAGATTGCATATGCGTCCCATTCGGACGGGCTGAAACCGACGCTGACTGTATCCGAGAACCTGACGTTCTGGGCTTCTGTTTTTGGCACCAACGGCATCCAGACGGCGCTGGACGCGTTCCAGTTGAACGAGCTGGCGGATCGCCATGCAGGGAACCTGTCGGCAGGTCAGAAACGGCGGCTGGGGCTGGCACGCATGCTGGTCACCGGGCGGCCGATCTGGATGCTGGACGAGCCGACCGTTTCTCTGGACAGAAATGCGGTGCAGATGTTCGCCGATGCAGTCCGCGCGCATCTGGGGCAGGGTGGGTCAGCCCTGATCGCGACCCATATCGACCTTGGTCTGGATGGCGAGGTTCTGGACGTCGGCCCGAACAAGGCCAAACCCAAACCCATTGACGATTTCGACGGAGGCTTCCTGTGATCGCCCTTCTGCTGCGCGACCTGAAACTGGCCTTCCGTGCGGGCGGCGGATTTGGTTTGGGATTGGCCTTTTTCCTGATCGTGACCTTGATGGTGCCATTTGCAGTGGGGCCACAATCGTCACTGCTGTCCACCATTGCGCCCGGTGTGCTCTGGCTGGGGGCGTTGCTGGCTTGCCTGCTGTCTCTTGACCGTCTTCTGGCGCTGGACTGGGAGGACGGGTCACTGGACCTGCTGGCCACAGCGCCGCTGCCACTGGAATCAGTCGTGACCATCAAGGCGCTGGCCCACTGGCTGACCACAGGCCTGCCTTTGGTTCTGGCCGCACCTTTTCTGGGGGTCTTGCTGAACCTGCCTGCGCAGGGGTTCTTCTGGCTTGTCATCTCGCTGCTGATCGGCACCCCGGCCATGAGCGTGATCGGAACGTTTGGGGCTGCCCTGACTGTCGGTCTCAAGCGCGGCGGGTTGCTGTTGTCGCTCCTGGTGTTGCCGCTTTACGTCCCCACCCTGATTTTCGGGGCCGAGGTCGCCCGGCGTGGGGCAACGGGGATGGACGTGCAGACGCCGTTGTTGATGCTGGCGGGGATCACGGCGGCCACTATCGCGTTGTTGCCCTTTGCCAGTGCGGCTGTGTTACGTATCAATCTGCGGTGAACCGTCCCAACTTTGACTGATGTCAATTGAGAAAACCCCCAACTCGGACTAGATAGGGCCCATGTCGATAGCAGCCAAAGCCAATGCCCTCTGGGAATACGCCAACCCGCGCAAGTTTCTTGCATCCAGTGAACGTGTCCTGCCGTTTTTCTGGATTGTCTCGATCTTATGCATCGTCGTCGGGCTAGTCTGGGGGTTCTTCTTCACGCCGGACGACTACAAACAAGGGTCGACGGTCAAGATCATCTATCTGCACGTCCCGGCGGCCCTGATGGCGATCAATTGCTGGCTGATGATGTTGGCAACTTCTCTGGTCTGGCTGGTGCGGCGTCATCATGTCAGCGCGCTGGCGGCACGGGCGGCTGCGCCGATCGGGATCGTGATGACCCTTATTGCGTTGCTGACCGGGGCGATCTGGGGACAGCCCATGTGGGGCACCTGGTGGGCGTGGGATCCGCGCCTGACGTCGTTTCTGATCCTGTTCCTGTTCTATCTTGGCTATGTCGCATTGTGGGAAGCCATCGAGGATCCGGACACTGCGGCGGACCTGACTTCGGTTCTGTGTCTGGTCGGATCCGTGTTTGCGCTGCTCAGCCGATATGCGGTCAACTTCTGGAACCAGGGCCTGCATCAGGGCGCATCGGTCATGCGCGCGGCAGCCGTGACCGGGGCCGATACGGAAGAAAAAGTCAGCAATATATACTTCTATCCGCTGTTGCTGTGCATCATCGGATTTGTGCTGCTGTTCATCGCTTTGGTGCTGTACCGCACCGGAACTGAAATCCGCGCGCGGCGCATCAAGGCGTTGCAGGCGCGGGAAAGGGTGGGCGGATGATACCCGATCTCGGAAAATATGCTGACGCGGTTTTGTCGTCTTATGCCGTGACCATCGTGCTGCTGGTGGCATTGATCGTTTTCAGCGTGATGCGAGGGCGCAAGGTACGCACTGAAATGGAAAAGATCGAACAAAGGATTTCGCGAAATGGCTAAGATATCGCCCCTGATGATCGCGCCGCCTTTGATTTTTGGCGCTTTCGCCGTGTTGGCCGGGATCGGTATGTTCCGTGAAGACCCCAACGCGTTGCCCTCTGCCCGCGAAGGTCAACCGGCTCCGCCCGTGGTTCTGAGCGAGTTCCCGGAAAAGAAGCTGTTTGATGATGCCACGCTGCGGGATGGAGAGGTCAAGCTGGTCAACTACTGGGCCAGCTGGTGCGCGCCATGCCGTGCCGAGCATCCCAATCTGGAGGCCTTGGCCGCCGAAGGCATCCCGGTCTATGGCATCAACTACAAAGACCAGCTGGACAACGCCCAAGCCTTTTTGACCGAACTTGGCGATCCCTACGCCGCGATTGGACGTGATGAAAAGGGGCGCATGGCATTGGATTGGGGCCTTTACGGCGTTCCCGAAACCTATGTGGTTGATGGCGACGGCATGATCATTCTGCGCTTTGCCGGCCCGATTACGCAGCGTGTGATTGAAAACACTCTGCGTCCGGCGTTGGAAAAGGCTGCGGGCGGTTGAGCAATTTGAAAAACGAGGTTTAAGCTATCTTACAAGCGATAGCCTCCGGTCACGCCCAGAACCTCTCCGGTTACGAATCCCGCCGCGTCCGAGGCCAGAAACCGAACGACCCTGGCAATGTCTTCCGGAGTTCCGATCCGGCCCAGCGCCGTTTCCTTGACGAATAGCGATGTCAGATCGTCAGGACGGGGGGCTTCGGGGATGTTGATGGCACCCGGCGCAACCGCGTTGACGCGGATTCCGTCCGGGCCAAGTTCTTTCGCCATGGCGCGCGTCCAGAGGTTCAGCGCGGCCTTGCTTGCCCCATAGGTCGCGGCGTCGCGCGGTGGCAATGTTGCGTTCATCGATGAGATGCTGACGATCGAAGCGCCGCGTTTCAGATGCGGCAATGCCGCAGCAAGCAACGCGGCGGGGGCCAGCACGTTGAGGTCAAGAATGGCGCGATGGTCCTCGGCCTGAAACTCTTGTTTAGGAGTGGAGCGAACAAGACCGGCATTGTTCACGATCACGTCCAGTCGCCCGAAGTGATCGATGACCTTTTCGACCACCCGGGCGGGTTGGTTGTCTTTTGTAAGGTCCGATTGAATCGCCAGAACGTCGCCTTTCAGCACTTCAGAATCGGGGTGGCTGGCCAACCAGGTGAAGGCGACATGGTGATCACCGCGCAGGTCTTCGACTATTGCCCGCCCAATTCCACGGGCACCGCCGGTTATGAGTGCAACTTTTTCCATGAACTCAGATGACCGGCAAAGCGCCCAGGATTCAACGTTGATTTTTGCGCTGCCGGAATGCGGTCACTTGCGCAGCAATATCCAGAGCATTGCCGCGATGAACGCGAAGGTGACAAGGTTCATCAATGTGTCCGTGAGATCACCGATCAGCATTGCGTTGGCCCTCCTCTCTGAGCCCGCGGAACAGGCAAACCATCAGCAGGACCGAAATGAAGACAAAGGGCAATGCGCCAAGCGAGATGAGGATCTTAACCGAGTCCACGGATCCCGAAAGGATCATTGCAACGCTCAGCAGTCCCAGCAATCCCCCCCAGATCAGACGCACACGCGGCGGGGGGTTCTCGTCCCCGCCCGTCGAGAAGGTGCCCAGAACAAAGGCTGCGCTTACGACGCTGGTCACGATGAACAGAAAGGCGGCCAGCACCGTTGCAAGCGTGGTGATTACGGAAAGTGGAAGTCGGTCGAGCAGGGCGAAGGTTACGCGTTCGATGTTTGTCTGCGTATAGGCCAGCAATTCGCCCGCACCATTGAGTGCCTCGAACAGGCCAATGCCACCAAAGGCACCGAACCAGAGGATTGAAAACAGCGTGGGGGCGAACAGGACGCCGATCACGAATTCCCGTATCGTGCGACCGCGAGAGATGCGGGCGACAAAGACGCCCACGAACGGGCCCCAGGCAATCCACCAGACCATGTAGGTCAGGGTCCAGTCGCTGAACCATCTGGTGACGTCATCGCTGAAGAACGTAAAGGTCTGAAATCCCCTGGGAATGACATTGGTGACATAGTCGCCGAACCCCTGAACGATGGTATTCAGAAGGTATTCGGTGGGGCCAAGGACCACCGTGTAGGCAACAAGGCCGATTGCGATCAGCATGGCGGCATTGGACAGGCGCGCCATGCCCTGGCCCAGATCGATCATGAGTGCCGGGATATACGCAGCAACCATTGCCAGAAACACGACACCAATCAAAAGGGCGCCGACCGTTTCCCGACCGCCCAGCACTGCGATGCCGTCAGCCACCTGAAACACGCCCATGGCCATGGAGCCGCCAACACCAATGGATATGGCGATGATCGCCATGAAGTCCGAAAGCCACCCGACGCGTTCAGCCCAGCGTTCACCGGGAAACAGGTTCTTGATCGGCGCACTGACCATCATCCCGGTACCGCGCCGAAAGCTGAAATAGGCAATCGTCAGCGCGGTGGAGCCATAAATCGCCCAGGCATGCAGCCCCCAATGGAAATTTGTCGCCAGCATGGCCTGCTGCGCCGCGATGAAATCCGGAGCCATGCCGGAGATGAAATTGAAATGGGTCAGCGGCTCTGCCACCGCCCAAAACAGCAGGCCGACGCCCATACCGGCGGAGAACAACATTGAAATCCATGTGGCGGTGGAAAACTCGGGTTCCTCGTCATCCCGGCCGAGGCGAATGTTTCCATAGGGTGAAAACGCCAGAAACAGGCATCCGATCAACATGCCCGAAGCGGCGAGCATCACGAACCAGCCGCGGCTGTGGAAGGTCTGCTGGACGATGCCGCTTGCCCAGGTCACCAGGCTTTGAATGTCCACGACACCCCATATCCCGATCACGGCAATTACGCTGAGCGAACATACCAGCAAGGCGTTGGGTTTCTTCATGGCGTTTGGTTTTCCGTTGATGACCTTGCCCAACAGTTTCAGGTTTTCGAATGAATGACCAGAATACAAAAAAACCCCCGGCGGGTGCCGGGGGTTTGAATTGCACGCTTTGCTATTGGTTATGACGCCTTCGCAAGATTGCGCAGGACGTAATGCAACACGCCACCGTTTTCGATGTATTCAATCTCGGGGGCGGTATCGATGCGGCATTTCAGGGTGATGGTCTTTTCGGTTCCATCGCCATAAACGATCGTGCAGGGGACTTCCTGTAGCGGCTCGATCGTATCCAGCCCGTGAATCGAAACGGTTTCATCCCCTTTCAGCCCCAGGGTTTTGCGGGTGTCGCCACCTGTGAACTCGAACGGAATGACACCCATACCAACAAGGTTCGAACGGTGGATACGCTCAAAGCTCTCGGCGATTACGGCCTTGACGCCCAGCAGCGCCGTGCCCTTGGCCGCCCAGTCGCGGCTTGAGCCTGCGCCATATTGCTCGCCACCGAATACCACAAGCGGGGTGCCGTTCGCCTGATAGGCCATCGAGGCGTCATAAATTGACGTCTGTTCGCCGTCCGGGCCTTTGGTGTAACCGCCTTCGACGCCGTCCAGCATTTCGTTCTTGATGCGGATGTTGGCGAATGTGCCGCGCATCATCACCTCGTGGTTGCCGCGACGTGAACCATATGAATTGAATTCACGCGGTTGAACCTGACGTTCAATCAGGTACTGGCCTGCGGGCGAGGTCGTCGCGAATGACCCCGCGGGCGAGATGTGGTCGGTCGTGACCATGTCACCCAGAATGGCCAGAACCTTGGCGCCTTCGATGTTGGAAATCGTGCCCGGTTCGGGGCCCATGCCCTGGAAATAGGGCGGGTTCTGGATATAGGTTGAAGTCGGCGGCCAGTCATAGGTTTCCGCATCGGTGGTTTCGACCGACTGCCATTTCTCGTCCCCTTTGAAGACGTCGGCGTATTTCGACTGGAACGCTTCGCGCGTGACGGTCTGTTCGACCAGTTCCGCGACCTCCTGCTGCGTCGGCCAAAGGTCTTTCATATAGACGTCGTTGCCGTCCTTGTCCTGACCGATCGGTTCGGATGTCAGGTCGATGTCCATGGTGCCTGCCAGGGCGTACACGACGACCAGAGGCGGCGAAGCCAGATAGTTTGCGCGCACGTCGGGCGAGATGCGGCCTTCGAAGTTGCGGTTGCCGGACAAGACCGAAGTGGCGACCAGATCGCCTTCCGCAATGGCCTCCGAGATTTCTTTCTGGATCGGCCCCGAGTTGCCGATACATGTGGTGCAGCCGTATCCGACGAGGTTGAAGCCGATCTTGTCCAGATCCTCCTGAAGGCCTGCGGCCTCGAGGTAAGCGGACACAACCTGCGACCCCGGTGCCAGTGAGGTTTTGACCCAAGGCTTGCGATCCAGCCCCAGCGCGGCTGCCTTGCGCGCCACGAGACCCGCTCCGATCATCACGTAAGGGTTCGACGTGTTGGTGCAGGACGTGATCGAGGCGATCACGACCTTACCCGATTCCATGCCATAGTTTTCGCCTTTGACCTCGACCTGTTTGCCCATCGGACGCTTGAAGGTCTCGGCCATTTCCTTGGCGAAAGCGGCCTTGGCGTCAGTCAGCGCAACATAATCCTGCGGGCGTTTGGGCCCCGAGATTGCCGGAACAATCGTGCCCATATCCAGGGTCAGGGTGTCGGTGTAGATCGGCGCATAGTTTTCATCGCGCCAGAAACCGTTTTCCTTGGCGTAGGCTTCAACCAGCGCGATGCGATCCTCGTCGCGGCCGGTGTTGCGCATGTAGCGCAGCGTTTCGCCGTCAATCGGGAAAAAGCCGCATGTCGCGCCGTATTCCGGGGCCATGTTGGCGATGGTCGCACGGTCGGCCAGCGGCAGACGATCCAGGCCTTCGCCGTAAAACTCGACGAACTTGCCGACAACGCCTTTTTCGCGCAGCATTTCCACGACCTTCAGAACCAGGTCGGTGCCGGTGGTGCCTTCGACCAGATCACCGGTCAGCTCAAAGCCCACGACCTCGGGGATCAGCATCGAGATCGGTTGACCCAGCATCGCGGCCTCGGCCTCGATCCCGCCGACACCCCAGCCCAGCACGGCCATGCCGTTGACCATGGTGGTGTGGCTGTCGGTGCCGACCAGCGTGTCGGGATAGGCGACTTCTTCACCGTTCTGGTCGGTGTCGGTCCAGACGGTCTGGGCCAGATATTCAAGGTTCACCTGGTGGCAGATACCTGTGCCGGGGGGAACAACGCGGAAGTTGTTGAATGCACCCTGACCCCATTTCAGGAACTGGTACCGTTCCATGTTGCGTTCATATTCACGGTCCACATTCATCTGGAACGCGCGCGGGTTGCCGAACTCGTCGATCATGACCGAATGGTCGATGACCAGATCGACCGGGTTCAGCGGGTTGATCTTTTGCGCGTCGCCGCCCAGCGCCTTGATGCCATCACGCATCGCAGCCAGATCCACAACGGCAGGAACGCCGGTGAAATCCTGCATCAGTACGCGGGCAGGGCGATAGGCGATTTCACGAGGGTTTTTGCCACCGTTGGCCCCCCATTCGGCAAAGGCCTTGATGTCATCGACCGAGACCGAGAACCCGGCATCCTCGAACCGCAACATGTTTTCCAGCACCACCTTGAGTGCGGCAGGCAGTTTCGAGAAATCGCCCAGACCGGCCTCTTGCGCGGCGGGGATCGAATAATAGGAAATGGATTTACCATTCACGCTCAGGCTGCGGCGCGTTTTGGCGGTATCCTGTCCGACTTTGATGGGCATCTGTGGCCTCCCTCTCAAATGACTTGGATATTAGGATTTGCTGAGTGTTATCTGCATCACCAAGCCCCCGTGTTCAAGGCTGAACACGCGATGAGAGGCAATTTTGTATACTATTGTACACTTTTTCGCGGAGGGAATGTATCAAAGCCTCAAGAAACCTTGATTGGCTGTTGAGTGTCGAAGCAGCTATCCCTGAGATCCAACCACTCAACCCGAGAGTTCTCATGTTCAGATCCATTGCCTTGACCACCGTGTTTTCCTGCCTTGTGGCGGTACAGGTCGCGGCCGAGGAAGACCCGGTTGTGGTCGAGCTGTTCACGTCTCAGGGGTGTTCATCCTGCCCGCCGGCGGATCGGATCATGCATGATTTGGCCAAGCGCGACGACGTCATAGGGCTCGCTTTGCATGTCGACTACTGGGACTATATCGGGTGGAAGGACGAATATGCGAACCCCGATCATACGCTTCGGCAGCGGGCTTATGCCCGCGAGGGGGGGCGTTCCATGATCTATACCCCGCAGATGGTGATCAACGGGCAGCACGACATCGTCGGGGCGCAATCCCGTGAACTTGATCGATTGATCGAAGCGCATCTGAAAGCAGCGCCCGAAGCGCTTGTGACGGCCGTGCGCTCAGCCGATGAAGTGACAGTGGATGTGACGCCCGTCGAGTTGCCGAAAGGCGATACCTATGACGTGCATGTGGTTCAGTATTCTCCCATGCGTCACGCTTCGATCCGTCGTGGAGAGCTGGCCGGGCACGAGCTGGACTATGCCAATGTCGTTGAGGCCTGGCAGATTGCGGGGCAATGGGATGGAACTGCATCGCAATCATTCACGGTTCAGCTTGGTTTGGACCTGCCGGCAGTCGTTCTGGTTCAAAGGGCCGGGGAAGGGCCGATTGTTGCCGCCACCCGGGTCAAGTGATCAGGGCATTTCTTCCGGTTTGATGCCCAACCCGTTCCAATGTTTCCAGCGACGGTGAATCCAGAACCATTGCCCCATATGCTGCCGCACCATCTTTTCCAGATCGTCATTGGTGAACTGGGTCATGGTTTTAGGGTCCGTGTGCGGAACCGGTTCGTGCAGAACGATCTCAAAATCGATACCGTTGGGCTGACGCACCGCGTAACACGGAATCAGCTCGGCATTGTATTTGATGGCCAACTCGGCGTTCAGCACGGATGTCACGGCGGGTTTGCCGAAGAACATCAGTTCCTCACCGCCCATTGCATGAAGATCGGAAACGATGGCAATGATCCCGCCCTTTTTCAACGAGCGTACCATCTCGACCATTCCGCGCCGCCCCTGTTCGAACATCGGGGCGCCTGTCTTGTAGAAGGCTTCGACATAAGCGTCGTTGAAATACGGGTTGGCCATCCGCCGATACAGGCAGCCGATGGGCTGACCGCTGTATGTCTGCAAGGCGATGCGCGCTGCAAGGTAGTGACCGAAATGCGCCGTAATCATCATGACCGGACGCCCCTCGGCAACAGCCGCGTCTAATGCAGCGATACCTGGCCCAGAAATCTTGGCCTTGCTCTGCCGTTCGATAAAGTCTTCCGGAGAAAAATGTTCCATGATCGCACGACCGGCATTGTCCGGCACATCGCGGCAGATCTGCCTGACTTCGGCTTCAGGCAAGTCCGGGCAAGTCAGCTTCAGATTTCGACGGACACGTTTGCGAAACCCGACGACAGGTGCCAGAAACCGCACGATGGCCCCCATCGTTGCAATACGCCGCTCATAGGGAAGCATGCGCATAACGCGGATGACCCCCTGCAGAAACAGGTTGGCGACATAGTATTTCCCAAGCTCAAACCGGCTGAGCTCCGACTTTTCAACGGGCATGGAGGTGTCTCACCGCGTGTTGCGAATTGCTGAGGAAGACATACAGCCCGATGCCTGCAAGCTCAAGCGCCCAGACGGGCGGAAAACCTGAACCCGCAGCAGGTGGCCGGATCGCGCAATACCCGTGGGTTCGCGGGGTCAGGCTGCATCTTCCTCGTCATCGTTTTCGATCAGAACAATGGAACCTGCATCGACCAGAACGCGAATGGCGGCCACGACCTGTGTCATGGCATCTTCGGCTTCCGATTGTTTGACGCGCCCACGTTCGGCCATTTCCTCGCGCAGATTATCGGCCATGCGGGACGAAATGTTTGACAGAATGAATTCAACGGAGGCCTTGTCATCATCTGCGGCGGCACCTGCCAATGCGGTGACAAGAACCGGCTGTTCCACTTCACGCAGGATGGCGGGAACTTCGCGGGTCGCGATACGGTTTGGGATATGGGCAAAGGTGAAGATCGATTGGCGTACCAGATCCGCAAATTCGGCGTCGTCCTCGTCCAATGCGTTCAACAAGTCGTCGCGTGTTGCGGCCGCCGACTGGTTCAGGATCGCGCCCACGCGTGCGTCGGGACCATTGTCGAAAGCCTGAGCAGGCCGCTGATCCAGTTGCGCGGCCAGCGACCAGCCAATACGTTCAACCGCTTCGGGGGTGACATTTGTTGTTTTCGAGATGGCATAGGTAATGCGCCGCGCAACCGGGCCCGGCATATGGGCCAGCATCTGCGCCGCCTGTGCGGTATCCATCTTTGAAAGCATGACGGCCGCCACCTCGGTGCTTTCCGCCTGGGCCATTTTGGCAAGATCCTCAACGGATACCTCACGCAGGCGTTGCCATGGATCGCCGATCTGGCGCACCCCGGCAAGCTTGCGCAGGCGCGCGGCTGTCGATGGTGCGATCTTTCCGTTCACCGCATCCAATGCACCTGCAAGCCCATGCGGAAATGCCAGCCCGATGTTGTCCAGAGCTTCGCTGAATTCCTGGGCCACCGCGCCCAGAGTTGCCCGATCCACAAGGCCCATTTGCCCAAGCTGATGGGTCAATGTCTCTTGCAGGTCGTCGGGCAATTCCTCAAGTGGAATATCGGCGCCTTCGTTCAACAGAAGGCGCACGACAACGGCCGCTTTTTGCCGGCCGGTCAATGTTCGCGGAACAACTTGCGGCGCGCCGTCATCCCCCGCAGCAAGCGGCGCTGACCCCCCATTTGCCATTTGTATCAAAGCGTTTGTGTCCTGCATCTGCCCGTAGTGCCAAGTTTTCCGAACCACGGGCAGATTAACGGGAGTTGGGTTAAATAACCCTGAAGCTCAGTAGCTGTAGGTCAACCCTGTCCGGATGGCCTTGCGCAGAGACGTCTCGGCCCAGGTCCCTTCGCCGCCGCGGGCCTTGATCTCGCGCCACTGCTCGATTGCCAGATCGGTTTTTCCTTCGGTTACAAATCCTTGCGCCATGTAGCTGCGCGCCAGAAGATTGTCGGGATTGGCATTGATGGCATTCTGGTAAAAGACGTTCGCCAGCTCCAGATCGCCCATCTTGCGGTAGGTAAAGCCCCAATAGGTCAGCACACGGTCATCGTCCTGATCCATGATCCGCAGGATATCCTGCGCGTGCCCGTATTGCCCGTCATAGGCCAGTTCGCGGACGGCGTCGTAAAGCTGATCTTCTGACAGGTTGGTTTTGTTGGGTTTGACGCACCGGCCTCTGGCTTCGTCATAGACCCGACCGAACAAACATTTCTTGGTCGTATTCGTCGGTTTCGGCGGGCTGCTGCTGTCGCCGCCTGCGGCGTGGACCACCGGGGCAAAGGCGAAGGCCTGCAAAGCGAGGGCTGAAGCTAACAAAAGGCGCATATTCTTACTCCGTTCTCGGGGCTGCTCACAAAATCATAGTGCGATCTACAAAAAAGCTAACAGTGGAACGGTTGCTTTTATTCACAAGTCGGACAGAAATTTGTCAGCTGTTGACGGATTTCGCGCAACTTTGCGTTTCAGTGTCCCAGGTTGTGCCGGGTGCGCAGGATTGCGTTTGTTTGGAATGCCCGCTGCATGCAAGGCTGGCAGATGCCACACAAACAAGTGCAAGTGAGCAAAGAACGGTACGGATCATGGTGCCTCTCCCCAAAAAATCATCCACAGAATAACCGATTTCGGGCAGTCTGGCAAAAAACAAGGCCCGGCCTGTGAAATGCAGACCGGGCCGTGGGAAGGCGGCGTCGAGACCTACGTTATTCGCCGAATACCCGGGCGAAGATCGTATCAACGTGTTTGGTGTGATAGCCGAGGTCAAATTTCTCTTCGATTTCTTCGGGGCTGAGCGCGGCAGTTACATCGGCGTCCGCCAGCAGTTCCTGTTTGAAATCGGTGCGGTGTTCCCAAACCTTCAGCGCGTTGCGCTGGACCATGGCATAGGCGTCCTCACGGCTGACCCCTGCCTGGGTCAGAGCCAGAAGAACACGCTGGCTCATGACAAGACCGGGAAATTTGTTCATGTTTTCCAGCATGTTTTCGGGGAAGATCAGCATCTTGTCGATCACA
This sequence comes from Ruegeria sp. HKCCA4008, assembly GCF_013033125.1. Taxonomy (NCBI): domain Bacteria; kingdom Pseudomonadati; phylum Pseudomonadota; class Alphaproteobacteria; order Rhodobacterales; family Roseobacteraceae; genus Ruegeria; species Ruegeria sp. HKCCA4008. Next base: position 446,097 of record NZ_WQDM01000001.1, read on the forward strand.
CCGGTCAGACGGGCCAGCGCAAAATCCAGTGTAATCGTGGCATCCGGTCCGATCATGCGCTCGACCGAGGAATGCGAGATGTCGCGTTCATGCCAGAGCGCGACATTCTCCATTGCCGGGATCACTGCCGCGCGTACCATGCGGGCCAGCCCGGTCAGGTTCTCGGTCAGTACCGGGTTTTTCTTGTGCGGCATGGCGGACGAGCCTTTCTGGCCCATCGAGAAGAATTCCGCGCCCTCCAAAACCTCGGTCCGCTGCATGTGGCGGATTTCGATGGCGATGTTTTCGATGCTGCTGGCGATGACGCCAAGCGTTGCAAAGAAGGCCGCATGGCGATCACGCGGGATCACTTGGGTGCTGATCGGTTCGGGCACAAGGCCCAGTTTGTCACAGACATGTTCCTCGACGGCGGGATCGATATTGGCAAATGTGCCGACGGCACCGCTGATGGCCCCGGTTGCGATTTCCGCTCGGGCGTCGCGCATACGGGACAGGTTGCGGTCCATCTCGGCATAGAACCGGGCAAAGGTCAGGCCCATTGTCGTGGGCTCTGCGTGGATGCCGTGGCTGCGGCCGATGCGAACCGTGTCCTTGTGTTCAAACGCGCGGCGCTTGAGCGCTGCCAAAAGCCCTTCGAGATCGGCGATCAGAAGGTCCGCCGCGCGTGTCAGCTGGACGTTGAAGCAGGTGTCCAACACGTCCGAACTGGTCATGCCCTGGTGCACGAACCGGGCCTCTTCACTGCCGACATGTTCGGCGAGATGGGTCAGAAAGGCGATGACGTCATGCTTGGTCACGGCTTCGATCTCGTCGATGCGCGCGACGTCGAATTCCACATCCTTGGCTTTCCAGACGGCTTCTGCATTCTCACGCGGGATCACGCCCAGATCGGCCATGGCATCGCAGGCATGCGCCTCGATTTCGTACCAGATGCGAAACTTGGTTTCGGGCGACCAGATGGCAACCATGTCAGGACGGGAATAACGGGGAATCATTGGCGGCAGCACCTTTATGTGATTGGGATGAGGCGTTGGCGCGGGGTTTAGCCGCCTGTGCGCAAGGGAACAAGATGTGAGAGCAGGTATGAGACGGTTTGCCCTGATTTTCGCCCTTTGGCCGGGTGTTTTGGTGGCCGGAGACTTCCAGAAACTGTCCGGAGAGGAAATCCTGTCAGCCTTGGCGGGCAAGAAGCTGGAATACGGTGCGGGTGTTTGGCAGGTTTTCGAAGCCAGCATGACCACGCAGTATTTCTCGGGCGGGCCCAGTGTCGGGCGCTGGGCGGTGAGAGGGGATCAATACTGCTCGACATGGCCACCTGCCGATTTGTGGGCCTGCTAAGACGTCTGGCGAAATGGGGACGCGATCCGTTTCGTTGATGATGCGGGCGGCCAGACCGTCGGGGTCTATGCGAAATAGAATTCATGTATTTGTCTGAAAGATTGGAGCGTGATGTTTGCAAGACTCAGGTGACATTTGTGGGGAAGGCAAATACCTGAACGCGGTTTTCCTGGGTCTTCGCAACGCAGTGCTGGACAAGTCGCGCCTTGAGCGGTCAAGCTGAGGGCGAAGAAATCATCAGGTTATTGAGATATGCGTTTTTTATCATCTCCAATTCTTGCCGCTTGCGCCGCTGTCTGGCTGGGTGGGGCAGGAACAGCACTGGCCGACACTCCGGTGACATATACCGAGGATGGTCGCGCCCTGTTTCGGTTCGACGTGCCCGATTTCTGGGTGCTGCGCACTGGTGGCCCGCGTGAGATCGAAGACACCGGGTTGGATGATCCGCGTGCGGTGGCCCGGGTCATGGGGCTGCGCCCCGTAACGGACGACAACGTCTGGATGGGGTTTGTTTCGCCTTCAGGGGTTGCAACCATTCAGGATGGGGTCCGCTACTTGCAGGACATCGACAAATTTCTGGTCAAAGACCCGACCCTTACCAGCACCAGCGACATCCGCATCGGCGGGTTGCCCGCCCGGGTCTTTCGGGGGACGGGGCGCCGGGATGGCAAGGGGGTAAACTTCACGGCCACTGTCATTGATTTGCCGCGCAACCGTGTCGCCATAGCTGTTGCCATCCTGCGGGACGGGGCAGACCCGGATTTCGCCGAAGATTTGAACGCCGTTTTCGCGTCGTTCCAGTCGCTTCTGTGAGGGGGCAAGATGCGCGTTGAACTGATCAAACGGATTTCCCTTGCATTGGGGCTGGGGGCCGCGACTTTGACGTTGTCGGCCTGTGACGGCGTAACGGTCGGCGTTGGATACGGGTATGACCCGTTCTATGACTCGATGCTGTGGAACGATTACTATCGCGATGTCGATGTGAATGTTGATATCGACCGCCCGGACCGCCCAGATCGACCCGTGCGTCCCGAGCGTCCGAATCCGCCGGTTGCCAAACCGCCTGCGCGGCCGCGACCCCCGGTGGCCCGGCCACCGGCCGCGCGGCCACCAATCCATCGTCCGGCACCACGCCGCAGATAGTCAAAAGGCCGCCTGTCCGGCGGCCTTTTCTCAGGTAAGAAGTTCGGTCGTAATATGCGCCGAACCTTCAAGTGTCCGGTGAACCGGGCATTTGTCTGCGATTTCCAGCAGGCGCTGTTTTTGTTCCTGATCAAGCGGGCCGCTCAGGCGGATTTTGCGGCGGAACTGATCCACTTTGCCCTCATTTGCCAAACCGGCATCCTGAGCATGAACTTTGTCATGGCAGACATCGACGCTGACACTGGTCAGCGGCCATTTTTTGCGGCGCGCATACATCCTTATCGTCATGGACGTGCAGGCGCCGAGGCCGGATGAGACAAAGCCATAAGGCGACATGCCCTTATCCGTGCCGCCATAAGAGGCAGGCTCATCCGCAACCGCATGATGGTGCGGGCCGGCCTGAATATCCTGCATGAAGCCATTCGGATCCGCCTCTGTCACGCGAACGACACCTTCCGGCGCACCCGGGGGTGGCGCGGGGGGGCAAAGTTTCAGATAGCGCGAGACCCAAGCCGAGATGACATCCGCGGCGTATTCAGCATCAGAGGCCCGTGTGATCAGGTGATCGGCATCGTCGAGGGTGACGAAGCTTTTTGGATGCTTTGCAGCCAGGAAGATGGTGCTTGCGTTGTCTATACTGACCGTTTCGTCCCGAGGGGCGTGCAGTATCAGCAGAGCGGCTTTGAGATCAGCGATCGAGGCAGACAGGGCCGATCCCGCAATGTCATCCACGAACGCTTTGCCAATTCGAAACGGGCGCCCGCCCAAGGTGACCTCGGCGCTGCCCTCCTGTTCGATCTGGGGCAGGGCATCCTCGAAATGATGGGACACGTGGCCGGGATCCGCCGGTGCGCCCAAGGTGACCACAGCCTTGACTGTCGGAATTCCGGCACGCGCCCGCAAAACCGCCGCACCGCCAAGCGAGTGACCGATCAGCAGGGCAGGGGCCATGTTTCGTCCGGCCAGATATTGCGCGGCCGAGATCAGGTCCTCGACATTCGACGTGAAGGTCGTGTTGGCGAATTCTCCTTCGGAATGACCCAGGCCGGTAAAGTCGAACCGAAGCACTGCAATTCCCATGGCCGCCAGGCGGGCCGAAATGCGCCGGGCCGCAGGTATGTCCTTGGAACAGGTGAAGCAATGGGCAAACAGGGCCGTCGCAAGGACCGGACCATCCGGCAAATCCAGCCGCGCGGCCAATTGGCTGCCGTCATGTCCGGCAAAAGTGATGCGTTCCGTGGGCATGTCGGCTCCTTGAACGGTTCGGGGAAACATCCCCAATACTGTGGTCAAGCCCGCCGGGTCACAACCCTTATGTCAAACGCGTCACGGGAAGGTGAGAACCAAGCGAGCGTCTTGCAATCCGAAAGATGCCACGGGCGGTGACAGGCGTGGCCGCTAATTGGGGGTGTTTGGCGCTCCATCAATGTGTGTGATGCAAAACCGAACAAACATTCGTTTCACTTATGTCGCAATCAGGCCCATCTACGGCCTACAGCAATTGATAAAGGAGACGCAGATGGCACATGCAGACGCTGCCGCACACCTTCCAAAGATACTTCCCGGTACAGTCATGGCGATTGTTCTGGCTGGCCTCGTGGGTTTTGCCGTCGGGCAATCCCGGCCCGCAGTTTTCAGCGGGCCGCAGGCTCAGGTAAGTCCAACTGTCGAAGACTGGCACGGCAACGTGCGCCGGTCTCATTGGTCAGAATGAGGCGCCGGCCTCACTCGAGCCCCATCAACCGGGCATCGAAGGGGTATTTCGTCAGGTTTTCATATCCGTCTTCGGTTATGAGAACCTGATCCTCCAGCTTGATGCTGAAATCGCCACCCACTTCGCCCACGCAGGCTTCGACACACAGGACCATTCCGGGTTCCAGCGGATAATCATAGGCCCCTTCAACCGCCTTGTCCGGATAAGCAACCAGCGGCCATTCATCGCAAAGCCCGACGCCGTGCATCAGACAGCCATATTTCTGCGCCTGGAACTTCTCGTCCAGCCTGTGGGAATTTGCGGTCAGTTCGGGGATCATCACGCCGGGCTTGAGCATCTCCATATTGGTCATGATGTGTTCATGGGCGTGTTGCATGGCATAGATCATGTCCTCGCGCGGCTTCTGATCGCCAATCCACCAACTGCGGGAAATATCGATGCAAATCCCGTAAGAACCGATCAGGTCGGTGTCGAACGAGATGATCTCGTTCTGCTGGGTGATCCGCGGGCCACATTCCTGAAACCACGGGTTGGTGCGCTGGCCCGAAGCCAGCAGACGGGTTTCGATCCACTCACCGCCACGCTTGATGTTTTCGGCGTGAAGGACAGCCCAGATATCATCTTCCGAGGTCTTGCCGTCGCCGACATTGGCACGGGCAAACCGTTCCATTTCGGCAACCGCAGTTTCGCAGGCATGGCTGGCGCAGCGCATGGCCAGGATTTCGTCGGGCCCTTTGACGGCGCGGGTCTTCTCGGTCAGCTCTTCGCCTTCCATGATGTCGAACCCTTGCGCCTCGAGCGCGCGCAATCCGTGCAGCATGATCTTGTCGACGGCCAGGCGCATGTTGCCGCCGCCGTGTTCTTCGATCAGTACGCGTACTTCGTTCGAGAACACATCCGCGGCCACGTCAACCTTGTCGCCCCGGTCGAAGTAAAACAGGTCAGCGCCCGAGCGCTGCTCGCGCACAAGTGGGTTGAAGGTGCTGAGGAAGGGGGAGTTCTTGTAATCCCAGATCACCATATAGCCATCCGCACACAGCAAAACCGCCCGAAACGGATTGTGGGTGTTCCACAGCTGCATATTCGTGCTGTCGGTGGCATAGCGGATATTCAGCGGGTCAAAAATCAGCAAACCGCCATAGCCGCGATCCACGACGGCCTGTGTCAGCCGCTTCCAGCGGTGTTCCCGCATCCGGGCCAGATTGGGAAGTTCCAGCCCCGCAGCGGTCCACTCGTCAAACGCAAGCTGCGTCGGGCCAATCTCGATCCGGTCATTTTCGTTTGGCGTACCATCGCCCAATGTCGTGCCACGGCTGGGGTCAATCTTGCGCGTGTCTCGGTAGTGCTGGTTCATGGCTGGCCTCGTTGCTTGTTCCAATTACAATTCATCCGCCACGACCAATCGTCTGAGAAAAATGCGACGGCGAGGTTGTCGTTTTCGACCGACAAGAAAAGCTGCGCATGCTAAGCCCCCGGCATGACTCGTATTCTGCAAAACAAGATCCCGTATGATGTCGAAAACCCACGCGCTTTGCCGGGTATTCAAGCGGCAACCATGGAAAACTGGCTGCATAAGGATGAGGCTTTTGCCGACCAGATGCGGCGTCGCGAAGAAATTCTGGCTGAACGGCGCGACGATGTTCTTGCGCTTGATCCTGGGGCCAAACCTGCCGCGCAAGAGTTGCTGGATCTGGTGCTGATGCAGACATATCCCACGGCCGGGGCAGAGGCCGCAAGGCCGGATGGTATATCCGTCGCGATCGACCGCGACCGACCGCTTGATACGCTGTGCAGGCTGGTGCAGGAGGACTTCTGCATTCTTCAGAAACGGGGAAATGAGCATGTTCTGACGGGTGCCATTCTGTGTTTTCCTGCCAGTTGGCGCTTGTCCGAGAAATTCATGCGGCCGCTGATTGATATCCACGTGCCCGTGGAAAGCTATGACGCCAATGTCGCGAAACGGGTACAGAGGCTGTTTGACGGTATTCAACCCGGTCGCCCGCTGTGGCGCTTCAACGCCCTGTGGTACGAAGACCCGGAGTTGTTCCAACCTCGCAGTGCCAGTGAGCCGCGCGAAATACGGGACCGGCGTCAGGCGTCTTATCTGCGAAGCGAGCGGCAGACGTTGTTGCGTTTGCCGAAAACCAACGCGGTCGTGTTTTCCATCCACACATACGTTCTGGCCGCAAACGCGATCCCAAAAACGGAAAACCCCGCCTGATGGCGGGGCCTCCTAGGAGGGTCTTCGATAATTCTTTTACATGCCCAAGGCACCCGCAACATCAGCCAACGCGTTGCTGGCGTTCAGCGCGACAATGGCGAATGTGAGCACAAGCACCTGTGTGTTCAGGCGGAAATCCTCGCCCCGGATCAGGTTGACTGCGGCCATCGATACGGCAATTGGCGCTGAAATGCTGGCCAAAACTCCGGTCATGCACCAACTGCTGAGGCGCAGGATGTCGCTTGGCTTGTCATCATTATCCGCGATGGCCCCGCGCGCGTCCATCTGGGCGGGCAGGTCTGCCTCGTCGCTTCGGAACGCAATGCTGAGCAATTGTTCGTCGGTCAGTTGAATCGGACGCGCGGCAGGAGAGTGTAGGGCAGTGATCGTGTCATCCTGTTCAGACTGCTGCATCCCGGCGAACTGTCCGGTCAGTGATTGAAAGATCTGCTTTCGATCCCGGCTTGTTCGGCTTGGTGTCAGGGTGTCAAAGGCGCTCATGAAGTGCTCGACTGTAAGAACCGTGTGCGGCGACAACCATTCAACCCGTCGGGTCGAACAGATATCGACCATGCGATACAGAGTGACCACCAGCATCAGTTCCGAAATCTCGGCGTCGTCCAAAAGTGGCGAGACTGGCGTAATTGTCAGCACCAACCTGTTTTGGGGATGCGACACGCGGGGCTTTGTTATGGTTTTCAACCCTGCGGCGCGATCCATGCGCTTGTAGCGGTCCTGCTGCCCGGAGGCGCCTGTATCCAGAGTCATCCGCACAAGATACTGGCTCGAGACGATGCTGGCCTCGGTCGCGCTGAGCAGGGCCTTGCGCTCGACCAGATGACCGTAGTCTTCCAGCGTCGTGGCAACGATGGATCCAAAGCGCTCTATTGCGCCGGTTGCGTCGCCATCAAATTGCAGGCCGCCATGGTAGCTGTGCTTCCGTGCCACTGCCCCGTCCTTTTCTGCGTTCTGTTATTCAAATACTAGCACCCCATCTTGGAGAGAATTTGGCGAAAAATGCAAAAAAGTGAAATTTCCTAGCGATTGGTTACGCTTTGGAAACCAAGCAACTAAAGGCTTTTGTTTGTCACTGTGGCGGAAATGTGGCGAAATCAGGTGCGGCGCGTGGTGCCGGTGCGGCGGGGCTAATTGTCGATTCGGGCAGCCATTATTGCGATGGATTGCTGATAGACCGAGGCAGCATTCCACTGCTGCAAGACGCGAAAATTTGGTTCTCCGGGTTGATAACCGCGTCCCGGTTTCCACCCTTTCTGGCGAAGGAAATTGGCGGTTGAGGCCAATGCATCCGTCATGTTGTAGAAGTCCACGCGCCGATCGCCCGTAGCATCGACACCATAGGTCAGGGCGTTGCCTGGCAGGAATTGCGTGTGGCCCAGTTCGCCATGTTTTGCCCCTTTTGTCGCCATTGTGATACTGCCCATGTCGACCAGTTTCAGTGCCCCAATTGCGTGCGGAATAAAGAACTCTGACCGGCGACAATCATAGGCCAGTGTTGTGATTGCGGAAACAACCTGACTGTCGCCCATGAAATTGCCAAAGCCGGTTTCCATGCCGTGAATGGCGATCAGAACACCCGCAGGAACACCATATTGCCGCTCAAAGGCGGCATAATAGTTCGGGTTGGCGGCTTTGCGTTTGCGCCCCTGTGCGACGATTGTATCGGCCCCTCGGACACGCATGAATTTGTCCAGCGAGTATTTGAAGCTTTTTTGATTGCGGTCCGCGGCGATGGTGCGCGTGGCATATTGTGTCTGGGACAGCGCTTGCAGACCTTTCTTTTTCACTCCCGCCTTGCGTGCCTGTTTGGCAAAATCGGCCTTCCATGCCTCAAATCCAGCACTGGTGTTGCCACAGGGTGCGGCCAGAACCGGGGGCGTCAGGGAAAGGGCAAGAATGGTGGCAAGGCGAAACATGGGCGTAATCCGATGGAATTGAAATCTGCGGTTAGCCTAGCGTGGGCTGCGTCTTGGGCAAAGCGGTTAATAAAGGTCCAACTCGCCCTTTTTCCTGAGCGTTTCGAACCATTCCTCAGGCGTGGCATTGATGCGGGCGTGTTTCACCATCATCGCATTCATATTTGGCAGATGGGTCGAATCCGGCCAGTCTTCGGGTTGCCACAGATGTGCGCGGATTACACACTTGGGACAGTGTGCAAATGCTGTCTCGACGTGGATGAGCAGCGCCAGTTTGGGTGGGTGCCCGTCAATGGCCATGGTTTCAAGCAAACGGGGGTCAGCACAGATGCGGGCCGTGCCGCGAATGCGGAGCGTTTCCATCTTGCCGGGAACAAAGAACAGGACGCTGACGCGCGGATCCTTGAGAACATTGTGAAACGTATCCACGCGTTTGTTTCCCGGCCGATCCGGGATCGCGATCAGGGTATCGGACAGCACCTGAACAAAGCCGGGCGGGTCACCACGGGGTGAAACATCAAGATGCCCATCCGTGCTGGCCGAAGCGATAAGGCAAAAGGGCGAGGTCGCTATGAAATCGCGACACATTTGATCGAGGGAGGACACCTCCTTGGCAGTGATCTGTGGCAGCGGATGGCCAGAGATCCTCCTCAGCTCCTGTTCGGATGTCACAAGGTTTGTGAATTTCGAGAAAGGTGAGGTATCGCAAGGCATGCTGTCGTCTCCGGTCGGGAGTGTTCTCACCAGTTTGTTGGATCAACGGCGGCGCGTCAAACCGTGTGGGCAGAAATGACAAGGGCGCCCGAAGGGGCGCCCTGCCAAATCGTTTCCTTACTCAGCTTAGCAGCTGTAGTACATGCCGTACTCCACCGGGTGCGGAGTGTGCTCGTAGGTTTCCACCTCTTCCATCTTAAGTGCGATGTAACCGTCGATCTGGTCTTTGGTGAACACATCGCCCTGAAGCAGGAAGTCGTGATCGGATGCCAGAGCTTCCAGAGCCTCACGCAGGCTGCCGCAGACGGTCGGGATGTCGGCCAGTTCCTCGGCGGGCAAGTCGTACAGGTTCTTGTCCATCGCTTCGCCGGGGTTGATCTTGTTCTTGATACCGTCCAGGCCAGCCATAAGCAGAGCGGCAAACGCCAGATAGGGGTTGGATGACGGATCGGGGAACCGCGCCTCGACACGTTTGGCTTTGGGGCTTTCAGTCCATGGGATACGCACACAACCCGAACGGTTACGTGCCGAATAGGCTCGCAGAACGGGGGCTTCAAACCCGGGGATCAAGCGCTTGTAGCTGTTGGTCGACGGGTTGGTGAAAGCGTTCAGGGTCTTGGCGTGTTTCAGGATGCCGCCGATGAAGTACAGCGCCTCGTCCGACAGGTCGGCATATTTGTCGCCAGCAAACAGCGGCTTTCCATCTTTCCAGATCGACATGTTCACGTGCATGCCGGTGCCGTTGTCACCTGCGACAGGCTTGGGCATGAAAGTGGCCGATTTGCCGTAGGCGTGCGCGACATTGTGGATGACGTACTTGTATTTTTGCAGCTCATCGGCCTGCTTGGTCAGGCTGTCAAAGACAAGACCCAGCTCGTGCTGGCACGAGGCCACTTCGTGGTGGTGCTTGTCGACCTTCATGCCCAGACGTTTCATGGTCGACAGCATTTCCGAACGCAGGTCCTGCGCTTCGTCGATGGGGTTGACCGGGAAGTAGCCGCCCTTGACGCCCGGACGATGGCCCATGTTGCCCATCTCGTATTCGGTGTCGGTGTTCCACGACGCATCCGTTGCATCAACTTCGAAAGATACTTTATTGATGCTGTTGGAAAAACGAACGTCATCGAACAGGAAGAATTCAGCTTCGGGACCCATATAGGCAACGTCACCGATACCGCTGGACTTCAGGTAGGCTTCGGCTTTCTGCGCGGTTCCGCGCGGGTCGCGGCCATAGGCTTCACCGGTGTCGGGCTCAACGATCGAGCAGTGCAGACACAGTGTCTTCTCCGCATAGAACGGGTCGATGTAAGCCGAAGTCGTGTCGGCGATCAGTTTCATGTCCGAGTTTTCGATCGATTTCCAGCCTGCAATGGACGAGCCGTCAAACATGAAGCCTTCTTCCAGGAAGTCTTCGTCGACCAGATCGACGTCCACCGTGACGTGCTGCAGTTTGCCGCGCACGTCGGTGAAGCGGATGTCGACATATGCGACGTCTTCTTCGCGGATTGTATTGAGAACTGCCTCTGCGCTCATTCCCTTGGTCCTTCTGATAGATGTGTCAGTAATGTTGTGAGTTAGAGTGCTTCCGAGCCGGTCTCGCCGGTCCGGATGCGAATGGCTTGGTCGACAGGCGAGACGAAAATCTTGCCGTCTCCGATCTTGTCGGTTTTGGCGGCCGATACGATGGCTTCGATCGCGGCGTCGACCTGGTCGTCGTCCAATACGACCTCGACCTTAACCTTGGGCAGAAAATCGACGACATACTCGGCGCCGCGATACAGTTCGGTATGGCCTTTCTGGCGACCGAAGCCCTTGACCTCGATGACGCTGAGGCCCTGGACGCCCACATCCTGCAATGCCTCTTTCACTTCGTCCAGTTTGAACGGCTTGATGATCGCTTCGATCTTTTTCATCCCGGCTCACCTTGAATGGTTGTCTCAGGGGCAGTGATCACGTCTAAGATCGGGCGGCAATGTGATTGCGATATCGTGCGGGTCGGGGTGCTTGGAAAAACGGCTGGGTGCTATTTTTTGAGCGACTTGCACAAAAAGTAATCAAAATTGAATCGAGCAAGGGGTGAAAGGATGGAATTGCTGACAGCGGCACAGATGCGGGCCATTGAGCAGGCCGCCATCAAGTCTGGTGACGTGACCGGTCTGGAGCTGATGGAGCGGGCCGGGCGGGGTGTTGTTGACGCGATTTTCGAAGAATGGCCCGTGTTGGACAGGCGAGGGGCCAGCCCCTCGCGCTCCCCGGGATATTTAGGGCCAGATGAAGAGGATCCGCTGCGCGCAGTGGTGCTGTGCGGACCGGGCAACAATGGGGGTGACGGGTTTGTCGTGGCGCGGCTTTTGCAGAAGCAGGGGTGGGAGGTTGAGGTGTTCCTTTATGGAGACCCGGAAAAGCTGCCTCCGGATGCGCGGGTGAATTATGAGAAATGGGGGGCAAAGAACGAGGTTCGCGTCTTCGCTGTCGACTCCGCCCCGTTGGCGGATGATGTTCTTGGGTTTCCACAGAGCATTGATCTGGTTGTCGACGGGGTTTTTGGCACGGGTCTCACCCGGTCATTTGCAGGGGCGTTCTCCATGCTGGCCAATGCGCCGGTCAGAGCCCTGCTGCGAGAGCGAGGCGTAAAGGTCGTTTCAATTGACGCGCCAAGCGGCCTGTGCGCCGACAGTGGTCGCATTCTTGGTCAGGCGATTGTTGCGGACATGACGGTGACGTTTCACAGCAAAAAGCTTGGGCATGTTCTGTGCGATGGTCCGGAGACCTGCGGGGCGGTCCGAACCAAGTCGATCGGGCTTGAAACACTGGAAGACGGTCAGATCGTTCACACGACCCAGGCTGACGGGGTGAAGCTGTCGAAAGGTTCGGTTGGCCACAAATACTCACATGGTCATGCTTTGATCCTGTCCGGGCGCTCGGGCAAAACAGGGGCCGCGCGTTTGGCGGCGCGGGGGGCTTTGCGGGTTGGAGCGGGGCTGGTGACGCTGGGCGTGCCGCCGTCTGCGCAGATGGAGGTGGCCAGCCAGATCACGGCCCTCATGTTGCAGCGGGTTGATGGGGCTGATCGAATGACTGAAATACTTGAGGATACGCGCCTGAATGCACTCTGCCTTGGGCCTGCGCTGGGATTCGAGCGGGCGCAGGCGCTGGTGCCGATGGCGTTGGCTGCGCGGCGGGCGACCGTGTTGGATGCGGATGCTTTGTCAGCTTTTGCAGAGGATCCCGGCGCCCTGATCGCGCGATTGCACGACAAATGCGTACTGACACCGCATGGCGGGGAATTTGCTCGGGTATTTCCGGACATCGCCGCGCAGATGAACGCGCAACCGGCCAAAGGCCCGGCGTTTTCCAAGGTAGACGCAACGCGTGCTGCCGCAAAACGGGCTGGGTGCGTGGTTCTGTTCAAGGGCCCGGACACGGTGATTGCTGCGCCGGATGGCCGGTGCGTGGTGAACTCGGCCGTTTACGAAAGAGCGGCCCCCTGGTTGGCGACGGCCGGGTCCGGCGATGTGCTGGCCGGATTCATCGCAGGGTTGTTGGCGCGAGGTTTGGCACCGATGCAGGCGGCGGAAACTGCGGCGTGGCTGCATGTGGAATGTGCGCGCCAGTTCGGGCCGGGTTTGATCGCGGAAGATTTGCCGGAACAGGTGCCGGAGGTTTTCAGAAAGTTGAATATTTGAGTTCGTTGGGCGTGGAACGGCTCAATTCCCGGCGAGTCGGCGGAAATCCGCCGTCAAGCTTCACGTCAATGCAGACCGAATGTTTGCCAGATGCATAGCTGGACGTCACAATTTATTTGCACACGGTGCCGCGGATTTTCGAATGGATTCGTAACTGTATGATATAAAATGCGAAATGACCTGTTTTTTGACATGCCATGTTGCGAATTTGCAATGTTTGCGAGGGAGCGAATGCGGGCCACTGGAACGCTCGCAGTTCGTAAACAAATGGACAGTATCTGAACCCCGAACCTTTCATGGTGAGTGAAATGACCCTTAACATCAAACCGATATCAGTAGCCGCTGTTCTGACTGCGACGACCGCCATCCCGGCTGTGGCGGAAATGAAATACGAAAACAATAGTGGCGGATATGTGCTGCTGTATGGACAGTTGCACCCCGCCTTGATCTCGGTGGATGACGGACAGGACACCGAGACCCGTGTTCTCGACAACGATCTGTCGAACAGCCGTGTTGGCCTGCGACTTGTGCAGCCATATGGAAGCAACGAATTCCAGTTTTGGTTTGAAACAGGCCTTGGCCTGCCGGGTTCGGCGTCTGCCGATCAATTCGGAACCAACGCAGATGGATGGAATCGCGAAGACATTCGACATGTGGATTTCTCGCTGAAAGGTGGCTACGGCAAGTTTTCGGCAGGTCAGGGCAGCATGGTCGCCGATGGTGCCGCAGAGGTTGATCTGTCATATGTCGGAACCGCGCTGTATTCGTTTACCAACGATGAAAACGCAGGGTTCTTCTATCGCGACACGACCGGAATGCTGAGCGGTATTACGGTTGGTGACAGTTCCAGCAACTTTGATGGCGCGCGGCGTGGTCGTGTGCGGTATGATACGCCGTCGTTCAACGGCTTTTCCGCCGGATTCGCTTATGGTCAGAACATTTTGTCCAGCAGCGACGACGACGATTACTACGATGTCGGTCTGTTTTATGAAAACACCTTTGCCGGTGGTGTGGAATTCGCTGCAGCCGTTGCCTATTCGGTAAGAGACCGGGATAACAATTCGGGGGATCGCAAAGATACGATCGGTTCCGCTTCCGTCCTGCTTCCCAGCGGGTTGGGCTTTACGATTGCGGGCGGTACACGCGACGATGATCAGGCCGGTGCCACGGATCCGAACTATTGGTACGGTAAGATCTCGTACGAAGGCAACTGGGTGTCTTGGGGCAAGACCGGCGTCGGTATCGACTATTATGATGGCTCGGATTTCCAGAGCAACGGTTCTGACACCAAAGCTTGGGGTATCGCGGTCGTGCAAAAAGTCGAGCCGATCAACACGGATGTTTATCTGAAATACCGCAACCACGATTTCGATGACGGCTCGTCATTCGACAACAACGAAGCATGGGTTCTGGGCGCACGCTGGAAGTTCTGATTGTCTGGCTGGAACAAGTGCGAGCGCCCCGGTTTCCGGGGCGTTCTTTTTTGCGGTTTTGGCGATCAAATACCACTGGATTCTGCCTTTGCCCCTTGCACGTGGGCGGCTGGGCAAATAGAAGGCTTCAAATTTGCCCGGCGCGCCCTATTTGCGCGCCCCGAATCCTATGGGGACTACCATAATGCAGGTTACCGAGACGCTGAACGAAGGTCTGAAACGTGGCTACAACATCGTTGTGTCAGCAGCCGAGCTGGACGAGAAGGTCAATGAAAAGCTGACCGAAGCGCAGCCGGAAATCGAAATGAAAGGTTTCCGCAAAGGCAAGGTGCCGATGGCGCTGCTGAAAAAGCAGTTCGGCCAGCGCCTGTTGGGCGAGGCGATGCAGGAAACCATCGACGGCGCCATGAACAAGCATTTCGAAGACAGTGGTGATCGCCCCGCGCTTCAGCCCGAGGTCAAGATGACCAATGAGGACTGGAAAGAAGGCGATGACGTAGAAGTCGCCATGTCTTACGAGGCGCTGCCAGCGATCCCGGAAGTTGATCTGAAATCGGTCAAGCTGGAAAAGCTGATCGTCAAGGCCGATGACGCCGCCGTTGAAGAAGCGCTGAACAATCTGGCGGAAACCGCTCAGGATTTTAAAGCGCGCCGCAAGGGGTCAAAAGCCAAGGACGGCGACCAGATCGTGTTCGATTTCGTCGGTAAGGTTGACGGCGAGGAATTCGAAGGTGGTTCGGCAGAGGATTACCCGCTGGTACTGGGCTCGAACAGCTTCATCCCCGGCTTCGAAGAGCAACTGGTTGGCGCGAAAGCCGAAGAAGTAAAGGACGTCAACGTTACGTTCCCTGAAGAGTACGGCGCCGAGCATCTGGCAGGCAAAGACGCTGTTTTCACCTGCACCATCAAGGAAGTCAAAGAACCGGTTGCTGCGGAAGTGAACGACGAACTGGCTAAAAAATTCGGTGCCGAAGATCTTGAAGCCCTGAAAAGCCAGATCGCAGAGCGCCTGGAAGCTGAATATGCAGGTGCATCTCGCGCCGTGATCAAGCGCGCTTTGCTGGATGCGCTGGACGAGAAGGTGTCGTTCGATCTGCCGCCGTCGCTGGTTGAAGCCGAAGCCAAGCAGATTGCGCATCAACTGTGGCACGAAGAAAACCCAGAAGTCGAAAGCCACGACCATGACCCGATCGAGCCCACGGACGAGCACACCAAGCTGGCCGAGCGCCGCGTGCGTCTGGGCCTGTTGCTGGCTGAACTGGGCCAGAAGGCCGAAGTTGAAGTTACCGACGCTGAGATGACACAGGCGATCATGAACCAGGCACGTCAGTACCCGGGTCAGGAACGCCAGTTCTTCGAGTTCGTTCAGCAGAACGCGCAGATGCAACAGCAGCTGCGTGCCCCGATCTTTGAAGACAAGGTTGTGGATTACGTGTTGGAGCTGGCTCAGGTCACTGACAAAGAAGTCAGCAAGGACGACCTGCAGAAAGCCGTTGAGGCACTGGAAGAGGAGTAATCCTCTTCCTTCCCTTCGTCAGAAGAAGGGACAAAAAACGGAGCCGCCTGCAATCAGACGGCTCCGCATGGGTGGCTTTTGTATCTATGAGGTGAGGGGGTCAGGCCTCATGAGCAAAAGCACGGGGGGTTT
Organism: Ruegeria sp. HKCCA4008; assembly: GCF_013033125.1. NCBI lineage: Bacteria > Pseudomonadati > Pseudomonadota > Alphaproteobacteria > Rhodobacterales > Roseobacteraceae > Ruegeria > Ruegeria sp. HKCCA4008. The sequence goes on from NZ_WQDM01000001.1 coordinate 461,928, forward strand.
CCAAAAGAGCGGTTCTCTGCTCTGGCGTGAACGTATCCGTTAGCGCTTCGATCAGCTTGAGAACATCCTGCCGTTCAGCTTCTGTTTTTGCGGCGCTCATCTGTTCCACAAAATATTTCTCGAGATCGGTGAGTGGTTTGTGATCCTGGTTCGCGGGGTTCTGTGCTGCGGCTTTCTTCGCGGCGAACAGAGCTAACGCTTCTTCTTCGTCCATAAAGACGTCGTTGTGAATGCCCGCAAATTCACGCAGGCCGGCGATGCGTTCTTCGGTGCAGTCCAGCAGAGCGGCCAATGCGTGAACCTTGCCCATTGGAACTGTCTTACCGACGTAGTCGTAAGGCGCGCAATTCGAACGCTTCAACACCCGATCCATGACCGGATCAATCACGGTGATGATGTCCTGAATACCTGCATTTTTCGCATATTCCAAAGATCCGATCATCAACTCGCAAGTCGCGTAGGAGACCGAGTTCTTTTCTTTGCCACGCGTGAGCCGTTGCGTGTCGACGCAGAACCGGGTCGATTCCCACATGGTCGCACTGCGAAGTGGTGCTTCGCCGCAAAGGATCGCCGAGAAGACATCCGACAACATGTGTGGTCCGGTGGTCTGGAGGGCACGCACGGCTGCGACGACATTCCCCTCATCGTCGAGTCCGATTACATATGCCGGGTCCAAGTGATCGAACTCGTCGATCTCTCTACCATCTTCAATGTTGACATCCCATCCCAGGCGTTCGCCAAAAACTCGTGCTCTCAACTCGAACATTTCATCAAGAACTTCGCTGAACATATGTCTGTTCAGGCCATCTACCACGATGATCATTTCTTCCCCCTTCGAGTGGTTATTCGGTAACTTAGACGTTACCGGACACAGGGGATTTTTCTATTGGGGGTTTCCCGTATTTTGGCGAAATTTTGCGTTTTTTTTGTTTAACTTGGGGTAATAAGCCCAATTGCAATCGCCCGGCCAACGGCCTGAGGGGTGGTCAGCGCACTAAGCTTTTCTCGACTGGAACGCAAGTGCACTTCTACGGTTCGGTGTGAAATGGACAAAATATCGCCGATGTCCTGTTGCGATTTCCCTGCTGCAACCCACTGCAAGATCTCTGTCTCACGTCTGGAAAGTGTTGGATGATACAGCGCGCTGGTCAATTCGTCTGAGGAAACCACGTTGTCATGGATGTGCACTGCCATCGATTGCAAGTCACTGATGACATGCGTGTATAGCTTGCGCCATTCCTCTTTGCTGCAATTGCGCGTTGCGCTCAGCAGGCCGATATCTCCGTAGGGACCGCGCACGGGAATTGTAACGCCTTGGTTTGGCAATCCAAAATCATGGGCATCCCGGAATACACGTTGGAAGTCGGGGCTGCGCTCAAGTCGGCTCCAATCCACTGGCGCGATGCTGCGGCGGGCCATATGGATGGTCGGATCAATCATGATCAGACCCTGGTTTTGGTAGTGCTCATTCCAGGCGTCGTCATAGGTAACAAAGCCGGCAACCGTGCCGGCAGCAGGGTTCATGCCAGCATAAGCAGCATGATCCATATCATGCTTCTCACAGATTTGCCTTAGAAATTCGGTGTATCGAACTTCTGAATCCGGCAGAGTGCTCAGATCGACAATTTCCATGTGGTGCCTACCAGCTGCGGCCCATCTTACAGCCCGATGGTGTCGTCGAGCATGCATATAACACAGAGTGGAACCCGTTTACCTCACCGAGCCAGAACACCATACTTTCCTAAACATGACAAGGCGAGGTACTAATTGTCTGCGCAATTCCAAATAATGAGACATTCAATAGAACATTTTTGTCACTATTCGGCAAAAAGTGCTAATTTCACGCGGCTTTCTGACGCTAATCACCGTCAGTTGGCGGGTTTCAGCCCAGTTTCCACCAACAATCCGCGCGCTTTGGCCTCGGGGTAAAAGCCCTTGGCATAAAGAAATATGGCCCGATCCTGGTTGCCGTCAGCCAGAAGCCAGGCGCCACGAAGGTATTTCCCGGCGAACTCAAGGTTGGTGTCCGCGTCCAACAGACCTTTGGCGTTTCCGGTGTATCCCATGGATCGTGCGGTGGCCGGAAGGATTTGCAACAACCCATAATAGGGCCGGTTGACCGCCCAGGGGCGATGCGTGCTTTCACGAATAGCAAGCTTGTGAACAAGCTCTCGCGGAAGCTCGTAGTGGTCCGCCCATTTGTTGATCGACGCGCGAAGTTCCGGCGTTTCGTTTGGATAGAGCGGAGGATTGAATTGTTGTGTTTCCGCCTTGGATACCTCTCCTGCACCGCAGGCAACCAACGGGGCTGTCAGTAAGAGTGCCAAGAGATTGCGACGGGTGAACAGGGGCATAAGTTTCTCCGGGGTTTCGAGTTGCAATGATATGGCCTGAGTATTTAGCTGCAAGATTATGGATGGAGTTGGGCTAAAATTTGCTGGTTTGGCTCGGAGACAAGAAAAAAGGCCGCGCTTGAAGCACGGCCTTTGTTGTGTTCGAAACCTTGCCGGATCAGGCTTTGGCTTCGTCTTCCTCGGCAGGAGCGGCTTCCGGAGCCAGCTCTTCGTCCTCGGATGCAGCTGAGCCGATGTCGTCGAACAGTTCGGCGATCTCGAATTCAGCGGCTGCTTCTTCTTCGGCGGCCAGTTCCTGGATCGATTTGCCCGAGGCCTGAAGCTCGGCTTCTTCTTCCGAACGCGCCACGTTCATCTTGATTTCAACTTCGACTTCGGGGTGCAGCTTGACTGCAACCGAGTGCAGGCCCAGTTCCTTGATCGGATTGACCAGAACAACCTGCTTTTTGTCGACGGTGAAACCAGCTTCGGTTGCAGCGTCTGCGGCGTCACGCGGGGTGACCGAGCCGTACAGAGCGCCAGCATCCGATGCCGAGCGAATCACGATGAACTGCTGTCCGTCCAGCTTTTCAGCCAGCGCTTCAGCTTCTTTCTTGGTTTCCAGGTTGCGTGCCTCAAGCTGCGCTTTCTGGGCTTCGAACGAGGCGATATTGGCCTCGGACGCGCTCAGGGCTTTGCCTTGCGGCAGCAGGAAGTTGCGGGCGTAGCCGGGTTTGACGTCAACGACGTCGCCCATCTGACCCAGTTTCGCAACGCGTTCCAGCAGGATAACTTGCATGTCAGTCTCTCCTTACTTCACGGCGTAGGGCAGCAGGGCGAGGAAGCGGGCGCGCTTGATAGCACGGGCCAGTTCACGCTGCTTTTTCGCCGAAACGGCGGTAATGCGCGAAGGAACGATCTTGCCGCGCTCAGAGATGTAGCGTTGTAGCAGACGGGTGTCCTTGTAGTCGATTTTTGGCGCGTTCTCACCCGAGAACGGGCAGACCTTGCGGCGGCGGAAAAATGGTTTTGCGGCCATGGTTTAGTGTCCTTTCCTCAGGCGGTGATCAACGACGCTCGCGGCGGTCGCCACGTTCGTCACGCTTCTGCATCTGAACCGACGGGCCGTCTTCGTGACCGTCAACCTTGATGGTCAGAACGCGCATGACGTCATCATGCAGGCGCATCAGGCGTTCCATTTCCTGAACCGCACCCGAGGGCGCATCGGTCTTCATAAAGGCATAGTGGCCCTTGCGGTTCTTGTTGATCTTGTAGGCCATCGTCTTGACGCCCCAGTACTCGCTGTCGACAAGCTTGCCGCCGTTGTCAGCCAGAACGGTGCCGAAATGTTCGACGAGGCTTTCCGCCTGCGCGTTGGACAGATCCTGACGCGCGATCATTACATGCTCATACAGTGGCATGTGCACTCCTGTTTATGTCAAGGCGCATTTCATAGGCGGGGCCATTCGGTCCTTCGCGACCCTGCCACGAGAGGCTGCGCGATTCATCTGATTGCGAAGGATGGCTCCGTATACACGTTTGAACCGCAGGAGCAAGCCCCGCCACATATGCCTTTGAGACGCCGCCCAATTTCCTTTGGGCCGCCCAAATGCTGACGCTTTTCGGCTCAAAGTTGTTTTGCATACCGGACGTTACCCGGACCAAACAGAAATTCGACAGTAACCTGATAAAAGGTGAAGTGTTATGACCGCGACCAATACAAACACATACCGGGAAGAGGCGGCGGGCTCGCGCTTTGAGCATTCGGTGCCGGTAATGATTGCCTTCGCGCCAAACTGGAAGGCCCGTTTGATCCTGGCGCGGTTGGTAGGAGCGTTCTTGATCTTTTCGGCGTTTTCGATGTGGCTGATGCCGGGTTCGATCGTTGGCGCAGATGTCTGGCCGATCAAGATGGTGGCATCCATGCTGTTTCTGATCGTCGGTGTCAGTTTGCTGACAATTGAAGTTCTTGATCAGCGCCCGGATGCCTATTTTGACCCGATCCGCCGCGAAGTCCGTGTTCTGCAAAAGAACGAAGACGGACGCCCTCAGACGGTGCTGCGCCGCAGCTATGAATCGCTGGGTGGTGCGCGTTTTGAAGAAAACGAAGTCCACTTGTTTGATGTGGACGGGAGCCTTTTGATGAAGCTGCCCCTTGAATCGGCGGATGTCAGCCGAGCGCTGAAAGGGCAACTGAGCAAGAGCGTAACAATTTTCGGCTGAACTTTATTCTGTTCAAAAAGGAACAGATGTTGTGACTCGAAAAAGGTTGTGTGCCGCCGACAGGCGACACATTTTGTTTGTGAGCAACCCTACCGGGTTGCGTTCACAAAAACGCGGAGATTGTTATGAAATCCACCCTTCTTGCTGCTGCACTGGCCGTATCGGCGACCACGGCATTCGCCAGCGCCGAGAAATACGTGCTGGACCCGAGCCACAGCCAGGTTGTCTTCAGCTATGACCACCTGGGCTTTTCAACCACAACCGGTATGTTCTCGGGCTTTGAGGGCGAGATCATGTTTGATCAGGAAAATCCCGCCGCTTCCAGCGTGAGCGTGTCGATGCCGGTATTGGAGATGTTCACCGGTTGGAAGCCGCGTGAAGATCACTTCATGACCGAGGATTTCTTTGGTGCGACCGAGGGCGATCTGATCACCTTTACCTCGACGGGTATCGAAGTGACCGGTGAAAACACTGCCAAGATCACCGGCGACCTCACCATGAACGGCGTGACCAAATCCGTTGTTCTGGATGCCAAACTGAACAAGGTTGATACCCATCCAATGGCGAACAAGCCATGGGCCGGTTTCGACGCCACCACGACCCTTGTCCGCAGTGAATTTGATCTGGGCCAGTTCGCACCGTTTGTCAGTGACGAAGTGCAGGTGCAGATCTCGGTCGAAGCGCAAAAAGCCGAATAAGCGCAAGACGGCGAACACGAAAACCGCCGGTGATCCTGTCACCGGCGGTATGTATTTGGCATCACTGACTGCGGGACGCGGCGAGTTCCACAGCGACTGTGACGGTGAAGCCGAGCGAATCTTCGGTGGGCTGCGATGCGCCGATGCCGAAATCCAACCTGTTCAGATCAACCGAGCCTGTCATGGTCGCGGTGTCGTCCTGAAGGTCCAGTGAAAACGGTAGTATGATATCGATCGTCTTGTCGCGGATTGTCAGTGGTCCGCGTGCCTCATATCCGCTTTCGGTTTTGAAAAGGTCAGCCGCGAACTGGGCCGTCGGAAACTGGGCGTTGTTGAAGAAATCCGCACCCATGGCCTGTTCGGTTACGGTTCCGAGGCTGAGAGAACCTATTGCGATCGTGACCTCGACGGACCCGGCCGGGCCAGGCTCGGCCGGGTCGTCAAAAGCAATTGCGGCTGTCCAGTCGGAAAACGAGCCGGTGACCGGGCTGCCCAATTGCGAGATCGTAATGGACAAGGTGCCGTTCTGAACCTGCCAGTCTGATTGCACCTCGGCCAGTTGGACGTCGGCGTCATCATCGTCGGCCTCACGCGCAAATTCGCCGGAGACCCAGCCACCGGTGAGGACAAGCGCCCAAACGGCCACCGCGGAGACGGCGGGCACAAGGGAATGATGCTGGTGCGGAGGCTCCGGTGCGTCCGACCCACCCGGCAACATCCTGCGCAACGTGCTGTCTTTGTCTATGATGTGATGCTTCAACGCTCCGGCAACATGCAGGACCAGCGCGCCGACGAGCGTCCACATGAACAGCCAATGCAGAACGCCTGTCACCTCGGCCACAATAGTTGATTTCGGTACAAAAGGCAGGTTTTGGCCGAAGGGCCAGAGGATTGGAGCAAACCCTTCGGTTGCGGCGTGGTGCACCCAACCGGTCAGTGGCACAAGCACCAGTGACCCATAAAGAAGCCAGTGGACAGTTTCGGCGGCAAAAGCCTCGGGCTTGTTGTCGGCATTCAGCAGGCCGGGCTTGGTTTGCGTGAAGGCCCACATTATCCGAGCCAAAGCAACGAAGAACACGGTGACGCCTACGGTTTTGTGCAATGAGAACATGCGCGCCGCGCGTGCGATTTCGGCCTCGCTTGGGGCTGTGGAGGCATGCAATACGGCGTGGGCCAGGTTGTCCGCGATCCAGCCGAGCGGCAGGGCCGTGAAGATCAGCAACGCGGTGAGCCAGTGAAACGTCTTTGCGACACTTCCGTAGCTTGAGAAGGAATTGGTCGAGGCCATGGGTGCAACGCTCCAAGATTCTGTGCTGCGCCCAAGTTAAGGTTATCGGAAGTCGGCACAAGTAAGCGCTTGTGCACAGCCAAGGTGCCAGAATGCAGAACACAGGCAATGCTTGTGCCAGACGATCAGTCAGTTTACACCCCGCCGCAACCTGACATCATCCATGAGGTTGCAATGACACTCGCGTTCGTTTTTCCGGGGCAGGGCGCCCAGACCATCGGTATGGGCAAAGCACTGGCCGATGCCTATCCGGCGGCGCAAGCCGTCTTCGATGAGGTGGACGAGGCACTGGGAGAGAAGCTGAGCAGCGTGATCTGGGAAGGCGACATCGCCGACTTGACGCTGACTCAGAATGCCCAGCCGGCTCTTATGGCGACATCCATGGCGGCAATGCGTGCGCTGGAAGCCGAAGGCGTTTCGGTTGGTCAGGCGGCTTTCGTGGCGGGTCATTCCTTGGGTGAATACTCGGCCCTTGCGGCTGTGGGGGCTTTGTCGGTTGCGGACACCGCGCGCTTGCTGCGCACCCGCGGTCTGGCGATGCAAAGTGCCGTACCGGTGGGCGAGGGCGCAATGGCGGCCATTCTTGGATTGGATCTGGAGGCGGTGCGCGCCGTCGCAGAAGAAGCCGCGCAGGGGCAGGTCTGTCAGGCTGCCAATGACAATGATCCAACCCAGGTCGTTGTGTCCGGTTCCAAGGCTGCCGTGGAGCGTGCCGCCGAGATTGCCAAGGAAAAAGGCGCAAAACGTGCTGTTATGTTGCCTGTAAGTGCTCCATTTCACTGTGCGCTGATGCAGCCTGCGGCAGATGTCATGGCGGAAGCGCTTGCTGCCGTCGAGATTAAGGCGCCTTCCGTGCCTTTGGTGGCCAATGTGCGCGCCGAAGCCGTCAGTGATCCGGATCTGATACGTCAGTTACTGGTGGAACAGGTGACGGGGTCGGTTCGCTGGCGCGAAAGCGTTCAGTTCATGGCCGCGCAGGGCGTGACTGAAACGTGGGAAATCGGTGCCGGCAAAGCGTTGTCCGGCATGATCCGCAAGATCGATCGTGCCATTGCAGGCAAGGCTGTGGGCACACCGGAAGATGTTCAAAAGGCCATTCAGGCCGAATCGTAAGCTCAAAAAGCGTCGTGGCCGACGCACCAAGAGGAAAACCGAATGTTTGATTTGACAGGTAAGAATGCGCTGATCACCGGTGCTTCGGGCGGTATCGGAGGCGACATTGCACGTGCGTTGCACGGTGCTGGCGCAGCGGTCGGATTGTCCGGTACACGAGTCGAGCCATTGCAGGCTCTGGCAGACGAACTGGGCGAACGCGCGCATGTGTTGCCTTGCAATCTGAGCGATCCGGAAGCCGTTGAAGCGTTGCCAAAGCAAGCGGCCGAGGCGATGGGATCGGTGGATATCCTAGTGAACAATGCGGGTATCACGCGCGACAACCTGTTCATGCGCATGTCCGACGAGGAATGGCAGAGCGTTATTGACGTGAACATGACCTCGACGATGAAACTGTGCAAAGGTGTGATCCGCGGCATGATGAAATCGCGCTGGGGCCGGATCGTGAATGTCTCGTCCGTGGTGGCCGCAATCGGCAACCCGGGGCAGGCCAACTATGCTGCGTCAAAAGCCGGGATGATAGGGTTTTCCAAGGCGTTGGCGCACGAAGTGGCAACGCGCGGAATTACCGTGAATGCCGTGGCACCGGGTTTCATCACGACAGCAATGACCGAAAAGCTGACCGAGGAGCAGAAAAAGGGTCTGTTGCTCAAGGTTCCGGCGGGCCGCATGGGTGAACCCGAAGAAATTGCAGCGGCTGTTCTGTATCTTGCCAGCCCCGAAGCGGGTTATGTTACCGGAAGCACCTTGCATGTGAACGGTGGTATGGCCATGTTGTGATCGCCACAGGGGCAGCGCGAAAGCGTTTGCCTCTTGCGTCGACTATGCTATAGGCGGCGCATCTATGCGGGGCCGGTTGTTCAGGTCGGCCTTCGACTTCCCGGTTCGCCGGGACCCAAACCGCCCGAAACGGGCAAATCAAAGCCAACCCGTGCGGGCAAGGGCAGAATCGGGCAGACCGCCCTGTAAAGGAATGAGGAATAGACATGAGCGACGTCGCAGATCGCGTTAAGAAGATCGTTGTTGAGCACCTGGGTGTTGAAGAAGATAAAGTCGCGGAAAACGCGTCCTTCATCGATGATCTGGGCGCAGACAGCCTGGACACCGTTGAACTGGTCATGGCCTTCGAAGAAGAGTTCGGCATCGAAATCCCCGATGACGCTGCCGAGACCATCCAGACCTTCGGCGACGCGGTCAAATTCATCAGCGAAGCGTCCTGAGCGTTTCCTTCTGATCAAAAGCGGCGCTTCCGGGCAACGGAGGCGCCGTTTTTTTTGCCCGCTCAAAATTCATGCTTGCGCGTGCATTTTCGGATGCGCACTGTTTCCATTGAGGCAAAATTCAAAGTGGACAGGGCATGATAAGATCCACTCCCATGATAAATACCGCGCGTTTGACGCTGTGTGCCATGCGCCCGGAGGACTTTGACCGGTTCGCCGAGATCTGGAGAGATCCGTGCGTCGTGCAGCATATTGGCGGCTCACCCCGATCGCGCGGAGAGGCATGGGATTCCTTTTTGCGCAATGCCGGGCATTGGCACATGGCCGGGTTTGGACAATGGGGTGTGCTGCAACAATCGAATCGAAAGCTGATCGGACAGGCCGGTTTCTTTTACGGAAACCGTCAGATGGGCGATGATTTCGACGGCTTTCCCGAAGCGGGCTGGGTTCTGGCGCCCGAAGCGCAGGGGCAGGGGCTGGGGTACGAGGCGGCCAAGGCAGCGCATGACTGGTTTGACCGGGTGATTCCCGGGCCTTTGGTTGCGATGGTGAATGCGTCCAACGCCTCGTCGCAGAAACTTGCCAAAAAGCTGGGCTATGTATTGATGCGGGAAGGGGTGTATAATGAAACCCCGGTGCATTTGCTTCGGCGCAACGGGCCACCGGCGCTCGCGTAAATCCGCCACTTCGACACTATGCCGCAAAATGGCCAAACTGTGCCGATCCCGGTGATATTGGGAGGGCGTTCAAGGTGTATGCTTCCGGGGATTTTCAGAGCGATTGAGCGGAGGACCGAGCTCATGAGGATATACCCCACTATGGAATTGCAGAACGGCCGGTGTGTCACGTTGGACAAAGGTCGTTTGGACAACGCTATGATTTGGCATGTAAACCCAGTCGAAACAGCGCGAAGCTGGGCCGAAGCGGGTGCCGAATGGATGCATCTGACCGATTTCGACGCGATCGAAGGCAAGGATACCAACGTCGAATTGATTGAAGAGATTATCCGCGCGGCCGAAATCCCGGTTCAGTTGGCGGGGGGTATGCGGACCCGCGAACAGGTCGAACGCTGGATCGACAAGGGCGTCGGTCGCGTCGTGATCGGGACGCTGGCAGCGCGCGAGCCGAAACTGGTCAAGGAATTGGCCATGCTCTACCCGGATCAAATCGTGCTGTCGGTCGATGTCTGGCAAGGTTATGTAATGACGGATGGCTGGCGCAGCCAAAGCGTATTCACGCCCGAAGCGTTTATCGATGCATTCGAAGGAGCGCCATTTGCTGCTATCGTGGTGACGGATATCGACAGCGATATGGAGGACGTCGAGGCTCAGCTTGGCCTGATCTCGGGGCTTGCCAGCCATTCGCGCACCCCTGTGATAGCGAGCGGGGTTGTACGTACCGCGGATGACATCTCGCGGCTGGCCTATATTCCCAATATCTCGGGTGCAATCGTGGGACGTGCACTGTTTCGAAAGACACTTGACCTGACGGATGCACTGGAAATGGCAAAATCGGCGCATGAGCCGGTGGCACAGTTCCAATAAACACGCTTCGCCCTTTCAACTAGATCCGTGAAAGGGCGGGCACCGATTTCCGTGACCCAAAGCGGTACTGCTTCGGTTGCCCGGCGGCGGGAGGCCCGCCTGAAATCGCCGTTGCTCTTGCCCCCGCACCCCGGGCCGGGGTAAGAGCGGTTCTCATAACAGGAAGCAGGCAAGAGGCACTTCATGCGCAGAGTCGTTGTAACCGGTCTTGGATTGGTCACTCCTTTGGCCAGCGGGGTCGAGGAAACTTGGTCGCGGCTGCTGGACGGAGAGTCCGGCGCTGGTCCCATCACGCATTTTGACGCGGAAGGCAGTGGTGTCGCCACGACCTACGCCTGTGAGGTGCCCCGCGGGGACGGAACCAACGGGACCTTCAATCCCGATGACTGGATGCCGCCGAAAGAGCAGCGCAAGATCGAGGACTTCATCCTGTATTCCATCGCAGCCGCGGAAATGGCCTGCAAGGATGCGAACTGGTTGCCGGAAGATGAAGAGGATCGCCTGAGAACAGGTGTTCTGATCGGTTCGGGCATCGGGGGGCTGGGTTCAATCGCGAATACCGCCAATCTGATCCGCGACAAGGGCCCGCGCCGGGTTTCACCATTCTTTATTCCGGGTGCTCTGATCAACCTGGCATCAGGTCAGGTGTCGATTCGGCATGGCTTCAAGGGGCCGAACCATTCGGTCGTGACGGCGTGTTCCACCGGTGCCCATGCAATCGGGGACGCCAGCCGTATCATTCGGGCAGGGGACGCAGACGTCATGGTTGCAGGTGGCGGCGAAGGTTGCATCTGCGAAATCGGCATCGCCGGGTTCAACGCATGCAAGGCGTTGTCGACCAAATATGCGGACAACCCGAAGGCGGCCAGCCGACCCTATGACGTTGATCGCGACGGATTCGTCATGGGTGAAGGTGCGGGCATCGTCATCCTGGAAGAGTATGAACACGCCAAGGCCCGCGGTGCAAAGATCTACGCCGAGGTGCTTGGCTATGGCATGTCGGGCGACGCATATCACATCACGGCACCGTCCGAGGATGGTGACGGGGCAGAACGTTCGATGAAAGCCGCGTTGCGCAGCGCGGGGCTGGAGCCGAAGGACCTGGATTACATCAACGCTCATGGCACCTCGACCATGGCGGATACGATCGAACTGGGTGCGGTCGAACGTCTGCTGGGAGACCACGCCGCGAACGCCACCATGACGTCGACCAAATCGGCAACCGGGCACCTTTTGGGTGCAGCGGGGGCGATCGAGGCAATCTTCTCGATTCTGGCGATCCGCGATCAGGTCGCACCTCCGACGATCAACCTGGACAACCCTGCGGTGGAGACACCGATTGATCTGGCCCCGAACGCCAAGCGTGAGCGCGAGATCAACGTGGCCCTGTCGAACTCGTTCGGGTTTGGCGGCACCAATGCCAGCGTGATCTTCGGAAAGGCCAACTAAATGTGGCGGGCCATTGCTTCGAACGCGCTGACCATTCTGGTGGTCGGCCTGTTCCTGATGGGTGGACTGATCCTTTGGGGGCAGACCCAGTACAAGGCCGAAGGCCCGCTTGAAACCGCGATCTGCCTTCAGGTCAGAAGCGGATCGAACATGACACGTGTCAGTCAGGAACTGGAAGAGCAGGGCGCGATCCGCAGTGCCACGATCTTTCGGATGGCCGCCGATTACACGGATCGGGCGCAGCAGTTGAAAGCCGGCAGCTTTCTGGTGCGGGAAGGCGCGTCGATGGAGCAGATCATCGACGAAATTACCAGCAGCGGTGCCAGCACCTGTGGATCCGAGATTGAGTATCGTATCGGTGTGACGCGTGCTCAGACCCGTGTGCGCGAGTTGAACCCGGCGACCCTGGATTTCGTCGAAATCGCGTCGTTTGATCCGTCGGGAGACGAGGTGCCCGAGGCCTATAACGAGAAACGCAACGAGGCGGACACCCGTTACCGCGTATCACTTGCCGAAGGTGTGACCTCGTGGCAGGTGGTCCAGGCGTTGAAGGCGTTCGACGCATTGACAGGTGAGGTGACCGAGATCCCGGCCGAAGGGATGCTGGCGCCTGACAGTTACGATGTTGTGGCGGGCCAGGACCGTAACGACATTTTGCAGGCGATGCAGGACAAGCAACAATTGCGGATCAATGCCGTTTGGGAAAGCCGTCAGGACGGGTTGCCGCTGCAAAGTCCCGAAGAAATGCTGATCCTTGCGTCGATCATCGAAAAAGAAACCGGAGTTCCGGAAGAGCGCGGGCAAGTGGCCAGTGTTTTTGTGAACCGGCTGAAACAGGGGATGCGGTTGCAGACGGACCCGACCGTCATCTATGGCGTCACCAAAGGGCAAGGCACGTTGGGGCGCGGGCTGCGCCGCAGTGAGTTGAACCGACCAACCCCATGGAACACCTATCAGATAGACGATTTGCCGCCGACGCCGATTGCCAATCCGGGCTTGGCCAGCCTTGAAGCTGCTGTTGCGCCGGATGACACGGATTTCGTGTTTTTCGTTGCCGATGGCACGGGTGGCCATGCATTTGCCGAAACCTTGCAGGAGCACAATCGCAATGTCGCCAAATGGCGCGAGATTGAGGCAGAGCAGAATTCGGGGAATTGATCTGAACGAAAAATGGTTTCGTTCATCGTGTTGCGCCAACGGCGGTCATTGAACCGGCGTTGGCTTTTTTATGTTCCGATCTTAGGCGGCCGGACGTTTGCCGCGTGGGCGACGCCGTTTGTTTGCTGCGGGTTTTGACCCCGCGTCGGCGGGTTTGGGTTTGAACCCCCGGCGACGGTTGTTTGGGCGGCGCGCCGGTTTTTCAGGTTGCACGGCTTCGGGCATCGCGCCACTGGCAACTGGAATCTCGATCTTCATCAGCTTTTGAATCTGGCGCAGCAGATCAACTTCTTCCGCGGAACAGAAGGCGATGGCTTCGCCCTCGCGCCCTGCACGGGCGGTGCGCCCGATACGGTGGACGTAGTTGTCAGGCACCTCGGGCAGGTCGAAGTTGATCACATAGGCGACGCCCGGGATGTCGATGCCCCGGGCGGCAACGTCGGTGGCCACCAGAATGTTGATGTCACCCGCGCGGAACGCCTTGATCGCGCGATCGCGCTGACCCTGGCTTTTGTTGCCGTGGATGGATGCGGCGTTGTAGCCATCGGCCACAAGCCCTTTCATCAGCCGTTCCGCGCCATGTTTGGTGCGGGTAAAGACCAGTGTCAGGGCGTCCATGTCCTTCGAAAGGATTTCGCGCAGCTTGGCCGGTTTCCCGGGTTTGGAGACGAAGTGCAGAGATTGCGTAATCTTGTCTGCGGCTTTGCCCGGAGGCGAGACCTGCACCCGCTGCGGGTTGGTCAGGTAAGCGCGGCTGAGCTCTTCCATCTGCTTCGGCATGGTGGCCGAAAACAACATGGTTTGGCGTGGGGTGCCCAGCGCCGGAGCGATTTTTCGCAGCGCATGGATAAAGCCTAGGTCAAGCATCTGGTCTGCTTCGTCCAGCACCAGATGGCGCACCGCTCCGAGGTTGACCGCGCCCCGCTCCATCAGATCTATCAGGCGGCCCGGTGTGGCGACCAGAATATCGGTGCCACGGGAAAGGAACATTATCTGCTTGTTGATCGATTGGCCGCCGACAACGGTGGCCACACGCAGCTTGGTGCCTTTCGTCAAGGTGCGGAGGCTGTCGGCGATTTGATTCACAAGTTCGCGGGTGGGCGCCAGGATCAGCGCTTTGGCGGTTTTCGGGTCGGGCTTGCCGGGTTGGGCCAGAAGGTGATCGATCAGAGGCAGGCCAAAAGCCAAGGTCTTGCCGGTACCGGTTTGCGCCAGTCCCAGAATGTCGTGACCATTCAGAGCAAGCGGAATCGCTTGGTTCTGGATCGGGGTGGGTTGAGTGAAATTGGCACGTTTGAGTGCCTCGTTCAGTGCCGGGGCAAGGCCCAGCATATCAAAGTCGAACAAATAACTATCCTTTGCAGCCCGGAGCGTTGGCCCGCGGACAGGTCATGACGGGTCGCGCGTTGGCGACCGGCAGGGGTTGTGCGAGACCTCGGGACGAGCAGGCGTATCCTGCGCCATCCGGCCGCCGCGTCAAGAACCCTGCGTGATGGGGAACTGAAATGATGAGTTGGCGCTGTGGGGCGGACGAGGTCCGCTTGGGTTCACGCATCAGCGCTGTGATGTGGGGCACATGAGGGTTTCGCCATGGAATGTCAAGCGCTGGCAAGCCTTCTGGTGGTCTACTGAGTCGAATTAGGCACTGTTCGCGGCACCAGACTGCCATTGAATTACAGCGTAAAACCAACGGCCCTGTTGATCGCCATTCCAGTACTCACGGCCTGATAGGTTGGAAATGGCATCCTCTCGGCGGTGTGAATGTCGCGTCGGATCCAGTTTTGTGCTTCCAACTGGTGAAGGGATGAGGACAGCGCCCGATCTGTGATGATCGTAAGACCAGATTTGATGGCCGAGAAACGATGAGGGGTGCCTGTCAACGCCAGAACTGGCACAGTCCAGGATTTTCTTAGCAGTCTGATTTCATCCTCAGAGCGGGCAGCAGTAATTATCTTGCTGGCGATCGCGGCAGCCTCGGTTCCGAATGGCGTAAGTCGAAATTCTGGACGCAGAGGGTGCCCATGTCCGGGGTTTCTTTCGATCATTCCAAGTTCAATAAGATGAGAAAGGCTGGCTGCAAAGGCCGTTCGGCTTGCGTCGGTCGCTGCCAAAAGCGGGGCTTGCCGGCCCGGAACTTTGGCGTGCAGCAGGGCAAGAATTTTCAGGGACCAAGCCCGCGATGTCAGCTTGACAAGTGTATTTATGTCCATAAAGTATAGTAAATATATTTTTCAAAAAGGAAAAGCCTTATGTCGCTCGTTTCATTGAAAAACACCATCACACTTGCGATGTCCGTTCGGGATCGGCATGCCAGTGCGGAATGGTACGCCGCCAAGCTGGGATTTGAGCTTATCCACCACATTGATGAAGCGGGATGGAGCGAATTGCGAACCAATGTCGACCGTGTCACTTTGGGACTGGGCGAACAGGCCGAAGCCTCTCCGGGGAATTGCGTGCCTGTCTTCGAAGTCGCGGATATCGCGGAAGCGCGCGGAATGTTGGAACTTGCGGGGGTGGAATTTGACGGTGAAACGGACACGATTGAGGGGATGGTCAGCACGGCAACGTTTTATGATCCGGATAGGAATGCGCTGATGCTGGCGCAGGATTTGACAGGCCAGAGCTGAGAGTAAGAGGAAAAGGAAAACTCAACACAGCGACCGCTACGTGTTGCGTCGGCGTTGCGCAACTCATTGACTTTGCGCACTTAATACCGTATAGCTTGTGTCATGCTAGAAGAAGTGGTCAACGGCCCCGGGGCGACCCGGTGGCCGTTTTTTGCTTCTCTCGTGCGGAGAAAACTTACGCATGAGGTCACAGGCAAACATGACTTTGATTACCCCGGAAGAGCGGATTTCCCAGACGGCTGAATTGTTGCAGTCGCTTGAGAGGTCCATTCGCGATCTGCGGCAAGCGGCGGAAGAACTGCGCAAACAGATCGGAGCCGGGGAGGATGCAGATCTTGCTGGTTCAGCCAAGCAACTCGGGCAGTTAGAGGGGCTGATCCGAAGTTGTCAGAAAGTGGAGACAAGCTTTGTCGAACAACATCACAGACAAGCCGGAATTGCCCAAGGAGGGTACGCGCTCGATCTTGACCGAGCTCGGTTTGAAGTCGGGTGCAGGCTGGCTCGCCTCCGCGCTTGTTGCGGTGCAGAACAGATTTCTGAGTGAGATCGGGGAGGGAGGGCTGTGTGCCCTCCCTTTACTGTTCGAATTCTGGGCGCTGCCGCATCAGCTGGCACCCAAGGGCGACTGGCGGTCCTGGGTGATCATGGGCGGGCGCGGTGCGGGCAAGACGCGCGCCGGGGCCGAGTGGGTACGGTCGATGGTCGAAGGGTCATTGCCCTTGGAGAAGGGCCAGGCCTGTCGGGTGGCCTTGGTCGGCGAGACCTTTGATCAAGTGCGCGATGTGATGATCTTTGGCGACAGCGGGATATTGCAATGTTCACCGCCGGATCGGCGACCTGTGTGGAAGGCATCCGAGCGCAAGCTGATCTGGCCCAACGGGGCCGAGGCGCAGGCGTTTTCGGCGCATGATCCCGAGGGGCTGCGCGGCCCGCAATTCGATGCGGCATGGGTGGATGAGTTGGCCAAATGGAAGAAGGCGGGCGAGACCTGGGACATGCTTCAATTTGCTTTGCGATTGGGGGATCAGCCTCGGGTCTGCGTGACTACGACGCCGCGCAACGTGAAGGTGCTGAAGGATCTGCTGGCCTCGCCGTCCACGGTTCAGACCCATGCTCCGACCGAGGCGAACCGGGCCAATCTGGCGGACTCGTTCCTGCAAGAGGTGCGTGCTCGTTATGCGGGCACGCGGCTGGGGCGGCAGGAGCTGGACGGGGTATTGTTGTCGGATGCCGAGGGGGCGTTATGGACAGGCTCGATGCTTGATGCGGCGCGGGTCGAGGCAGTGCCCGAGCTGGATCGCATCGTCGTTGCGCTGGACCCGGCGGTGACGGCGGGATCAAACGCCGATGCCTGCGGGATCGTGGTGGTGGGCGCGCAATTGCAAGGCCCGCCCGAGGAGTGGCGCGCCTATGTGCTGGCTGATCGGACGGTGCAGGGCGTCGGCCCGGCGGGCTGGGCGCAGGCGGCGATTGACGCGATGGACGAATTCGGGGCCGAACGGCTGGTGGCCGAGGTCAACCAAGGCGGGCAACTGGTGGAAGAGGTGGTGCGGCAGGTGGATCCTCTGGTCCTGTTCCGGGCGGTACGGGCGTCACGCGGCAAGGTGGCGCGGGCAGAGCCGGTGGCGGCGCTGTATGAGCAGGGACGGGTGTTCCATGTGGCCGGGTTGGACGCGCTGGAGGAACAGATGTGCCAGATGACCGCGCGCGGGTTCGAGGGGCAGGGCTCACCCGACCGCGTCGATGCGCTGGTCTGGGCGCTGCATGAGTTGCTTGTGGGGCCTGCGGGGGTGTACCGGCGGCCGAGGGTGCGGAGTTTGTAAGGCCAGTGCGGCGAATACATCAAGCGCTTTGGACAGGGGCGAGTTCATCTGGCCATCGTCTGGGGTGTTCAGAGACAATCAGCAGAACGTCAGCCCCGGCCAATACGGTTCGAACATCGCGTATCAAATCCAGGTTGAGGCGGTCGATTTCGTGCGCGAAAACGGAACGACATGGGTCGTAGTAAACAGTCACTAAATGGGATCGGCCCAGTTTGGTAACAGACATATCCCGGATCCGCCCGCCATCTTCAATGAGAGTTGCACATACGGCGCGGCGCGCGGTCGCAATGGTGGCGGGGTTGGCGCTTAACCCTGCAAGCTCGCCCAATCCGCCTTTGAATTCACGGATGTACGCCCCGAGGGCCAGCAGGCAAAGCAGTAGGACAATCACGGAATCCCCGATCGGAGCGATCAAGGCAAGTGGTCCTTCCCTGAAATAGTAGATGGCAGCCAAGCCGATGCCTGCCGCGGCAGTGATCATCCCGTCAAAAAGCGCCGCTTTGGCCTCCAGTCGCAGGATTGCGCTGTTTCGTCCGATGCGACGCCAGGTGAAATGATGAAAGGCCCAGAGCAAGGTGCAGGTCAGCCCAATCCCTGAGAAATAGAGGATCATCGGCGCAAAGCTCAGAGGCTCGGGGGGCAGGCCGTTCAGATAGTTGTAGATGCTTTTGAGGGCGCTGGTGATCGCAAACAATACAAGACCCAACAGGGATAGAGAGCGGAGTGTTGAAAAGATGGCCTCGTCTGCGGCATAGCCAAACGGTCGTAGCTTGTCGGGTCCGGCATCAATTCGTTGGCTGATCCTTCGGCCGAGAACGGCTGAAGTAAAACCGATCAGTGAGAACAGCCCGTCCATCATGATCGCGTTCGAATTCGACAGAATGCTGGCCAGGATTCCTGCGGCACCCATGAAGAGATTTCCCCCCATTGCTACCACGAGTGCGCGGCTTTCCAGTCGTTTTCTGATGGCCAATTCTGGCTGGGTCATTCGATCGGTCCCGCTTTGCTTTCGGTACTTCTACCAATAGCCATCCATTCGGAATTGGCCACCCACTTTGGTTGTCCGTGTTGCCCAACCCCCGTACGCCCCATTCCCAAGGCTTAAACTTCTTTCCGTCATAACTCCTTTCAACAAGCCGGGCAGAGCGGCGGCAGAAAGGAGCACAGATGGTATTCGATTTCTTGCGTCGTGGATCGGCTGAAGCGGCGCCCGAGGCAAAAGCAAGCGCGGCTGGGCCGGTGGTGGCGTGGCAGACGGGCGGGCGCGTGGCCTGGAGCCCCAGGGACGCGGTGTCGCTGACGCGGACGGGGTTTTCGGGGAACCCGGTGGGGTTTCGTTCTGTCAAGCTGATTGCCGAGGCGGCGGCGGCTTTGCCGTTGGTGTTGCAGGATCAGGCGCAGCGCTATGAGACCCATCCGATCCTGTCCCTGATGCGCCGTCCGAATGCGGCGCAGGGGCAAGCGGAGTTGATGGAGGCCCTGTTCGGGCAATTGCTGCTGTCGGGCAATGCCTATGTCGAGGCGGTTCAGGCAGAGGAAGGCCTGCCGGTCGAGCTGCATGTGTTGCGTTCAGACCGGATGAGCGTCGTGCCGGGGGCGGATGGATGGCCCAAGGCGTATGACTATGCGGTTGGCGGCAAGAAGCATCGGTTTGCGGCGGAAGCCATCTGCCATATCAAATCGTTCCACCCTCAGGATGACCACTATGGGCTCTCGCCGATGCAGGCGGCGGCGATGGCGATTGATGTGCATAACAGCGCGTCGCGCTGGTCGAAATCGCTGCTGGATAATGCGGCGCGGCCTTCGGGGGCTTTGGTCTGGAAAGGCGATGGCCACGGGGTGATGGCCGAAGATCAGTTCCGGCGTCTGTCAGACGAGATCGAGGCGAACTATCGCGGGGCGCGCAATGCAGGCCGTCCGATGGTTCTGGAAGGGGGGCTGGATTGGAAGCCGATGGGCTTTTCGCCTTCGGACATGGAGTTTCAAAAGACCAAGGAAGCCGCCGCCCGCGAGATCGCGCTGGCCTTCGGTGTCCCGCCGATGCTGCTGGGGATTCAGGGTGACGCGACCTATTCGAACTATCAGGAGGCCAACCGGGCGTTCTATCGCCTGACCGTTCTGCCCCTGGTGACGCGGGTGGCGGCGGCGGTGTCGGACTGGCTGGCGGGCTTTACCGGCGAGGAGCTGGTGTTGAAGCCTGACATGGACCAGGTGCCTGCGCTGTCCGCAGAACGGGATGCGCAATGGGCGCGGGTCAACGGGGCCGACTTCCTGACCAACGCCGAGAAGCGTGCCTTGCTGGGCCTGCCGGAGCGTGCGGATGGGTGAGGGGTATCCCTCGTTCGAGTGCGCGCCGGGTCTGCGTCTGGCCGCGCACGAACGGGTGGCCGAGATCCAGCATGCACATCTGTGTCGGCGTCTGGATCAGATCGAAGAGATGATGGAGCGGCTGGAGCGTCGGCTGTGGCTGACGGTCTATGGCGTGGCGGCGGTGATTCTGGCGCAGGCGTTTCAATCCCTCTTGGTGGTGGCGCCATGAGTTCAATGGGTTACGTGGAGAAGTTCATGGATTTAGAGCACAAGTTCGCAAGGTTCGGTGACGGTTTGTCGGTTACGGATGATGCGGTAATCGAGGGTTATGCCAGCCGGTTTGGGCAGGTTGATCAGGGCAGTGACGTGGTGCAGCGTGGCGCCTATCGCGGCTCGCTTGACAGGCTGGCCAGGGCGGGGCAGCGCGTCAAGATGCTGTGGCAGCATGATCCGGCCCAGCCCATCGGCGTGTGGGACGAAGTACGCGAGGACGACAAGGGCCTGTGGGTCAAGGGGCGTCTGCTGGAGAGCACGCAGAAGGGCCGCGAGGCGGCAGAATTGATCCGGGCAGGTGCGATGGATGGTCTGTCGATCGGCTACCGCACCAAACGGGCCGTGAAGAATGACAAGGGCCAGCGGGTCCTGACCGAACTGGAGCTGTGGGAGGTGTCATTGGTGACCTTCCCGATGCTGCCCAGTGCGCGGGTGGCGGCGAAGGGAAGGACACCTGACACCGAGGAAGCCCTGCGCTGTATTGCCGACGTATTAAACGACGCCCGGCAGGAGCTGGCGCGGAACTAGCGCGCCTCAAAACCACTCAGAATAGGACATGCTGATGAGCAAGACCGAAACCCCGGCCTTGACCGGAGAGGGTGCGCCCCTGGTTCAGGAGGTGAAGCAGGCGATGGCTGTCTTCGTGAATGAATTCAAGGGCCTGAAAGCCGAAGTTAACACCAAACTGCAACAGACAGAAGAGCGACTGACCATGCTGGATCGTAAATCAAAAATCGCGGCACGCCCGCATCTTGCCGCTTCGATCGAAGACGGAGCCCCGCATCAGAAGGCATTTGACGCCTATGTGCGGTCCGGCGAAGATGACGGGCTGCGTGGACTCGAGATGGAGGCCAAGTCCCTGTCAACAGCGGTCAACAGCGATGGTGGCTATCTAGTTGATCCGCAGACTGCCGAGACGATCAAGTCGGTTTTGAACTCGACCGCCTCGATCCGTTCGATTGCATCGGTCGTGAATGTCGAGGCAAATTCGTTCGACGTGCTGATCGATCACACCGATGTAGGTGCGGGCTGGGCTAACGAAAACTCGGCCACAGCGGAAACCGGAACACCGTCGATCGATCGCATCTCGATCCCGCTGCACGAGCTGAGCGCGCTGCCCAAGGCGTCGCAGCGTCTGCTGGATGACAGCGCCTTCGACGTCGAAGGTTGGCTGGCCGGGCGCATTGCCGACAAGTTTGCACGCGCCGAGGCGGCGGCATTCATCAACGGCGATGGCGTCGACAAGCCCAAGGGGTTGATGATCCACCGAGCAGTGCCGAATGATGGCTGGTCGTGGGGCAGCCTTGGCTATGTCGCGACCGGTATTGATGCGGGTATTGATGCGGATGCGATTGTCGATGTGGTTTATGCGCTGGGCGCGCAGTACCGGGTCAACGGGACTTTCGTGATGAACTCGAAGACCGCAGGTGTGATCCGCAAGCTGAAGGACAGCGATGGTCGCTTCCTGTGGTCCGATGGTCTGGCCGCAGGTGAGCCGGCGCGTCTGATGGGGTATCCGGTTCTGATCGCCGAGGACATGCCGGATGTGGCAACCGACAGTTTCTCGATTGCCTTTGGTGACTTCCAGGCTGGTTACACCATTGCCGAGCGTCCTGATCTGCGCGTGCTGCGCGACCCGTTCAGCGCCAAGCCACATGTCCTGTTCTACGCGACCAAGCGCGTCGGCGGCGATGTCAGCGATTTTGCTGCGATCAAGCTGGCGAAATTCGGCACCGCCTGACGCGGGCTGAATCCGGGGGGCCCTGGCCCCTCGGACGGCGGGCGCGGGCCGGAGTGAGATCCTCTGCGTTGTCTAGCTGCTCCCCTCCGTCCGAGCAACGTGGGGCGGCGCGTGCCCGCCATTTTCCAAGGATGGGGCCCTGGAGGGGTCCGAGATTGCGGAGTGAGTGGATGATGTTGATCGAAGAGACCGCCATCGCGGATGCGGCGCTGCCGGTGGATCAGTTCAAGGCGCATCTGAGGTTGGGCAAGGGCTTTGCCGAAGATGATGTGCAGAATGAAGTGTTGAAGGGGTTCCTGCGGGCTGCCATCGCGGCGATCGAGGCGCGCACTGGCACGGTTCTGATCACACGGGATTTCTCGTGGAGTTTGAACAGGTGGCGCGACCCGTCGGGCGAAGTGCTGCCTGTGGCCCCGGTGGTTTCAGTGCAGGCCGTGACGCTGACTGACAAGCAAGGAGCCGAAACAGTTGCGGACGCCGCGACCTATCGTTTGGAGCATGATAGTCAGCGGCCCCGGATCCGCCCATTGGGATCCAGCCTGCCTGCCATCGAAACGGGTGGTTCCGTGAAGATTTCGTTTGTCGCTGGGATGGCGCAGGATTGGGGCGGGTTGCCTGCCGATCTTGGGCAAGCCGTGCTGCTGCTGGCGGCGCATTACTATGAATACCGGGATGAAACCTCATTGGGCGCTGGATGTATGCCCTTTGGTGTCACCAGCCTGATCCAGCGCTATTGCATGGTGCGTTTCGGGGCGGGGGTATCGCAATGAATACGCCGCATCTGAACCGTAAACTGGTGCTGGAGGCGCCAATGCGAAGTGCTGATGGGTCGGGGGGCTATACCGAAACATGGGCTGCGATGGGGACGCTATGGGCCGAGGTGACGGCGCGCAGTGGCGCCGAACGGCAGATCGCCGGAGCGTCCGTTTCGCGTGTCGGGTATCGCATCGTGGTACGTGGTGCGCCCATGGGATCTTCGGTGCGCCCCGCGCCAGATCAGCGGTTTCGCGAGGGAAATCGCTGTTTCGTAATCCGGGCCGTGGCCGAGCATGATCCGCGCGGCAAGTTCCTGACCTGTTTCGCAGATGAAGAGGTGGCGGCATGAGCTATGGCGTTTCCGCCGCTTTGCAGGCGGCCGTGTATCAACAGCTTTCAGCGGACGCAGCAGTCAGCAGCCAATCGGGGGGCGCGATCTATGATGCCGTGCCCGCGGGAACCGTGCCGCAGACCTATGTGACGCTGGGCCCCGAAGAGGTGCGCGACGCGTCGGACCGAACAGGCGCGGGCGCGATACACCGCTTCACCGTTTCGGTGGTGTCCCAGGAGGCAGGGTTCGGTGCTGCCAAAACACTGGCGGGCGCGGTGTGTGACGCGCTGGAAAACGCGCCACTTAACCTGGTTCGCGGGCGTTTGGTGGGGCTGTGGTTCGAGCGGGCCTCGGCCCGGCGCACCGGGACCGGCGGCACCATCCGCCAGATCGACCTGAAGTTCCGCGCCCGCGTGGAAGATGACTAAGCAATCAACGGAGAGAGCACATGGCTGCCCAGAACGGAAAAGACCTGTTGGTCAAAATGGATATGAACGGTACCGGCCTGTTCCAGACCATCGCGGGGCTGCGGGCCACGCGCATAAGTTTCAATGCTGAAAGTGTGGATGTCACGAGTCTGGAAAGCCAGGGTGGATGGCGCGAGCTTTTGTCCGGGGCGGGGGTCAAATCGGCTTCGATCTCTGGCTCTGGCGTGTTCAAGGATGCTGGCACGGATGAACGCGCGCGGCAGTTGTTCTTTGATGGCGAAACTCCGGCCTTTCAGGTCATCATCCCTGATTTTGGGATTGTAGAAGGCCCGTTCCAGGTGACCAGTATCGAATATGCGGGCTCGCACAACGGTGAGGCGACCTATGAGATGAGCATGGCCAGTGCCGGTGCTCTGACCTTTACGGCGCTTTGATCCGATGGCCAATCCGTGGACAGGCGAGGTGGCGCTGACCATCGATGGCGAGCAGCGGGTGCTCAAACTGACGCTTGGTGCTTTGGCGGAGCTGGAGCAGGAGCTGAATGCTGGGTCGCTGGTTGAGCTGGTGCAGCGGTTTGAGGGCGGTGCGTATTCCAGTGCGGATGTTCTGGCGCTGATCGTTGCCGGTTTGCGGGGCGGTGGCTGGAACATTGCCCGGGCCGACCTGATGCATGCCGAGATCGAAGGCGGCCCCATGGCTGCCGCCAGAACCGCAGCCGAACTGTTGGCGCGCGCCTTCATGGTGCCGGAGGGCGCATGAGCGGGTTCGACTGGCCTGCCCTGATGCGGGCCGGATTTCTGGGGCTGCGACTGACACCGGATCAATTCTGGCGTCTGACCCCGGCAGAGCTGCGGCTGATGCTGGGGCAGGGTTCCGGAGCGCCCGCAATGAACCGGGCGGGGTTGGACGCTTTGCTGGCCGCCTATCCGGACAAGACACAAGGAGAGCGTGATGACAGATCGTGACGGGTTTGAGGACCTGCAAGAACGAGGCGAAGCGCTGGGCGATTCCCTCGGCGATGCTGCGACTATGGCGGCGGCGTTTGACAGCCAGATGAAGCGCATCAGCGCCGCATTTGAAGAGACCGGCAAGGATGTCGCCACGCTGGAGCGCGGCATGTCCAGTGGATTGCGCAAGGCCTTCGATGGTGTCGTTCTGGATGGGATGAGCCTTTCCGGTGCGTTGGATATCCTGAGGAACTCGTTGATCCAAACGGCTTATGCGGCTGCGATCAAGCCGGTGACGGACCACTTTGGCGGCATGCTGGCCAACACGGTCGGCGGGTTGGTGAAGGGAATTCTGCCCTTTGCCGATGGCGGCAGCTTCAGCCAGGGCCGGGTGATGCCCTTCGCCAATGGCGGTGTGGTCAGCGGCCCGACCATGTTTCCCATGCGCGGTGGCACCGGGCTGATGGGAGAAGCCGGGCCAGAGGCGATCATGCCGCTTGCGCGCGGGGCCGATGGCAAGCTGGGCGTGCGGACGCAGGGCGCCGGGCGTGCCGTGAATGTGGTGATGAACATTTCAACACCGGACGTGCAGGGGTTCCGCCGCTCTCAGGGGCAGATTGCGGCCCAGATGAGCCGCGCGCTGGGGCGCGGCAATCGCAACAGGTAAATCAGGGAGCAGCTGATGAATTTCCACGAGGTGAGATTTCCCGCCAGCCTGAGCTTTGGCTCGGTCGGGGGGCCGGAACGGCGCACGGACATCGTGACGCTGGCCAATGGTTTTGAAGAGCGCAACACGCCTTGGGCCCATTCGCGTCGCCGATATGATGCGGGGCTGGGGATGCGGTCGCTGGACGATATCGAGACACTGATTTCGTTCTTCGAAGCGCGGCAGGGTCAGATGTTCGGCTTTCGCTGGAAAGACTGGTCGGATTTCAAATCTGGCAAGGCCACGGCGGACATCAATTTCGGAGATCAGGTGATCGCCAAAGGCGACGGAACACGCACCGAGTTCCAGTTGATCAAGACCTACCAATCGGGCGGGGTAAGCTATGCGCGCCCCATCGTGAAACCGGTATTGGGGACGGTGCGTCTGGGGCTGGATCAGGATGAGGTCCGCGAGGGCGTGGATTTTGACGTTGATCTGACGACGGGCAGGGTCACGTTCGCGGACCCACCGCCGGAAGAGGTCGATATCACCGCGGGTTTTGAGTTTGATGTGCCGGTGCGTTTTGACACCGACAAAATCCAGACCAGTGTTGCCAGTTTCCAGGCCGGCGACGTACCGAACGTTCCAGTGGTCGAGGTGCGCATCTGATGGCTGAAGATATCAAGGGCCTGCACGCGCATCTGCAAAGCGGGTTGACAACGGTCTGCCGCTGTTGGGCGATCAAACGCACGGACGGGCAGGAATACGGTTTCACCGACCACGACACGGAGCTGAGTTTTGACGGGTTGACCTTCAAGGCCAGTACCGGCCTGACGGCCGCCGCCATCGAGCAGGCCACGGGCCTGTCCATCGACAACACGGAAGCGATGGGCGCCCTGTCTGACGCGGCCATTCGCGACGAGGATATCGAAGCGGGGCGTTTTGACGGGGCCGAAGTGCGCGCCTGGCTGGTAAATTGGGCAGATCTGGATCAGCGCGTCCTTCAGTTCCGTGGTTCAATCGGTGAGTTGCGCCGCTCTGGCGGCGCGTTCCATGCGGAATTGCGTGGCCTGACCGACTTGCTGAACCGCCCTTTGGGGCGCGTTTACCAAAAGCCTTGCACGGCTGTGTTGGGGGATCGGGCCTGCCGGTTCAACACCGACACGCCGGGGTATTGGTTCGACGGTGTGATCTCGGGTTTCGATGGCGGCACCCTTTTGCATGTTGCAGGAGGTCAGACCATTGAAGAAGGCTGGTTCGAACGGGGGCGCGTGGATGTTTTGTCCGGTTCTGCCAAGGGGTTGTGGTCTTCGATCAAGAACGACAGGCAGACGGCAACTGGGCGCGAGATCACGCTTTGGTCCGGTTTCGGGGCCGGCCTGGCGATCGGTGACAGTGTGAAACTGCGGGCAGGATGCGACAAGCGCATGGAAACCTGCCAGTTCAAGTTCAACAACTTTTTGAATTTTCAAGGGTTTCCAGATCTTCCGGGCGAAGACTGGGTCATGGCTGTTCCCAAGAAAAGCAAAGCCAATAGCGGAGGCAGCTTACGGTGACGATACGTAGAGAGGATATTGTGACAGAGGCGCGCAATTGGCTTGGAACGCCTTATGTGCATCAGGCCTCGGCCAAAGGCGCCGGTGCGGATTGTCTGGGCCTGTTGCGCGGCGTTTGGCGCGCCGTGATCGGGCGGGAACCTGAATCTGTTCCGGCCTACAGCATGGACTGGTCCGAACCGCAGGGTGAGGAACGGATGTGGGTGGCTGCCAGGCGGCATCTGGTCGAAAAACCAATAGGCAAGATGACTTCGGGGGATGTTCTGCTGTTTCGGATGCGCGACGCAAGCGTCGCCAAGCATCTGGGCATCGTCAGTACCACGCACCCCGAGCCCCGCTTTATTCACGCGTATTCCGGCCACGGTGTGGTGGAAAACGCACTGAGCAGGCCTTGGTACCGCCGTATCGTTTCCTGTTTCGAATTCCCGATGGAGATGCATTGATGGCCACTATTCTTCTTTCTGCAGCCGGGGCCGCGCTGGGCGGTTCGATCGGGGGCACGGTTGCGGGTCTATCAACCGCAATTATCGGTCGGGCCGTTGGTGCGACGGTCGGGCGGGTCCTTGATCAGAAGTTCTTTAACCAGTCCGTTATGGGCAGCGGCAGTGAAGTCGTTGAAACCGGCCGCATGGATCGGTTTCGGTTGACGGAAACCGGCGAAGGTGCGCCGGTGACCACCGTGTTTGGCCGTATGCGTGTGGGTGGTCAGGTCATTTGGGCTTCGGATTTTCTGGAGACCCAGACGACCACCACAGAGGGTGGCGGCGGCGGGGGCAAGGGGAAACCCAAGACCCCTGAAGTGACTACCATCACGTACAGTTACTCGATTTCGCTGGCGATTGCGGTCGGCGCCGGTGAGATTGCCGATGTCGCGCGGATTTGGGCGGATGGAGAAGAACAAGATCGATCCAGCCTCAACATGCGGGTTTACCATGGCACGTGGGATCAGTTGCCCGACCCTCTGATCGAGGCGATTGAAGGCGCTGGAACGGTTCCAGCATATCGCGGAACTGCCTATGTCGTGATCGAGGACTTCCCGCTCGGCGCTTTTGGCAACCGGGTGCCGCAGTTTTCATTTGAAGTTGTGCGCCCCACGCAGCGGGACATGCCCGATTATGGCAGTGCATTGCCTCAGATCGTGCGCGGGGTCGCTATGATACCGGGGACCGGAGAATACGCTCTGGCCAGCTCTCAGGTGAATTATTCACAATCTGGCAAGAGCTGGCCTGCAAACGCGCATTCCGCGTCCGGCACCTCGGATCTTGTCTCCTCGACCCGAGCGCTGGAAAGCGAGTTGCCCAATTGCGATGCCGCATCATTGGTGGTGTCGTGGTTCGGCGATGACCTGAGATGCGGACACTGCAAGATCCGGCCAAAGATCGAACAGCGTGAGAACGACAGCAGCGATATGCCCTGGATCGTATCTGATCAGGCCCGAAGCGACGCCGGGCTTGTGGTGCGACAGAACGGCCGCCCGTTCTATGGGGGGACTCCGGCCGATGCGGCCGTGGTCGAGGCGATCCGACATCTGAACCAATCCGGCAAACGGGTGATGTTTTACCCCTTCATCCTGATGGAGCAATTGCCGGGGAACGGGCTGCCTGATCCCTGGTCGGATGCATCAAGTCAGCCACACCTGCCATGGCGTGGGCGGATCACCCTGGATGTGGCGCCGGGGCGTCCGAGTTCCGTGGACCAGACGGCATCGGCCGATGCACAGGTCGCCGCGTTCTTTGGAACAGCACGTGCGCAAGATTTTGCAATCAACCAGGATACGAACGGATCGGGCGGCACCGGCGGTGGCTCGGGTGGTCTGGTCAGGCCCAGACCGGGTGGTAGGCCTGACGACAGAGGGGATACCGGTTTAACCTGGGTCTCCGGGGGCGGTACCTTTGGCGGGCTGCTGGGGGACAGCGGTGTCACGGCCAAAGAAATCATCACATATTCCGGCCCTCGGGAATGGGGCCTGCGGCGTTTCATTCTGCACTATGCCATGCTGTGCAAGGCTGCCGGCGGCGTTTCGTCGTTCTGCATCTCGTCCGAGATGCGTGGCCTGACGCAGATCAGGGGGGCTTCGGGCTTTCCGGCCGTTGCGCAGCTTCGCGCCTTGGCGGCCGAGGTGTGTCAGATTCTGGGGCCGGACACGAAAATCGGCTATGCAGCGGATTGGAGCGAGTATTTCGGATACCAGCCAAAGGGCACCATCGACAGGTATTTTCACCTCGACCCTCTTTGGGCGGACGACAACATCGATTTCATCGGCATCGACAACTACATGCCGTTGTCCGATTGGCGTGACGGTGAACATCATCTGGACGCCGAGGCCGGCGCGCCTTCGATTTACGACCTGGGGTATCTTCGCAGTAATATCGAAGGCGGTGAAGGGTATGACTGGTACTACGCCTCTCCGGAAGAGGCGGAAGCGCAGATCAGGACTCCGATCAAAGATCAGGGGTATGACGAGCCGTGGATCTGGAGATACAAGGACCTGCGCAACTGGTGGTCGAATTCGCATCACGAACGGATCGGAGGTATGCGTCAACCCAACCCGACCGATTGGGTGCCCGGATCGAAACCGATCTGGTTCACCGAGTTGGGGTGTGCGGCAATCGACAAGGGCACGAACCAGCCGAACAAATTCCTGGACCCGAAGTCATCGGAATCGTTGTTGCCCGCGTATTCAAACGGGCTGCGCGACGACTTCATTCAGGTTCAGTATCTGACGGCGATGCTTGGCTATTGGAGCGATCCGAAGGTCAATCCGATCTCGGACATCTATGGCGCGCCGATGCTGGACATGGCAAACGCGTATGTCTGGGCATGGGATACCCGTCCGTTTCCGACCTTTCCGAACCTGAAAAGCCAGTGGGACGATGGCGAGAACTATCCCAGAGGGCACTGGTTGAACGGTCGGTCCGGGTCTCGCACGTTGGCCTCCGTGGTGACCGAAATCTGCCACGGTGCGGGTGTCACGGATATAGACGTCTCTGGTCTGTACGGTGTGGTCCGCGGGTATGTCATCGAAGACGTGACGAACGCTCGTTCCGCCTTGCAGCCGCTGATGCTGCGCTATGGGTTTGATGCGATCGAAAGGGATGGAGTGTTGAAGTTCCAGATGCGCGACGGGTACGGCGCGGTTGCCTTGAACCCCGACCATCTGGCGATCAGCAGCGATCTTGAGGGCACGGTTGAACACCGGCGCGAGGCCGAGGCCGAAATGACCGGGCGCGTTCGTCTGCGCTTTGTTCAGTCGGACGCGGATCATGATGTCGTCGCGGAAGAGGCGGTTTTGCCCGATGATCGCACCCATTCCGTATCCGTGAATGAGATGCCTCTGTCCATGACCCGCACCGAAGGGCGGCAAACGGCCGAACGCTGGTTGAGCGAAGCCAGAGTTTCCCGTGATACGGTTCGGTTTGCGCTTCCGCCGTCTCAAATGCACCTGGGGGCAGGGGATCTGGTTCGTTTGACAGACGCTGAAACCGGGCCGGTGTACCGGATTGACCGGTTGGAATCCGCCGACTTGCAACTGGTTGAAGCGGTCCGGATCGAACAGGGCGTGTACAAAGCGTCCGAATTGAATGACGACCCGGCAACGGTCAAACCATATGCGGCGCCGGTCCCCGTGCTGCCGGTTTTTCTGGATCTGCCCTTGATCACTGGGGCCGAGGCCCCTCATGCGCCCTATCTGGCCGTTACCGGGGATCCATGGCCCGGGGTGGCAACGGTCTATTCCTCGTCCAGTGACGATGGCTATCGCCTGAGCGACGTCATTGCCCAGCGGGCAGTGGTCGGCGTGACCGAAACACCGCTGAGACGCGCCAGTGTCGGTGTCTGG
This sequence comes from Ruegeria sp. HKCCA4008, assembly GCF_013033125.1. NCBI lineage: Bacteria > Pseudomonadati > Pseudomonadota > Alphaproteobacteria > Rhodobacterales > Roseobacteraceae > Ruegeria > Ruegeria sp. HKCCA4008. The sequence goes on from NZ_WQDM01000001.1 coordinate 492,230, forward strand.
GATGAGGGCCCTGCCCTGAAGGTCAAACTGCTTGCAGGTCAGTTGGAATCCCGCCCGCGCAGCTCGGTGATGAATGGCGTCAATCTGGCTGCAATCGGTGACGGAACACCCGGTAACTGGGAGGTTTTTCAGTTCGCTGACGCGGCGCTCGAGGCCCCGGATGTATACGCGTTGTCCGGGCGGCTCAGGGGTCAACTGGGAACAGACGCCTTGATGCCTGATGTCTGGCCGGACGGATCGGTATTCGTGCTGCTGAATGACAGGGTGCAACAGATCAGCCTGCTGCGAAACGAAAGGCGTCTTGCCAAACATTATCGCATTGGGCCTGCGACCCGCGGCTATGATGACCCGTCCTATCAACACCTGATTGCCTCGTTTGCAGGCAACGGATTGCGCCCCTACGCGCCTGTGCACATGCGGGTTCGGTCTGGTGCCGCCGGGGATGAGCTTACGTGGATCCGACGTGCCCGAACGGATGCGGATGACTGGTCGGGGCTGGAGATTTCCCTGGGCGAAGAAACCGAATCCTACCTGGTCCGTGTCGTTGCGGGTGGAACCGTTCTGCGTGAAGAACTGACATCCGAACCAAGGTGGACCTATTCGACGGCCATGAAAGCGGCGGATGGTCTGTCCGGGGGCTATGAGGTCGAAGTGGCCCAGGTATCTGCTGTATTCGGACCGGGTGCCTGGTCGCGTCTTGCGGTTGGGCAAGCTGCCTGATGCGGCCGGTTCTGCATGGAGATGTCAGTGCTGCGGCGCGCGCCTTGCTGGCCGTGCCGCAGCCGGACAGGGGGGCTTTGTGTGTGCGGATGATCCACGAGGCGGAATTGGCCGATAGGCATTTGGAGCGCACGGGCAAGCTCCACCCGGTTTACGGCAATGGTTCTCTCATGGCCGTTGCGCGAAACAGGGCCCTGGCCGATGAACCCGGGTTTGACGATCTGCAATATTGCCAGTGTTTTGAGATGGTTCTGCACCAGCTTGCGAGATTTCAGGCTAGCCGGACGCGCAGCTGACGCATTTGCTGGCGGCCAGATCCAGAGTCAGCCGCCCATCCGGAATCCGCTCGCCGCAGTCTTCGCAATATCCGAACTCGCCGGCTTCAAGCCGGTCCAACGCGGCCAGAAGCCGGCGTGTTTCCACATCGCGATTGGCCTGCTGTGCCTTGGCCATGGCCTGATTTTGCAGCGCATCCATGCGGCTCAGCCGTCCAACGGCCTGTTGATCCAGCTCGACAACGGCCTGGGCCTGCTGCCCCGACGCTGACATCTGCTGCAATTCCGCCAATCGCTCGCGAATTCGTGTTTCGAAATGGGTGCGCTCTGACTCATTCATTTTCGTTACATGACCGATCATGGGTTTGCGTTTGGTCTTTTTGCCACTAAATGGCATTCTAGGCGCAGCAAAGGATCAAAGCCATGTTCGAAAAGCGCAGCCATGTGACACCGGTTGATCCGGTCTGGACCCGTATCACATCCGAGGCCCATGCGGCCGTCGAGAAAGAGCCCCTCATGGGGGGGCTCGTGCACGCCTGTATCCTGCATCACCGCAGCCTTGAACGCGCGCTTTCATATCGGGTGGCGGCGAAGCTGTGCTCGAACGAAATGTCGATGATGGTTCTGCGTGAAATCGTGGATGAGGCATATGCCGACGATCCGGGTTTGCTCGAAGCTGCTCGGGCGGACCTTATGGCCGTTTACGAACGTGACCCGGCCTGTCATCGGCTGTTGCAGCCGATCCTGTATTTCAAAGGGTACCAGGCCATGCAGGCATATCGCGTGGCCCATTGGTTGTGGCGCAAGGGGCGCTATGATCTGGCCTATTTCTTCCAGATGCGTTCGTCCGAGATTTTCGGGATCGACATTCACCCGGCAGCCAAAATCGGCAAGGGCATCATGATCGACCATGCCCATTCCATCGTGATTGGCGAGACGGCAGTGGTGGGCGACAACGTGTCGATGCTGCACTCGGTGACGCTGGGCGGAACCGGCAAGGAAGAAGAAGACCGTCATCCAAAAATCGGAGACGGTGTTCTGATCGGGGCCGGGGCCAAGGTGCTGGGCAATATCACCATTGGCCATTGCAGCCGCATCGCTGCCGGTTCGGTGGTGCTGCAAGAGGTGCCGCCCTGCAAGACGGTCGCCGGTATCCCCGCCAAAATCGTGGGGGAAGCCGGGTGCGACCAGCCTTCGATCTCGATGGATCATATGCTGGGCAAGGATCAGTAACAGTTCAGCGAGAGCGGTTGGCGCGTTTGTCCAACCGCTTGCGCAGCCGTTCTTCCCTTTTTTGTTTGCGAAGCTCCTGCCGTCTGTCCTGTACGGCTTTGTGCCGGGCAATCGCGGCCGGATCGTTTGGCTTGAACTTTGAATGCTCACCCGGATAGCCGTTGGGCTTTGCCATGGCACATTCAGGTGCCGTGGCTGCGGGTATCGCCAAAACACTCAGGCTGAGAATGAGATTTCTTGAGAGCATCGCGCACCTGCCTTCCGTCTGCTTCTAAAAGAAGGAAGTGGGGCGTTTGGATAGATCGGGCAATCGGTGCCCCGATCACGCAAGTTCAACTCAGTGAAAACACTTGAGGCTGCCCGCGCTCCGGGTGTCCGGGGCACGGGCATAATTCGGGTCGTCAGGCCAGCATGACCATCGGGTTTTCCAGGTTGTCGACAATAGCCTTGAGCAGTTCTGCCCCCAGCGCGCCGTCGATGACGCGGTGATCGACGGACATGGTAACAGACATTACGGTCGCCACCGTCAGTTCTCCATCATCCCCGACAACGGGTTTTTTCACGCCGGTACCCACCGCCAGAATACCGGCATGAGGCGGGTTCACGATGGCGTCGAAATTGTCGATGCCGAACATGCCGAGGTTCGAGATGGCAAACGTGCCACCCTGATACTCGTGCGGTGCCAACTTGCGCTCGCGGGCACGGGCGGCGAGATCCTTCATCTCGGTCGAAAGCGCCGACAGAGATTTCATGTCGGCGTCCTGAAGAACCGGGGTGAACAACCCGCCCTCGATCGCGACCGCTACGGCCACGTCCGACGGCTTGAGTTGCAGCACGCGGTCGCCCGCCCAGACGGCGTTGCAGGCTGGAACCTGCTGAAGCGCGTTGGCGACGGCCTTGATGATGAAGTCGTTGACGCTCAATTTCACGCCACGGCCTTCCAACTGCTTGTTCAACTGGCTGCGGAACTTCAGCAGCGCATCCAGCTTGATGTCGCGGCGCAGATAGAAATGCGGGATGGTCTGTTTGGCCTCGCCCAGACGCGCAGCGATGGTTTTCCGCATGCCGTCGAGCTGAATTTCTTCATACTCGCGGCCCTCATACATCCGCGCGACCATATCAGCGGACGGTCCAGAGGCCGCCGCCGGTGCGGTCGCAGGCGCGGCCGCCGCAGCTGCCGGGGCAGGGGGCGTCGCAGTGGCCGTCGCGCCCTCGACATCCGCCTTGACGATGCGGCCATGCGGGCCAGAGCCTGTGATCTGAGCCAGATCGAGGCCTTTCTGCGCAGCGATCCGTCGGGCCAGAGGGGAAGCAAAGATGCGACCGCCATCCGCCTTGACCGGAGCGGCGGGCGCAGGGGCAGGGGCGGGCGCCTCGGACGCCGCAGGGGCGGCGGCCTCGTTGCCCGCGTCGGCTGCGGGGGCAGCCTCCGGGGTCTTGGCCGGGGCCGCGGCGATGTCATCGGCGCTTTCGCCATCTTCCAGCAAAATCGCGATGGCGGTGTTGACCTTGACCCCTTCGGTGCCTTCGGGGATCAGAATTTTGCCAACGATGCCTTCATCGACGGCTTCGAACTCCATCGTGGCCTTGTCGGTTTCGATCTCGGCCAGCAAATCGCCGGAGGAGACGGTGTCGCCTTCCTTGACCAGCCATTTGGCGAGCGTGCCTTCCTCCATGGTCGGTGAAAGGGCGGGCATCAGAATTTCGGTGGGCATCTGTCTGTCGCTCCTTACCGGTAAGTCACTTGTTTGACGGCTTCGATCACCTCGTCCGTAGTGATCAAGGCCAGCTTTTCGAGGTTCGCGGCGTAGGGCATCGGAACATCCTTGCCGGTGCAGTTGATGACCGGCGCGTCGAGATAGTCGAATGCTTCCTGCATCACGACGGATGAGATGTAGCTGCCGACCGAACCTTGCGGCCAGCCTTCTTCCACAGTCACCAGACGGTTGGTCTTCATCACCGAGTTGATGATCGCGCCGGTATCCATCGGGCGGATGGTGCGCAGATCGATGACCTCGGCGCTGATGCCCTCTTCGGCCAGCCTGTCGGCGGCTTCCAGCGCGTATTGCATGCCGATACCGAAGCTGACGATGGTCACGTCCGAGCCTTCGCGCCAGATGCGGGCCTTGCCCAGCGGCACGGTCAGGTCATCGACCTGCGGCATGTCGAAAGTGCGACCGTAGAGGATTTCGTTTTCCAGAAAGATCACCGGGTTGGGGTCGCGGATGGCCGATTTCAGCAGGCCCTTGGCGTCGGCTGCGGAATAGGGCATCACCACCTTCAGGCCGGGGATCTGCATGTACCAAGCGGCATAGTCCTGGCTATGCTGGGCTGCCACGCGCGCGGCGGCGCCGTTGGGGCCGCGGAACACGATCGGACACCCCATCTGACCGCCGGACATGTACAGCGTCTTGGCGGCCGAGTTGATGATCTGGTCGATCGCTTGCATCGCGAAGTTGAACGTCATGAACTCGACGATCGGCTTCAGCCCGCCAAAGGCCGACCCCACGGCGATGCCGGCAAAGCCGTGCTCGGTGATCGGTGTGTCGATCACGCGCTTGGGGCCGAATTCGTCCAGCAGACCCTGGGAAATCTTGTATGCGCCCTGATATTCCGCGACTTCCTCGCCCATCAGATAGACGTCTTCGTCGTTGCGCATTTCTTCGGCCATCGCGTCACGCAGAGCTTCGCGAACGGTTTCGGATTTCATCTCGGCATCTGCCGGCCAGTCGGGCGACAGGTCGACCACCGGCGCAGCGGGGGCCGCAGCAGCAGTAGGAGCGGGGGCCTCGACCGCCGCCAGCGCGGCTTCGGCCACCGCTGCGGCTGCCGGTGCAGCCGCGGTCACGGCCGAGGCGTCTTCGCCTTCCTCGACCAAAACCGCAATCGGGGTGTTCACTTTGACCCCTTCGGTGCCTTCAGCGATCAGGATCTTGCCGACGATGCCCTCGTCGACAGCTTCAAATTCCATTGTCGCCTTGTCGGTCTCGATTTCGGCCAGAATGTCACCGCTGGATACGGTGTCGCCTTCCTTGACCAGCCATTTGGCCAGCGTGCCCTCTTCCATCGTGGGCGAAAGGGCGGGCATGAGAATTTCGGTTGCCATGTCTTATTCGTCCTCTCAGGCGTAAATGTCGGTCCAGAGCTCTTCAACGGCGGGCTCGGGGCTTTCTTTCGAGAATTCGGCGGCTTGGTTCACGATCTCTTTGATTTCCTTGTCGATCGCCTTCAGGTCATCCTCGGTCGCGTGTTTGCCGGTCAGCAGCAGCTCGCGCACATGTTCGATCGGGTCGCTTTGTTCGCGGACTTTCTGAACCTCTTCGCGGGTGCGGTACTTGGCCGGGTCAGACATCGAGTGGCCGCGATAGCGGTAGGTCTTGACCTCAAGAATGTAAGGGCCCTTGCCGGCGCGGCAGTGGGCAACGGCCTTTTCACCAGCGGCTTTGACGGCCAGCACATCCATTCCGTTCACGATCTCGCCGGGGATGCCGAAGGCTTCGCCGCGCACATAGATATCGGGTGACGAGGTCGAACGCGCCTGCGCTGTGCCCATGGCGTATTGGTTGTTCTCGATCACGAAAACCACGGGAAGATCCCACAGGGCGGCCATGTTGAAGGTCTCATAGACCTGACCCTGGTTTGCGGCACCGTCGCCGAAATAGGTAAAGGTCACGCCGCCATTTTCCTTGTACTTGTCGGCAAAGGCCAGTCCTGCACCCAAAGGCACCTGCGCGCCGACGATGCCATGGCCCCCATAGAAGTGCTTTTCTTTCGAGAACATGTGCATCGAACCGCCCTTGCCCTTGGACAGGCCGCCTTCGCGCCCGGTCAGTTCGGCCATCACGCCGCCCGGATCCATGCCACAGGCCAGCATATGGCCGTGGTCACGATACGATGTGATCCGCTTGTCGCCGTCCTGTGCTGCCGCTTCGAGCCCGACAACAACCGCCTCTTGACCGATGTATAGGTGGCAGAACCCGCCGATCAGACCCATGCCATAAAGCTGGCCCGCCTTTTCTTCGAATCGACGGATCAGAAGCATCTCGCGGTAGTATGTCTTGAGTTCTTCCGCAGAAACATTTGGTTTCTTTGTGGTTTTTCGCGCAGCCATAGTGGCGATCTCCCCCTTTCGGCAAGATAGTTTAGCGTTAAACTATCTCATAAAGCATTTGTGGCTTTCTGGCGAGGGGAAATGTGACGCAGCGTCCGCGCGGGCGTGGCGCAGCCGACAGGCAAAGCGGTGCGACGATGGTCCGAAGGCGTCCGGCAGCCTAAAAAGGATCAGCGGATCACGATCTCATCCGCCCGGATCATGCCAAGAACCGAACGCGCCTGCTGATCGAGCAGGTCAAGATCCAGATAGGTGTCGGACAGGCGCCGAGTCAGGTTTTCCAATTCGGCGATTTGGGCATTCAGCTTTTCCAGGTCCTGTGACAGGGCGTCCCGTTCCGCAGCAATTTCGACCCGCCGAAACAGGCCATAGTCACCTTGTACGGCGGCAAAGGTGAAATACACACCAAGCATGAAAGCCACCGAGAAGAAGATGATTGAGCCCAAACCGGGCCGATGGGAACGGGACACTCTGTTTACCGCCGTATGAAAACTAGCCTCAAAAACGTGCCCTTTGCGAGCATCTGGACACACTATGTCACAGGTGATTCGGGTTGTGAATCCCCTGTTTCGATTTTTTCATCTGTAATTTAAGCGCGTCCTGATCCGCGTCAGCGCCATGATTCCAGCGCCTGATTTCGCGCGACGGTTTGTTCTTTCATGCAGGTCCAGTAGAACATCGGCGCAGCGCTGCCGCCGCCCGACAATTCCTTGTCGCAGGTTGCGTCTCGGGCCTTCAGCCAGGCGCGTTGTTCGGTCAGAAGGGCATCACCGTCGCCGCGTGCATCGGCTGCGGGTTTGATCTGTGCCCACAGCCGGTTGAGTTCGCGATCTGCGGCCTCCCATTGTTCCTTGGCGCAGAAATTGGCGTCAAGCTGGGTTTGGCCGCTGCAACTGGATTGAGCAGCGGCAGAGCAGGGCAGCATTATTAGGACAAGAAGGTAAATTGGCTTCACGGCAATATCCCCCGTTCAAAAGGGGATACTACCATGGACCATGTCAGGCGATCAAAGGCGGCAAGTGGTGCTTACTGATCCAGAGCTGCGACACCGGGCAGCGTTTTGCCTTCCATCCATTCCAGAAACGCGCCACCCGCGGTCGAGATATAGGTGAAGTCCTTGGCGGCAACCGAGGCGTTCAGGGCAGCAACCGTGTCTCCACCTCCGGCGACCGAGATCAGCTGGCCCGAACGGCTGAGCGCGGCCGCCTTCAAGGCAGCGGCATTGGTGGCGGCGTCGAACGGTTCCAGTTCGAATGCGCCCAGCGGTCCGTTCCAGATCAGGGTTTTGCTTTTTTCGAATATCTCGATGATCGCGGCCACGCTTTCGGGGCCAGCGTCCAGGATCATGCCATCGTCGGGGCATTGATCCGCGGGCAAAACCTGATGAGTGGCATTGGCTTCAAACGTTTCGGCAACCACGACGTCACGTGGCAGAACGATCTGACAGCCGGTGCTTTCGGCTTTGGTCAGAATTTCGGCTGCGGTGTCTTTCATCGCCGTTTCGGCCAGCGATTTTCCGACATTGACACCTTGCGCGACAAGGAACGTATTGGCCATGCCGCCACCGATCACCAGATAATCTACCTTGTCGATCAGATTGCCCAGCAATTCCAGCTTGGTCGAAACCTTGGCCCCGCCCACAACCGCTGTTACGGGGCGTTCGGGCGCGCCCAACGCGCTTTCCAGTGCCTGCAACTCGGCCTGCATCAAACGACCGGCACAGGCGGGCAGCAGGCGCGCGATGGCCTCGGTCGAGCTGTGGGCCCGGTGCGCCGCTGAAAACGCGTCGTTGCAGTACACGTCACCCAGCCTGGCCATACCTGCGGCCAGATCGGCATCGTTCTTGGTTTCCGCAGCGTGAAAACGCGTGTTCTCAAGTAACAGCACCTGGCCGGGCTGCAACGCCTGCGCCGCCAGTTCGGCCTCGGTTCCGACACAGTCGGCGGCAAACAGGACTTTGGTGCCAAAAGCGCTTTCGAGGGTCGGAACCAGTTGCTTGAGCGACAGGTTCTCGCGCCGCTCGCCTCCGGGGCGACCGAAATGGGCCAGAAGGATCGGTTTGCCGCCAGCGGCCAGAATGTCGCGCACCGTCGGCACGATTCTCTGGATGCGGGTGGCGTCGGTCACGACACCGTCAACCACGGGCACGTTGATATCCACACGCACAAGTACGCGTTTGCCGTTCAGGTCCATATCGTCCAGTGTTTTCCAGCCCATTGTGCGATCCTTGTCATTGGCAAATCATTTAGGCGGTTCTTTTCCTGCAATTTGCCCTCAGGTCAATGCGTCACTTGGCATTCGTACGCGTGCGTCATAGGTATTTGCGCAAGATAAACGACAGGAGGGCCTCATGGCCGAGATCAAGGATCCCGAAAACACGATCATCATCGAGCTGAAAGACGGCAATGTCGTCATCGAGCTGCTGCCGGATGTGGCGCCTTTGCACAGCGCGCGGATGAAAGAACTGGCCCGCAGCGGAGAATACGACAACGTGGCCTTTCACCGAGTGATCGACGGCTTCATGGCCCAAACCGGTGACGTGCAGCATGGCGACATGGAAGATGGGTTCAACCTGCGTATGGCGGGGACCGGCGGTTCGTCGCTGCCGAACGTACCGGCAGAGTTCTCCAAGCTGCCCCATGATCGCGGTACGCTGGGCGCGGCCCGGTCGCAGAACCCGGATTCGGCCAACTCTCAGTTCTTCATCAACTTCAAGGACAACCACTTCCTGAACGGTCAATACACCGTTTACGGCCGTGTCATCGAAGGCATGGAGCATGTGGACGCGATCGTTCGTGGCGAGCCGCCTGCAAACCCCGACCGCATGATCAGCGTCAAGGTGGCCGCAGATGTATAAGCTTGCCGCCACCTTTGCCTTGCTGGCAAGCCCGGCGCTGGCCAGCGGTTTGCAGATCGAGGTCGAAGGGGAAGGGGCCAATGGCACGATCTCCATCGATCTGTTCGAAGATGTCGCGCCGAAGCACGTGGAACAGATCACGGTACTGGCTGCGGACGGCAAGTATGATGGTGTGGTGTTCCACCGCGTGATCGAAGGTTTCATGGCCCAGACCGGCGATGTTCAATACGGCAATTCCACCGCGAACGGCTTTGACATGCGGTATGCCGGGCGTGGTGGGTCAGACCGCCCGGATCTGCCGGCTGAGTTTTCTGATCTGACCTTTGATCGTGGCGTGGTCGGCATGGCCCGGTCGCAAAACCCGGATTCAGCCAATTCGCAGTTCTTTATCATGTTCGAACCCGGCCCGTTTCTGGATGGCCAGTACACCGTGGTCGGTCAGGTGACCGACGGGATGGACGTGGTGGATGCAATCAAACGGGGGCATTCCCAGACCGGAGCGGTTACGGGACAGCCCGACGTGATGAAAAAAGTCACCGTCACCGAATGAACCGAAACAGCCCGGCGTTCCAAAGAGCGCCGGGCTGTTCCTTATGGTCGATTGAACGAAACTCAATCGTCTTGTGACATCGCTTTCCAGATGACAGCACCGATCGCGCCGCCGATCAGCGGGGCCACCCAGAACAGCCACAGCTGTGACAGGGCAGGGCCGTCGGCAAACAGGGCGACGCCTGTGGACCGGGCCGGGTTGACCGAAGTGTTGGTGACCGGAATTGATACCAGGTGGATCAGGGTCAAGGCCAGACCAATTGCGATGGGGGCGAAACCAGCCGGCGCCTTGTCCGAGGTTGCGCCCAGAATGATCAGAATGAAGAAAGCGGTCATCACGATCTCGATTACCAGAGCGGACATCAGAGAGTACCCGCCGGGTGAGGCCTCACCATATCCGTTGGACGCAAATCCCCCGACGCCGGCGAACTCGGGCGCACCGCTGACGATCAGATACAGAACCACTGCGGCGGCGATGGCGCCGATGACCTGAGCGATCCAGTAGGGCAGCAGATCCTTTGACGGAAACCGCCCGCCGATCATTAGGCCCAGGCTGACCGCCGGATTGAAGTGCCCGCCCGAGATATGGCCAACCGTGTAAGCCATTGTCAGAACCGTCAGGCCGAAGGCGAAGGAAACGCCAAGCCACCCAATGCCGACATCTGCAACGCCCGCTGCCAATACGGCACTGCCGCAACCTCCGAGAACCAGCCAGAAGGTACCGAAGAACTCGGCCAGTAGTTTTGATGACATGAAATTTCCTCCACAATGCAATGAGCTTAAGTGTAGTTCATAAATTAACTTTTGTTAAATTGTGCAGAACGGGGAATTTTTCCGGCACCCTCGCACCAGGGGTCGAAAAGCCCTTAGTGCCATTGAGAAGGGTCCAGGTGAAACAGCTTGGACAGTTGCTTGTAAACCTCCGGGTCCGACCTGCGCAGGGCCTTTGGTCGCTCAAAGAACACTTCAACCGAAACGGCGAAAAACTCCTCGTGCCCTTCCGCGCCATAGGGGTCGATTACGCTTGGCTGCCCGGATTCAACGGCGCGGACATGCGCGTCATAGGCTGTCAGGAATGCGGATTCCCATTCTGAAAAGCTTTGGTCGTCGCTAAGTACGGGCACTCCGTTGGCCGACCCTGTCAGATCGTCGATCTGGTGGGCAAATTCGTGAAACACAACGTTTTGGCCATCATGATCGTTCATGGCGCCGCGCTGACTATGCGCCCAGGACAGGATCACCGGGCCGCGGTTCCAGCTTTCCCCTGTGCGCACGATTTCCTTCTCGGTGACGACATAGCCGCTGTGCCGGCTCTGCCTGGATTTGAATGCGCTGGGATAGATCAGGATGGTGGTCAGATTGTCATACCAGAGATCGGTATTCACAACCAGCAGACAGGCTTGCGCGGCGATGGAAAGTTGCATGTCTTCGGTAACGTCCAAGCCGTCACACCCAATGAATTCAACCTGATCCAAGAACAAGTTGATCTTGCCCTCCAGCTTTGCGCGCAGGCCTTGCGGCAGTTTCCGCAAGATCGGGACCTGAGCGTCGACAAGCTGCCGTTGTTTGTCGGTCAACGGCGCGGCCAACAGGGCGTGGCGCGCCTGTCGTTTGGACCAGAAGTAAAAGGCCAAACCTGCGGCGATCACCGCAATAAGTGTCAGAAAAATCAACATGGCCCGACCCTAACGTGATCCCGGCGGGATCAAAACAAGTTTCCCGGGTACAGGCTGCGGCGCAAGAAAGAAACGCCGCTGGTCTCCCAACGGCGTTTCCGATCTGACCTGATGGGTCGAATTACTGTTTGACGTCTGCTGCCGGGTTCGATCCGGCTTTGGCGCTGCGGCCCGGATTCAGCGGATCGTCCTGGCGCTGTACAGACCCTTCGAAATGCGCTCCGCTTTCGATGGCGATGGTCTTGTGGATGATGTCGCCTTCGACACGTGCGGTCGATGTTAGACGCACCTTGAGACCACGTACGCGACCCACGATACGTCCGTTGATCACGACGTCATCTGCGGTGACTTCACCTTTGATCGTTGCCGATTCACCAATGGTCAGAAGGTGAGCGCGGATGTCGCCTTCGACTGTGCCTTCCACCTGTATGTCACCAGAGGTTTTGATATTGCCAGTGATGTGCAGATCCGAAGACAAAACCGACGCAGGCGGCTTGGGCTTGGGTGCGGTGGCAGGTTTCGACTCGGTCGGTGCAGGGGCCGCTGGGGTCGCCGGAGCGGCTGGTTTGGCCGCCTCGGGTGCCTTGGATGCGGGCTCGTTGATTTTGCTTTTAGAAAACATTTCTCGCAGCCTTGATGTAAGTCATTGGGTTTACGGGTTTTCCGTTCACGCGCACCTCATAGTGCAAATGCGTGCCGGTCGACCGTCCGGTGCTACCCATATCAGCAATATGATCCCCGCGCGAGACCCTTTGACCAACCTTCACGTTGATCTTGGTGTTATGAGCGTAAAGTGTCTCAATTCCGAATGCGTGCTTGATTTTCACAAGCCGTCCGAAACCGGATTGCCAGCCTGCATGGGTAACGACGCCGTCTGCTGTCGCAAAGATATCCGTGCCTTGCGGCCCTGCGAAATCGACCCCGTTATGCATCCGGCGACCACCGGTTTTGGGGTCGCGCCGGCTGCCATAGCCGCTGGTGAAACGCACGGCCGAATGCACGGGATTGGCAAAGGGGGCCTTTTCCGCCGCAAGTCGGTAAAGATTCAGCTGATCCATCTGTTGCAGCAATGTGTTCGCGCGGGCTTCCTCGGCGGACAACTCGTCCACCTCACCGCGCGTGCTAACGGATAAAGGGGTCAGCGGACCGCCCATACCGCTATATCCGCGCCGGACCTCTTCAATGATACGGTCTGTTGGCATTCCCGCCTGACGGAACATCTTGTCCAGCGGCTCGACCGAGATCACCATGGCCTCTTCCAGCTGGCGGAAAATCTCGTCGCTGCGTTCCTGCATCAGGCGGATTTCCAGCTCAAGATCATCGCGCTGGTCCAGTGCTTGCCGGGCGTCGGCGGCGATCTGATCGCGTTCCTCAGCCGTACGCGCCAGAGCGTCCGTCATGAACGCCATCTGAACCGGCGCGCTGGCGGCCGTTACGTACATATCAGCGTTGCTGTTTTCCTGCTTCAGCGCCGCCAGTTCCTTCCGCGCATCTTCCCGCTGTTTCATGGTGGTGCGCAGCGTGGTCTGAATGACTTCGATCCCCGTCTCAAGTTCGCGACGGCGGTTTTCCGAGGCCAGCAGTTCGGACTGCATGGTGGATATCTGTTCCAGTGCGGCGTTGAAACGATCCTGAGCGGCGAGGGCTTCCTGCGCACGGGCGTCGCGTTCTGCGGACAGGACATTCAATCGTTCCTGATAGGTTGCCTGGTCGCGTTTCGCCTGTTCCCGGAAGTTGCCCGAACCGATGCTGTCCATCAGCAGAATGGCAGTTGCTACCGCGGTCCATCCGACCATGACGGCAACACCGGCCACCGCGACCACCTGCGTTTCCGAGCTGAGACGGATAAAACGTGTATCTTTGTCAGACTTCAGAAAAACCCGGCGTTCCGGAAAGTACCGTTCAAATGCGGAGTGTATTTTTATTGCCAGACGTGTTCGCACGCGTCCTACCTCTCATCCCCAAGATCGGGACCGGTCGTGAGTGCCGGCCGCTCCTTGGGCCGACTGCATAAAGGGCAGGCAGCGTTCGGGCAAGTTTGTTGATCAGTCTGGCGCCAACTGCGTAGAAATCCCCCCAAAGATCGGCGGGAAATTGCCGAAAAGCATGTTGAGGCGTCAGTTCGTGATTTCGCCGGGCTCGGGCAGGTCTTCGGTCAGCGGCCAGTAGAAATCGGGCGGCAACCCGGCCTCGGCCCGTTTTTCCTCGTTGAAGGGTGGTTTGAGGACGCCGTGGAAATACCGGCGCACCAATGCGTGAAACACATCCTTGGGGTCCGTGTTTTCACGGCCGCACAGGAAGTGAAACCACTTGGACCCATAAGCGACATGGCCGACTTCTTCGGCATAGATCACTTCAAGTGCGGCAATGGCCTGCTCGGCCTTGGCCTTGCGAAAGATCTCGATCATGCCGGGGGTCACATCCAGACCACGCGCTTCGAGCACCATCGGCACGACCGCAAGCCGTCCCATCAGGTCGTCTGCGGTGTCCTCGGCCGCGCGCCACATTCCCGCATGGGCGGGCAAGGCGCCATAATGGCTGTCCATTTGTTCCAGACAATCGCAGACCATCTCGAAATGGCGCGATTCCTCTTCGGCGCATTTTACCCAATCGTCATAAAACCCGATCGGCATCGGCACATGGCCAAAGCGGGCAATGATATCCCAATGCAGATCGACGGCGTTCAGTTCGATATGCGCCACGGCATGCAAAAGGGCGATGCGGCCCGCCTCGGTGCCCGGTTTGCGCTTTGGCACCTCGCGCGGAGACAGGAGTTCGGGCCGTTCCGGGCGCGCGGGCCGCAGCGGGGGTGACGCCGTCCCGATCTCGATCGGGGGCGCGTCGCCCTTGCGCGACGCAAACCACGCGGCGGCGTGCTGTTTGGACAGGGCGGTCTTTTCCCGACCTTCTGCCGTTGCAAGAACTTCGGTCGCCATCTGGGTCAGCGATTTGGACACCATTATTCTCCGCCTGGTTGATCCTGTGGCTCTTAAACCGGATGGCGACTGTGGTCGAGGGCGTTACAGCGCGCGCACGGCTTCCAGCACCTCATCCACGTGGCCGGGAACTTTGACCTTGCGCCAAACGCGGGCAATTTTGCCTTCGGGGTCGATGATGAAGGTCGAACGCTCGATCCCCATCGACTTGCGCCCGTACATGTTCTTTTCGACCCACACGCCGTAGTCTTCACAGACGGTCGAGCTCTCATCCGACAACAGCGGTGTGGTCAGCCCATGCTTGGCGACGAATTTGTCATGTTTGGCTACGCTGTCGCGCGAGATGCCGAAAACTTGTGCGCCCGCATCGGCAAAGGCCTGAAGTTGTTCCGAGAAACCGATGGATTCCTTGGTGCAGCCCGGCGTATCATCGCGGGGGTAGAAAAACAGAACCACGGTGCTACCGCGCAACGCCGAAAGCGTCACCTCGCCGCCGCCGTCGCGCGGCAAAGTGAAGTCAGGGGCGATGTCTGAAACGTCGGGCATTGGAAACTCCGCTAAAGGTTTTTAAAGGCTGCCTGATATCATAGGGCAACGCGTGCGGGTTGGAAGGCGTGGATAGCAATTTGAAGCAGCACGAAGACGGTGACGGAGCACGGCCCGTCAAGCCCGCGCGCCGTCGGTCTCGCCGCCGGGCCGCGGGTCTGTGGGCCATGCGCGGCACTTTCGTGCTGGTACTGCTGGCGCTGTTCACCGGTTTCATGGTTGTCGGGCAAAGGATGCACGCCCCCGTCTGGCTGCGGGACAGGGTCGAAGCGCGGCTTGAGCAGGCTTTGGGCGGGCTCCAAATCCGGTTTGGCGATGTGAGTTTCATCATTCACGAGGGATGGCGCCCCCGTCTGCGCCTGACGGATGTTGCCATCAGCGACGCTGAGGGTCGGCAAATTGCGCAGGTGTCCGACATGCGCGCCAGTCTGGCCATGCGCCCCTTGTTGCGGGGGCACGTCCGCCCCAAAAGGATCATTCTGAGGGGGGCGCAGATCGCCGTGACCCGAGACAAGGACGGGGCGCTGAGTCTTACGGTCGGGTCCGGCAGCGCACCGGTGCAGGAGGCCCCGAACCTGGCACGGCTTATCGAGGCTTCGGATCAGGTCTTCCTGTCTCCGGCGCTATCGGCGCTGACCTCGGTCGAGCTTGATGCGATCACACTGGATTATCGCGATCTTCGGCAGGGGCGGTCCTGGATTCTGGACGGTGGGCATATTCAAGCCAACCGAGCCGGCAACGAAGTGCGCTTGGCGACCGGGTTTTCGGTTCTGGCGGGGCGTGACTATGTCAGTGCCATCGAGGCCAATTATACAAGCGTTCTGGGCACACCTGCCGCACAATTCGGAATCTCGGTCACCGATCTTCCGGCCGAGGACATCGCGGGCCAAACGCCTGCCCTTGCCTGGTTGCAGGTTCTGCGGGCCCCGATCTCGGGTGCCTTGCGCGGTGGTGTCGACGAAAACGGAGCGATCGGAACTTTGTACGCCACGCTGAATCTGGGGGCCGGGGCGGTGCAGCCAAACCCGGAAACACGCCCGGTTCCCTTCGAATCTGCGCGCACCTATTTCACCTATGATCCCAAAGGTCAGATTCTGGATTTCAACGAAGTTTCGGTGGTCTCGGCCTGGGGTGAGGTTCAGGCTGACGGAAAGGCGTATCTGGAAGGTGCAGAAGATGGCGTGCTGGACAGCCTGTCTGCACAGTTGCGGCTGTCCGGTATCAACGTGAACCCGGCAAACCTGTTCCCGCAACCTATTCAGCTTTCGCGGGCCAGCCTGGATTTCAAGATGGTCCTCAACCCGTTCCAGCTGCATCTGGGTCAGATGACCATTGAAGATCCGGGTCACACGGTGCGTGCCTTTGGCGTCCTGACCGGGCGGCCGGATGGCTGGGCCGTCAAGCTGGACGCACACCTGGATCAAATGACGTCGGACAAGGTTCTGGGATACTGGCCCGAACGTCTGGCGCCGAAACCGCGAGAGTGGGTGACCGAAAACCTGTACGAAGGGGTTCTGTCGGATATGGACTTTGCCCTGCGCCTGCTGCCCGGATCGAAACCGGATCTATATCTGGATTTCGGATTTGAAAAGGCGAAGATTCGGTTTGTCAAAACGCTGCCGCCGATCGAAAAGGCGCAGGGTCAGGCCAGCCTGATCAACAGCAGGTTCACGGTCACTGCACAGCAGGGTGTTGTGATTGCGGATGACGGCGGTGCTGTTGATGCGTCGGGGACGTCCTTCATCATACCCGACACGGATATCAAGAAATCCGCGCCTGCGATTGCGCGCATTAAGGCCAAAAGCAGCGTGACGGCCGCGTTGTCGTTGTTGGACCGGCCTCCGCTGGAATTGCTCAGCAAGGCGGGGTTGCCCGTTGACGTAGCGAAAGGAACGGTGTCGCTGGCGGGAACCCTTTCCTTGCCTTTGAAAAAGGGTCTCAAGTTTGACGAGACCGAGTTCCATTTCGACGGAAGGTTGGCCAACCTGTTCAGTGACCGCTTGGTGCCCGGATTTGACGTTAGTGCTGATCTTCTGGACCTTTCTGGTGATCAGTCCGGCGTTCAGATTCAGGGGCAGGGGCAGTTCGGGGACGTGCCGCTGACGGCGCTCTGGCGGCAGCCGATAGACGGCAAGTCTGAACAGCGAAGCACCCTGACCGGTCAGATCGAGCTGTCGCCGCGATTGATGGATGAGATCGGCGCCGGTCTGCCTCCGGGTATGCTGACCGGCAAAGGGATTGCAGATATCACGTTGGGGCTCGGCGCCGGGGTTGCCCCGAAATTATCCGTCACATCCGATTTGCAGGGGGTCGCGCTGGCCATACCCGAACTTGGTTGGAGAAAGGGGGCCAATTCGACCGGCTCTCTGACGGCCGAAGCGACTTTGGGATCGCAGTTGAAGGTGGATAGCCTGCGGATAAATGCAGCGGGTTTGCGTACATCAGCCTCCATTACGTTTCGCGAAAACGGCGAATATGACCGGGTTCGCTTCACCTCTTTCGACCTCGGCGACTGGCTGGCGGTCCCGGCAGAGCTGATCGGGCGCGGAAACGCCATGCCGGACATCCGTGTGCTTGGCGGCGTCCTTGATATGGGCCGCGCGAATTTCGGCGAAAGCGGCGGATCGGGCGGCGGGGGCGGCGCCGGGCCTAAACTGGACGTGGCTCTGGATCGCCTACAGGTTACGGAAACCGTCGCGCTGACCGGGTTCCGGGGCGCATTTCAGACGACCGGCGGAATACAAGGGAACTTCACCGCGCAGGTCAATGGCGGCGCGCCGGTCAGGGGGCAGGTCAGCCCCAGAGGGAACCGAAGTGCTGTTGACCTTACGTCGCAAGATGCGGGGTCCGCGCTGCGATCGGCCGGAGTACTGACACAGGCGCGGGGCGGAGAAATGAATCTCAAGCTCGAACCTGTGACGGCACCGGGCAGCTATGACGTGATGCTGAAAATCACCAACACACGGATTACCGACGCCCCGGCCATGGCGGCCTTGCTGAATGCCATCAGCCTTGTGGGCCTGTTGGATGAAATGGCGGGGCAGGGTATCTTTTTTGCAGCAATCGACAGCCGGATGCGTGTCACCCCCACGGACATCAAGGTGCTAAGCGGCAGTGCTGTCGGCCCGTCGATGGGCCTGTCTTTTGATGGCACCATCGATACGGTGAACGGATTGCTGAACCTGCGCGGTGCGATCTCGCCCATATACTTGCTCAACGCGGTCGGCAGCGTGTTCACGCGCAAGGGCGAGGGCGTCTTTGGCTTCAACTACACCCTGACCGGCCCGCTTGCCTCGCCCAAAGTGTCGGTAAATCCGTTGTCCGGTCTCGCACCTCTGTTCCTGCGCGACCTGATGCGCGCGCCGGCACCCAAAGTTCAGGATGGTCCGAACGCAGTGCCGCAGAAACCGGATGAACCCAAACGCACATTCGGCTCATCCCCAAGTGACCGCTGACAGGATATGGCCGAATCTGATGCAGGGTTGTAAGGCGCGGGCATGAAACTTAGCGATTTTGATTTCCATCTGCCCGAAGACCTGATCGCCACGCGGCCGGCCAGCCCGCGTTCCTCTGCGCGCTTGCTGGTGGCGCAGGGGGATGCAATCACGGACAGCCATGTTTTCGACCTGCCCGATTTCCTGCGGCCGGGTGACCGGCTGGTGTTGAATGACACACGGGTCATTCCGGCGCGACTGAACGGCCGACGCCACCGGGACAGCGCGCAGGGGCCGGTTTCCGCAGGGATCGAGGCCACTTTGCTGGATCCACAGGCCGATGGCACGTGGTCTGCGTTGATCAAGCCGCTCAAGAAGGTGAATCTTGGGGAAGAGATTGTCTTCTCGGATGATCTCAGCGCCACACTGGACAGGGTTGCGGATGGCCAGGCGTATCTACGCTTCAATCTCAGCGGCGAGGATTTCGACGCGGCGCTGGATCAGGCCGGAGCAATGCCTCTGCCGCCCTACATCGCAGCCAAACGTCCGGCTGATGAACGGGACAAGACGGACTATCAGACCATCTGGGCAAATCATTCAGGCGCCGTGGCCGCCCCGACCGCATCCTTGCATTTCGACGAGGCGCTGATGAAGGCGCTGGCAAAACGGGGGGTAAGCTTCACGCATGTGACGCTTCACGTGGGGGCAGGGACTTTTCTTCCGGTCAAGGTTGAGGATGTCACAACACACAAGATGCATGCTGAATGGGGGCAGGTAAGCCCCGACGCCGCCGCTGAGATACAGGCAACCAAGGCCGCCGGCGGGCGGGTGATCCCGGTGGGGACAACGGCTTTGCGACTGATCGAAAGTGCGGCAAGGTCAGGAAAGATCGAACCCTGGGAAGGCGACACGGATATCTTCATCTATCCCGGTTTTGAATTCCACGTCACTGACGCATTGATGACCAATTTTCACCTGCCGAAATCCACGTTGCTCATGCTGGTTTCGGCGCTGATGGGGCAGGATCGGATGCGCGATGTCTACGCGCATGCCATCGCCCGGAAATACCGGTTCTTTTCCTATGGCGACGCGTCGCTTTTGATCCCTTGAGAGGCGCGGAAACAGCATCGCGGATCGGGAATGTCGTAGACAAGCGCGACGTAGGCGGTCTTTGATCGCAGAACGACACTAAAATCAGGTTGGCATTAGTCGGAGGCCCCAATGATTCAGGTCCTTTCCAGCGCATGGGCGCTGCTGCTCGGCATGGGGTTGCTGATGGTCGGAAACGGCCTCCAGGGTACGATTCTGGGTGTGCGGGGTGAGATCGAAGGCTTTTCGACCCTCGAGATGTCTTTTGTCATGTCGGCCTATTTTCTGGGCTTTCTGGGCGGCTCACGTCTTGCGCCCGAGATGATCCGGCGCGTTGGCCATGTGCGGGTTTTCGCGGCCCTTGCGTCGTTTATTTCGGCCGTGATGATCATGTATCCCATGCTGACCAACCCGATCGCGTGGGCCTTGGGCAGGGTGGTGATCGGATTCTGTTTTTCGGGCGTCTATGTCACCGCTGAAAGCTGGCTCAACAATGCGGCCAGCAATGAAAATCGCGGGCAGGCGCTGTCGCTCTATATGATCGTCCAGATGACTGGGATCATCAGTGCGCAGGCGCTTGTTCTTGTCGGCGACCCGGCTGGTTACGAGACCTTTGTGATCGCCTCGATCCTGGTTTCAGTGTCCTTCGCACCGATTTTGCTGTCGATCTCGCCGACACCGGCCTTTGATACCACCAAACCGATGACCCTGAAGAAACTACTGGAAACCTCGCCTCTGGGCTGCGTGGGCATGTTTCTTCTGGGGGGTGTGTTTTCCGCGCAGTTCGGCATGGCGGCGGTGTATGGCGCCCGGGCAGGGCTGTCGCTTGTTGAAATTTCAACCTTCGTTGCGGCGTTTTATATCGGCGCAGTGGTCCTGCAATACCCTTTGGGCTGGTTCTCTGACCGTATGGATCGCCGCTTTCTGATCCTGCTTGTGGCGCTCGCCGGTGCCGGTGGCGCAACGATCGCTATGATGATGGGCGGATCGTTTCCAATTCTGCTTGCTTCGGCTTTCCTGATCGGCGGTATGTCCAACCCGCTATATTCACTGCTGATCGCGCATGCGAATGACTTTCTGGATCACGAGGACATGGCGGCCGCATCCGGTGGGCTGGTATTCATCAACGGTCTGGGCGCGATTGCCGGGCCGGTGATCACCGGCTGGCTGATGGGGGATGCCGTATTCGGGCCACCGGGCTTTTTTCTCTTTATTGCGGCACTGTTACTCGCAATGGCACTTTACGCCCTGTATCGGACGACGCAGCGGGCATCGATACCCGTGGACGAAACCGGCACAATGTCGACGCTGTATCCAACAGCCTCGCCAGTTGCGTTTGAAGTGGCACAGGAAGTCGCCATCGAAGCCGCCGAGGCCGAACAGGCTGAGCAGGAAGATGCCTAGGACACAGGATTATGTCGCAAGTGTTGCAATATGTTACTGTAACAGTTCTGTAAAACGGCCTTAAATGACGTTACGTCCAAACTACGGGCACAAGACGGAGTTTAAGGCAATGGTAACGCCTGAAGAAGTATTGAGTTTTTGGTTAGATGAGGTGGGTCCAAAGGGCTGGTACATAGAGGATGAAGCGCTGGATTCAGAAATCCGCGCACGTTTTCAATCAACGTGGGAGGCTGCGGCCGAGGGCAAGTTTTCGCTCTGGCTGACCTATCCCAGCGGGTCACTGGCTTACATAATTTTGACGGACCAGTTTCCACGCAACATGTTCCGCGGGCAAGCGCGTGCTTTCGCGACGGACCGAGCGGCCCTGGCGGCTGCGAAATGCGCGGTGGACAGAGGTTGGGACAAGAAGATCGATGAACCGGCCCGGCAGTTCTTTTACCTGCCGATGATGCATTCGGAAAATCTGTGTGATCAGGAACGCTGCGTGCGTCTGATCTGTCAGAACCTAAGCGGCGATACAAGCAATCTGCTGCACGCCCGTGCGCATCGTGAAGTGATCCGCAAGTTCGGTCGTTTCCCTTACCGGAACAAAGCACTGTCGCGCAGCTCGACCCCCCATGAAGAGGCTTACGTCGACATGGGCGGCTATGGCAGCACTGTGCGAGAGCTGCAAGCAATGGCCTGAGACCGTACAAAGGTTTTGAGCCTCTGTTGTTAGTGCGGGGGGCTCAGGCTCCCGGCTCACACCCTTTGAACGACAAGACCCGTTCGGACGCGATGTCTGCTCCGGTCTGTATGGCTTGGGCGATCAAAACCTCTGGTGTCTCTGCAAGTTCTGTGAATCGCTCCTGCGCAGTTTGTAGCTTTTGTTCAACCGCGTTCAGGCGGCGCAATGTTGCCTGGATATTTTGAGCGGTTTGACTGTCCGTAACTTGGTTTTCCCTCATCAGCGTCGTTAAATCACCGCGCAACGCGGAAAGCTCGCCCCGAATGCCCTTCGCTTCATCCCGAATAGGGGCAAGAACTTGCACTGTCTCTGAGAATTCCGCCGAGACGCTTTCGACTTTCGATGCCAGCTTCCAGCCTAAAAACAAGCACAGCGCCACAAGTATCAAAGTTGCGTTTAGCAGAGCAAGCGCCAGATCTTTTAGTGTTTTGGCCATGGTAAACCCCTTGAATTCAATGTGTTCACAAATGTCCGAGCGGCGTCGGCGTTTCTGTTCTAGCCATAGCATGGGCCTGCGTATAGGCTGAAATCCGCATATTCAGGTAAGGTTTACCCTGCGTCTCATTTGTCGCGGGAACGCGTGTTGATGCGTTTCTGAAAATAGTTTAATGGTAAACTAAATTTTCACCACCTGCGCCGAGAGGAACACATGGCTGCACAATCCTATGATCTGATCGTAATCGGGGCTGGCCCCGGTGGCTATGTCGCCGCCATTCGTGCGGCCCAGCTTGGACTGAAAACCGTCGTGGTCGAGCGGGAGCACCTCGGTGGCATCTGCCTGAACTGGGGGTGCATTCCGACCAAGGCATTGCTGCGGTCCTCCGAAGTGTTCCACCTGATGGAACGCGCCAAGGATTTCGGATTGAAGGCCGACAAGATCGGTTACGATCTGGACGCGGTCGTCAAAAGATCCCGCGGCGTTGCCGGGCAGCTTTCGGGCGGCATCGGCCATCTGCTGAAGAAGAACAAGGTCGCCGTGGTGATG
Organism: Ruegeria sp. HKCCA4008; assembly: GCF_013033125.1. NCBI lineage: Bacteria > Pseudomonadati > Pseudomonadota > Alphaproteobacteria > Rhodobacterales > Roseobacteraceae > Ruegeria > Ruegeria sp. HKCCA4008. The sequence continues at coordinate 514,772 of NZ_WQDM01000001.1, forward strand.
GGTGAGGCGACGATCCCCGCAAAAGGCAAGGTCAGCGTCAAGACCGACAAAGGCATCGAAGAACTGTCGGCCAAGAACATCATTCTTGCAACCGGCGCACGGGCCCGCGAACTGCCCGGTCTCGAGGCTGACGGCGATCTGGTCTGGACATACAAGCACGCGCTGCAACCGCCCCGGATGCCAAAGAAGCTGCTGGTCATCGGCTCGGGCGCGATTGGAATCGAATTTGCCAGTTTCTATAACACGCTGGGGGCCGACACGACGGTGGTCGAGGTGATGGACCGCGTGTTGCCCGTGGAAGATGCGGAAATCAGTGCCTTGGCTAAGAAAGCCTTCACCAAACAAGGCATGACCATCATGGAAAAAGCCATGGTCAAGCAGTTGGATCGCGGCAAGGGCAAGGTCACCGCTCATATCGAGGTCAAGGGCAAGGTTGAAAAGCACGAGTTCGACACCGTTATCTCGGCTGTCGGGATTGTTGGGAATGTCGAAAACCTCGGGCTCGAGGCGCTGGGCGTCAAGATCGACCGCACGCATGTGGTGACGGATGAATATTGCCGCACCGGCGTCGATGGCCTTTATGCGATCGGTGACATCGCGGGCGCGCCCTGGCTTGCACATAAAGCCAGCCACGAAGGTGTCATGGTTGCCGATCTGATCGCGGGCCAGCATGCGCATCCGGTCAAGCCCGAAAGCATCGCTGGATGTACCTATTGTCAGCCGCAAGTGGCCTCGGTGGGATATACCGAAGCCAAGGCCAAAGAGCTGGGCTATGACATCAAAGTCGGTCGCTTCCCCTTCATCGGCAACGGCAAGGCCATTGCTCTGGGCGAACCGGAAGGTCTGATCAAAACCGTGTTCGACGCCAAGACAGGCGAATTGCTGGGGGCCCATATGATCGGCGCGGAAGTCACGGAACTGATTCAGGGCTATGTGGTTGGGCGGCAGCTGGAGACCACCGAAGAAGACCTGATGAACACGGTCTTCCCGCACCCGACTCTGTCAGAAATGATGCATGAAAGCGTGTTGGACGCTTATGGCCGCGTGATCCACATGTAACGTCATACGCGTGTTGCGGTCGGACAGGGGGCTCTGCCCCCGCCTTGCTGCGCGCGGCTCCCCCGGGATATTTTGGGCCAGATGAACAAGGGATCCTTTATTCATCTGGCGTCAAATATCCCGGAGCGCGAGGCAGAGCCTCGCTGAAATCCGTTACTTGTTCAAAGCATCCAGAATGCGGGCCCACGAACGGATGCCCTTGTGAAAGCTTTTGACGTCGTATTTCTCATTCGGCGAATGGATGGCGTCGTCCTCGTTGGCATAGCCGACCAGCATCGAATCCAGCCCCAGAACGGTATTGAAATACCCGACGACGGGGATCGAGCCGCCCATGCCGGTAAACACCGCTTCGCGGTCCCACTCGTCCGACAGTGCTTTGCGCGCGGCTTCGAATTCCGGGCGATCGATATTCATGACCGAAGCGGGCGAACCTTCCAGATCGTTGTCCCAGACAACTTTTGCATCCGGGGACAGGCGATCCTCGACATGTTTGCGGATCTTGTTGCGCAGCGCGTCGGGGTCCATGTCGCCGACCAGTCGGCACGTGATTTTACAATGCGCTTCCGAAGGGATAACGGTTTTCGAGCCTGCGCCATTGTATCCGCCCCACAGCCCGTTCACCTCAAGTGTCGGGCGCGCCCATTGCTGTTCGAGCGTCGAATAGGCTTTTTCGCCGTGCGGCTGGGTATAGCCGACCGAATTCAGATAATCCGCTTCATCGAAACCGCAATTCTGCCACTGGCGCAGCTGGTCCTGGGGCACTTCATGAACGCCTTCATAGAAACCATCGACCGCGACACGCCCGGTTTCGTCATCATAGAATGATGCAACGATCTTCGACAGCTCGCGCAGCGGGTTCAGCCCCGGGCCACCGTAATGGCCGGAGTGCAGATCGATGCGGGGCCCGATGATCGTGAACTCGTCCTTCAGCATGCCGCGAAGCTGCGCGGCAATCGACGGAACACCTCGCGACACCATGGATGTATCGCAAACCAGCGCCAGATCCGCTTTGAGTTCGGCCGCGTTTTCTTCGAGGAAGGGGACCAGCGAGGGTGAGCCGGATTCCTCTTCGCCTTCAAAGAAGAAGGTGATGCGGCAGGGCAGGGATCCGTGCACCGCTTTCCATGCGCGGCAGGCTTCGACGAATGTCATCAATTGACCTTTGTCGTCCGATGCCCCGCGCCCGCGGATGACGGGGCCGTGCTCGGTATCTTCGATGGCAGGGTCAAACGGGTCGCGTGTCCAAAGGTTCAATGGATCGACAGGTTGCACATCATAATGGCCATAAAACAGAATATGGGGTGCATCCGAGTCCTCGCCCACATGGCCTACGACCATCGGGTGCCCCGGGGTTTCCCGTTTTTCTGCTGCAATTCCGATACTGTTGAGGTCGGCAACCAGCCAGTCGGCCGCACGGCTGACGTCGGCCTTGTACGCGGGATCGGTTGAGATCGAAGGGATGCGCAGCAGCTCCATCAGGCGGTCGATCGAGGTTTGCAGATCTTCGTCAATCCGGTTCAGCACGGTGTCTAGCGACATGGGGATCTCCTGCTTGTCTGTGTTCGCGCGAACCCTAGCAGCGTTGACAGCGCCGTCCAGAGCGGTTGATCTGAATTGTTCATGCAATCACAAGCCCGCGAATGACGTTGCGCGGGCTGCGTCGTTTCCACGCGTCCGATGGCCGGAACTATACTTGCCGTGAGCATTGCAAACTTATATTTGATGCAAATCAAAGTTGGGTTCACCTGTTCGGCTGTAACCAGCTGAACAAAGTAACACAAAGCTGCTGATACAGGTTAAGCTGTGGGATGTGGCAGACTAATTGCCCAAGGGAAACCGGAAATGGGCATTCAAGGAGGGTCCGTTGGACTATACTGCTCAGCTCGATTCAGCGATTGCCAGGCTGCATGACGAAGGACGTTACCGGACCTTCATCGATATCGAACGTCGCAACGGACATTTTCCGCACGCGGTGCGCACGCGCCCGGACGGCTCGCAGCAGAACATCACCGTATGGTGCGGCAATGACTATCTGGGCATGGGCCAGCACCCTGTTGTTCTGAACGCAATGCACGAGGCGGTCGAAGCCGCAGGTGCAGGATCGGGCGGTACGCGCAACATCTCGGGGACAACGGTCTATCACAAACGGCTCGAGGCCGAGCTGGCAGATCTGCATGGCAAGGAAGCCGCGCTTTTGTTCACCAGCGCGTATATCGCCAACGACGCCACGCTCAGCACGCTGCCCAAGCTGTTCCCGGGGCTGATCATCTATTCTGACGCGCTGAACCATGCTTCGATGATAGAAGGGGTGCGCCGAAACGGCGGGGCCAAGCGCATCTTCCGTCATAACGACGTGGCGCATCTGCGCGAATTGCTCGAGGCGGACGACCCCGCCGCCCCCAAGCTGATCGCCTTTGAATCCGTCTATTCGATGGACGGTGATTTTGGTCCGATCGAAGAAATCTGCGATCTGGCAGATGAATTCGGCGCGCTGACTTATATCGACGAAGTGCACGCGGTGGGCATGTATGGCCCGCGCGGTGGCGGCGTGACCGAGCGGGATCGCCTTGCACATCGGATCGACATCATCAATGGCACCCTGGCCAAGGCCTATGGCGTCATGGGGGGCTATATCGCCGCCAGCGCAAAGATGTGCGATGCCGTGCGGTCTTATGCGCCGGGCTTTATCTTTACGACATCTTTGCCGCCGGCGGTTGCCGCAGGCGCTGCTGCATCCGTTGCGTACCTGAAAACCGCGTCTGAACTGCGCGAGCAGCACCAGACCCAGGCGAAGATCCTCAAGCTGCGGCTGAAGGGAATGGGCCTTCCGCTGATCGACCACGGCAGCCATATCGTGCCAGTGATCGTCGGCAATCCGGTGCACACCAAAAAGCTCAGCGATATGCTGCTGGACGATTATGGCATTTACGTGCAACCGATCAATTTCCCGACCGTCCCGCGCGGAACCGAGCGTCTGCGTTTTACCCCGTCTCCGGTGCATGGACCCGACGAAATGAACCGTCTGGTGCAGGCGATGGACGAACTTTGGTCACATTGTGCGCTAAATCGCGCCGAACTTGCCGGATAACCTAACGCCAAAGTGTGCAACGAGTTTGCCGCGTGTTAAGCTTACGCTAACAAAACGAGTAGACGAATCATTGTGGGGATGATTCGCCGCTTACGCGAAATACGCGACAGGCAGAATGGGGCAGCAGGGATGATTGGGCGCAGATCTCAGCGCGAATCCGAAGAGAACGTAGATGTCAGACCAAAAGGGTTTGACGACTACGAAGTTCGCCTAGGCGACAAGATGCGCGGTGAACGCGCAACGATGGGCAAATCTCTTCTGGATGTTCAGCGCGAGCTGCGGATCAAAGCCAACTATATAGCTGCAATTGAAAACGCCGACCCCGATGCGTTTGATACACCCGGCTTTATCGCCGGGTATGTGCGTTCCTATGCGCGCTATCTGGGTATGAACCCCGATGAGACCTTCGCGACTTTCTGCGAGGAAAGCGGATTTGAGGTTGCGCATGGCATGTCCGCAGAGGCCTCGGTGGTGCGGAAACCTTCAGGGGCTTTGCCTGCGCGCGGCCCGATGGGGCGGGATCCGTTCATTTCGCCCAATACGCCCTATATCCCGGGCAAGGAGTCTCTGGTCAGTCAGATTGAACCTCGTGCAATCGGCTCGTCGCTGGTTTTGCTCGCGGTGATCGGTGGCATTGGCTATGGCGGTTGGGCTGTTTTGAACAAGATTCAGCAAGTACAGGTCAGCCCGGTTGAACAGGCACCGGTGGTTCTGTCTGATCTGGATCCGCTGGATGCGGCGCGCAGCAACGTGTCAGATGATGTTACGGAAGTAGCAAGCGCAGAAGCACTGGACCGTCTCTATCGTCCGCAGGCGCTGGATGTTCCGGTGCTGGTCTCGCGGGATGCTCCGATCTCAACGCTTGATCCGCGCGAGGTTGGAACCTTCCGCCCGCCCGAATTGCCGCAGTTCGAAGTGGCTGAACTGCACACGGTCGAAAAACCGGCCCTGCCGCAAGTGGTCGAACAGATCGATACCACGCTCAAGATCGTGGCAGTTGACCCCGCCTGGATGCGTGTGACGGCTGCGGATGGCAGCGTCATTTTCGAAGGTACGCTGGGAACCGTCGAGCAAGGCAGTGTATTCGAAGTGCCCCTGACGGAAGAACCGCCGACATTGCGTGCGGGCGCGTCGGGATCGGTTTATTTCGCGATGAACGGTGAACATTACGGCCCGGCGGGTGCTCCGGGAACTGTCGCCAAGGGTGTCGTTCTGTCGAAAGACGCCGTGTCCGAGGCCTATGCCGTCGCCGATCTGGAGGCGGAACAGAACAGTGCGCTCAAGCAACTGGTGGCGGAACTGCAAACCGAGGCGACAGAAACGCCCGCCGAGTGATCTAGCCATTGCGATAACCCCGTTGCCGAACTATCTACAGTCGCAACTCAGGCAGACGCGGATCCGTCCTTATGTCCCTCAATCACGTGCGCCCATGGCGCGACATCTATCGTCGTAAATCCCGTCAAATCATGGTCGGCAACGTCCCCGTTGGTGGCGATGCACCCATTGCCGTTCAAACCATGACCAACACGCTGACCACCGATGTGGCGGCGACCGTGGCGCAGGTACAGGCGGCGGCTGAGGCCGGCGCTGACATCGTTCGCGTCTCGGTTCCTGACGAAGCGTCGTCCAAGGCGCTGAAACAGATCGTTCGGGAAAGCCCGGTGCCTATCGTGGCGGACATTCATTTCCACTATCGGCGCGGGATCGAGGCCGCCGAAGCGGGCGCTGCCTGTCTGCGCATCAACCCCGGCAATATCGGCGACGAAACCCGCGTAAAAGAAGTCATCCAGGCGGCGCGCGACCACAACTGCTCGATCCGCATCGGCGTGAACGCGGGCAGCCTGGAAAAGCACCTGCTTGAGAAGTATGGCGAGCCGTGCCCCGAGGCGATGGTCGAAAGCGGGCTGGAACATATCCGCATCCTTCAGGACAATGATTTTCACGAGTTCAAGATCAGCGTAAAGGCCAGCGACGTGTTCCTGTCGGCCGCGGCCTATCAGGGCATTGCCGAGGCGACGGATGCCCCCATCCATCTGGGCATTACCGAGGCCGGAGGGCTGGTCAGCGGCACGATCAAATCGGCCATCGGGTTGGGCAACCTGCTGTGGATGGGGATCGGCGACACGATCCGCGTCAGCCTGTCTGCTGATCCGGTGGAAGAGGTCAAGGTCGGGTTTGAAATCCTCAAATCCCTTGGCCTGCGTCATCGGGGCGTCAATATCATCTCGTGCCCATCCTGCGCGCGACAGGGTTTTGATGTCATCAAGACCGTCGAGGCGCTGGAACATCGCCTTGAACACATCAAGACGCCGATGAGCCTGTCGATCATCGGATGCGTGGTCAACGGGCCGGGTGAAGCACTCATGACCGATGTTGGTTTCACCGGCGGCGGGGCAGGGTCCGGCATGGTCTATCTGGCCGGCAAAGCCAGCCACAAGATGTCGAACGACCAGATGATCGATCACATCGTGGAAGAGGTCGAGAAAAAGGCGGCTGAACTGGATGCGGCGGCTGAAGCGGCTGAATAGCCTGTTTCTTCGCGACATTTAAAAACCGGGAATCTGTTGTGTAGCGCAATGGATGCCGCCGCCAAGCTCTCCCAGCACATCCACGTCAAGCGTCACGACTTCACGACCGGGGTGGTGTTTTGCAAGCGTTTCCGACGCGATCCTGTCTGTTTCCGAGTCTCCGAACCGGGCTGCAATCACACCGCCATTGCAGACGTAGTAATTGGCATAAGAGGCCACGAAATCCGGGTCTTCGACACGTCGGAAATGCGGCTCGGGTATCACGTCCATGTTGATGCCCGCGGCAATGAGACGATCGTAGGTGTCCAGCGCGGCCAAGTGGAAAGGATCATCTTTGTCCGGTTCATCCGGCAAGTTGATGATGCCGCGACCGGGGCCGGTAAAGCGGGCCAGACTGTCAATGTGATAGTCGGTGATGTCTTCGCCCCAGACACCTTCGGACCAGATCATGCGTTTGGCCCCATAGGCCGCCAACAACCGGGCTTCGATCTCGTCCCGAGTGAGGCCGGGATTGCGGTTGTCATTCACCCAAGAGCTTTCATGCGCCATTAGCGTCCCATGCCCATCCTGCTCGACGCCACCGGCTTCGCCGATCAGCCCGGTCGGCAACAGGGGCAGACCCAGCCTTTCGGCCACTCTGCCGGCAATTTTCGCATCATGTGCGTGAACCTGTTTTCTTCCCCACCCATTGAACTGGATCTGTTGGACCGCAAGCGCGCCACGGTCGTTGATCGCAAAGACCGGGCCTGCGTCCCGGCACCACAGATCTTCGGTCGGGACATCCCAGATCTCGACCGCCGCAGAAAGCCGTTTGCTGATGTCTGCGTGATGTTCCGATCCGGCGAGCATTGTGACGGGTTCAAAAGCAGAGATCGTGTTTGCGATTTCCGCAATGGTCCCCTGTACCATTTCCAAAAAAACGGGGTCGGGATAGACGGTGCGGCTGACCGGCCATTGCATGAAAGTGCGATCATGCCGGGCGTCTTCGGCCGGCACGTGGAAGCCTGTCGCGGACTGCGCAATAGACTGGCCAGAGAAACACGTCATACCCAACGCTCCTCCGGCCACCAGAAATTCCCGCCGCTTCATGGCACGTCGCCGACAGATCCGGCCTTAGCCGCGTTCGGCACGTATACCGTTGACGATCTGCTGCATCTGATCGGCTGGCAAATAGCCACGCAGCATCTCTGTGCCCAACACGAACGAAGGCGTGCCCGAGATCTGCATCCGCTGGGCCAGAGCACGGGTGCGCGCAATCTCATCCGTAACGCGATCGCTGTCCATCGCCGCGATGATCTCGTCGCTGTTCAGCCCCAAACCGTCCGAGATGCGGCGCAGGGCAACTTCGGTTGGCTCGCCGGTGAATTCCAGCAGGGCATCATGGACCTGCTTGTATGCGTCGTCGCCCGCCACGTGTTTGGTGGCCACGGCAAAACGTGAGGACAGCACAGACGCATCACCCAGAATGGGGAATTCCTTGATCACAAGGCGGATGTTGCCGTCTTCTGCCAGCAGGCTGGTAACTTCGGGAACGGCACGGCGGCAATAGCCACACCGGTAGTCCATGAACTCGACCAGCGTGATGTCGCCATCCGGGTTGCCGCCAACCCAGCTGTACCCATCATCGAACAGTTCATCCGCATTGGCGGCGACCAATTCTTTGTCCGCCGCGGCTTCGGCGACGGCATTGCGCTCTTCCAGAATGTTGATGGCTTCGATGATCACTTCGGGGTTTTCCAGCAGGTATTCGCGCACCTGGGCACCAAATTCCGCCTTCTCGGCATCGTTCATCGCATTCAAGTCCAGCGCCTGCGCCGAGGTCGCCGCCATGGAAAGCCCCAGAAGGGCGGGTGCAGCATGTCTGAGGATCATTTCCGTTTCCTTTTGTCTTTGTCGAGTCGTTCCGACGCAATCAACACGTCTTGTGCCCTTTGCCAACCCGGTGAACCTTCGGGCAGACGTGCCACGGCGCGTTTCGCGTGAATTCCGGCGTCTTTCAACCGCCCTTGCAGCGCATACCGCTCTGCCGTCACGGTGGATGCCATACCATCATTGCCAACCTGAGCATAGGCCACACCCAGATCCTGCAACAGCCTGGCGTTCCGGTAGTCCCGGGCGCGGGCTTTTTCCAGCACGCTCAGGGCCTGTTTGGTTTGACCCTGCGCCAGCAACGCCCGCCCGTATCCAGCCAGGATAAGGGCATCGTTCGGAGCCATTTCAACAGCGTTCCCATACGCTTCAACAGCCGCGCCTATTTGCCTGTTTTCCAGAAGAATTTGCCCTTTCAGGTCATAATAGTAGGGGTCGTTCGGGCGCAGCGCCAGTGCCGCGTCGATGGCACGGCGCGCGCGATCCAAATCACGGTTCTGATGATGGGCCGAAGCCTCGCGCATCAGGCGGATGTCCTGGGCGGCTTCTTCTTTGGCGCGCCGTAATGTCCAACTGGGTGAGCGTAAAAAGGCCGACAGTTTGCCTTTGACGCGGGCAAACCAGTAATCGGCATTGGCATTCGGAACGGCTTTGTCGCCGAACTCATCCAGAAACGCTTCGGCGGCGCGCAATCGTTCACGACTGGTGGGATGCGACCGCATGTACGGGTCCTGATTGGCGACGCTCAGCAATTCCTGACCCGCGAATTTTCTGTGCAGCTCGACCATGCCGCTGGGGGAAATCTGAGCCCATCGCAGATAGCTTGCGGCGCTTCGGTCGGCCGAGGCCTCTTCGGCGCGGGTATGGCCCAGAAAGCTGCGGATTGCGGCGCCTTGGGTGCCTGCGGCGATGCCAATGGCGGCTTCACCCCCTCCGGCCACAGCCGCAAGAAGGGCCAAAGCGGTACCAAGGCCTGCATTGCGCCGCGCCGCCTTCAGGTTTTCGGCGCGCCGGGCCAGATGGCCGTTCGCGATATGCGCGGCCTCATGCGCGATCACTGCTTGCAGCATTTCGGGGTTTTCGACCGTAAGGATCAGCCCGTAATTCAAATAGATGGCGTTGTAGTCGATGACGAATGCATTGAACGTGTTGTCATTGACCACAAGGATTTGAACCCGATTGGTGTTCAGACCGGCGGCACGCAGAACCGGAAAGGCCAGCTCGCGCAGGCCACGCTCGATATCGGGGTCGCGGATCAGGCTTTGCCCATGGGATTGCGTTGCCGCCGCCAGCCAGACACCAACCGACAGGATCAGAGCCGGGATTGACCTCAGCAGGGATACGCGTTCAAAAGCCATGGCTGCAACATGGGAGATGGGCATGAGAAACTCAACCCGGTCCGGGGTCGATCCCTTCATCGTGATGGACGTGATGGAGGCCGCGCGCCGTGCGGAAGAAGCGGGCCGCCATGTGATTCACATGGAAGTTGGCCAGCCCGGAACCGGCGCCCCCAAGGGCGCGACCGAGGCGCTGGCCAAGGCGATGGATCAAAGCCCGTTGGGATATACGGTGTCTCTGGGTTTGCCTGCGCTGCGAAAGCGTGTCGCGCAGCTTTATGGTGAGTGGTACGATGTGGACCTGAACCCGGGGCGCGTGGTCATCACGCCCGGATCGTCCGGCGGGTTTCTGCTGGCTTTCACGGCATTGTTCGACAGCGGGGATCGCGTCGGAATCGGTGCGCCGGGGTATCCGTCTTATCGCCAGATTCTCAGGGCACTTGGATTGGTGCCGGTCGATCTGCCGACCGCGCCTGAAAACCGTCTGCAACCCGTGGCAGCGGATATTCAGGGAATGGGCCTGAAGGGGCTGATGGTGGCGTCTCCGGCGAATCCTACCGGCACGATGCTGGATCACGCCGCCATGGGGTCGCTGATCGAAGCCGCACACGGGCAGGGGGCATCCTTCATCAGCGACGAAATCTATCATGGTCTGGAATACGAGGCCAAGGCCGTGACCGCGCTGGAACTGACGGATGAGTGCTATGTGATCAACTCGTTTTCCAAGTATTTCTCGATGACCGGTTGGCGCGTGGGCTGGATGGTCGTGCCCGAGGATCAGGTGCGCGTGGTCGAGCGGATAGCCCAGAACATGTTCATCTGCGCGCCGCATGCCAGTCAGATTGCCGCACTGGCCGCGATGGATTGCGAGGACGAACTGCAAGCCAATCTGGACGTGTACCGCCGAAACCGCGCCCTGATGCTGGACGGGCTGCCCAAGGCGGGCTTTACGAAAATCGCGCCTCCGGACGGGGCTTTCTATGTATATGCCGACGTGTCTGACCTGACCGATGACAGCCGCGCATTTGCGGCCGAGATTCTGGAAAAGGCCGGGGTCGCGGTCACGCCGGGTCTGGATTTCGATCCGCAGCGCGGCCATACGACGTTGCGTTTTTCCTATGCGCGTTCGACGGCCGACATTCAGGACGGGCTGGAACGGTTGCGCGTTTTCATGACCGAGCGGAAGGTGATCGGGGAACCTGCCTGAGCCGTTCACAAATCAGCCCTTGTGGTATAGGCTGCCCGGCAAACGATCTCGGGAAAACTTGAGGCCATGAGCAGGATCTTCATTTGCATCGCCCTGATCTGGGCGCTGTGCGGCACTGCCGTCGCGCAGGATTTCAGCGCGCTGGCACGCGTTCAGCCCGACCAAAGCCGCATCACGGATGTGGGGCGAACCGGCGTTCGCGTGGATATCGGCCTGAGCCAGGGGGTGCCGTACCGGATCTTCACCTTGCAGGATCCGTACCGGATGGTTCTGGACTTCAACGAAGTGGATTGGACCGGGCTGAACCGAACGGATTTCCTGCAATCCGAACGCGTCAGCGGCGTGCAATTCGGAGCCTATGTTCCGGGTTGGTCGCGGCTGGTGTTGGAACTGGGCGCTCCGATGGCCGTAGACACTGCCGTATTGTCAGTTGCCGAGGATTCGGGGGCGGCTCTGCTGTCTCTCAACCTCAAGGGCACGGATTTTGATACGTTCAACGCAACCGCAGGTGCGCCGCGCAACCCGGGATGGGACTTGCCGGAACCGGCTGATGTGCCGCAGGCATCGGCACGCTCGGCAGACAGGCCGTTGCGCGTGATGCTCGATCCGGGGCATGGCGGGATCGATCCGGGTGCCGAAATCGATGGCGTCGATGAAAAAAACCTGATGCTGACCTTTGCCCGCGAACTGCGCGAAGTTCTCTTGCGATCAGGAGGTTATGAGGTGGTCCTGACCCGCGTTGATGACCAGTTCGTCTCGTTGGAGCGTCGGATAACACTGGCGCATCGGGCTGGCGCGGATCTGTTCATTTCGCTGCATGCGGATTCCCTGTCGGAAGGGCAGGCCCACGGGGCGGCCGTCTATACCCTGTCTGCCGATGCTTCGGATGTGGCGAGTTCAAAGCTTGCCGAGCGGCATGACCGGGGGGATTTGATCTCGGGTATCGATCTGAATGGCGCCGATGATCAGGTGGCCGATGTTCTGCTTGATCTGGCGCGCCAGGAAACGATGCCGCGGACCAGGTCCCTGGCCAGCGCGATCGCCAACGGGATGGCCCAGCAAGGCGGGCCGATGAACCGCAAACCGCTACGGACCGCTTCGTTTTCTGTTCTCAAGGCGGCCGATATTCCCTCTGTTTTGGTCGAACTTGGATTTCTGTCCAGCCGCAGAGATCGGGAAAACCTGAAAAATCCGGAATGGCGGGCTAAAATGGCCTTGGGGATCTTTCAGGGGATCGAAGACTGGCGTCAGCAGGATGTGATCCGAAAATCCCTGATTGGCCAGTGACCTTGCGACGCAAAACGGCTAGAATACGCTTGGTGTTTTGACCCTTGGGCGGTGCAACACTATATAGGCACCACCGCGAGAAAAAGGCAGTAACGTGATCCGGTTCATTCTTTCGTTTTTCGGGGCGATCTTCAGTATCGTTACCTTGGGTATTTTCATGGTCGCACTGGTGATCGGTGCGGTCTTCTGGATGTATGGCCGGGACCTGCCCAGCCACGAATCCCTGGCCCAGTACAAGCCCCCGACGATCAGCCGGATCTATTCGGGCGAAGGTCAGTTGATCGACGAATTTGCGCAGGAACGCCGCCTGTTCACGCCGTCCGCGGAAATTCCCGATCTGGTGAAGCAGGCGTTTATTTCGGCGGAAGACAAGAATTTCTATACCCATCAGGGTTACGACCCACGCGGCATCGTCGCGGCAGGTGTCGAAGCGGTGCGCACCAAAGGCGGGACCGTGCGGGGTGCATCGACCATTACGCAGCAGGTAATGAAGAACTTCCTGTTGTCGGGCGACCGCCGGGCAGAACGCAAGATCAAGGAAATCATCCTCGCCACCCGGCTCGAGGATACCCTGGACAAGGAGCAGATCCTTGAGCTCTACCTGAACGAGATCTTTCTGGGTCAGAACTCGTACGGTGTGACGGCCGCCGCACAGACCTATTTCAACAAGACCTTGCAGGAACTTGCCCCGCACGAAGCCGCGATGCTGGCCGCGATGCCCAAGGCGCCGTCGGATTACCACCCGGTTCGGGAAAAGGAACGCCTGCTGGCCCGACGAAACTATGTGCTGCGCGAGATGTACCAGAACGGTTACATCGATCAGGCGACCTATGAGTCCGAGGTCGAGATGCCGCTGCGCTCGGTTCAGAACGGCGATTTCGAAAGCTTCCGCACCGCATTGCCGCCGCGCGACTACTTCACCGATGAAATCCGTCGCCAACTGAGCGAGGACTTTGGTGAAGGTGAGTTCTTTACCGGCGGCTTCACGGTTCGTGCGTCGGTGGACGAGGAAATGCAGGTCGAGGCCGCAAAGGCCCTGCGCACGGCGTTGCAAAAATATGACCGGTCGCGCGGGAAATGGCGCGGCACCGGCGAAGTGATCTCGGAAGAAAAACTGGCGGATGAAGCGCAGTGGCGCGAGGCGCTGTCGCTTCTGGAAATCCCGCGCGATGTGGTGCTGCCGACCCGCTGGTATCCCGCCGTGGTTCTGAATGTCTCGGATCAGCAACTTACCGTCGGGATCGAAGACGGCCCTGCGGATGGCACTATTCCGCGGTCCGATATCAAGTGGATGCAGGGTGATTTTGCGGCGAACTTCAAACGCGGTGATGTGATCCTTGTTGTCGAGGGCGAAGAGGGGCAGTGGTCTGCCCGTCAGGTGCCCGAAGTTCAGGGCGCCTTTGTGGCGATGGATGTGAACTCGGGCCGCGTTCTGGCGATGCAGGGCGGGTTTTCTTATCAGGATACCGTTTTCAACCGCGCCACGCAGGCACAGCGCCAGCCGGGGTCCAGCTTCAAACCCTTTGTCTATGCCGCCGCGCTGGACAGCGGATACAGCCCGGCAACCATCGTTGTGGACGCACCGATCGAGGTGAACACGCCACAGGGCTTGTGGCGGCCCAAGAACTCGTCAAACAAGTTCTACGGGCCGACGCCCTTGCGCACCGGGATCGAGCAGTCGCGGAACCTGATGACCATCCGTCTGGCGCAAGAGGTCACGATGCCGGTGGTTGCAGGCTACGCCGAACGCTTTGGCGTCTATGACCGGATGGGCGCGTTCCTTGCAAACTCGCTGGGGTCCGAAGAAACGACGCTGTACAAGATGGTCGCCGCTTATGCGATGTTCGCGAACGGGGGTCAGCGGGTTGAACCCACTCTGGTCGACCGTATTCAGGACCGGTTCGGCAAGACCATCTATCGTCATGATGATCGCCAATGCCTGAATTGCAACTCGACCTGGCTCGAGCCCGACGAGGCCCCAACCCTTGTTACGGACCGCGCGCAGGTCATGGATGCCATCACGGCTTATCAGCTGACGTCCATGATGAAAGGCGTGGTGGATCGCGGCACCGCCTCGCGCTATGTGAACCTGCCGGTGCCGACGGCCGGCAAGACCGGAACCACCAACGAATCCAAGGATGCGTGGTTCATTGGCTTCACCTCGAACATCGTGGCGGGCTGCTATATCGGATATGACCGCCCGCGCCCGATGGGCCGGGGGGCTTATGGTGGTACCTTGTGCGGCCCGGTGTTCCAGAGCTTCATGGAAAAAGCCGTCGAAAAGTATGGCGGTGGGCCATTCAAGGTTCCAGAAGGCGGTCACTTTATTAAAATCGACCGTTTCAGCGGCGCCCGCTTGCCGGATGACGCCACCGGTGACTATGTCGTGGCCGAGTTCTTCCGCGACGGTGTCGATGGGTTCATCGACCGTGTTTACGACGGTGGTTTTGCGATTGGTTCCGACCTGCCCTTGTTCGAGGAAGCGCAGCGCGCAGGTGTGCAGGTTCAAACCTCCACCGGTCAAACCATCACGGTCGGCCCCAAGGCCACCCAAGGCGATCTGAGTACCGGCGGTCTTTACTAATCGGCCGCGTCCAGAAAAAGGCGCAAAAGGTCGGCTTCCGGGTCGTTTTCGATGGCACCGTCGGATCGCCAGCAGATGGACAAGGCGCATTTGACGGCTGCCCATTGAGCCAGCCGTTTCTCTGAAACATTCATGGCTTCGGAATAGAGCGACAGGCAGGTTTCGATCTGCCGGGGATCGCGCACCAATTCGGTCATGCCTTTTGGGTGCCGCAGTGCATTTGCCAGTTCAAAGGCCGGATCTCCTGCGTATCCTTTGGCATCGAAAACCCGCGGGCCATTGTGGGTCAGAATAGTGTTGTCCGGGTGAAGATCCCCGTGCAGGGGCACCGGCGTGGGCTGGCTGATCAACAGGTGCTGACCCAGATTCGTGGCGGACAGCACGTCCTTGCGCAGAAGGGTTGGGCAGGCCGGAGCAAAGGTGCAGCCGAACAAAGGGGCGAACACCTGGTTCAGGGGTTTCAAGCCACCGACGTCAGCGGTGGCCTTCCCATGCAGGCGCGCCGCCGTTTCTGCAAGGATCGCAACAGCGTCTTCAGGGCGTCCTGCCCGCGCAATGTCCCCCAAAGACGGGCCTTCCAGCCATTCCATCAGAACGGCATTCCGTTCCTCGTTGAGAACCCGAACCGCTCCCCGGTCATGCCAGTCCTTCAACAAAGCGGTCCCGGGTTCTTCGTTGCCGCGATCCGGTCCGCGATAGAGTTTCAGGGCGGCCGGCCCGTGTTCCGACTGTACCTTCCACACCCGCGCCTGGGCTGTCTCGGCAACCAGTTCCGGTTGATGCAATTCCCATCGGTCCAGAAACTCTTTGAATGTGCCTTGCATTCACGCTCAGCCCGTCTTGTGGTGTCTCGCACCTCTTGCTATCACGCAGGCCTGATTGAGCAAGTTGGGACAAGACCATGCGCGCCGAAACCCAGAACACTGTGGCGGAAATCGAAAAGTCGCTGGAGCTGCTGGCGCAGCGCATGGACTATGAGACCGCGCCGCATCGCCTTGAGGAATTCAATGCGCGTGTCGAAGATCCCAACCTGTGGGACAATCCCGAAAAGGCGCAGAAACTGATGCGCGATCGGCAGATGCTGGTCGACGCGATCGAGACCTACGAGGCCATCAAAACCGATCTGAGCGACAATATCGAACTGATTGAGCTGGGCGAACTGGAAGAAGACGAAGAAGTTGTCCAGGACGCCGAAGCCGCGATCAAGGCGCTTCAGGCCAAGGCCGCGAAGAAAGAGCTCGAGGCCCTGCTTGACGGTGAGGCCGACAGCAACGACACCTTCCTCGAGATCAACTCGGGCGCGGGCGGAACCGAAAGCTGCGACTGGGCCTCGATGCTGGCGCGGATGTATGTGCGCTGGGCCGAGAAAAAAGGCTATACGGTCGAGCTTCAGTCCGAAACCCCGGGTGAAGAGGCAGGGATCAAATCCGCTGCGTACAAGATTTCCGGCCACAACGCCTACGGCTGGCTGAAATCCGAAAGCGGCGTACACCGGCTGGTGCGGATTTCGCCTTTTGACTCGGCGGCCAAGCGGCACACCTCGTTCTGTTCGGTCTGGGTTTATCCGGTGGTCGACGACAATATCGAGATCGAGGTGAACCCCGCCGATATCCGCATTGACACCTACCGGTCATCGGGTGCCGGTGGTCAGCACGTGAACACCACGGACTCGGCCGTACGGATCACGCACATTCCGACCGGGATTGTCGTGACCTCGTCCGAAAAGTCGCAGCACCAGAACCGCGATATCGCCATGAAGGCTCTGAAATCGCGCTTGTATCAACTGGAGCTGGACCGCCGGAACGCTGACATCAACGCGGCACACGAGGCCAAGGGGGATGCGGGCTGGGGCAACCAGATCCGGTCATATGTTTTGCAGCCCTACCAGATGGTCAAAGACCTGCGGACCAATTACGAGACCTCGGATACCAAGGGTGTTCTGGACGGCGATCTGGACGGCTTCATGGCGGCCACACTGGCCCTGAACGTGGCGGGCAAGAGCCGCTCCGAGGCCCAGGGCGACAGCTGAGGTGAAGCGTAACAGCCCTTTCCTGAACGTTCTGAAAGGGCATTGGCAGCTTATCCTCATCACGGCCCTGGTGTTTCTGCTTTGGAATACACCGGTTGCGGTGCCACTGAAGATACTGGTCGTCTTTCTGCATGAGTTGTCTCACGCGGTGACGATCCTGATGACGGGTGGCTCGGTCGAGAGCTTTTCGATCTCATCGCAACAGGGCGGCGTTGTCCTCGGCCGGGGCGGCAATCGCTTTCTCAGCCTGTCTGCCGGATATCTTGGTTCACTGGCGCTTGGCATGGCCCTTTTGATCCTTGCCCTGCGAACAAAGGCCGACCGCGCCGTTCTGGCGGGTTTTGGCGGTGTCATGTGTCTGGTGGCGGTGCTGTATATCCGCGACCCGTTCGCCCTTGTTTTCAGCATCGGAACCGGGGCTGCGATGATTGCTGCGGCGTGGTATCTGCGTCCCGATGCAAGCGATCTGGTGCTGCGTGTGATCGGATTGACCAGTATGATCTATGTCCCTTTCGACATCTTCGATGACACGATCCAACGGTCTGGCGCGCGTTCGGATGCATTCATGCTGGCCGAGGAATTCGGTGGCTCTGCCATGTTGTGGGGCGGGATCTGGCTGGTGCTCAGCTGCATCGCGATCGTTCTTTGCTTGCGCTACTGGCTTGGGGCTGACAGCAACCTGCATTTTCGCAGATCAGCGCGCTGACATTGCCGTCTGGGACGACGCTGAAAAGATACATTTAAACAGTGGGTTTAAATGATCCGAGCTGCCCGCTAGGCTGCCGGAAACGACAATGGATTGGCGCGTCATGGACCTGACCCGGATATCGGCTACAGACCTTTTGAAACAGTTGGCCAACCGGCGGGTTTCAGCCTCGGACGTGATGCGGGCCTCGCTGGATCGCATCGCCACGGTCAATGGTGAGGTGAATGCCATCGTCGCGCTAAGGGATTCAGATGATTTGATGGCCGAGGCGAAGGCCTGTGACGATGGCCCGATCACCGGCCCGCTGCACGGTCTTCCAATCGCAGTCAAGGATCTTGTGAACGTGGCGGGCGTCGTCTCGTCTCAGGGCTCACCGATGTTCAAGGGCTTCGTGCCGGACACTGACGATCTGATTGCCACCCGGATGCGGGCCGCAGGTGCCATCCTGATCGGCAAGACCAATACGCCGGAATTTGGGCTGGGATCGCACACGTTCAATCCGGTCTATGGCGCAACGCGCAACCCTTATGATGCCAATCGCACCTGCGGTGGCTCATCCGGCGGGGCGGCGGTTGCCTTGGCGACGGGCATGGTTGCGCTGGCCGATGGCTCGGACATGATGGGCAGCTTGCGCAACCCTGCGGCTTGGAACAACGTTTATGGCTTTCGGCCAAGCTGGGGCAGGGTGCCTTCCGATCCCGTGGGGGACAGCTTTTTGCACCGATTGTCGACACTGGGCCCCATGGCGCGCTGCCCCGAAGATCTGGGTGCTCTGCTTGATGTCATCTCGGGTCCGGACCCGCGCTTGCCGCTGGCCGTTGAAAGTGCGCCCGTGTCGCCGGTGACCGCCGCGGATCTGCAAGGGCTGCGGATCGGGTGGCTTGGCGACTGGGGCGGCGCTTTTCCGACCGAGCCCGGTATTCTTGACATCTGCAAAGACGCGATGGACGTGTTCGAAACGCGTGGCGCGCGGGTTGAGGACGTCGCCCCGCCTTTCGATGCCGAAAAACTCTGGACCAGCTGGATCACCTTGCGGTCGTTCAGCGTGGCCGCCGGGCTGGAACCCTTGGCGTCGCAAAAGGAACATTTGAAAGACTCGGCACAATGGGAACTGGATCGGGGTCTGGCAATGAGTGCACTGGAGGTACACCACGCCAGTGTCATCCGCTCGGAATGGTTCCATTGCGCGGCGAAGCTGTTTGAACAGTTTGACGCGTTGGTTCTGCCGTCTGCTCAGATCTGGCCGTTTTCGGTTGATTTGCCTTACCCGACAGAGATCGCGGGCCGGGCCATGGATACCTATCACCGATGGATGCATGTCACGATACCGGTCAGCCTGATCGGCCTGCCATGTCTTGCTGCGCCCGCGGGGTTTGGCACGCAGGGGCTGCCGATGGGGTTTCAATTGTTCGGGCCCAGAGGATCGGATCGGAAACTATTGTCAGTCGGTGCGGCTTACCACGCCGAAACCAATTGGCCGAACAAGAGGCCGGCGATGCCATAACGCCGGTCAGGGAGGAGGAAGACAACATGGACAAACCCTTTGGTGTTCCGGATATGCGACCGGTCGATACCGCCATGCTGCGTACAGCATTGCAGCGCGCTTGGGCCGACTTTCGCCGCGCACCGCTGTTCGGCCTAATTTTTGCGGGGTTTTACGTACTGTCCGGGTGGGCGATGGCATGGGTGACAGTTCAGACCGGAACAACCTTTTGGCTGGTGCTGGCGGCTATCGGGTTTCCGCTGATCGGCCCGTTTGCCGCTGTTGGTCTGTACGAGGTGTCGCACAGGCTGGAACAGGGCGAGCCGCTCGATTTTGGCGCGATCTTCGGGGTCGTGATGCAGCAAAGCCGCAGACAATTGCCCTCGATCTGCGCAATCATAGTTGTCGTGTTTCTTTTCTGGTTTTTTCTGGGGCACATGATCTTTGCCCTGTTCATGGGGTTGGCGACGATGACCAACGTGTCGACCTCGCTTGAGGTGTTTCTGACACTGAATGGCCTGACAATGCTGGCCGTCGGCACGGCCGTCGGGGCGGTTTTTGCAACCGTTCTGTACATGATCACCGTTCTGTCGATCCCTCTGCTGCTGGACCGCGAGCTGGATTTCGTAACGGCCATGATCACCAGCTTCACCTACGTGTCAGAGAACTTTCCGGTGATGCTGGCCTGGGGTGCTTTCATTGCGGTGCTGACATTTCTGGCGATGGTGCCCTGGTTTCTGGGGTTGCTGGTGGTCCTGCCGTTGCTGGGACATGCCAGTTGGCATCTGTACCGGCAGATCACGCAGAATGATGAAGGGAAAACACCTACCTGAGACGATAGGTTACAGGGGCTGCGCCACGTTGTTCGTCGACAATCGCGCAGCAGCAAAAATGGCCGTCGAGTCGTGCCCAAGGTATTTCAGCACAACGGGTTCGGGCGTTGTCGCGTTTGTCGGGCTGATGACCGACCCACGCCAATGAACTGCCGTTCCCGTAGGGTCCGGAGAGATCAGATAGACCCGGCTGTTGTGACCTTCCCGCTGGGAGGTCAGCATATAGACAGTGTCACCGCTTGCGGCCGCTATCCCCTGTATTTCCCGCGCCTTCGGTGTGGCCTCGGGCATTGCTGCTCGCGACACGTAGCCACGGATCAACGTACATTGGGCCAAGGGTCGGGCGTGCAGCAGGGTCATCCGGTGTTCAGCCGACAGGCTTTCGATCACCGCGTAGAACCCGGGGGAAAACGGGGATTTCTCGATCGCATCCGCACCCGAGCCCAGAAACTCTGTCAGGGCCGGAGTTGCAGGGTGTTCTTCGATCTTCTCAATCTCGTCCAGCGGTTTCAGAAGAATGCGGGCATCGACATCGAAAAACCTGCATATACGGTCCAGCACATCCGGTCTGGGTACGCTTTCACCGGAAAGATATCTGTTGAACTGGGTACGGTTTACGCCAAGTTGTCGGCACAGCGCCGAGATCGAGCGATATCGCTTCGCCAATTGCCGAAGGTTCGCACCAAACATTGCGCGAATCTCAGCCGGACTACGAATATCGTCAGTCATGGGTGCCCACGTCTTGCTTAGTTTCCGGAAGAAACCATCGTCGCACTGAAGCCGAAGCCCGGTGCATTTTAAAAATCGTACAGAATGACCCCAAGCAACGTATCCCCACGTCGCGTTGCAGCTTCGAGGCTAACGCCCTCATGTGTAAAGGCAATAGGCTTTATCTGAAAATGCCTGATCTTTATTGGGAAAAGCCGACCATATGGCAATTATAGCGCATTCAGATCGCAAGAGTTGAATTTGAAAGGACCAGCCACCCTAAAAAGTGTTCCCGCCTTGGCTGCAAGACAAGTGCCAAGGCGGGACAGTTCGATCAATCGCCGCGCAGCAGGGCCGCCACGCCGGTACGCGCGATTTCCATCAGGCCCAGCGGGCGCATCAGGTCGGCGAATGCGTCGATCTTGTCGGGCGCACCGGTGATTTCGAAGATGAAGGAATTGAGCGTGCTGTCGACAACATTGGCGCGGAAGATATCGGCCAGACGCAGGGCTTCGACCCGCTTGTCGCCTTCACCGACGACCTTGATGATCGCCAGTTCACGCTCGACCGAGGCGCCCTCGACGGTCAGATCATGCACGTCACGCACCGAAACAATCCTGCCAAGCTGCGCCTTGATCTGTTCGATGACCTGCGGCGTGCCGGTGGTGACGATGGTGATGCGGCTCAGGTGGCCGGTATGATCAACCTCGGCCACCGTCAGGCTTTCGATGTTGTAACCACGACCCGAGAAAAGGCCGATGACACGGGCCAGCACTCCGGGCTCGTTTTCGACCAGAACCGCGATTGTATGGCGTTCCTGAACGTCCGAGAAAGTGGGCCGTAGGTTATAGGCCGAATGGCGGGTAGAGCCTTTTTTGATATGTAGGGCAGACATTTACGTCCCTTTCATCATCCTTGACAGGTTGGGTACAGCGCGGCACTCAACCAAATCCGTCGAATTTCGTTAAACCAGAACCGAACCTTTGGAGTCGATCACGCCCTGCGTCTCGGCCTCACCCAGCAGCATCTCGTTATGGGCCTTGCCCGACGGGATCATGGGGAAGCAGTTCTCGTGCTTTTCGACCAGACAGTCAAAGATCACCGGACCGTCGTAATTGATCATCTCCATGATCGCGTCATCCAGATCGGCGGGGTCGGAACACAGGATACCTTTGGCGCCAAAGGCCTCAGCCAGTTTCACGAAATCGGGCAGGGCCTCGGACCAGGAATGTGAATAGCGCTCGCCATGCAGCAGCTCCTGCCACTGACGGACCATGCCGAGGCGTTCGTTGTTCAGGATGAACTGTTTCACCGGCAGGCGGTACTGAACGGCGGTGCCCATTTCCTGCATGTTCATCAGCCAGCTGGCCTCGCCGGCGACATTGATCACCAGAGCATCCGGATGCGCCATCTGCACGCCGATCGAGGCGGGGAACCCATAACCCATCGTGCCCAGACCACCCGATGTCATCCAGCGGTTGGGGTCTTCGAACCCAAGGTACTGCGCCGCCCACATCTGGTGCTGACCCACCTCGGTGGTGATGTAGCGATCATGCTTTTTTGTCAGTTCTTCAAGGCGTTGCAGCGCGTATTGCGGTTTGATCGACTTTTCGCTGTTGGTGAAGGCCAGGCAGTTGATCTTGCGCCACTCGGCGATCTGGTTCTGCCATTGTTTGACATTCGCGGCGTCCGTCTTGCGGCCGCGCGACTTCCAGATCTTCAGAATATCCTCGAGCACATGCGCCACATCGCCGACGATCGGGATGTCCACCCGGATGACCTTGTTGATCGAGGACGGGTCGATGTCGATATGCGCTTTTTTCGAGTTCGGCGAAAACGCATCGATACGCCCGGTGATCCGGTCATCGAACCGCGCACCGATATTGATCATCAGATCGCAATCATGCATCGCCATATTGGCCTCATAAAGGCCGTGCATGCCGAGCATTCCCAACCAATTTTCGCCCGAGGCGGGATAGGCGCCCAGACCCATCAGGGTTGAGGTGATCGGAAAGCCGGTCGCATCCACCAGTTCACGCAGCAACTGGCTGGCCGCGGGGCCGGAATTGATAACGCCGCCGCCGGTATAAAAGATCGGTTTCTTTGCGGTTTCCATCGCGGCAACCAGTTCGGTGATCTCTTCCAGATCTCCTTTCATCGCGGGTTGGTAATGCGAGGTCGAAGGTTTCGGGCTGGCATATTCGCCCGACGCGAACTGCACATCCTTCGGGATGTCGATCAGCACCGGGCCGGGGCGGCCCGAGGTGGCGACATGGAATGCCTCGTGCAGGGTTTCAGCCAGCGAGTCCGTGTCCTTCACCAGCCAGTTATGCTTGGTGCAGGGGCGGGTGATGCCTACGGTGTCGGCCTCCTGAAACGCATCCGATCCGATCATGAAGGTCGGGACTTGCCCGGTCAGAACAACGATCGGGATCGAATCCAGCAACGCATCGGTCAGACCGGTGACAGCATTGGTGGCACCGGGGCCTGACGTGACAAGCGCGACGCCCGGTTTTCCCGTCGATCGGGCATAGCCTTCGGCCGCGTGGATCGCGCCCTGTTCGTGACGCACCAGAATGTGGCGAATGTCGTTTTGCAGAAAGATCTCATCATAGATCGGTAGCACGGCGCCACCGGGGTATCCGAATACCGTGTCCACGCCCTGATCCTTGAGGGCCTGAACCACCATCTTTGCGCCGGTCATCTCACGTGTCATCTGCTTTGCTCCGTTCGCGACATGTGTCTTGCGTTCGACAAAAAAAAGCCCCCGATTTTTCGGAGGCGCATGGGTTCGATTATGGTTTACCGTTACCGGCCCATGCGCGTGGTTCCTACGATTACGACTAGCGTTCTCATCGCCAGAGGCTCCTTTTTGCTTGGAGGCGACATTATGGTCGGGGGGAAGGGGCGTCAACAGGCAATTGCACCAATTTTCTATCTCAGCGGCGGTATTTTGCGACATTTTATTGCGCAGATTGCCGCATGTCGGGAATTTCCGGGAATTCGACGTGAAAATTGGCCGTTTTGTGTGCGGATAAGGCGGTCTGAAAGCGTCAGGCCGATGTCCGAAACGGGCATGATCATTACTTTTTTCTGCGCCACGCTGAACGTGCAGGGGGCAAAACCCGGAGGCTTGAAATGTTGCAGGACCTGGTTGATCTTGGCCGCTATCCAATCGATCGTCCGGATTCACCGGCTTATGATCGGCTGATCGAGGATTTGAGACGCGAGTTGGAACAGGATGGATGTGCTGTTCTGCCGGGTTTCGTGCACGAGGCAGGGGTCAAGCTTCTGGTGCAAGAAGCCGAGGGGGTGGCGCCCAAGGCGCACCGGTCCTTCAACAGAACCAACGCCTATTTCACGAAGGACGACCCAAGGCTTGGCATCGCTCATCCGATCCGCCGCTTCTATGATCGTTCGAACGCCTTTGTTCCGGCCGACAATCTTTCGAAATCCGGCCCGCTGCGGCGCATTTACGAGTTCGACGGCTTTCTTCCCTTTGTCCGCGATGCCCTGAATGAACCCGAAGACCGCTTTTTCCGCTACGATGATCCGTTGGCGGACGTGATCATCAATGTCGTGGAAGAAGGGCAGGGCTTTCCCTGGCATTTCGACACCAACAACTACACCGTGACGCTGGCCATCCAGAACGGAGAGACGGGCGGCGCGTTCGAATACGCACCCAACCTGCGGACGGCGGAAAATGAAAACTTTGATCTGGTGGCCTCGGTTCTCGATGGGAACATGGGGCGGGTTCGCCGGCTGGAACTGCGGCCGGGGGATTTGCAGATTTTCAAGGGCCGGTATTCATTGCATCGGGTTGCTCCGGTCAGTGGGAAGTGCCGTCGTTATGTCGGCATCTTTTCCTTTGTCGAGGCTGAAGGCATGTGTGGCGGTGTGGAAAGGACGCAGCAATTGTATGGCCGCGTTTTGCCGCATCACTACAAGCGCGCGGGGCTGCGAAAGGATCAGTTGCTGGATTGAGTGTTCAACCTCGGTACAATGCATCTGTTTCCTGTCCGGAGAGTCAGATGCCCAAGATTTTGCAGATTACACCATTTGTGTTGTGCTCGTCCCTGAAGGACCAGATCGACTTCTATTGTGATCGTCTTGGGTTCACCTGTGGGTTCATGCAAGACAATTATGCCTTTTTGAAACGTGGTCCTGTTGCGATCCGCCTTTTGGAGTGCCCACCCCGGGATGACGGCAAGCCATTGGGTGATGAACACTCCTTCTATATCGATGTTGAAGATATTGATGGGCTTTATGACAGCCTGCGCGACCGATTGGCCGATCTGCCCGAAGGCCGTGTCAGGCCGCCGTTCAATCAGCCCTATAATCAGCGTGAATTCCACGTTCTGGACGAAGACGGGACATTGGTTTTTTTCGGAGAAGGTCTTTGACCCGGCGGGTAGCGCTCCCGCCCATCTTCAACACGCTTGCGGCGCCTATCCTATGGTTGGGCCGGGCAGCGCTGCGGGCGCGTGCAGATCAGAAACCGACACCAGTCCCTTGCAGCACGCCATGTTCCAAAGCGTAGCGTGTCAGCCCGGCGGTTGAGGATATGCCGAGTTTGCGTTTTATATTCTTGCGGTGCGTTTCGACCGTCCGCACGGAAATATCCAGCGTTTGCGCAACTTCCTTGTTGGATTTGCCCTGCGCCAGTTCCAGCAGAATGGTCTGTTCACGTCCGGTCAGCGCTTCGCGAACGTTGTCGCCCTTGGGTTTAAGCGATCCGCTGGCGCCGGTGCACAGATACTGTTCACCCCGCATCACCGCATCAATGGCCTGCTTGATCTCTTCCGTGGGCACATCCTTGAGCACGTAACCTTTGGCACCGTGGCTGAGCGCGGTCGAGATATATTCCGGGCTGTCATGCATCGACAGGATCAGGATGCGCGTTTCCGGCAATCGTTCCAGGATGATTTCCGTGGCGCTGAGACCGCCGAGGCCGGGCATGTTCAGATCCATCAGGATCACATCCGGGGCAAGTTCAACAGCCTGATCCACTGCCGCCTGTCCGCTGCCAAGCGTACCGACCACTTGAATCTCATCATAGCTTTCAAGGATGGACTGGATGCCCTCGGCCACCATTGGATGGTCGTCGACAATAAGAACTCGGATGCTTTCGGCGCTCATGTGCCGGCCTTTCGGTTTGGAGTTGCGTCTTCCTGCGGCGGCAGAAGGTGGCTCAGCGGCAGGCTGACTTCGATGACAGTGCCGCCGCGCGGTCCGCGTGATGACAGAATGCGCAGGGACCCGTCAAGCTGTTCGATGCGCTCTTGCATGTTGCGCAACCCGATCCCGGTGCTGGGGGTGCTGGGATCGGTCCGCATGCCCCGGCCATTGTCAGTGATCCGCATGGTTGCACCTTTCTTGTGCCCGCGCAGGTCTATCGTAACATGCGTGGCGCCAGAGTGGCGCTCGATATTGGTCAGCGCCTCTTGCGCGATGCGATACAGGGCAATCTTGCTGTCCTGGTCCAGCCGGTTGCGGAACACCACGGTCGAGAATTCCGTCTCGATCCCGGTGCGGTCCCGGAAATCGTCGGTCAGAGCTTTCAGCGCTGGCCCAAGACCCAGATCGTCCAACACGCCGGGGCGCAGGTCGCGACTGATGCGGCGGACCTCGGTGATGGCGGTGCCAAGATGGTCAATCCCTTTGTCCAGCGGATCGCGTGCGCCCGCGTCATCGCCGCGGGACAGGCGGCGCCGCGCGTTGTCCAGCGCATAGCGTACACCGACCAGAATCTGGCTGATGCCGTCATGCAATTCGCGGGCAACGCGGCCTCGTTCCTCTTCCTGGGCATCGAAGACGCGCTGGGTCAGTTCCTTCAGCTTGGCGTCCGCAAGTCTGCGCTCGCGGATGTTCAGCAACATGCCCGATGCAAAGACGATGAGCACCGCCGCCACAACGATCGCGCCGATATACATGAAGGTGCGCTGAACGCGGGCTTCGACCTCGGCCCTGGCGTTGGCGACCGTTGCAACGATGTCGTCGATGAAGACTCCTGTTCCCACGACCCAGCGCCAGTCCTGAAGCCCGACGACATAGGCGATCATCTGTGCTTCCTCTCCGGTCGAGGGCTTTTGCCACATGAAGCTGTGCCAACCAGCCCCCTGGCGGGCGAGGCGGATAAACTCGTCAACGATCGGAGTGCCGTCGCTGTCCGTCAACCCTTCCCAGTTTCGGTTGATGAACTGCGTCTGGCGGGGGCTGACCAGATTGTTGCCGTCATAATCGTAGACAAAGAAGAACCCATCCTGGCCATAGATCATTGCCGACAGGATTTGGGACACGAGGTTTTTCGCGACCTCGTCATCTGGCTCGGCCCGGCCGTAGATATAGGCGAACCCGTTGCGCGCCTGTGTTACGTAGTTGCGCAACTCTTCTTTCTTGGCTTCGACCAGGCTGCGTTCCAGCGCTTCGATCTCACGCTCGGCGGTCGCGCGCGCCTCGTATGCCACAAGCACGGCAATTGCCGCTACGGCCACGACCAGCGGGATTGCGGCAACCAGCGACAATTTCTGCGCATAGGTCAGCGAGACCAGATGTCGGAGTCTTTGCATGGACGAATCGATACGCAAGCGGCGGCGAAAATGCAAAAAGATTGGGCTTTGTTCGGGGAATACAGAGATTATCGTCGGGGAAGACGTGCTTTGCGGTCTGATTTCTTGCCAGAAATCGCAAAGAATCCGATTCTCTACGCAGTAGTAGGTATTCCCTTTCAGTTCGGTCACATTAGGCTGACGCGCACTGAATGCGACAGGTCCGGTTCTGCCGGGCCGTGACTATGAAGGGGAGGAACACTCATATGGATCGTCGTTCATTTCTGAAAAAATCCGCGCTGGGCGGTTCGGCAGCTGCAGCGACAGCATTGGCGGCACCGGCTTATGCTCAGGGCCAGCGTACCCTGACCATGGTGACCTCGTGGGGTCGTGGTCTGGCGGGCGTGTTTGACAGCGCGCAGCGTTGTGCCGACAGCATCAACGCCATGTCGGATGGCAGCCTGAATGTTGAAATCAAGGCAGCAGGCGAACTGGTTGGTGCCTTCGAAGTATTTGACGCGGTGTCTTCGGGTCAGGCGGATATGTATCATGCCGCTGACTATTACTTTGTGGGTCAGCACCCGGGTTATGCGTTCTTCACGGCCGTTCCTTTCGGCATGACTGCACAGGAACTGGTGAACTGGTACTATCATGACGGCGGTATGGAGCTGCATGACGAGCTGGGCGAAATCTTTGGTCTGAAGTCCTTCCTGGCCGGCAACACCGGTGCGCAGGCGGGTGGCTGGTACTCGAAAGAGATCAACAGCCCCGAAGACTTCAACGGTCTGAAGTTCCGTATGCCGGGTCTGGGCGGCAAGGCCCTGGGTAAACTGGGCGCATCCGTACAAAACATTCCGGGGTCGGAAGTGTATCAGGCGCTGTCGTCCGGCGCGATCGACGGTACCGAGTGGATCGGTCCATGGGCCGACGAAAAGGCCGGCTTCCAGGAAATCACCAAGACCTACTACACTGCGGGCTTCCACGAGCCGGGTGCAGGTCTGTCGCTGGCAACCAACCGCGACGTGTTCAATGAACTGACCCCGGCACAGCAGAAGATCATCGAGATCGCTGCCGCCGAAGCGCACCAGTGGAACCTGGCACAGTTCCTGGCCAACAACGGCGCGGCGCTGCAGCGCCTGCAGGCGGGCGGCGTCAAGGTTCTGGAATTCCCGGACAGTGTCTGGGACGCGTTTGGTCAGGCCAGCCAGGAAGTTCTGGACGAGAACATGGGCGATGAGCTGTTCAAGAAAATCCACGACAGCGCGATGACGTCGATGGCAGCATCGTCTGCTTGGAACAACCTGTCATCGGGTGTTTACACCGCTCAGCGCGACCGTGTTCGCGGCTAAGCCATTCTGATCCAAGAAAAACCGGTTCCCCCGCGTCGCGGGGGAACCTTTCCCGTTGCGCTAAGGGGTTTGGGCAAGCAACAATAATCCCATGCACAACTGAGACGACCTGGGGACAACATGCAGGACGAAAACGGTATCTCGTTCTTCGGCGCCCTGTGGAATGGACTGGTCTGGTTCATTCAGAACATTGCCGAAGCCTTCTATAATTTCGGATACGCCATCACGCATCCGCAACTCTGGCTGGACTGGTCCGACAAGGCGTCGATCATGCGCTTTGTCTATTACGGTGGTTCGGTCGAGTTCTTCTTTGTGGTGTTCACGTTCTTTCTGGTTCTGACGGCCATCGGGCTGTACTACCGGAACTTCATGTGGGCCATCGTGCGGGGCCTTGAGGGGTTCGCCAATACCACCGGGCGCTTCTTTGCCTGGGCGGGTCTTTTGATGGTGATCCAGCAGATCGTGATCGTTTTCATGCAGCGGGTCTTTACCAGACCCGATATGTCCTTTGGTTTGGGTATCCCGTTCCAGATGGATATCAGCTGGTTCGCGGAAGAACTGAAGCTGTATAATGCGATGGTCGTGTGCCTGTGCTGTACCTACACATTCGTGCAGGGTGGGCATGTGCGCGTTGACCTCATCTATGCCGGCATCAGCCACCGTGCCAAACGGGTGGTTGATATGTGCGGTGCGGTTTTGTTCATGATGCCCATGGCGGTGCTGACCTGGATGTATGGCTGGTACTTCATGTGGCGGCATCTGATCGTGCCGAAGCCTTCGGCCAGTGACACGCTGGACCGGCTGGTGGCCAAGTCCCGCGCCCTGCGCTGGAACGTGGAAACCATCGGGTTCAGTCCCAACGGGTTCAATGGATACTTCCTGTTCAAGATCTTGCTGGTGGCTTTTGCCGCGATGGTGTTCTTGCACGCAATCGCATTCCTGTACCGCTCGTATCTTGAGTATGTGGAAGGGCCGGAAAGCACTGGAAAATACCTCGACAAGGACAGCCTTGGTGAGGGCGAAGAAGCCTATGAAGGCGCGCATTAAGGACGGAGACCAAGACAATGCTATTCGGACTTGATGGCGTCGAGATAGGCCTCATTATCGTATTCTTCTGCCTCTTCGGGGGCATCCTTTCCGGCTTCCCGGTGGCCTTTGCCATCGGTGGCGCCGGGGTGATTTCCTTCGGGATCATTGCCGCACTGGACAGCGCCGGGCTGTTGGTCCACCAGGCAATCGACACGGGCTCGCAAGCCTATCGGGATCTAGTGAATTCCGGGGTCAAAGCGGATGTGATTTCCGTGTTCCGATACCCTGAGTTACCGAGGATCGCCGAGCCGGTTTTTGTGCAAGGTTGGGAAACCGCGCTGGACCGCAACGTGTCGTTCATCGTCAATCGCATGAACGAACGTGTTCTGGCCGGTCAGTCCATCGAAACATTGCTGGCCGTGCTGATGTTCGTTCTGATGGGCATCACACTGGAGCGTTCAAAAATCGCGAACGACCTGTTGACGACGATGGCGCGCGTGTTTGGTCCACTGCCGGGTGGTCTGGCCGTGTCCATCGTGGTTGTGGGGGCATTTCTTGCGGCCTCTACCGGCATTGTCGGCGCGACCGTGGTGACCATGGGCCTGCTGGCGCTGCCAACCATGTTGCGGAACAACTACTCGCCAGAGCTTGCAACGGGTGTGATCGCGGCCTCGGGTACGCTGGGGCAGATTATTCCGCCCTCGATCGTGATCGTTCTGCTTGGCACATTGGCGGGCGATTTGTACTCGACAGCGCAGGAGACGCGGGCCGTTGAGGCGGGATGTACCGATGCGCTGACCTATTTGGGAGAGCCGGCGGTTGTCTCGGTCGGAACCTTGTTCCAGGCGGCTCTTTTGCCGGGGATCCTTCTGGCTCTGCTTTATGCGTTGTATGCCTTTGGTTATGCATTGCTGAATCCCCATAAGGCACCTGCCGTGGCGCTGTCAGGCGGGTCGGGTGAGCCGATCACCCGGTCCGAAGGTTTGACTTGGCTGCTGGGCGCACCGGTTGCGCTGATCGTCGGCACCGTGTTGCTGGGCAATGTCGGCCTGATCGGCAGCCAGAACATTTCGGTCTCGGCTTTCTCGGACATCGGACAGGGCGCATCGTTGCGTACCAACGTGTCGGAAGAATGCAAGGTATCGATGATCGATCTGCATGGTCAGGCCGCCTGGGATCAGGCCGTCGCCGAGCAAGAAGCCATCGACGCCGCTGGCGGTGCAGCTGAGTCTCAGCGCCTGACCGAAGAAGAACTGGCCGCCGCACAACAGGAAATGATTGCATCAGCCGCACCAATTGGCACGGGTGTCGCGATCACGGTCGTGCTGTTGGGCCTTACTCTGGTTCTGGGTCGTGGCATCGCCCCCTCTCGTGCGCCGCAGCCGCTTATCGTTGGTGCGATTGGTCTGCTGCTTATGGTGTTGGTCGATATTTTGCTGATTTCGCCCACAACAACTTCAGGGGCGACGTTCCTGTTGCTCGCGTTGCCATTTGCGCTGGCCATGTATGGTTGCAAGGAAGCCGCAGCGCGATGTGCGACCAATGACCTGATCCGCGTGGTCTTCCCGCCACTGGTTCTGATCATCGCGGTTCTGGGGTCGATCCTGGGTGGTGTGACCAACCCGACACCGGCAGCTGCGCTTGGGGCGGGTGGCGCGATCATGCTGGCGGCCTATCGTAAGCTGCAGGATCAGGGGCGATCGGGCAAGGTGATCATCTGGTCGACCTTTGCCGTGATCATCGCCTTGCTGATGGGGGTCAACTTTGACCTGCGGGTCAATCAGGGCAATGTGACGTTGGAGACCTGGATCGCCTTCATCATCGCGTATGCAGCCTATCTGTATGCATTGTTCGGGCTGCTGTTCGGGTGCTGGGTGCTGTATTCAAGCGGAGTTCTGACCCCGGTGGTGCGCGAGACGGCCAAGGTGACCTCGATGGTGTTTACCATCCTGATCGGATCCCAATTGCTGAACCTGGTGGTGATCTCGTTCGGAGGGGAGCACTATATCCAGCAATTCCTGAAGAGTTTTGACAACGAGTTCACGGTCTTCCTGATCGTGATGCTGGTGTTGTTCATTCTGGGCTTCGTGCTGGATTTCCTCGAGATCATCTACATCGTGATCCCCATTGTGGGGCCGGTGATCTATGGCGGGTCGTTCGACCCGAAATGGGTGACGATCATGGTGGCGGTGAACCTGCAAACATCCTTCCTGACACCGCCGTTCGGGTTCGCGTTGTTCTACTTGCGAGGGGTTGCGCCGAAGGAAGTGACGACGGGTCATATCTATCGCGGGATCATTCCGTTTGTTCTGATCCAGGTGGTAGGGATCGCAATTCTGTGGTTCTTCCCGGCGATTGTCACGATCGTACCGGACCTGATCCCGAACTGATCCGGATCATCAAAATGCAAAAGGGGGCCTGTGGGCCCCCTTTTTCTTGTTTGTTGCAGGGAAGGGGCCAGCCCCTTCTTGCCCTGCGGCCAATTCATCCCCGGGATATTTTCGGCCAGATGAAGAAGCGGATCAGGTGAATTGGATCAGATCCCAGCGGTTGCCAAAAGGATCGCGCCAGACGGCGACTGTGCCATAGGATTCGAAGCGGGGAGTTTCTTCGAAATGGACCCCGTTGGCACGCATCTGTGTGTAGTCGCGTTGGAAATCATCGGTTTGAAGGAAAAAGCCCACACGGCCGCCGGTCTGGTTGCCGATGGCGGCGCGTTGTTCAGGCCCGTCGGCTTTGGCCAGAAGAAGGCCGCCGCCGTCAGAACCCGGCGGTATGATCAGGACCCAGCGTTTTCCGCCCCCGAGATCGATGTCCTTCAAAAGCTGGAAGCCAAGTCTTTCCGTGTAAAACGCAAGTGCGTCATCGTAATCCGGCACCACTAGGGTGACGGCGTGCAGGTTCTGTTTCATCGGATGGTCAGCCCTTGGTGGGGTGGCGGTCGGGAAGCTGGATATTGGCCACTTGCTCGGCGATCGGCGCGGTGGACAGGGGGTGCCGTGAGGAAGAGCAGAAGGTATCCGGATCTTTGATCTTTTGCCATTCGCCCTGAACATAGGCCTCAAGCCCAGAGAATTTTGCCTTGTAGCCCATCTTGGGGCTGCCGGGGACCCAATAGCCCAGGTAGATAAAGGGCAGGCCGGCTTCGCGCGCGATCTCGATGTGGTCCAGGATCATATAGGTGCCCAGAGAATTCTGAGGCTGGTTCGGATCGTAGAAAGAGTAGACCATGCTCAGCCCATCATCGAGCACATCGGTCAGGCTGACAGCGATCAGGTCGCCGGTCTCAGGATCTGCATATTCCACCACCCGGCTTCGAATCGGGGTTTCCTCGATCATTGCCGCAAATTCGAACACGTCCATGTCGGCCATGCCGCCATCGGCGTGCCGGGTGTCAAGATAGCGGCGGAACAGCTCATACTGCTCGTCCGTGGCCCAGGGCGATGTGGCGCGGCGTTGCAGATATCCGTTGCGTTTCACCGCGCGTTTCTGGCTTTTTGTCGGGCGGAAAGCCGAGACGTCGATCCGGGCGGACAGGCAGGCCGCGCAATCTGTGCAGGAAGGGCGGTAGAGTACATTCTGCGACCGGCGAAACCCCTGCTGCGACAGGGAATTGTTCAACTGTTCCGCACCTTCGCCCTGGAGCGCGGTGAACAGCTTACGCTCCATCCTGCCATCGAGATAGGGGCAGGGTTGCGGGGCCGTGACATAGAATTGTGGCGCAATTGGCAGCGTGTGTCGCATGAAGTTTCCAGATAGCCTCGGGAGGGATGATAGCAACCGTTCCCGAGGCCGCCAAGTGTTTCGCGCAACCGCGTGTCAAGCCCGTCGATTGATCATGACCGTGCCCAGAAAACTGTCGGTCAGACCCTGGCCGCGGGCGCTGGTCAACATCATGATCACCGAGATGATCTGGATCACTGCAAACGCCATGCTGACGAAATAGCCGGCAGTGTGGGCGATGGCCTTGCCCATATCCATTCGTTCTCCGAATGCGTCGCGCAATTCGATTCCCATGAACCGCATGCCCAGAGTGGCCGAGCCGTTCGTGATGGTTACTACGCGATAGACAAAGCTGATCACGGCATAGATCACTGCCAGAAAAAACAGACCGAGGCCTGCGCTCAACAGGATCGCCACCGTGCAGAGCAGCGAGATGAAGGCGATATCAAACAACCACGCGACAAAGCGTTTGCTTGTCACTGAGTTGTAGAATTCTGGTTGGGTATCCGGGTCAGGCAGGTGGTTCATTCGTCAGGTCCGAAAAAATGGGTCAGGGTACCCTGTCCCGGAATGCCGGGACAGGGCAAGGTCAATTAGGCGGGCTTGCCATTTCCGTCGTCTTCATGGTT
Organism: Ruegeria sp. HKCCA4008; assembly: GCF_013033125.1. Lineage (NCBI taxonomy): Bacteria > Pseudomonadati > Pseudomonadota > Alphaproteobacteria > Rhodobacterales > Roseobacteraceae > Ruegeria > Ruegeria sp. HKCCA4008. The sequence goes on from NZ_WQDM01000001.1 coordinate 548,768, forward strand.
CTCGCGAGCGCGTTCGTCCATGAACTCGTCGAATTCGGCCTTGTCCTTGGCATCGCGCAGGCGGCGCAGGAACGCCTCAAAGTCCTGCTGTTCGCGTTCAAGGCGGGCCAGTGTATCTGCCTTGTAGGCGTCAAATGCGCTGTTGCCGGATGGTTTCATCGCGCTCATGTGGCTGTGCCAGGATTTGCGGCGGCTGCAGGATTTGCTGAACATGCGTTTGCTCCAGATCATGTAAGCCAGAAGGGCCAGGCCAACCGGCCAGAAAAAGATGAAACCAAGGACCATGGCAGCGATCCAGGCCCCTTTGCCTTTGTCATCCAGCCAGGCCTCGATTCGGTAAAGCCATCCCGGATTCGCGGGGACGGCGGGGTCGGACAATGCGGTCATTTGAGCTCTCCAGGGTTGATGTAAACTCTTTTCACATTGATTAGATGGGGTCGTGGGCGGGGGTTGCAAGGGGTCAATGTAAAAAAGATTTACATTTAGCAATTCGGTTGACGATGAACGTCATCAGCCGCAGGTTGCGGAAATGGATATGACGGAACACAAAACGGCACCTGCGCTGAGTGAGATTCTGAATTTGGAAAAGCAGGTCTGGATGGCGCTGGTCGACGGCAACGCTAGCGCGGACCGGGCGTTGCTGAGTGCGGATTTTCTTGGGGTCTATCCGACGGGATTTGCCAATCGTGACGATCATGTCGGTCAATTCGCAGACGCACCGACGATGGCCGAGTTTGAATTGAGCAACGAGAGATTGCGTGTTCTGACACCGGATATCGTCCTGTTGTCCTACAAGGCCGATTACCTGCGCCCGGGTGCGACAACGCGCGAGGCGATGCTGATTTCGTCATTGTGGGAACGCAGAAACGACGTTTGGGTCAACAGTTTCAGTCAGGACACGCCGGTTCAGAACACCTGATCAGAATGCCCCATTGACGATCACGCGCCGCGATGCGCAGTTTGCGCCCATGACAGACGTTTTAGCCATTTCAAGACTTCCGCGCGCTTTCGATCCATCCCTGGGGTCCGAAGCGCGGGCCCTGATGCCTGATTTGCCGGCCGAGATGGCGGATTTGGTGGCGGGCACCGCCGGTTCCAGCCCCTATCTGAAAAGTCTGATCGAACAAGAGAAGGACTGGCTGCCCGAGGCCCTGATGAACCCGGATCAGGCATTGGCTGACGTCATGACTGCTGCGCGTGATCTGCCGCCGGATCAGTTGAAACCCGGATTGCGGCAGGCCAAGCGGCGTATGGCTCTGCTTACGGCGTTGGCCGATATTGCAGGTACGTGGCCATTGGAGAAGGTCACGGCGGCCCTGACCGATTTCGGTGCGCTGGCCGCGGATGTTGCCGCCAAGGCCGAGATCGCGACGCTGATCCGGCGCAAGAAGCTGCCGGGCATGACCGAGGATGATGTCGAAACCGCAGCCGGCCTGGTCATACTGGCGATGGGAAAGATGGGCGCGCATGAGCTGAACTACAGCTCGGATATCGATCTGATCGTCCTGTTCGATGAAACGCGCTTTGACCCCGATGACTTTTACGAGGCCCGGCAGGGCATGGTTCGGGCCACGCGCAACTTCTGTGCGACGTTGAGCGAGAAGACGGCGGATGGCTATGTGTTCCGAACGGATCTGAGGCTGCGCCCCGATCCGGCCGTGACACCTGTTTGCATGGCGATGGAGGCCGCCGAGCGGTATTACGAAAGCCTCGGTCGTACGTGGGAGCGCGCGGCTTACATCAAGGCGCGGCCCTGCGCCGGGGATCTGGATGCGGGGCAGCGTTTCCTTGACGGCTTGCGCCCCTTTGTCTGGCGCCGCCATCTGGACTTTGCCGCCATTCAGGACGCCCATGACATGCGCCTGCGCATCCGGGAAAACAAAGGGACGGGCGGATCCTTGTCGATCCCGGGTCACGACATGAAACTGGGGCAGGGCGGTATCCGCGAGATCGAGTTCTTCACGCAAACCCGCCAGTTGATCGCGGGCGGGCGGGACGCTGACCTGCGGGTGCGAGGCACGGTTCCCGGGTTGGCGGCGCTGGCGGCAAAAGGCTGGGTGCCACAGGATGTGGCGGACAAGCTGACCGATCATTACCGCGCGCACCGCGAAGTCGAACATCGCATCCAGATGATTCATGATGCGCAGACCCACAAGGTGCCGAACTCACCCGACGGGATCGAACGCGTCGCCTGCCTGATGGGGATCAGCAGTGCCGAGTTGACGCAGGACCTGAAAAACCGCCTGACCGAAGTGCATGAGCTGACCGAAGGGTTCTTTGCCCCCGGGCCGGGTGCGGCGCCCGCCCATGTACAGGATGTGGAGTTCGACAAGAACGTTCTGGCCCGATGGACGACATATCCGGCCCTCAGGTCCCAGCGCGGCGCGCGGATTTTCGAACGTCTGCGCCCCGAGTTGCTGTCACGTCTGGCCAAAACCGCGAAACCCGACGAAGCATTGATGGCCTTGGACGGGTTCCTGGCGGGCCTGCCCGCCGGGGTGCAGCTGTTTTCGCTGTTCGAGGCGAATCCGCAACTGATCGACTTGTTGATCGATATCGTCGGAACCTCGCATGCTCTGGCTTCGCACCTGTCCCGCAACGCGTCGGTGTTCGATGCGGTGATCGGGGGCAGTTTCTTTGCGGATTGGCCCGGGCAAGAGGCGTTGCAAGCGGAATTGACGCAGGCTTTGTCGGAAGAAACGGATTATGAAACCCAGCTTGATCTTGCCCGGCGCTGGTGCAAGGAATGGCATTTCCGGGTCGGCGTGCATCACCTGCGCGGCCTGATCGACGGCAAGAAGGCAGGTCGGCAATATGCCGAGCTTGCGCAGTCGGTCATCGCGGCCATCCTGCCGCATGTCACCGAGAATTTTGCCCGCAAACACGGCCCTGCACCGGGGCGCGGCGCTGCCGTGCTTGGGATGGGGTCGCTGGGGGCTGGCCGGATCAACTCGCAATCCGATCTGGACATGATCGTCATCTACGATCCTCTGGATCAGGACATGTCCGACGGTCCGCGCCCTCTGGCCACGCGCACGTATTATGCGCGGTTCACGCAGGCCCTGATCACGGCATTGTCCGCGCCGATGTCGCAAGGGCGTTTGTATGAGGTCGATATGCGGTTGCGTCCCTCGGGCAATCAGGGGCCGGTTGCGACCAGTTGGGCCAGCTTTGTCAATTACCAGCGGAACGAAGCCTGGGTGTGGGAGCATCTGGCTCTGACCCGCGCGCATGTTGTTGCCGGGGACGCCGGACTGGCCGAGGAAATCGAAGCCTTCCGCACCGAGTTTCTGTCGCACCCGCGAGAGCAGGGGAAGGTTCTGCGCGAAGTGGCCGAGATGCGGTCACGTCTGGCCGCGGCCAAGGCACCCGCCGGCATCTGGGACGCCAAGAACGGCCCCGGCCGGCTGATGGATATCGAATTGATGGCCGAAACCGGTGCTTTGCTGGCAGGGTCCGCGCAGCGCGATGTCGCGTCGGGTCTGGATGGTGCCGTCGCAGCCGGGTTGCTGGATGTCGCGCAGGCGCAATCTCTGAAAGACTGCTATGACCTATTCTGGTCGGTGCAATGCGCCGCGCGGTTGCTGTCGGGCAAGACAATCGAAGCCGACAAGATCGGCGAAGGCGGTACGGCATTTTTGTGCCGCGCCACCGGGTTCGAACAGGTCGAGGCGTTGCAGGCGGCATTGCAGGAATGTTACACGACCGCGGCCGATCTGATCGGCGGCGTGATCAAGGGGGAAGAAGATGGCGCGCAGCAGTGATCCCAACGACCACAAAGGTCTGATCCGCGAAGCCTATCGAATCGACGGCATCACCCTGCCAGAGTGCCGCAGCATCTTTTTGGACTGGGCGCTGAGCCTTCCTGCGGATCGCGACCAGAACACGGCGCTGGCCGAGCTGCACGCGGGCTATGCCGAGCAGAACCCCGATCATCCGATGACACAGGTTCTGACGGAAGGCCTTCAGACGGCAAAGGCCCCAAAACGCCGCGGCGGTTGGCGATCCCGTAACCGCTAGGGCTTTCCCACCGGCGCGTTCAGGACTATGAGGGCGCCATGACCCAATCTGCCGACCGTCCCCGCATCCGCCTGAAACCCAAAGCCAATGCGCGCGGCCTGCGCCATGGCTTCCCCTGGGTCTACGCCAATGACATCGTCTCGGACCGCCGTACCAGAAAAATCCCCGCGGGCGCTCTGGCAGTGCTTGAAGATGACAAACGGGCGCCCGTCGCGCTGGTCGCGGTCAACCCCGCGTCCAAGATCATGTGCCGGGTGCTGGACCGTGACATCGACGCGCAGCTTGACGCGACATGGTTCGAGAACCGTTTGCAGCGCGCCCTCGATCTGCGGGAAAGCCTGTTTGACGCCCCGTATTATCGCCTGATCCATGCCGAAGCGGACGGCTTGCCCGGCGTCATCATCGACCGCTTTGGCGAGGCCTGCGTCATTCAGCCGAACGCGGCCTGGGCCGAGGCGCATCTGGATGTGCTGACCCAAGCTCTGGTCAAAGTCACTGGCGTGACCACGGTGCTGAAGAACGCCTCGGGCCGTACACGCGGGCTGGAGGGGTTGGACGACGTCAACCAGGTATTGCGCGGATCCGCGCCCGATGCGCCCCTGCCTGTGCCGATGAATGGCGCCACCTACATGGCGGATCTGACAGGCGGTCAGAAGACCGGGCTGTTTTACGACCAGCGCCCCAACCACGCCTTTGCCGCGCGCCTGGTTCATCCCGATGCGCAGGTGCTGGACGTGTTCAGCCATGTGGGCGGCTTCGGTCTGGCGATGCTTGCAGGTGGAGCGGGGCAGGCATTGTCCGTCGATGGCTCAGCCGCCGCGCTCGACCTCGCGAAACAAGGGGCCGAGGCGTCGGGCCTTGCTGAAAAGTTCCAGACCCGACAGGGCGACGCGTTCGAGGTTCTGACTCAATTGGGCGAAGAAGGCGCGCGATTTGACGTGGTGATCTGCGATCCGCCCGCGTTTGCACCGTCCAGACAAGCGCTGGATGCGGGGCTGCGCGCCTATGAACGTATCGCACGACTGGCGGCGCCTCTGGTCAAACCCGGTGGTTATCTGGGGCTGTGTTCATGTTCGCACGCGGCTGACCTGAGCCGGTTCCGCGATGCGTCCTCCCGTGGGATCGGGCGCGCCGGGCGTCAGGCGCAACTGATCCACACCGGGTTTGCGGGTCCGGATCATCCGCAACTGCCGCAACTGGCGGAAAGCGGCTACCTCAAAGCAGTGTTCTACCGCCTGTGAAGGCCGTTCTCGACACCTGCGTCATCTATCCCACGGTGATGCGCGAGATGCTGCTGGGCGCGGCCCGCCTTGGCCATTTCACTCCGATCTGGTCTGCCCGCATCCTCGAAGAATGGGCCCGCGCCGCGCGCAAGCTGGGCCCGACGGGCGAGGCGCAAGCCCGCGCCGAAATTGCCTTGGCGCAGGCGCAGTGGCCGCAGGCCGAACGCGCGCCGGTCCCGGGGTTGGAGCAGCGCCTCTGGCTGCCCGACGCAGCCGATATCCACGTCCTGGCGACGGCCATCACGGCCTCGGCTGACGTCATCGTCACCGTCAACGCCAAGGATTTCCCCAGAAATATTCTGGCAGAGGAGGGGCTCGACCGCCGAGATCCCGACGGCTTGCTGCATAGTCTCTGGCTATCGGACCCTGACGGCCTGGCGACCACCGCCGATCGCGTTCTGAGTGAAGCCATCCGCCTCTCCGGCCACCAATGGACCTTGCGCGCGCTGATGAAAAAGGCCCGCCTTCCACGCCTTGGCAAGGCGCTCACCCAATAGACGGCCCCCCCTTCATCTGGCTAAAAATATCCCGGAGAGCGCGAGAGGCTGGCCTCTCGCTGCGCACCCTCAGCCACGCGCCCAACGCTGCTCAAGGGCCTCCAATGCCGCAATGCGCTCACCCGTTTTCGGGTGGCTCATCAACCATGCCGGGGCAACGCCCGCCCGTTGTTGCGTCAAGTCTTCCAGCTTGTGAAACAAGGATTTCTGCGGCCCGATCCCGATTCCGGCCTTGGTCAGCAAGGCGGCGGCATATTCGTCCGCCTCATACTCATCCTGTCGTGACAGGCGCGAGGCCAGCAATGACGTCAAGGCATTCGCAATCATCGCTCCGATGAACGGAATAAACCGGTTCAGCACCATGATCAGCGCCGTCCGCATTGCGTTTTGACCTGAAAAATCAATCATCCGTCGCTTTGCATGACCCAAGGCAACATGCCCCAACTCATGTGCGATCACGCTGGCCATCTCCTCGGCCGAAACCTCTCCGTTGCGGAATTTTCGGTAAAACCCGCGCGTGATGAAAATCCGACCGTCCGGAGCAGCCAGCCCGTTCACCGGGTCGATCTCGTAGATATAGACGGGGACCCGATCGATTTCCAAAGCCGCGGCCAGCCGATCCGTCATCCGTTTCAGCACCGGGTCGGCCAATTCGGTCGATTTTGCGTCCAGCTCACGATGGGTGCGCCAGACCGAAATGCGGTACATCACGATGGCGTAGCCAATTGCCAGCAGGATCGGGGTCAATCGAAGCATGTCAAAGATATGGTCCGAACAAGGGCATTGCGCAAGTCACACCTGCGGGATGTTCGTCGGGACCCGCATGTTCGTGCGTCGAAATCAGCACAACCCTCCTCGTGCGCCGAAACAGGCACAACCTTCGATAAGTTGTGATCTTGCGACATGAGCTGTTGATTATTTCAACGATCCCACTTAACCGACGGGGCGCTATCGATGGGGGACCCATGACCGACAAGAACTATGAAGCGCGTCACCTGGAAACACTCGACCGGGATTTGCGGCGCTTTTCACGCCTCGAAATGGCGACCGCACAGGCTGGACGGCCCTTTGTGGGCTCAGGGATTGCCCTGGCATTCATTGTCGTCGCAGGCCTTGTGGCCGCTTTTTTGTTCGGGCAGGGCAACAACGCGCTTGTCGTCGTGATCGCGGCGATGTTCGGGGCCTATATGGCGCTGAATATCGGGGCCAACGACGTTGCCAACAACATGGCCCCAGCGGTCGGGGCGAATGCGCTGACCATGGGCGGTGCCATCGCCATTGCCGCCATTTTTGAAAGCGCCGGGGCGCTTATTGCCGGGGGCGATGTCGTGTCGACCATCGCCAAGGGAATTATTGCGCCGGAAAGCATGGGAACGGCCAACGTCTTCATATGGGCGATGATGGCGGCGCTGCTGTCCTCGGCGCTGTGGGTCAATCTGGCCACATGGGTCGGTGCGCCGGTTTCCACCACGCATTCGGTCGTGGGCGGCGTCATGGGGGCAGGGATCGCCGCGGCTGGATTCGGCGCCGTAAGCTGGGGTACCATGAGCAAAATCGCCGCCAGCTGGGTGATCTCGCCGCTTCTGGGAGGCCTGGTCGCAGCCGGTTTCCTGTGGTTCATCAAGGCCAGGATCATCTATCAGGAAGACAAGATCGCCGCGGCCCGCAAATGGGTGCCGATGCTGGTCGGGATCATGGCGGGCGCCTTTGCATCTTACCTGGCACTCAAGGGCCTCAAGAAGATCATCAAGATTGATCTCGGGACGGCGTTGCTGATCGGTGCGGCGTGTGGAGGGCTGATCTGGGCAGTGATGATCCCGGTGATCCGCCGCCAGTCCGAAGGGCTTGAGAACCGCAACAAATCGCTGAAGATTCTGTTTGGAATTCCACTGATCGTCTCTGCGGCGCTGCTGAGCTTTGCGCATGGCGCAAATGACGTTGCCAACGCGGTGGGGCCGTTGGCCGCGATTGTGCAGGCTTCTGCCTCGGGCGATTTCACGCATGCCGTCAGCATCCCCCATTGGGTCATGGTCATCGGTGCGTTCGGGATATCGTTCGGCCTGTTCCTGTTTGGTCCGAAACTGATCCGCATGGTCGGCAGCCAGATCACCAAGCTCAACCCGATGCGGGCCTATTGCGTCGCCCTGTCGGCCGCGATCACAGTGATCGTTGCAAGCTGGCTGGGCCTGCCTGTCAGTTCCACCCATATCGCGGTTGGCGCTGTATTCGGGGTCGGGTTCTTCCGGGAATGGGATGCCGAGCGGAGGCTGAAACGCGCAAGGCTGGCCTTTCCTGAACGCCCCCGCGTCGCGCCGGAAGAACGCCGCCGCCGCAAGCTGGTTCGCCGGTCGCATTTCCTGACCATCGTTGCCGCGTGGGTTATCACTGTTCCCGCAGCAGCAATGCTGGCAGCGATCCTGTTTCTTGGGATTCAGGTGATTGCCGGGTAAACTCTGGCGCTGACCTCAACGGGTCAGCGCTTTCATTCCCTGTTCCAGCCCTGCCAGGGTCATCGGCACCATGTGGCCTTCGAAGATTTCCTGAATCATGCCGATGGAATGGGTGTATTCCCAATATTTCTCGGGCACGGGATTGATCCACAGGTTCGACGCCCATTGATCCCGCGCGCGTTGCAGCCAGACTTGCCCAGCCTCGGCGTTCCAATGCTCGTTGGCGCCGCCGGGATAGGCGATCTCATATGGGCTCATCGAGGCGTCGCCGACGAAGATGCATTTGTAGTCGGGCCCATAGGTGCGCAACACTTCATGCGTGGGCGTCTGCTGGTCCCAGCGGCGGCGATTGTCACGCCAGACGCCTTCGTAAAGGCAATTGTGGAAATAATAGTATTCCAGATGCTTGAACTCGGACCGTGCGGCTGAAAACAGCTCTTCCACCACTTTGATATGGGGGTCCATTGATCCACCAACGTCCAGGAACAGCAGGACCTTGACCGCGTTGTGACGTTCGGGGCGGGTCTTGACGTCCAGATAGCCGTGTTCGGCCGTGGCGCGAATGGTGCCGTCCAGATCCAGTTCTTCCGCAGCACCTTCGCGCGCCCAGCGGCGCAGGCGTTTCAGGGCAACCTTGATGTTGCGCGTGCCCAGTTCAACCGTGTCGTCCAGGTTCCTGAATTCGCGCTTGTCCCAAACCTTGACCGCGCGCTGGTGGCGGCTTTCCTTTTGGCCGATGCGCACGCCTTCGGGGTTGTAGCCATAGGCCCCGAAAGGAGAGGTCCCGGCCGTGCCGATCCACTTGTTGCCGCCCTGATGGCGGCCTTGTTGTTCCTTGAGACGCTCGCGCAGCGTGTCCATCAGCTTGTCGAAACCGCCAAGCGCCTCGATCTCGGCTTTTTCTTCATCCGACAGGTGCTTTTCGGCCATTTTGGCCAGCCAGTCGCCAGGGATGTCAACGGCTTCCAGAACCTGATCGAAGCTGATCTCGTTCAGTCCTTCGAAACTGGCGGCAAAGGCGCGGTCGAACTTGTCGATGTTGCGTTCGTCCTTCACCATCGACACGCGCGCGAGATAGTAGAACGCCTCTACATCATAGGTGGCCAGACCCTTTTTCATGCCTTCCAGAAAAGTCAGATACTCCCGCAGCGATACCGGGATGCCAGCTTTGCGAAGGTTTTCGAAAAAGGGCAGGAACATCGTGTCAGGCCACCAAACGCACCAGAATCAACGAGATCACCAGACCCACCAGCGCAAAGGCAATGCCGTATCCGGCGGCATATTGCGCCATGTCGGCCCGATTGCCGCTGCGCTTTTTCGCGGCCAGTGCGCCCAAGGTCGCACCCAGTGCCGCCATTCCCAGAACTACCAACATATGTGCGTCATCCGTCTTTCGTGCCATCCGTGTTTCTTCGGCCATTGCCCCGCGACAACGACTGGGCCACCAGATCCGAGCCAAACCCGTACCGCGCCCATCCCAGGCTGTCCAGCCTGACGGCACGTGCCTGCTGTATCTGCCCCGCCTGCTTCAGCGCTTCTGATTTCAGCAACAACAACGTGGCCAGCAAAGACGCGTTTTCAGCCCGTGTCATGACATCGATGGCCCTGTTCAGCTCGGGCAGCACACTGGGTCCCTTTTCCTGTGCCAGCGCAAATGCCGCGGTTTGCGTGGTGACATAGGCCTGATGCACCTCTGTGCCGGGCGTGGCCTTCAGAAATTGCTGCGCAATCTGAAACTGGCGTTGGGCTTCGTTGGGGTCCCGGAATTGTTCCATCCGGCCTATCAGGTAATGGGGATAGGCGCGGCGGTGATCCGTCCATCCCTGCTGCTGACCGATCCGTGCCGCCTTTCGGGCAGCGCGCAGCTGTCTGGGCGACCCCGCCCCCGGTCCCAGTGATTTCTGAATCGCGTCAATCCATTCGCGCGGCGTATCCGTAAAGGGTTGAACGGGCACCCTGTCCCCGCGCGGGTTCATCCGGCTGAGAACCCCCGGGATGACCGCGGCAACCTGATCGCGGGTCATGCCGGTGCGCAGTTCCGGCGCATAGGCAGCTCGCAGGATCAACATGTCGAACCCGGTCAGAACCGTATGGATATTGTCGTCGTTGAACACCGAATCCGGCAGGTGATACAGATCGTTCAGCGGACCAAGCGCTTGGGCCAGTTCTTCATGCAGGCAATCACGTATTTCCTGCGGACTGACGTCGTATGGGATGAAAATCCCAAGCCGTTCGCGTTTGCGCAGTTCAGTCCAGCTGCTTTTGATCTTTCGGCGGTCACGGCGATATTCTTCAAGGCTGGAGGAGTTGGGGACGACGAAACAGGCCGCATTGGGCAGAATGCGCAGAATGTCTTTCTGGCTGACGGCTTCGATGGTGATATTGGCCTGCCCTTCGTCGATCTGTCGGATGTTGATCCCGGCCTCGCGCCTCAGGCGGTTGAGCAACCGGGTCAGATCCTGCTGCATGCTTGCGGTCGGTGATCCGCTCAGACGGACAGTGACCGGCGTTTCGAAACGCGTGAAAACGGGCAGGGCGGCGCCGCTTTCCAGTTCGAAATGCAGGGACAGGAAGTCAGAGGCGATGTTTTTGTTGGACCGAGCAGGCGGCGAAGGACGTGCCGTTGAAAAAGACTTGGCAGGCGGCAGGCTTGCTTCGATGGGCGCGACCTGATCGGGCAGCTCGATCGTTTCAACCGTCGCGCAGCCGGCAACAACCAGTGCCAGAAAAAGGGCACTCAATCGCTTCATGAGCGGGCGTACTTGATGAACGGTGTCAGTGTGCCGATGCGATCATACAGTTTCCGCGCGGTATGGTTGAACTCCTGGGTCAGCCAATAGACCGACGGCGCGCCCTGACGATCTGCCTCATCATAGACCGCCTGGATCAAGGCCCGGCCAACGCCTGCCCCCCGCGCCTCGGCGCGCGCGAACAGGTCTTGCAGGTAGCAGACCTTTTCCACCTTCCAAGCGTGGCGATGAAACAGATAATGTGTCAGTCCGACCAGGGCGCCATTCTGCTCGGCAACGAAACAGGAAAAATCCTGCGGGTCGTCGCCCAGCAGTCTGGAAAAGGTTGTTTCGTATACTTCATCGGGCAGGGCGGTTTCATAAAATGCCAGATAGTCCCGCCACATGTCGGCCCATTGGCTTTTGTCCTCGGCACGCAGAGTGCGGATTGTCAGTGCGTTCGCCACGCGTTTCATCCAATTCTGTGGGCGGCGAAGCTCTGTTTCGCCAGATGGACCGATGCTGGCATCCGGGCCGTCCCAAGGCAAGCCATGATCACCGACCGGTCCCCCTCTGGCTATCGTTTGCCGCGTGCCATAAAGGCCAGACGTTCGAACAGATGCACGTCCTGTTCATTCTTCAGCAACGCGCCATGCAGTTTCGGAAGCGCATCTGCGCCGCCGCGCTTGAGGTCTTCGGCACTCAGGTCCTCGGCCAGCAGCAGCTTCAGCCAATCCAGCACTTCCGACGTTGACGGCTTTTTCTTGAGTCCCTGCGTCTCGCGGATTTCATAGAACTGGGTCAGGGCGGTGGTCAGCAGCGCATCTTTGATGCCGGGGTGATGAACCTCGACGATGCGGCGCATCGTGGCCTCGTCCGGGAAGCGGATGTAGTGAAAGAAACAGCGGCGCAGAAACGCGTCCGGCAATTCCTTTTCATTGTTCGAAGTGATGATGACGATAGGGCGGTTTTTGGCCCGGATCGTTTCCCCTGTCTCGTAGACATGGAACTCCATCTTGTCGAGTTCCTGCAAAAGGTCGTTTGGAAACTCGATATCCGCCTTGTCGATCTCATCGATCAGCAGAACGACCTTTTCGTCGGCCTCGAAGGCCTGCCACAGCTTGCCCTTGCGGATATAGTTCGACACGTCATGCACGCGTTCCTCACCCAACTGGCTGTCCCGCAGGCGGCTGACCGCGTCATATTCATACAAGCCCTGCTGCGCGCGGGTGGTGGATTTCACGTTCCACTCAATCATCCTCAGCCCCAGCGCACCGGCCACCTGTTTGGCCAGCTCTGTCTTGCCGGTGCCGGGCTCGCCCTTGACCAACAACGGGCGTTCAAGTGTGACGGCGGCGTTCACGGCAATCGTCAGATCGTCAGTGGCGACATATTCGGCTGTACCTTGAAAGCGTGCGGTCATGGGCTTCTCGTGTGGTTTTTCGTGATCCGTGGGCAGTTTGTGTTGTCCGGGTTACAGACGGTCAATGATTTTGACAACCCGCGTCCCTGCGTCGGTTGAGGCGATTTTTGCAGGAACTCCAAGCCCTTTTGGTTGATTCGTGCGCGCGAATGTACCCTGCCAATTGACACCTGCCTCAAAAAGGCCTGCTAAATTTCATAGAAAAACAGGGTTTTGTTGTTGTTTGTCTCATATTTAGACAAAACAGCACGAGGGCGTGCTGAAGCAACGTTTGTGTAGTGACAATCCCACGCCCGTCGGCTAAACGCTGCGCAGAAGGGGGTGCCAAATGTCAGGTGAAACATCCGCGACCGACGTTTCTGGCCATACCGAGGGAGCAAATATGAAACAGGAAGTTTTTCTGCCGGAGGATTACCGCCCGGCCGAAGATGAACCTTTCATGAATGAACGTCAGCTTGAATATTTCCGCCGCAAGCTGTTGGATTGGAAGACTGAACTATTGGCAGGCAGCCGCGATACGATCGAAGGGCTGCAGGACAACACCCGAAACATCCCGGATGTCGCAGACCGCGCGAGCGAGGAGACCGATCGCGCTCTGGAGCTGCGGACTCGCGACCGCCAGCGCAAGCTGGTTGCCAAGATCGACGCAGCCCTGCGCCGGATCGAAGAAGGTGAATACGGTTACTGCGAAAAGACGGGCGATCCGATTTCGCTGAAACGTCTGGATGCACGTCCGATTGCGACCATGACGCTGGAGGCGCAAGAGCGCCACGAGCGCCGCGAAAAGGTCCACCGCGACGATTGATCGCCAGGTGCAACTGAAAAATTTCGAACGCCGGGGCCTGTGGCTCTGGCGTTTTTGCGTTATGCGAGGGGCATGAAGATCAATCGGTTGAATTTCTGTGTAATTGGCGGCGGCATCGGCGGTCTCGCGGCTGCGTTGGCGCTGCGGCAACACGGGGCGCAGGTCACCCTGCTGGAGCAAGCCCCGGCATTGACCGAGGTTGGCGCGGGTCTGCAGATCAGTGCAAACGGGATGTGCGTGTTGCGCGCCCTTGGGGTGGAGGATCTGTCTGCGGGCCAGAAGTCGCACGGTACGATCTTGCGCGACTACCGCAAAGGCCGCGTTGTCAGCCGGCTGCCGGGGCCTTCGGCTGGCCCGACCTATTATTTTCACCGTGCCGATCTGTTGAATCTGCTGCATTCTGCGGCCCGCGAGGCCGGTGTGGATGTCCGTCTGGGGGCCAAGGTGTCCTACGTGCAGAAACACCCCAACGAAGCCGAAGTTCTGTTGGCGAGCGACGAACGGCTGCGCGCCGAATGCGTCATCGCCGCCGACGGTGGCCGAAGCACGATTCGTCCGGCTCTGAACGGGCCCGAGACACCCGCGTTCACGCACCAGGTCGCCTGGCGCGCCACCATTCCCTGGCGACCGGATTCAGGCGTGGTGACGGCATCCCTGACCATGGGGCCGGGTCGGCATGTCGTAACCTATCCTTTGCGCGATCAGAGCATGATGAACATCGTAGCGGTCGAGGAACGCTCGGACTGGCGGGAAGAGGGGTGGAAGCTGAAAGGTGACCCGGACGAGCTGCGCGCACGGTTTTCAGGGTTCGGCGGTCCTGTCGGTGAGATTCTGTCAAAGGTCTCGGATGTGAATCTGTGGGCCCTGTTCCTGCGCCCGGTCGCAGAAAAATGGCAGAACGGTCGTCTGGCATTGCTGGGGGACGCGGCGCATCCGACCTTGCCGTTCATGGCACAAGGCGCCTGCCTGGCGCTGGAAGATGCCTGGACGCTTGCACGATCATTCGACGAACACTCGGGCGTCACCAGCGCGCTTGCCGCCTACGAGCAAACGCGCAGGCCAAGGGCCGAAAGCGTGGTTGCCGCTGCCGGGTCGAACGCACGCAATTTCCACCTGTCAGGCCCCGCCCGTTTGGCGGCCCAATGTGCGCTTATGGCCATCGGAGGGAAATTGTCACGCCGCTACGAATGGATATACAGCTACGACGTCACGGCCTGAACCGCTAAATATCCAGATCGACCCAGACAGGCACGTGATCCGAGGGTTTTTCATGCCCGCGCACGGCGGCATCAATCTGGCAATCCCGCATTAGATCTGCCGCTTGCGGGGTCAGCAGAAAGTGATCGATCCGAATTCCGTCGTTCCGGTTCCAGGCCCCGGCCTGGTAGTCCCAGAATGAATAGTGCCCCGCGCTTTGGGTGGTGGCCCGGAACGCTTCGGTGAAGCCCAGATTCAGGATCTTGCGGAATGCGGCGCGGCTTTCGGGGCGGAACAATGCATCGTCGCGCCATGCTTCGGGGCGTTTGGCGTCCTCCGCCTGCGGGATGATGTTGTAATCCCCTGCCATCAACGCGGGTTCTTCGGTTGCCAGCAAATCACGGGCACGGTCATACAGCCGTTCCATCCATGCCAGTTTGTAATCGTATTTCGGGCCGGGTGCGGGATTGCCATTGGGCAGGTACAATCCACAGATCCGAACAGCCTTTTTGCCAACGACGGTGGCTTCTATCCAGCGGGCCTGTTCATCCGCGTCATCGCCGGGAAGGCCGCGGGATACATCCTCGAGGGGAAGCTTCGACAAGATTGCAACGCCGTTGAAGCTTTTTTGTCCATGGGTTTCCACGTTGAACCCACGCTCTTCGAATATCTCGCGCGGGAAGTTTTCGTCGACCGACTTGATCTCTTGCAGCAGCACAACGTCGGGCTGCGCTTCGTCCAGCCAACGGGGCAGGGCTTCGGCCCGCGCTTTGATGCCGTTGATGTTGAACGTGGCGATTTTCATGCGCGATCCTCCGAAGACTTGGTGCAACCTATCGCGCAGAACGGGCCCAACGGCAAGGCGGAGATCGTATTTGCGAGGCTCTGCCTCGCGCTCCGGGATATTTTTGGCCAGATGAAGAAACGGATTATTAACCGAGTTTCTTCAAGCTGAAGTTGCGGTACAGGCGGGGACGCCGATGACCGCGCCAGGTGAAGCCCTCTGGTCTTTCGGTCAGAGGGCGGACTCCTGCTTCATCTGGCTGAAAATATCCTGGGGGTGTGGGGGCAAAGCCCCCACGGTTACATCGAAAAAGATGTGCCACAACCGCAGGAAGAGGTGGCGTTGGGGTTGTCGATCACAAATCGTGCACCGATCAGTTCCTGGGTGAAGTCGATAACCGCGTTTTCCAGGAAGGGCAGCGAAATGGCGTCAACAACGACTTTTTGCCCTTTGCCTTCAAGGACCAGATCATCTTCTTTTGGCGTATCCAAAGCGATTTCGTATTGAAACCCCGAGCAACCGCCGCCTTCCACTGCGACGCGCAGTGCCTGACCCTGATCCGCCGCGCCGATTTCAGCGAGGCGTTCAAAGGCGCGATCCGTGACTGTTGGGGGCAGATTCATGCCGGTCTCCAAAGGTTTCCTTCCGTTACGCCATACAATATAGAAAGTGCAAGGACAGGCGACAAGGATGGGCCATTTGGACAGAGCTAGTTTTGCCTCGGATCCGGACCGCACCAGGGGACGGCTCGTAGCCGAGGAGGAAAGCAGTTTCCGATCATGCTTTCAGCGCGACCGGGACAGGATCATTCACGCCAGTGCCTTTCGGCGCCTCAAGCACAAGACACAAGTTTTCGTTGAGCATGAGGGCGATAGCTACCGCACCCGCTTGACCCATTCCATCGAGGTGGCGCAGGTGGCCCGGACCATTGCCGGTGCCCTGGGCCTGAACCCGGAGCTGACCGAAGCCGTGGCCCTGGCGCACGATCTGGGGCACACGCCCTTTGGACACACTGGCGAAGACGCGCTGCACGCGTTGATGAAGCCCTATGGTGGCTTTGATCACAACGCGCAGGCCATTCGGATTGTCACAAAGCTGGAGCGCCACTATGCAGAATTCGATGGGTGCAACCTGACCTGGGAATGTCTGGAAGGGATAGCCAAGCACAATGGGCCGGTTGAAGACGATCTGCCCTGGGCATTGGCCGAGTGCGATCAGGAGTTTGATCTTGAACTGCACACCCATGCCAGCGCGGAAGCGCAAGTTGCCGCCCTTTCTGATGACGTAGCTTACAACAATCACGATCTTTTGGACGGGTTGCGCGCAAGGTTGTTCACGGATGACGATTTGCAGGACCTGCCGATTGTCGGGGCCTGTTACGCCGAGGTGGATGCCAGATACCCAGGGTTGGAGTCCTATCGCCGGCGTCACGAAGCGCTCAGGCGGGTTTTCGGGGTCATGGTGGCGGATGTCATCAACACTTCGAACGATCTCATTGCCGTGTCTGGCGCGCAGTCCGTCGAAGAAATCCGACATCTTGGGTATCCTGTCATCCAGTTCTCGGATGAGGTTTGGGCGCAACTGCGCGAAATCAGAGCGTTTCTGTTCACACGTATGTATCGCGCACCTAGGGTGATGTCAGTGCGGGCAGAGGTGGCAAAGATCGTGGAAGATCTGTTTCCGATCTACATGAACGATCCCAGGCAGATGCCTGTGCGCTGGCACAATGACATTGAAGCGGCCAGGGACGACACAGCCTTGGCCCGCATCGTTTCCGATTACATTGCGGGCATGACCGACCGATTTGCCTTGCAGGACCATGCGCGGCTGACGGGCTGATCACTCCACGGCTATGTAAGCGATGGCCCAGACTTGCTGAGCGGCTTGTTTCGCGGACTGTTCGGCGTTCTTCGTCGGTGGGAACACGATCATCGTCGGGCCGTAACCTCCGATCCCCATCGGTGCGCCATCAGCATGCGTTGCAACGATCGGTTTGTGCGTGGCGATACTGTCCCACTCGATTTCAGCCTGATACCCATCCAGCGCCATGGGAAGAGCGGTTTTCCCCTCGGCCCCCGCCAATGTCATGACGTCTGCCAAAAGCGGACCTGAAAACCTGTATTCCCGCTCATTGCCCGGAGGACCATAGGGGATTGTGATCTCGAACTGCTCCAGCCCGTCCAGCATGGCTGCGTCAAAACCAGCCGCGCCGTCATACGTGATCTCCAGATAGCCCAGCAGACCGCCGTCATTCTGACCCCGCGCAGGCAGGTTTGTTTCGCTGACTGCGCCGCCCAGCGTTAGCAGCACATGGCCTTTGGGCTGTGGCAGGTCGGCCAGCGCAGGCAGGGCGGTGGACAAAAGCAAGGCAAAAGACAAGGCGCGTTGCATCAACGGTCTCCGGTAGCGGCGTACAGGCCCGAGATTAGCGAGATGTTTCGCCAAACCAAGCTTAAACATTAGGCGTCCATTGACCTTGCCGGTTTGCGTGGTAAACCCCGCGACAAGCAAAAGGACATCCGAAATGAACCTGTTTTCCGAGATCCGCGGCCTTGTACTGGACGCGCTGGCGCAGATGCAGTCCGAAGGCGCATTGCCCGAGGGGCTGAGCTTTGACAACGTGGCGGTCGAGCCTCCGCGCGATGCGGCCCATGGGGACATGGCCACCAACGCCGCGATGGTGCTGGCGAAACCTGCCAGGATGAAGCCGCGCGACATTGCGGATGTTCTGGCCGGGAAACTGGCGGCGGATGACCGGATCACAAGCGCAGAAGTGGCAGGGCCCGGTTTCCTGAACCTGCGTCTTGCGCCGTCCGTCTGGCAAGGCGTGTTGGCGGCTGTGCTGGAAAAAGGCACCGATTTCGGGCGCTCGACCATGGGGCAGGGGCAGAAGGTCAATGTCGAATATGTCTCGGCCAACCCGACCGGTCCGCTGCATGTCGGGCACACACGTGGCGCGGTGTTCGGGGATGCGTTGGCAAGCCTGCTGGCCTATTCGGGCCATGACGTAACCCGCGAATACTATATCAACGACGGCGGCGCGCAGGTGGATGTGCTGGCGCGGTCGGCCTATGAGCGCTATCGCGAGGCCAATGGCCTCAGCCCCGAGATTGCCGAAGGGCTGTATCCCGGCGATTATCTGATCCCGATTGGCGAGGCGCTGAAAGAGAAATTTGGCGACAGCCTGATCGACAAGCCGGAAAGCGAATGGCTGGAAGAGCTGCGCGAGTTTTCGACCGACGCGATGATGGACCTGATCCGCGCCGACCTGAAGGCGCTGGGCGTAGAGATGGATGTGTTCTTCTCGGAAAAATCGCTCTATGGCACGGGCCGGATCGAGGCCGCGCTGCAATCGCTGACTGAAAAGGGCCTGATCTATGAAGGCGTGCTGGAGCCGCCAAAAGGAAAAAAGCCCGAAGACTGGGAGCCGCGCGAACAGACCTTGTTCAAGTCCACCGAACATGGCGATGACGTCGACCGCCCGGTCAAGAAGTCGGACGGCAGCTGGACCTATTTCGCCCCCGATATCGCCTATCATTATGACAAGGTGAGCCGTGGCTTTGACGCGCTGATCGACGTGTTCGGGGCGGATCATGGCGGCTATGTCAAGCGGATGAAGGCGGCCGTGTCGGCCCTGTCCGATGGCAAGGTGCCGCTGGATATCAAGCTGACGCAGCTGGTGAAACTGTGGAAAAATGGCGAGCCGTTCAAGATGTCGAAACGGGCCGGGAACTTTGTCACCCTGCGGGATGTGGTCGATCAGGTTGGCCCGGATGTGACGCGTTTCGTGATGCTGACCCGCAAGAACGACGCGCCGCTGGATTTCGATTTCGACAAAGTGCTGGAACAGAGCCGCGAGAACCCCGTGTTCTACGTGCAATACGCCCATGCCCGGGTGATGAGCGTGCTGCGCCGTGCCGCCGAGGCGGGGATCGACGCCACCGACGCCACCCTGCGCGGGGCCGATCTGGCGTCGCTGGACCACCCCGCCGAACTGACGGTTGCCAAGAAGCTGGCGGAATGGCCACGTCTGGTCGAGATCGCTGCGCGGACCAACGAACCACACCGTGTCGCTTTCTATCTATATGAACTTGCAGGGGATTTTCACGCTTTGTGGAACAAGGGCAATGACGAAACCCAATTGCGTTTCATTCAGGATGGCGATGTTGCCACAAGCCAGTCGAAAATTGCGCTGGCCCGGGCCGTTTCTGTTGTGATTTCAGCGGGCTTGGGTATTCTTGGCGTCACCCCGGCGCAGGAGATGCGGTAACAAATATCGCCCGAACCGCCGGTACGAGGTAGGCAAGAAATGACCCGCGCGCCTTATTTTCGGGCGCGAAGCGGGCAGTGAGGCGGACATGGCGAGTTACGATTACTCGGGGCATCAAAGCCCTGGGCAGAATGATTACCCGAATCAAGCGCATTTCGAGGATGCGTATGACTATCCCGACGAGATGCAGGATTACGACGCGCCGCGCGGCGCGTTCGGACTGGGGCGGGCCGTCAATTTCCTGGGGGCTGTTGCATCGTTGGCACTGGTCGCCGGTGTCGGTATCTGGGGATACAAGCTTGTCATGCGGGATGTCAGCGGCGTGCCGGTCGTGCGTGCAGCCGAAGGGCCGATGCGGGTGCAGCCCGAAAACCCGGGCGGAACACCAGCCGATCATCAGGGCTTGGCCGTCAATGCCGTGGCCGCCAAGGGCAGTGCTGCCGCCCCGGCGGATCGTCTGATCCTTGCGCCGCGGCCGGTCTCGTTGACGGATGAAGACGTACCTGCCGCTGATCTGAAGCCGACACCGGCGCTGCATGTTGTGGAAAAGCCGATTTCAACCCAGGAAGCCGCCCGATTGCGCCAGAACGCAGTGGATGCGCTGGTTGCGGAATTGGCTGGTGAGGCCGCCAAAACGCAGCAAAACGCCGAGGATGGCGTGCAGCTGGCATCGCTGACCACCCCCGAGGAAGAACCCGCAATTGACCCGGCCGATTTCGCAGCCGCCTTGCCGGACCCGGCCATTGCCGCGCTGCCGGGTGTGCGCCGGTCCTTGCGCCCGTTGACCCGCCCGGCACGCACCTCACGCAGCCGGGTGTCGCCAAGCGAGAATTCCGAAGACGCTATCAATGCCGCGGTGAAGGCTGCGGTTGGGTTGGATGTTGATCCTGATACGCTGGCGAAAGGCACGCGTTTGGCGCAGCTTGGAGCCTATGACAGCGTTCAGGTGGCGCAAACGGAATGGGATCGCCTGAACGGAAGGTTCGGCGAATATATGGCAGGAAAACAGCGCGTTATCCAGAAGACCTCAAGCGGTGGGCGCACCTTTTACCGCCTGCGCGTGCTGGGCTTTGAAGACCTGAGCGACTCGCGCCAGTTTTGTGCCGCGCTTGTTGCGCAAGGGGCTGATTGTATCCCGGTAGCCGTCAGGTGAAGTACGGTGCCACGATCACCGATGCAGAGGGC
Source organism: Ruegeria sp. HKCCA4008 (assembly GCF_013033125.1). Classification (NCBI taxonomy): domain Bacteria; kingdom Pseudomonadati; phylum Pseudomonadota; class Alphaproteobacteria; order Rhodobacterales; family Roseobacteraceae; genus Ruegeria; species Ruegeria sp. HKCCA4008. The sequence goes on from NZ_WQDM01000001.1 coordinate 569,411, forward strand.
CTGCGCCTGACGCAACAGGAAAAAGACTTGTTTCGGCAGATGAACCCGTTCGGGTTCATTTTGTTCGCCCGCAACATCGAACACGCGGATCAGGTGCGCGCTTTGTGTGATGATTTCCGCGAGGCAGTCGGGCGCAATTGCCCGATCACCATCGATCAGGAAGGTGGCCGCGTGCAGCGCCTGCGGGCGCCGCTGGCCCGCGAATGGCTGCCTCCGTTGGATCACGTAGCCAATGCCGCCGAGCAGGCCGAGCGCGCCATGTATCTGAGGTACCGCCTGATTGCCGATGAATTGTTTGGTCTGGGCATCGACAGCAACTGTGCGCCCATGGTGGATGTCGCGCGTCCCGAGACGCACAAGTTCCTGAAGAACCGCTGTTATGACGCTGATCCTGAACGCGTTTCCAGAATTGGCAAAGCCGTGGCGCAGGGTCATCTGGATGGCGGAGTGCTTCCAGTGCTCAAGCATATTCCGGGCCATGGACGTGCCACGTTGGACAGCCACCATGACTTGCCGCATGTGGATCTGCCCCTGGATGAGCTTGAGCGCAGCGATTTCGTGCCGTTCCGGGCCTTGAACGACCTGCCGATGGGGATGACTGCGCATTTGGTCTATGACCGGATTGACCCGCAGCCTGCCACCATCTCGGCAACCATGATGGATGTGATCCGCGACAGGATTGGCTTCGGCGGGCTGATCATGACCGATGACATCGGGATGAAGGCGCTCAGCGGAACGCCTGCTGAGGTGTCGCGGCAAGCCATAAGCGCGGGCTGTGACGTCGTTCTGCACTGCAACGGAAGCTTTGCCGAGCGCGCCGAGGTGCTGGAAGCTGCCGGGGAGATGTCCGATGTGGCACAGGCCCGCGCAGAACGGGCACTGGCGATGCGCAAAGCTCCGCAGGAACTTGACATCCCTGCCGCCGAGGCGGAACTATCTGCCCTAATGGGCGGGCAGGTATATGAACGATAATCTTTTCAGCGAAGATCCTGTCTCGGTCGCGGATCGTCTTGCGGCCGAAGCGCTGATTGTTGATGTCGATGGGTTCGAAGGCCCGCTGGACGTTCTTCTGACCCTGTCGCGCACGCAGAAGGTTGATCTGAGGAAAATTTCCGTACTCGCGCTGGCGCAGCAATACCTGGCCTTTGTCGAAAAGGCGCGGGCGCTGCGGATCGAACTGGCCGCCGACTATCTTGTGATGGCGGCCTGGCTGGCCTTTTTGAAATCCCGCCTGCTGTTGCCGCCAGACCCCGAAGACGAGGGACCTTCGGGCGAAGAGCTGGCCGCACATCTGGCGTTTCAATTGGAACGCTTGCAGGCGATGCGCGACGCTGCGGCACGATTGATGGCGCGCGATCAGCTGGGACGGGATTTCTTCAAACGCGGGCAGGGCGAAGATATCACCCGAATCCGCACCGTCACCTATTCCGCCACGCTGCTGGATCTGATGCAGGGCTATGCCCGCATCCGCACCCGTGATGAATTCCGCCCGTTTGTGATGGACCGCGATTCGGTATTCACCATGGAACAGGCATTGGAACGGATGCGACCGCTGATCGGGTTTGCCGGGACATGGACCGACATGGAAACTTACCTGCCCGATGGCTGGGATTCCGACCCGGTAAGGCGCAGGTCGGCAACGGCGGCGACCTTTGCGGCCTCGCTGGAACTGGTGAAAGAAGGACATATGGAAATCAAGCAGAGCGAGACATTCGCTCCGATCCAATTGCGCAAGAGGACCGAAACACGTGACTGATGCCCCAGAAGAGACCGGTACGCTGTTCGAGGCGCCTCCGCTGGCAGAGCAGGAGCGTATGGTCGAAGCCGTTCTGTTCGCCAGCGCCGAGCCGGTGACGATTGCGGATCTTGAGGCGCGGATGCCCCATGGCAGCGACGCGGCGCAAGCAGTTGAATTGCTTCAGAAACGGTATGAGGGGCGTGGCGTGCGCGTTGTGCGCGTAGGGGATACCTGGGCCATCCGCACGGCCCCTGATCTGGGCTTTCTGATGCAGAAGGAAACGGTCGAGACGCGCAAGCTCAGCCGCGCTGCGATCGAAACTCTGGCTATCGTGGCCTATCACCAACCCTGCACACGGGCCGAGATCGAGGAAATCCGGGGCGTGTCGGTCTCGCGCGGGACCATCGATCAGTTGCTTGAGATGGAGTGGATCAAGCTGGGCCGCCGCCGCATGACACCGGGTCGTCCGGTTACGTTTGTGGTGACGCCTGAGTTTCTGGATCATTTTGGCCTGGAAAACGCGCGCGATCTGCCGGGCCTGAAAGAGCTGCGCGCCGCGGGATTGTTGGAGAATCGGCCTCCTCCGGGTGCGATCCCTTTGGGGGAAGGGCGCGAGGACGAAGTTGACGAAGACCAGAGCGAGTTGTTCGAAGAAGAGTGATCGAACAGCCCTTTTGTTGCCGCATAAAGCGCCTATCTTTGTGCGAGAGGACACGGAGTTGAGCGATGAATGCAAACCGGATCATCGACATGATTGTGCGTCAGGTCATGCGCCGTCTGGTCAACAAAGGTGTGAACAAGGGTATCGATCTGGCCAGCCGAAAGGGCGGCGGACCCGGCACATCGAATGGGCCCGGAAAAACCAGCGCACCGAGACATGCGCAGAACCTCAGGCAGGCACAGCGCGTGACCCGTCAAATGCGCAGGTTCATGAAGTTCTAGGGGTCAGCTTGCGGCTTTGAAATGCTTTGACAGTTTCAGGCCCTGACCCTGATAGTTCGAGGCAATGCCCGCACCATAAAGCTGGGTCGGCATTTCAGCCATTTTCTCATAGACCAGACGTCCGACGACCTGTCCGTGTTCCAGCACGAATGGCGCTTCGTGGCAGCGTACCTCAAGCACGCCACGGGAACCGGCCCCCCCGGCAGCGGCATGGCCAAAACCGGGATCGAAGAAGCCTGCATAGTGCACTCTGAACTCACCAACCATCGCCAGATAAGGCGCCATTTCAGCCGCGTACATCGGTGGAATATGCACCGCCTCGCGGCTGACAAGGATATAGAACGCGCCGGGGTCCAGGATGATGGAACCATCTTTGGTGCGCACCTCTTCCCAATAGTCCTGCGGGTCGTATTCACCGATTCGATCCAGATCGATCACCCCGGTATGCGGTTTGGCGCGATAGCCCACCAGATCGGTCTCGGGCAGTTGCAGGTCGACCGAAAAGCCCAGACCGTCCTGAATGACGGCAGGTCCGTCCACAAGCGGAGATTGCGCATGCAAGGACCTCAGTTCCGCATCGGACAACACGGCCTGACCCTGGCGGAAACGAAGCTGGTTCAGACGCATCCCGGGACGAACTAGAACCGAGAACGAGCGTGGGCAGATTTCGGCAAAAAGCGGGCCTGTGTAACCTGCGGGAACGCGGTCGAACTCGGTGCCGCCATCGGTGATCGTCCGCGTCAGAAGGTCCAGTCGCCCGGTCGAGCTTTTGGCGTTGGCCACGGCGCTCATGTTGTCGGGCAGGGCAAGCGATTCCATCAGGGGCACCAGATAGACGCAGCCCTTTTCCAGAACCGCGCCATCCGAGATATCGATGCGGTGCATCTCAAACTCGGTCAAGCGATCCGTGACAGTCCGGCCTTCGCCCGCAAGAAACGAGGCGCGTACACGGTAAGCCACTGTTCCCAGTCGCAAATCAAGGCTGGCAGGTTGAATCTGGGCAGGCAGAACCTCTGGTTCAGCGGTGATCTCACCGCGCGCGATCATCGCCTCTAGCTGTTGGTTCGGGCAAACACCTGTCATCTCGATCCCCCCTGGTGCCAGAGCGGGATCTGGCCTGTATGCCATAAACGTCGGTGTAATTTGGTCGGGCTAGCAGGACTCGAACCTGCGACCTTCCGTCCCCCAGACGGACGCGCTACCAGGCTGCGCCATAGCCCGACGTTGGGGTGTTCATAAAGATTTTCCCGGCAGGGGCAAGAGGAAATCAATGCCTTTTGTCCTAACCCGTTGCCTGTGTTTCAACCCGGTCCAGCCAGCGGCGCAGATCTTTCGCAATCGGAGCGATGCGCCGCAGCAGGTCGTCATCAAAATCTGTCTGATTCCACGCAAGCGACGCGATTCCCCCCATCAGGGGCGCGGCGTCCAGTTCGGGCTCTGGCTCGGGCTGTGAAGCGTCAGAGGCGGGTGCGTTTGTCTGCGCATCGTCCTTACCGGTTGGCTGGATCGGGTCGCGCAGATCCATGCGAATCTGTTTCGTGGCGGCGGCGGGCTTTGGTTCGAACGGCACCACGGTGTCCTGGGCAGGCGCAATCGGGGCCGCGCCGAGGTCATCCAGGGAAGGGGACAGCGCCGCGACATGTGCGACGCCTTGTTCGCGCAGGATACGCTGGACACCTTTGATCGTGATTCCGTCTTCGTGCAGCAGTTTTTTGATCCCGCCCAACAGACGCATGTCATTCGGGCGATAATACCTGCGTCCACCTGCGCGTTTGACGGGCTTTACCTGCGTGAACCGGCTTTCCCAGAATCGCAGAACATGAGCCTGAACACCGAGCCAGTCCGCAACTTCGCTTATGGTGCGAAAGGCATCGGGGGACTTACTCATAACCTGGACGTCCTGAACTTACTTGCGGTTCCCGGCTGCGACGCGATCTTTCATCAGATGCGACGGGCGGAAAGTCAGCACACGGCGCGGCTGAATCGGGACTTCTTCGCCAGTTTTGGGGTTGCGACCGACACGGGCGGTCTTGTCGCGAACACTGAAGGTACCGAAAGACGAGATCTTCACCTGTTCACCACGCACCAAGGCGTCGGACATGTGGTTCAGAACGCTTTCAACCAGCTGCGCACTTTCGTTTCGTGACAGACCTACCTCACGAAAGACGGCTTCGCTCAGGTCCATTCGAGTCAGTGTTTTGTCGCCCATGCTAATTCCCCTGTTGCTATTGAAGCATATGGGTATGGCAAATTCGCTGTCAATATCAATGAATTGCGGGCGGCTGTGTAAGCCGGTTTGCGCCGGTTACCAGCGCAGAACCACCGCGCCCCAGGCCAGACCGCCGCCAATGGCTTCGGTCACGATCAGATCACCCGGCTTGATCTGTCCGCGCTGCTTGCCCACGGACAGGGCCAATGGGATGGATGCGGCCGACGTGTTTCCGTGATCCTGAACGGTCACAACCACGTTTTCCATCGGCAGGTTCATTTTCTTGGCGGTGCCCTGAATGATACGGATGTTGGCCTGATGCGGCACGATCCAATCAACGTCCGAACTGCTCAGCCCCGCTCGTTCCAACGCTGTTTCCGCTGTTTTTGTAAGCTTTTCAACGGCATGACGGAAAACCTGATTGCCCTGCATACGCAGATGCCCGGTGGATTGGGTCGAAACACCGCCATCGACATAGAGAAGATCCTTGTAGCGCCCGTCCGAATTCAGGTCGGTTGCCAGAATACCGCGGTCCTCGGCGGTGCCTGTGCCCTTTTGGGCCTCCAGCACCACTGCACCGGCGCCATCGCCGAAAAGAACGCAGGTGGACCGATCGGTCCAATCCATGATCCGTGAGAAAGTCTCGGCCCCGATCACCAGCACGCGTTTGGCCTGACCGGAAACAATCAGCGCATTCGCGTTGGACAGTGCAAAAACGAATCCGGCGCAAACAGCCTGCACGTCAAAGGCAAAACCCTTGGTCATGCCCAGCCGTGCCTGAACCATGGTGGCAGCCGAAGGAAAGGTCAGATCCGCCGTTGAAGTCGCCAGTACGATTGCGTCAATATCATCCGCCGTCAGGCCCGCGTCGGCCAGCGCGGCCTGGGCGGCATTGGTGGCCAGATCGGATGTCGTCTCGTCCTCGGCAGCAAAATGGCGGCGTTCGATCCCCGAGCGGGTCTTTATCCATTCGTCGCTCGTGTCCAGGGTTTTTTCAAACTCGGAATTGGGAACAACGCGTTCAGGCAAATAATGCCCGACACCTACTACAACTGAACGGCCTGCCATTTTCCGGTACTGCCTTTTTTGTTATTTATCTGTTTGCGGCGCTGATTGCGCGGCATCTTGTGCAAGCTGGGCAGTGGATGCAACCCGCGCAGCCAATTTTTCGGAAAAGCCGGACTGCGCCAGGGTGAAGGCCAGTTTGATCGCAGCTGACACGCCTGTTGCGTCAGCGCCGCCGTGGGATTTCACCACGGTGCCGTTCAGCCCCAGAAACACGCCACCATTCACGCGTCGCGGGTCGATCCGTTTCTTCAAACGGTTCAGCGACGTGATGGCCAGAATCGAGGCCAATCGGGATAAGGGAGAGTATTTGAACGCCTGCCGCAGCAGGTCACCGATCAGGCTTGCCGTGCCTTCGCCGGTCTTGATCGCGACATTGCCGGTAAAGCCATCGGTTACAATGACATCCGCCTTGTCACCGGGGATGTCGCTGCCTTCGACGAAACCCACGAAATCGAAATTCGCCTGTTCCGCGAAGCCCGCGATCATCGAGTGCGCCTCTTTCAGTTCGGCGCGCCCCTTGTGTTCTTCGGTGCCGACATTCAGCAGCCCGATCCGAGGGCGGTTCAGGGCCAAACCGTTGCGCGCATAAGAGGCGCCCATCAGGGCGTATTGCAGCAAATCCTTGGCGTCGGCGCGCACATCTGCGCCGACATCCAGCATCACGTTGAACCCCTGAGGGTTGCGCGAGGGCCACAGTATCGCGATGGCCGGCCGGTTCACGCCCGGCAGTTTGCGCAGGCGCATCATCGACAGGGCCATCAGCGCGCCGGTATTGCCGCAGGACACCGCGCCATGGGCTTCGCCCTGGCGTACTGCTTCCAGCGTGGACCACATCGAGGTCTCTTTGCCGTTGCGCACGACCTGACTGGGCTTGTCCTCCATCGTGACCACGCCCGAGCAATCACGAAAAACGACGCGCCCCTCAAGGACACGCCGTTTGGCGACAAGCTTGCGCAATACCTGTTCGGGCCCGTGCAGCAAGAACCTGATATCCGGGTTCTTGTCGGCCGATTTCGCAAGACCGGCAACAACGACCGAGGGACCTGCGTCCCCACCCATAGCGTCGACCGAGATGGTTATCCGTCCGGCGTGCGTGGGCTGTTCAGTCATGCCTTGGTCTGCGCTCGATCAGGCTTAGGCTGCGTCTTCGTCCAGATCGATTTCATCGGCCTGAGCGACGACTTCGCGATCATCATAGTGGCCGCAGGATGCGCATACGTGGTGCGGGCGCTTCAGCTCGCCGCAGTTCGGGCATTCGTTCGGGTTTGCAGCAACCAGAGCGTCGTGTGCGCGGCGGTTGTTGCGACGCGACTTGGAAACTTTGTTCTGTTGGACGGCCATGGTCTCAACCTTTGTCTGACTAGGGGTCGCAGAATCGCTGCCGACCCGGGTTTCGTAGTTCGTTTATCGTGGTTTGACGCGCGTTTAGGCGACGGGCCCCGCAATGTCCAACCCAAAATCCGATGAGCGCGCGAAAATACTGCGATTCTCGGTATGTTCAAGCGATTTTTCTGACCGCCTGCTATGACAGGAAATCTGCGCTCTGTCACTCGTCTTTTTTGAGCGTATCGCGCAATCCCGCCAATCCGGCGAAAGGTTTGGCGTTTTCATCGGTCATCGCCTGTTTTCCGGGTTCGGTATAGTCTGCCTGACCCAGTTCCGCCCCCTCCTTGCGCGGGTATTGCGGAAGAGCCAGCGACAGCGCCTCGACCATCACCAATGCGGGGTCGATTTCCGGGCCCAAGGGCTCGGATTCGTCATCCTGGGGAATTTCGAACTCGGGCTGATCCGGGTCGGTCCAATCGGCCAGAAAGGTGCGGTGCACGGGAATGTCGATCCGGGTCGTGACCGGCTCGAGCGTCACGACACAGGGTTGGATCACGGTTGCACCGAGTTTGCCGTTGAGAACCCAGTCGCGCTTGCCTTGTGCGCGAAGCTCGCCGGAAAAGCTGAGTTTGCGCAGCCCCAGCAGCCCCAGACCCTGCCTGATCTCATCCAATGCGGCGCTTGCGGGGCGCAGTTCAAAGGGTGTCGGGGCGTTCTGGGGCAGGTCAGCCACCCGAAATGATGTAACGTTGCCCATTCGTGAGCCTTTCTATGTGTTGAACCGTGGCAGCGGTTTCTGTAATCGGATAGAAGCCGCAAGAGGCCAAGGCAAGAGGGTGTGCATGTTGAAGGTAGTGAACCGGTTGAAACCAGCGACGAAATCGCTTGTGTTTGTTGCCTGTCTGGCTGCGGCCGGGGCCTGTACGCCGATCTACAAGAATCACGGCTATGTGCCTCCGGCCGAGGAACTGGCCGAAATCAAAGTGGGCGTCGATACGCGCGACAGCGTGGAAGAAGCCATCGGCGCACCGGGTGCGTCCGGGGTCGTGCGGGATTCGGGCTATTACTATGTCCGCTCGCGGGTGCGCCATTACGGCCCGAAACGGCCCGAAGTGGTGGCGCGCGAACTGGTCGCCATCAGTTTTGATCAGCGTGGAGTCGTCAGAAACATCGAGCGTTTTGGCCTGGAAGACGGCATCGTGATTCCGCTTGAACGCCGGGTGACCGATTCCAACGTTCAGGACAAAGGCTTCCTGCGTCAGCTGTTGGGCAATATCGGCAACTTCAACCCGGCCAATATTCCTGGCGCCAACTGATCGCGGCGGAACCTTGCGTTGGTCACAAGGCGGTCACATGTCTTGTGTTAACGGTGTCGTGCCGACACTCGTGGGTCGGCACCCATGGAGGACGCGACCGTGGCGGCGGCAGTTATGTTGAGCAAAGGGCGCTATCACGCCCGTCTGGCGGAATCGGCCGAGGATATCAGGGCCGCACAAAGCCTGCGGACATTGGCATTCGGCACCCGGCAACCGGACATTGACGATTTCGACACGCAATGCAGCCATGTCCTGGTCGAAGATATGCGATCCGCCGGGCAGTTGGTCTGCTGCTTTCGGATGCTGACAATGGAACATGGCGGTGAAATCGGGCGCAGCTATTCAGCACAGTTCTACGACCTGAGCTCGTTGGAAGGGTTCAGTGGCCGCATGGTCGAGATGGGCAGGTTTTGTGTTCATCCGGGCCTGAACGATCCCGACATTCTGCGTGTCGCCTGGGGTGCAATGACGTCCTATGTCGATCAACACGATGTCCAGATGCTGTTTGGATGTTCGTCCTTTGCCGGGACGGAAACCGGGCGATACCTTGATGCCTTTGCGATGCTCAAACATCGCCACCTGGCCCCGAAACGGTGGTTGCCGCAGGTCAAGGCTCCGGACGTGTTCCGTTTTGCCGCACGTCTGCGGCGCCGGCCGGATGCGAAAAAGGCAATGTCGCGCATGCCGCCCCTGTTGCGAACCTATCTGATGATGGGGGGGTGGGTGAGTGACCACGCGGTTGTGGATCGCCACATGAACACGTTGCACGTGTTCACAGGGCTTGAAATCGGGGCGATCCCTCCGGCCCGAAAACGCCTGTTGCGGGCATTGGCCGGTTAAGATGAGTATTTCCGAAAAGGTGAAGACAGGGCGTTGACGCAGTGTGGCCGCCGGTTTAGCTGGCGGGCATGGCGAGAATTCCTTTGTTGCAGATGTCCGGCATATCCCTGACTTTCGGGGGCGAACCGGTGTTTTCCGAACTGGATCTGGTGGTACAGCCCGGTGACCGCGTGGCGCTGGTTGGGCGCAACGGGTCGGGCAAATCCACGCTGATGAAAGTGATGGCCGGCCTTGTCGAAGCTGACCGCGGTGAAATTGTCGTGCCGCCCGGAAAATCCGTAGGCTATATGGAGCAGGACCCGACGATGGAGGGGTTTGCCACCCTGGGCGACTATGCGTCGAGCGGGTTGGAGCCGGGTGAGCTCTACAAGGTTGAACGGGCGGGTGCGGGGCTGAAATTCGATCCTGCGCGCCCAGTTGAGACTGCTTCGGGTGGTGAGCGGCGGCGGGCGGCATTGGCCAAGCTGATGGCCGAGGCACCGGATCTGATGCTGCTGGACGAACCGACCAACCATCTGGATATCGAAGCCATCGCGTGGCTGGAGCGCGAGCTTGGGTCGACCCGAGCGGCGTTTGTGTTGATCTCGCACGACCGGGCCTTTTTGCGGGCACTGACGCGGGCGACACTGTGGATTGATCGGGGCGCTGTCCGACGGCAGGAGCAAGGGTTTGACGCGTTCGAAGCCTGGCGGGACAAGATCTGGGAAGAAGAAGACCAGCAGCGCCACAAGCTGAACCGTCTGATCAAGTCCGAGGCCAAATGGGCGGTCGAGGGTATCAGCGCGCGGCGCAAACGCAATCAGGGCCGGGTGCGGGCCCTACAGGCGCTGCGGGCCGAAAAGGCGGCACAGATCAAGCGTCAGGGTTCCGCTGCGATGACGCTGGAGGCCGGGCCAAAATCGGGCCGCAAGGTGATCGAGGCCAAAGGGCTGGCCAAAGGGTTCGGCGACAAGCAGATCGTTCGGAATTTTGATCTGCTGGTGCAGCGCGGTGATCGTGTGGCCTTTGTCGGGCCGAACGGGGTCGGCAAGACGACCTTGCTGAAGATGCTTCTGGGGCAGGTGGCGCCGGACAAAGGTTCGGTGTCGCTGGGTACCAATCTTGAGGTCGCGGTGTTCGATCAGTCCCGGGCGCAACTGGACCCCGAGATGAGCTTGTGGGACAGCCTGACCGGCGACCCGGACATGCGGGTTTCCGGCAAGGCCGATCAGGTGATGGTTGGCGGGCAGCCCAAACATGTCGTGGGCTATCTCAAGGAATTCTTGTTTGACGAGCGGCAGGCAAGAGCGGCTGTCAAATCCTTGTCGGGTGGGGAAAAGGCACGGTTGCTGCTGGCCAAGTTGATGGCAAAATCTTCCAATCTTCTGGTACTTGACGAACCGACCAACGATCTGGATGTCGAAACGCTGGATCTGTTGCAGGAGTTGTTGGACGACTACGACGGTACGGTTCTGCTGGTCAGCCACGACCGGGATTTTCTGGACCGCGTTGCAACGACGACCATCGCAATGGAAGGCAACGGGCGGGCGACCGTCTATGCCGGCGGCTGGTCCGACTATATTGCGCAGCGGGGCGAAGTTCCTGAGAAAAAAGGCAGCAAAACAAAGCTTTACAAGCCGAAGGTGAAGCAGGAGGCAAAAGCCAGGTCGGGATTGTCCTTTTCCGAAAAGCACCGGCTGGAAAAGCTGCCGGCCGAGATAGAACGGCTGGAGGCCGAGATTGCAAAGCTCGAAGAACTGATGTCCGACCCCGAGCTGTTTACCCGCGAGCCGGTCAAGTTCCAGAAAGCGACCGAGGCGCTTGTCGAACGGCAAGACAAGTTGTCGGCGGCCGAAGAGGAATGGCTGACACTGGAAGAGAAAGCCCAGGCTGAGTAGACGCCAACTGCGCCCGCCTTATCAGACGGCGTGGAAAAAGCTGCTTAAAAACCGGAGTTCGCCTGTTGCTTCGGTTTTGCCGGGGACTGGATCAGCGGATCCGAGTCAATTCGTTCAGCTTGCTTCGGCTGCGACCCCGTCGAGCACATTTATTCAAGTGGTGAGGTGAAGCGCCTTCAAATGCGTCTGCGACGGTTCGCGGCTGTTCCAAATTGCATGGAAGGCAACGACACCGGGATGTGCCGCAACCACATGCGGGTCGTTTTGGGTGCATTCTTCTTCGGCATAGGCGATGTCTCTTTCGAGTTCGGCGCAGTCGAAATCCACCTTGCCCGGGCGCGCGCCCCTTGGGGACACGTTGACCCGGCGCGGCTTGATCAAAAAAAACAGGCGCTGCGCCTCGTGAACAAGGCCCTGGCGGATTGGGGGAAGAGCAGGGTTATCGGTGGGCGCGTATAGGCCGGGCAGGGTTTCCAACGACGGTCTCGCCGGGGGTAACGTCTTTTGTCACCACACTGCCGGCTCCGATGATGGCATTGTCGCCGATCGTAACGCCCGGCATGATGATCGCGGCCCCGCCGATCCAGACGTTTTCGCCGATCCTGACCGGGTGGGCGACTTCGAGCCCCCGCGCGCGCAAGGCAGGATCTTTCGCGTGTTCGGCGCAATAGATTTGCACCGCAGGTCCAAGCATCGTGTCATTCCCAATCGTCACCGGCGCGGTGTCGAGCACGACACAGCCTGCGTTGAAAAACACGCGGTCTCCCAACGACAGGTTTATTCCGTAGGCACAGTGAAACGGAGCCTCGAGAAAGCAATCCCGTCCAACTCCCGCAAAAAGCGCTGCCAGTTCCGGCGCAATGGTCCCACGGGCATCCGGCGGGCATGTGTTATGGGCATGAACGGCCCGGCGCGCTTCGGCGCGAAGCGCATCCAGTTCCGGGTCAAGGCAGCAGTACCACTCACCCGCTTCCATTTTCTGCCGCTCGGTCATGAGCCCCGGTTTAGCGCATACGCAGGGCACCGTCGATGCGGATGACCTCACCGTTCAGATAGCCCATCTCGACGATGAAGCCGGCCAGTCTTCCGTATTCTTGCGGATCGCCAAGGCGGGCGGGGTTCGGGACGTCGGCGGCAAGCTGTTGTTGCACCTCTTCGGGCAGGCCCGCCAGCATCGGGGTCATGAAAATGCCCGGCGCGATGGTCATGACGCGAATGCCGGTCGAGGCCAGGTCGCGGGCCATCGGCAGCGTCATGCCCACGACACCGCCTTTCGAGGCCGCATAGGCCGCCTGACCCTTTTGCCCGTCAAACGCAGCGATCGAGGCGGTGTTGATGATCACCCCGCGTGCCCCATCTGGTTCGGGTTCATTTTTTGCCATTTCGACAGCGGCCAGCCGGGACACGTTGAAGGTGCCAACCAGATTGATGTCGATCGTACGCTGGAAAGCATCCAGAGGGTGAGGGCCATCCTTGCCGACAGTCTTGATACCATAGGCGATACCGGCGCAACTCACCGTGGCCGTGATCTTGCCCATCTTGTCCATGCCATGGCGCACGGCTGCGGCCACCGACTCTTCGTCGGTCACATCCGTCTGCACGAAATGCCCGCCAATCTCAGCGGCGACCTGTGCGCCGCGATCCGCATCACGATCCAGAATGGTGACCTGCGCGCCTTCCGAGGCGAAGTGGCGTGCCGTGGCTTCGCCCAGACCGGATGCGCCTCCGGTGATGAGGGCGGCAGTGGTGGACAGGTGCATGGTGAACTCCTCCCAAGGATATGAACACTTGTTCAATAACTGCATTTTGGGGTCAGTGTCCACAAATTTGAGAAAGCAGGATCCTGGTTGGCGGGTAAGGTCCTTGGCCCCGATGTTTCGGCCGATCCTCAACAATACTTAATGCCGACTTCACGAAAACGCGCCTGTTCGTGAGCGAAGAACGCGGCGCCTTTGTGTGTTTTTCCGCCAGGAGGATCTGTTATGGTAATAAGTACGAAACACATGCTGGGTGCAGTTGTCGCTGTGCCTATTATTGGAATGGTGATGGTTGGCGATGCTGTTGCCGCACCGGAAACCTGCAACTGGAAAACGGCTCGGACTCTTGCCAACGCGGGGGACTATGCCGGGTTGTGCGATTGTGTGCAGGTAACCCCGAGTTTTCTGGACAGGCTTCAAAAGCGGGCCGACTTTGAAACAACCTTGAGTGTAACCGGGGCGCAATGCCCGGGGCTGGCCGCGTTGCTGACGGATTTGCCGACGGCAAACCTGTCTGGTTCAGCGGAAAACCGGGGTGAAAGCCGCGGCTCTGAACCCGGTGGGTCTGGATTCGCCGATGCTGGTGGAGCTGTCGGAGGCGGTGACAGTGGCCCCGGCGGTGCGTCTGAAGAAAGCGAAAACAATGGTGGCGGCCAGTCCGGCGGCGGCGGTGAAACCGGTGGCGGTGGTGAATCCGGTGGCGGCGGTGAATCTGGTGGTAGCGGTGAATCTGGCGGCGGAGGTGAGTCCGGTGGCGGAGGTGAGTCCGGTGGCGGCGGTGAATCTGGCGGCGGAGGTGAATCCGGCGGTGGAGGTGAGTCCGGCGGCGGAGGTGAATCCGGTGGCGGAGGTGAATCCGGTGGCGGTGAAGGCAAAGGCGAAGGTAAAGGCGGCAAGGGTAAAGGTGGTGGCAAGGGCAACAACGGCCATGGCAATGGCGGTGAAGGCAGCAGCCCGGGCCGCGGTCATAACGCCAACAATGACGAAAGTGGCGACCGGCCCGGTCGTGGCGGCGGAAAAGAACGCAGATAAGCACGGCTTACCGAATGAAAACGGCCACCCGTTTGGGTGGCCGTTGCAGTTTCGTGTCTTTCAACCTTGCCGGGTCAGCCCAGTTGAACCAGCGCGTGGCGCTTTTTGCCTGCGCTCAGCTTGATCGGCGAAGACAGGGCGTTTGCGTCGATCATCAGCCCGGCATCGGTCAGCGGCGCGTCGTCCAGCTTGGCACCGTTTTCGGCGATCAGGCGCTTGGCCTCTTTGCCGGATTTGGCGAGGCCGGATTTGACGATGATCTGCACGATGGACATGCCGTCACCCAGTTCGGCCTCGCTGAGGGTCAGAGTCGGAAGATCCCCGCCCACGCCACCCTTTTCGAAGACTTCGCGCGCGGTGGCTTCGGCGTTCGCCGCGGCCTGCGCACCATGGGCCAGAGTCGTCACCTCGTTGGCAAGACGGATCTTGGCCTCGTTGATCTCGGATCCTTGCAGCGCGCCCAGACGATCGCACTCGTCCACCGGCATTTCGGTGTAAAGCTTCAGGAACCGCCCAACATCAGCGTCGGTGGTATTGCGCCAGAACTGCCAGAACTCGTAGGGCGAGCGCATGTCTGCGTTCAGCCAAACCGCGCCGTCCTGAGATTTACCCATTTTCTTGCCGTCGCTGGTGGTCAGCAGGGGCGAGGTCAGTCCATAGATCTCGTGATCCAGCACGCGGCGGGTCAGGTCGATCCCGTTGACGATATTGCCCCACTGGTCGCTGCCGCCCATCTGAAGCAAGCAGCCATAGCGTCGGTTCAGCTCAAGGAAGTCATAGGCCTGTAGAATCATGTAGTTGAATTCGAGAAAGGACAGTGATTGTTCACGGTCCAGTCGGGATTTCACCGATTCAAAGCTCAGCATCCGGTTGACCGAGAAATGACGCCCGATGTCGCGCAGGAAATCGAGGTAGTTCAGGTCGTCCAGCCACTCGGCATTGTTCAGCATCAACGCTTTGTTCTCGGCCTCTGTGTCATAGTCGACATAAGCCGAGAACACCTTTTTGATGCCCGCGATGTTTTCGTCGATCTGTTCGGGTCCCAGCAGCGGGCGTTCATCGGCGCGGAAGGATGGATCGCCCACCTTGGTGGTACCGCCGCCCATCAGGGTGATCGGCTGGTGGCCGGTTTTCTGGAACCAGCGCAGCATCATGATCTGGATCAGGCTGCCCACATGCAACGACTTGGCCGTTGCATCAAAGCCGATATAGGCCGGTTTGCACCCACTGATCAGCGCGTCGTCAAGGCCCTGATAATCGGTGCAGTCGGCGAGAAAGCCGCGCTCGATCATCGTGGCGATGAAATCCGATTTGGGGTGGTAGGTCATATCGTGCCCTTTGGGTTAATGTTGCGGGGCACTGTATAGGCGGCAGCGCGTGGGAGGAAAAGCCACCTTTTCACCTCGGGCGCGGGGTGCGGTCGAGGGTGTCGATCCAGACACGCGCGCTGAGAAAAAAATTGCCGGGCCGGTCCGGAACGCTTGCCTTTTCGCCCCAACAGAAGGCACGTTGACCGGGCTGCAACCCAAAGGTGAAATTCCGGACCCGGAGGCGGCGAAAGACACAGCCAATTCAGGAGGCAGGCTTGGGCCAGACCATCGCGAAATACGGAAAGCTCCGGGCTTTGGGCGCAATGTCCGGCACATCCATGGACGGGGTTGATGCCGCGGTGGTGGAAACCGACGGGCATTCGATTTACGGGTTTGGGGAAAGTGGATACCGCGCGTATTCGGATGCGGAACGCGACGTGTTGCGGGCAGCAATGGGCCAGTGGCACGGACCCCAGGTCGATGCGGCGGCAGAGATGGTGACAATCGCCCATGCCGAAGCACTGTCCGAGTTCGAGGATGTGGATCTGATCGGTTTTCACGGACAGACGCTGTCGCATGAGCCGCGCGGGCGCGGGACCTTGCAGGTCGGTGACGGGCTGGGGCTGACGCAGGCCCTTGGGCGCCCGGTGGTCTGGGATTTCCGCAGCGACGATGTGGCGATGGGGGGCGAGGGGGCTCCGCTTGCGCCCTTCTTTCATTTCGCCTGTGCCAAATGGTTCGGTGCGGACCGGCCGCTATGTTTCCTGAACCTGGGCGGGGTCGGCAACCTGACCTATGTGGATCCGGCGTTCGAAGGCCCCGAAGCGCCCGGAGCGTTGCTGGCCTTTGATACAGGCCCGGCCAATGCGCCGGTCGATGATCTGATGCAGGCCCGGCTGGGGCTTCCGATGGACCGTGACGGGGCGCTTGCGCGCGATGGAACGGTGGAAATGGGCGCGCTGGAGCTGTTTCTGGCCGAGCCGTATTTTTCCCGCATGCCGCCGAAATCCCTGGACCGGAACGATTTTTCGGAAATGATCGGTTTGGTCAAGGAGCTCAATGACGCTGACGCGGTGGCGACTCTGACCGGTATGTGCGCCGCAGCTGTGGTGCAGGGGATGGAGCACTGTCCGAAACCTCCGTCCTGTGTGTTGGTCACCGGGGGCGGCAGGCGCAACCCGGTGCTGATGGAGATGTTGCGCGTGTCGCTGGATTGCCCGGTCGAACCGGTTGAGGCGGTGGGGCTGGACGGCGACATGCTTGAGGCGCAGGCGTTTGCCTATCTGGCGGTGCGCGTCGCGCGGGGGTTGCCGACCTCTTGTCCCGGAACCACCGGCGTAAAGGCGCTTGTTGGTGGCGGGGTCGTCAGTACGGTGTCGATGGACCCGGTCGGATAACCCGATCCGGAAAACAGTTCAAAAAAACAACTCTTTGTGCGACGATTGCCCAGACCGATGGATCAGGGGCATGGCAGTATGGCGACCAAGGCAGAGCTTGAGGCCGAGTTGGAGAAGTTGCGAAAGCGGAATGCGACGTTGGAGGCGCAGACCGAAAAGGAAACGGGTTCCGAAGATCCGCCTGAGGGCACCAAATCGTCGGATGAAATCCGGCAGCTGCTGGAAGACCACGGGATCGACCTGAGCCAGGTTCAGTCCTTGGGGCATGACGTTGTCGAGGAGTTCGGTCGGCTTCAGAAAGACTATCCGATCACGGCGTTGCTGATTGCGTTTTCGCTTGGGTACGTCGTCGGGCGCGCGCAGGGCTAGGAGGCAGGGTATGAGCAGACTGAGCAAGAACCTGGTTACGATCTATCGGACCGAACGTTTGATTGCGCGCCGCCGTCTTGGGGTGGTGCAGCAACAGACCATACTGATGGGCATCGCGGGCATCGCGGCATTGTCGGCGGTAGTGCTTTTGAATGTTTCCATGTTCTTGGCGTTTCAAAGCTCGATGTCACCAGCATCGGCGGCGGCGCTGTTGGCCTTTGGAAACATCGTTTTCGCCGGGCTTATGGTGCTGATTGCAAGACGCCGAAATATCGACGACGAAGTCGCACCGGCCGTCGAGGTGCGCGATATGGCCATAGCAGATATTGAAGACGAATTGGAGGAGATGACCGCAGAGGCCAAAGAGGTCGTGCAGGCGGTTAAGAGCATTGGATCGAACCCTTTGGGATCGGCAGCGACGCTGCTGGTGCCGCTGATCAATTTGTTGATCAAAAGCCGAAGCGACAAATAGAGGCGCAACCCGAAGGTTCATCGACACACCGGAGCGCCCTTGCGGCGGGCCGTGTCAAAATGGAAATGCCCGACGTGATAGCGGTCGGCGTCCGGGCCAAGCACGGTTCCGAATATGCCGCAGGCGCCTTCGTGCAACTCTCGCAAGACAGCGCCTTGCGCGTTGTTCCATCCGTCCCGGACCGTGATCTGTGTTCCGTCCTTTAGAACAAAGGTCGATATGTCGATCGCCCTTCCGCGCGCATGTTCCGAGATGCGTGAACGCGGCTGGTTGTTCTGGGTCTTGCAGGCATAGTGGCCAACGATCCGCATCCCCTTCAGCCCGCCGCCCATATCGGCAAAGGCTGGCTTGGCCGTGTTTTCGATCCACGTTTTCAGCGTGACCGCTGTCTGGCAGTCCATTAATGAGAATTGGCTGAGTGCGATATCAGATATTTTGTAAACCCGAACCGGGTTCGTGATCCCGCATCCGCGGGCCTTTCCGGCGACGGGCTTGCGTGTTTCGCCCAGAATGGTCCAGTCGCCGCACACGGCGCCCCGCGCCTGCATTCGTTCACGGCCGACTTCGAATTGCCGAAACTTGCAGGGTCGCAGGGCAGGACGCCTGGAAACCAGCACCGCAGGATCGACTGTCACGGTCGCGTCAGCATCTTCAACCGTTTCTTCCCCGATCAGCTCTGGCCCGGTCAGATCGGATGCAAGACGGGCCTCGGCGCAAGCGGGCTCTGCGCTGGCGAATGCCGCGCTTTGACACAAGAACAAGACAGTCAGCAGGACCTGCTTCATTCTTACTCGTTACTCCGTCGCCTGTGGCTGCGTGTACAGCATGATCAATGGGCAACCGTCTGTAAACTCACCTTTTCAGAGATTGTTATGTGAACACTCACGCCTTGGGGATATCGAAGCCCGTTGCGGCCAGTTCGAACCCCTCGAACTGGAAACCGGGCGAGACCGTACAACTGACCAGCGTGTAATCACCCGTGCTGCGGGCGGCTTGCCAATGGCCTTGTGGGACGATCAATTGTGGTGCGCCAGAGGAAAGATCAGGTGTCAGCACATGTTCGGTGGCGGGGCCTTGGTCGGTTGAACTGAGCGACAGGACAAGCGGTGCACCGGCATGGTACAGCCAGATCTCGGTTGCATCGACGCGGTGCCAGTGGCTGCTTTCGCCTTTCTGCAACAGGAAGTAGATGCAGGTGCCGGTGGGGCGACCTTCGTTTTCGGCGCGCCATGTCTCGGCGTACCAACCACCTTCGGGATGCCGTTGCAGGTTCAAGCGTTCGATAATCTCTTGTGCGGTCATGTGGTTCCTCGTGTTTGGGTGCGATTATGCACGGGCCGGTGTGATCCGCTATGGTATTCATGCGTCCGAGGGATATGTTTACGACATGACCCTGAAAATCCCCTTCGATAACTCTTATGCCCGTCTGCCGGATGCGTTCTTTGCACGGCAGTCACCGGTTCCCGTGCGCGCGCCAAGGATGATTGCGTTCAACGGTGATCTGGCCAGGTTGCTGCGGATTTCACCCGGTGACGTCGAGGACATGGCCGAAGCCTTTGCGGGAAACAGTATTCCCGAAGGTGCCGAGCCAATAGCACAGCTTTATTCCGGGCATCAGTTCGGGCAGTACAACCCGCAGTTAGGCGACGGACGTGCGGTGTTGCTGGGCGAGACGGTCGGAAAGGACGGGGTGCGCCGGGACATCCAGCTGAAAGGTTCGGGCCCTACGCCGTTTTCCCGCCGGGGCGATGGCCGGGCCTGGCTGGGGCCGGTGCTGCGGGAATATGTGGTGTCCGAGGCGATGCATGCTCTGGGCATTCCGACCACACGCGCCTTGGCAGCGGTGGAAACCGGCGAGACCGTCTTTCGCGAGGGCCCGATGCCCGGAGCGGTTCTGACCCGGGTTGCATCCAGTCATCTGCGGGTGGGGACCTTTCAGGTGTTTGCAGCGCGTGGGCAGATGGACAGCCTGAAGCGCCTGACGGACTATGCCATTGCGCGGCATTATCCCAAGGCAGAAGGGCCGATGGGCCTGTTGCGTTCGGTGCGCGATGCGCAGGCCGGTTTGATTGCACAATGGATGAGCGTTGGGTTCATCCATGGCGTGATGAATACCGACAACTGCTCGATCGCGGGTGAGACCATTGACTATGGCCCATGTGCGTTCATGGACACGTATCACCCCAACACCGTCTACAGCTCGATCGACCGGATGGGTCGTTATGCCTATTCGAACCAGCCCGATATCGCGGTGTGGAACCTCGCGCAGTTGGCAACGGCCTTGATCCAGCAGATGGACGACAAAGAGGCCGCTGTGGAAGAGGCGACCGAGATCGTCCACGCGATGCCGGACCTGCTGCAACAGAACTGGTTGTCCCGGTTCCGGGCGAAGATCGGACTGGCAACCGCAGACGAGGGCGATCAGGAACTGATCACCGATCTTCTGAAGCGCATGGCCGAGGGGCAGGCGGATTTCACCAATACCTTCCGGGCGCTGGGCGGCGGCACGGCGCGGGATCAGTTCCTTGACCCGGCAGCGTTTGACACCTGCGAAAAAGACTGGCGCGCACGGTTGGCGCACGAAGCGACGCCACAGGAGGTGATGGCCGCCGCAAACCCTGCATTCATTCCGCGCAATCACCGGATCGAACAGATGATCCAGGCGGCGGTGCAGGGCGACTATGCGCCCTTCGACCGGTTGAACGCTGTGTTGGCACGACCGTACGAGGATCAGGGGGATGCGGAAGACCTGAGGCGTCCTCCGGCCGAAAATGAGGTGGTCCATGCAACATTCTGCGGGACGTGACGCGAGGCCTGCATCTATTTCCGCAGGATTTCCAACACCGCAGCGCTGACGATCAGGGTGGCGCCCAGAAATTCCCGCAGGCCAAATGGTTCTCCTGACAGGGCGGCGGCCGACGCGATGCCAACGACAACCTCGCTCATCAGCAGCAGACCGACCTTTGCGGGGGACAGCTTGGTTGCTGGCCAGATGGTCATGTAGATCATGGGCAGGACATAAAAGGCCGACAGCAGCGCGTATCCCGCTATGCGGATCGACTCTTCGCTTGTGATGTTCGGCAGGGTTTGGCCCCCAAGCATCAGCAGGCTGACAAGCGACAGCAACAACGCGCCAATCACAAAGGCAAAGACCTGACCCGAGATGGTCATGCTGCCAGCCTTGTAAAGGCCCAGTGTGCCCAATGCCCAGCATATGCCCGATGCTAGCGCCAACCAGTCGCCCAAGTTCTGCGGCCATGGCACGAATCCGGCGTCTCCGAGCACGACAAACAGCCCGCCAAGCCCGCAGATCAGGCCCATAAGGCGCATCACGCTCAGGCGTTCTTTCAGAAATACGACGCCCAGAATCGTGCCCCAGATCGGAGTGAGATAGAACAACAGGATCGAGCGGGCGACGTCGGTGTAAACAAGGCTGATCGAATACAGGCTGAATGCAGCCCCTGTGAACATTCCGCTGAGCATCAGATCGCGCCATTGCCGGGCCAGCATGCGCCTGTCGGGCCAGACAAAGGGGATCAACGCAATCAGGGCCGCGCAGTACATCGCGATCCCTGACCACGGGCCGGTCAGGCCCTGATCGTAGAAAAACCGCACCGGAATCCAATAAAGGCCCCACAGCGCGCCGCCTGTCACCAAAACCATACTGGCCCGGGTGCTGTTGTCGGGTTGGGTCTGGCTCAGGCTCATGCGGGCCCCGCTTTGGCTGCGATGCGTTGTCGTCACCGCATCGGGATAGAGCGTTGCAGGGCCGGGGATCAAGCGGAACCTTCGCTTTGATATCAGTCACGTTTCAATCGCCGAAATAGCAGGCAGATTGCCGGGGGCGGGTGTCGTATCGGAATTGTCGCAGCAGGAAACCGAGCACAGGGGTTGCGCCTCACGTCAGGCATGGCACTTTAGGGTCAATTCATTTGGTCAAGCCCTCATGCCAACTTCGTCCACGCTGCGTATCGCAAGCTACAACATTCAGAAATGCGTCGGGTTGGATTTCCGGCGTCAGCCCCAGCGTATTCTGCAAGTCATCGAAAACATGAAAGCGGATATCGTGGTGTTGCAGGAGGCCGACAAACGCCTGCCGCCCCGTCCGGCCGCGCTGCCGCATTTCATGTTGGATGAGGCGGGATGGCAGATCGTCGATCTGGGCGGCGCGGGAAGTCTGGGCTGGCACGGCAACGCGGTGATCTGGCGCGGAGAGGGGATCTCGGTCCGCCGAAAAGGGCATCACGAGTTGCCGGGGCTGGAGCCGCGCGGGGCGGTTCGGGTCGAGTTCGACACCCATATCGGGCCCTTGCGCGTGATGGGTATGCATCTGGGACTGCTGCCAGCGTCGCGGCGACAGCAGATTTTACACATTCGGCGGAACGATTGGGACATGGACCAGATGCCGACTGTTTGGGCCGGTGACTTCAACGAGTGGTCACGTCAGCCAGTTCTGGATCATCTGGTCCCCGAAATGCGGTTTCTGCCCCCCAGACCAAGTTTTCCCGCCGCGCAGCCCCTGGGCGCGCTGGATCGGATCGCGCTGGGCAGCGGAATACAGGCCGTGGCGCACGGTGTTCACGACACACGTCCCGCGCATATCGCATCTGATCACCTGCCGGTCTGGGCCGATCTGACGCGCGCCAGATCAGAAGGTCGCAAGAGGTGAAATCCCTGTAGCGAAACCTGCGCAGACATATTAAGACAGACACCCGAGCAAGTCTGAGGGGCATCATGTCGGAAACGATTATTGGGCGTTGTGAAGCCAAGGGGCTGCGCATGACCGGTCAAAGAAGGGTCATCGCGCAGGTGCTGGAACAGAGCGACGACCACCCGGATGTCGAGGAACTCTATGCGCGGGCGTCTGCCGTGGACAAAGGCATTTCCATTGCAACGGTCTATCGCACGGTCAAACTGTTCGAAGAGGCTGGTATTCTGGAACGCCTTGAGTTCGGCGACGGACGGGCCCGGTACGAGGACGCCGAGCGCGATCATCACGACCACCTGATCGACATGCAGTCAGGAGAGGTAATTGAATTCGTCGACCCCGAGATCGAAGCCCTGCAGGAAAGAATCGCCGCGAAGCTTGGGTACAAGCTGAAGGGGCACCGGTTGGAGCTGTATGGCGTCCCGCTGGAAAAGGACTGACCTATCACGAAACGCGATTGATGCCCTCACTTTAATTCATCAGGCGTGACGGGAATTGTCTTGCCAGATGCCGTTGGTTGAGGTTGTTGTGCATCTACAGGCACCAGATGTGCCCTTTCCAACGGACGCGCAAATGAACAACGTAAACGGCATCCTGCTGCTCATCGGGTCGATGGCGGCCTTTGCACTTGAGGACATGTTCATCAAGCTCCTGTCCGGCTCTGTGCCGACAGGGCAGATCATGGTGTTTCTGGGTGTGTTTTGCGGGCTCGTGTTTGCCACGATGTCAGTGGTCACCCGAAAGCGGATCTTTGACCCCGTGGCATGGAAAACCCTGCCATTGATCCGCGCTGCGACCGAAGGCTTTGGCGCGGTGGCGTTCGTGACGGCGTTGTCGCTGATCGACCTGTCCACCGTTGCGGCCGTGTTTCAGGCCATGCCGCTGGTCGTCACCATGGGGGCGGCCCTGTTTCTTGGAGAGCAGGTCGGCTGGCGTCGCTGGAGCGCGATTGGCGTCGGCTTTGTCGGTGTTTTGATGATCATCCGCCCGGGGATGGAGGGCTTTCGGCCCGAATCCCTGTTTGTGGTGTTGTCCGTGGTCGCAATTGCGGCGCGCGATCTGATTACCCGCAAGCTGGACCCACGCGTGGCTTCATCCGTTGTTGCGATGCAGGCCTATATTGCGGTGGCTGTGGCCGGCCTGCTTCTGATGGTCATGTCCGGGGCATCCTTCGTGCCGGTTCAAGCCGGTCAAACGGGCCCTTATGCTGGGGCGATCGGATTTGGCGTGCTGGGCTATTACGGCATTGTCACTGCGATGAGGGTGGGCGAAGCCTCGGCCCTGATGCCGTTCCGGTACACGCGCCTGGTGTTCTCTATCCTTGCTGGAATGCTGGTGTTCGGTGAACGCCCTGATGCGCTGACAATGGCGGGGGCGACCCTGATCATCGGTTCGGGTCTTTATACCTTTGTCCGCGAACGGCGTCTGGCGCGCGAATTGGCACCTGCCTGACCCTGTTGGCGCAAACAGCGAATTGTTAGCCCTAAATGTCCGTGAATATGCGTGTTAGCGTTAACGGAACCGGTTTACTTTTGGCCGGTTGCTGTTATGACGCGTGCAACCGACCGCAGTCACAGGGACCCGTATCATGAGCACGATCATCGACATCCACGCACGCGAAATACTGGACAGCCGGGGCAACCCGACGGTCGAAGTAGACGTGATTCTGGAAGACGGCACCATGGGCCGCGCCGCTGTGCCTTCAGGGGCGTCGACCGGCGCCTACGAGGCGGTGGAAAAGCGCGATGGTGACAAATCTCGTTACATGGGCAAGGGCGTGCTGGAAGCGGTTGCTGCCGTTAACGGCGAGATCGCCGAAGAACTGGTGGGCTTTGACGCGACCGAGCAGGTGGCCATCGATCAGGCGATGATTGAACTCGACGGGACGGAGAACAAGGGCCGTCTGGGCGCGAACGCTATCCTGGGTGTCTCGCTGGCGACGGCCAAGGCGGCGGCGGATTTCACCACGCAGCCTCTGTATCGCTATGTTGGCGGTACTTCGGCGCGCGTTCTTCCGGTTCCGATGATGAACATCATCAACGGGGGTGAGCACGCCGATAATCCGATCGACATTCAGGAATTCATGATCATGCCGACCGCCGCCGCGAACATTCGCGAAGCAGTGCGCATGGGGTCCGAGGTGTTCCACACGCTGAAAAAGGAACTGTCAGGCGCGGGTCTGGCGACCGGTGTGGGCGACGAGGGCGGTTTTGCCCCCAACATCGCCTCGACCCGTGAAGCATTGGATTTCATTCTGAAGTCCATCGAAAAGGCGGGCTACAAGCCGGGTGAGGAAATCCATCTGGCGCTCGATTGCGCGGCGACCGAGTATTACAAAGACGGCAAATATGTTCTGTCGGGTGAGGGCACGACCCTGACGTCCGAGGAAAACGCTGCCTATCTGGCGGCGCTGGTCAAAGACTACCCGATCATCTCGATCGAAGATGGTATGTCCGAGGATGACTGGGACGGCTGGAAGGCCCTGACCGACGCCATCGGCGACAAGGTGCAGTTGGTCGGCGACGACCTGTTCGTGACCAACCCGGAACGTCTGGCCGAGGGGATCGAGCGTGGCTGCGCGAACTCGATGCTGGTCAAGGTGAATCAGATCGGCTCGCTGACGGAAACCCTGCGCGCCGTCGATATGGCACACCGCGCGCGCTACACCAACGTGATGTCGCACCGTTCGGGCGAGACCGAGGACGCGACCATTGCCGATCTGGCGGTTGCCACCAATTGTGGTCAGATCAAAACCGGCTCGCTTGCACGATCGGACCGGTTGGCGAAATACAACCAGCTGATCCGCATCGAGGAGTCGCTGGGGGAAGTGGCCGAATACGCCGGCGCGTCGATCCTGAAATAAGCATGGAATTGGGGGCCAACGGCCCCCATTTTTCAAAGTCCGGTCTCTGATCCGTCAAGCGGTCGTTCCGCCGCCCGCGCCGTAACCCCTGTGATTGATCAATTGGCGTTGTTGACCCTTCGGACCTCTTGGATTCAAGCGTTTAATGGGCCTTGAACCAGCATCTTCCGGACGATCCCGGTGAAAGTTGCGGCGGGAAACACGACTTCAGCTGATATCCACCCTTGATTGAACCTCTCTGGTTCGATCCTTCTTTGGGTTTAAGATTGCCGGGCCTGCTTGCAGTTGAAGTTGAAAGTTTTCAAGAAATCTTGGATCTTTTCGCGAAAGAGGTGTGATCCGGATTACGCAATCATTTCAATGGTTTTTGTTTCGCAGGCGTATTGCAATGGCCCTTTTGTATCAAAAAAGAATGCAAAAATCACATTATGTGTGAACTTGTTACTAAGTAAATCACAGGCACGTGATCTAATCTGGATGCATTGCAGAAAGGAGACCACGATGTCTGTATCCAAATTCCTTCTGGTAATCGCAGCAGCTTCCGTCACAGTTCTTTCCGCCTGCGCGGGTCCGGGAACCTACCCAATTACCGGAGACCCGGTCTCGGCGAATGACCCGGTACAGGACATGAACCCGGCCAATATCTTCCGCGGCGAGTCTCGTTAAAGCAACTTGCTCATCAGCATATATCTGTCGCGTGGTTTGAACCCGGTGCGCAGATAGATTTTCTGAGCGGCTTCGTTGTGTCGGTCGACTTCCAGATGAAGGGCAGTCAGCCCGGCTTCGGACAAAGCTTTGGGCAGTGCCAGCAGAACTTCGGTCGCGATGCCGCGGCCGCGAACAGCGGGTCGGATATAGATTTCGTCCACGAAACCGTCCATCCCGCCGAATTCGACGGACCAGCCGAAGGTCAAAATGATGTAGCCCAACGGCGCCCGTCCGGGGCCGATCAGATAGACACAGCCATGGGGAATACCCTCGAGCAGGGGTGTCAGAGCATTTCGGGTCTGGTCCGGGTCTTGCGTCAATCCGGCCTCGGTATGGAAGGCGGTGACCAGTGCCATCAGACGATCCAGGTCTTCGAGGCGCGCCAGGCGCAGGGCGGCGCTCATAATCTTGCCAACCTTTCCGTCAAAAGATTGAAGAAGCCGTCGGCGTCGATTTCCCCAATGAACAGCGCATTGGGCGCGCGGTCGGTTACGCCCCACCAATCGGCGACGGTCATGCCCATTGTCAGCTCGGACTGGGTTTCAATCTCGACATTCACATGACGGCCTGAAAACAGCTCGGGCCGGATCAGATAGGCGGTCACGCAAGGGTCGTGCAAAGGCGCACCCGCGCTGCCGTATTTTTCCTTGTCGAACCTCTCAAAGAAATCGGTCATCTCGGCGACAGCGATTCCGACTTTGTTTCCCAGCGCACGGAACGCATCATTGCGGGGTTGGGTGACCAGCGCCTTATGCGTGACATCCAGCGGCATGACCACGATAGGTCTGCCTGATTTAAAAACGATATCAGCGGCTTCTGGATCGACGTGAATGTTGAATTCAGCTGTCGGGGTGATGTTGCCGACCTCGAAATACGCTCCGCCCATCAAAACGATTTCCTGTACCCGGTCCACTATGTCCGGAGCCTTGCTGAACGCGGTCGCGATATTTGTCAGTGGCCCCAGCGGGCAAAGTGTTACCGTGTCCGGTTCTTCAGCGCGCAGGGTGTCGATGATGAAATCCACCGCGTGCCCCTCGGTCAGCGGCATCTGCGGATCGGGCAGGTCCGGGCCATCCAGACCTGTCTTGCCATGCACATGCTCGGCCGTGACCAGCGGGCGGTTCAACGGTCTGTCGCAGCCCGCATAGACAGGTATGTCGGTCCGGCCCGCCAGTTCGCACACGATCCGAGCGTTCTTGGCGGTCAACTCCAAGGGCACGTTGCCTGCGACCGCCGTGATGCCAAGAACCTCGATGTCCTCCGGACTGGCCAGCGCCAGCAGGATGGCGACGGCATCGTCCTGTCCGGGATCGGTGTCGATGATGATCTTGCGAGGGGGCATGGGTGTCTCCGGTGGTCGTGAAGGTGGGACACTCGCAAGTGTCGGGTGCCTTGTCTACCCGTTTCTGGGTGCGGCCATGACGTCAACCGGCGGGAGTTTGCCGTTGGCGCGATGCTCTTCGTTTTTGACCTCGTCCCAGAGCGCATCCATCTCGGCCAGATCGCTTTGCGAGGGGGTCTTTCCCCGTTCGGCCAGCCGGGCCTCGACCTGTTCAAAGCGACGGGTGAACTTGGCATTGGTGCGGCGCAGGGCGGATTCGGGTTCGATACCCAGGTGGCGGCCCAGATTGACCATCACGAACAGCAGATCGCCGAACTCATCCTCAAGCGCATCCGCGTCCATCTTGTCACGCGCCTCTTCCAGTTCGGCGGCTTCTTCGGTGATCTTGGCCAGAACGTGGCTGGCATCGGGCCAGTCGAACCCTACGCGCGCGGCCCGCTTTTGCAGCTTATGCGCCCGCAGCAGGGCTGGCAGGTTGGCGGCGACACCGTCCAGCGCGCCTTTCTGTTCCTTGCCCGCACGTTCGGCGGCCTTGATGGCTTCCCAGTCCTTGGTCTGCTGTTCGGCGGATTTGTCGCGGGATTCGTCACCGAAGACATGCGGATGCCGGGCCACCATCTTGTCGGACATGGTGCGAACCACGTCCTGAAAGGTGAAATATCCCGCTTCTTCCGCCATTTGAGCGTGGAAGACGGATTGGAACAGCAGATCGCCCAGCTCGCCCTTCAGCTCGTCCCAGGCCTCGCGCTCGATGGCGTCGGCGACCTCGTAGGCCTCTTCGATCGTATAGGGCGCGATGGTGGCGAAATCCTGTTCGATATCCCACGGGCAGCCGGTTTGCGGATCACGCAGGCGGCGCATGATTTCCAGCAGACGTTCGATCCCTGCGTCACTGTCATGGATCAGAGGATTATCGGCCATTGCGAACCCTTTCATTCCGGTGTCAGATGCATCCATCCCGCAGTCCCGATCAGGAGTCCACCCCAGATGCCCGTCGTCAACCGAATTGCCGATTTCTCTGCCGATATGACCAGATGGCGCCAATATCTGCATACGATACCCGAGTTGGAATTCGAGTGCTTTGAGACTGCCGCGTTTGTGGCCGAGCGTCTGCGTGAATTCGGGGTTGATGAATTGCATGAAGGGATCGCAAAGACCGGGATGGTCGCGATCATCAACGGGCAGGGCGACGGCCCGACCATTGGCCTGCGTGCGGATATGGATGCATTGCCGATCACCGAAGAAACAGGCGTCGACTATGCATCTAAGAATCCCGGAAAGATGCATGCCTGCGGGCATGACGGGCACACCACAATGCTGCTGGGCGCGGCGCGGTATCTGGCCGAGACGCGAAATTTCAGCGGCCGCGTGGCCCTGATCTTTCAACCGGCCGAAGAAGAGGGCGGCGGCGCGGGCGTCATGGTCGAAGAAGGCATCATGGAGCGGTTCGGGATCTCTGAGGTCTATGGCATCCACAACGATCCGGGAAACCCGGAAGGTACGTTCCACACGACGCCGGGGCCGATCATGGCGGCGGTCGATACGTTCGAGATTCATATCCAAGGCGTCGGCGGCCATGGCGCCATGCCACATCAGACCCGTGACCCGGTCATGGCGGCCTGCGGCATTGCGCAGGCAATCCAGACCATCGTCAGCCGCAACCACTATGCGGTGGAAGACCTCGTTGTTTCGGTCACTCAGATCCATGCCGGAACGGTGAACAACGTGATCCCGGACACCGCCTATCTGAACGGCACGGTTCGTACATTCGATCCTTCGGTGCAGAAAATGGTGATGGAGCGGATGGAGCAGATCGTTCAGGGGCAGGCCGCGTCTTACGGTGTCGAGGCACGGCTGGAATATCAGGTGGGATATCCGGCGACGATCAACGATGCCGAAAAGGCAGCCTTTGCCGCGGCCGTCGCGCGCGAAGTATCGGGGCCTGAGCGGGTGGTCGACACTATGGGACGCGACATGGGGGCCGAGGATTTTTCATACATGTTGCAGTCGCGGCCGGGGGCCTATCTGTTCCTGGGGCAGGGTGAGGGTGCCGGGCTGCATCATCCGAAATACAACTTCAATGATGATATCGCGCCGGTGGGGGCATCGTTCTTCGCTCGGATCGTGGAAAAGGCGCAGCCGTTGGGCTGATGGGAGAGCGAAATGGCACTGGAAGACGCAAAGAACCAGGTGGATGAGGCATTCACCAATCCGGACCTCAAAGGGCTGTCCTATGAAAACACCTTTGGCGGGGCGACCTCGTTTCTGCGCCGGCTGTACACCAAGGACCTGACCGGCGCCGACATCGCCGTGACCGGCGTGCCGTTTGATCAGGCGGTGACCAACCGCCCGGGCACCCGTCTTGGACCGCGTGCGATCCGCGAGGCCAGCGCGCTGCAATCGCCCGATGCCCCTTATGGCTGGCCCTTCGATGCGCTCAGCGAGCTGGCGATCATCGACTACGGCGACATGGCCTATGACTATGCCAACATTCCCGCCTTTCCAGACACGCTGACCGACCATATCCGCACCATTCTGGCGGCGGATGTGGCCTCGGTCACGCTGGGGGGCGATCACTATATCAGCTTTCCGATCCTCAAGGCCTATGCCGAGAAATACGGGCCGATGTCGCTGTTGCAGTTCGATGCCCATACCGACACCTGGGCCGATGACGACATGAGCCGGGTGGACCACGGCACCATGTTCTACAAGGCGGTGAAGTCGGGGATCGTGGATCCGAAACGCTCGGTCCAGGTGGGAATCCGCACCACCAACGAGGACACGCTGGGCGTCAACATCATCGACGCACGCGAGGTCTACGAATCCGGCCCCGCTGCCGTGGCGCAGAAGATCAAGGGCATTCTGGGCGACAGCCCGGTCTATCTGAGCTTTGACATCGACGGGCTGGACCCGGCCTTTGCACCGGGTACGGGGACACCGGTCTGGGGTGGTTTGAGTTCCATTCAGGCGCAGATCATCCTGCGCGACATCGCCGGGATCAACATCAAGGGCGGCGACGTGGTCGAGGTGTCTCCGCCGTTCGATACATCCGGCGCCACGGCGATTGCGGGGGCGCATGTGGCGACGCAGATCGTCTGCCTGTTGGGGTGGAACAAGCTGGCAAAAACATAACCGTTTGGACGCGCATTAACCATTGGTTAGCCATACTGCCGGTATGTGCTGGGTAAAGAAAGTTGAAGGGATGGGGATACAACGCGCATGACTGAATTCAATCAACCGGTCAGCGGCAATGATCTGGCGCGGTTTTCGGGGCCGAATACGTTTATGCGCCTGCCCCAGGCAGGCTCGCTGGCGGGGCTGGATGTGGCGGTTCTGGGAATTCCGATGGATATCGGCACCTCGTGGCGATCGGGCACCCGGTTCGGACCCAAACAGATCCGCAGCGAAAGCGCGATGATAAGGCCCTACAACATGGCCACCTCGGCGGCTCCGTTCGACAGCTTGCAAATCGCCGACATCGGGGATCTGGCGATCAACACCTTTTCGCTTGCGGACAGCCTGAGGATCATCAGGGAAAGCTATGATGCGATCCTGGCAAAGAACGTGACCCCGGTGGCGATGGGGGGCGATCACTCGATCACCCTGCCGATCCTGCGGGCCATTGCGGCAAAGCATGGGCCGGTGGCTCTGGTGCATGTGGATGCCCATGCGGATGTGAATGACGAGATGTTCGGCGAGAAAGAGACCCACGGAACCGTCTTCCGCCGCGCCTATGAAGAGGGGCTGATTGTCCCCGACAAGACCTTTCAGATCGGCATTCGCGGATCGGGTTATGCGGCTTCGGATTTCACCGAAGCCAGGGATTGGGGCTTCCGCCAGTTCCCGGCCTGGGAGTTGTGGCAGCAGAACCTGACGCAGATCGGCTCTCAGATCCGCAAGATCATCGGGGATCATCCGGTCTATGTCACCTATGACATCGACAGCCTGGACCCGGCCTTTGCACCGGGCACAGGTACGCCAGAGATTGCCGGGCTGACCACGCCGCAGGCGCTGCAACTGATCCACGCGTTGCAGGATGTGAATGTGGTGGGGTGTGATCTGGTCGAGGTTTCACCTCCGTATGACCCGTCCGGCAACACGGCCCTGACGGCAGCCAACCTGATCTACGAGATGCTGTGCATCCTGCCGGGGGTGACGTCACGGTAAACCGCCCCGGAACGGCTTGCCCCGGCGCTTGATCCGCATAGGGTTTCTGCAAGAGGGTAAAGCGGGATGAAAAAGATGGTTCTGTGGGCAGTGATCGCGCTGGTGCTTGGGCTGGGCGCTTACATCCGGCTGGCCCCGTCTGCGCCGGCCCAATGGCATATTGCACCGGTTGCAGAGGTTGATCAGGACTTGCCGGGTGGCGTTCTGCGCGTTGTTGCAACCGGCCCGGAAGGGTTGCAAAAGCTCGATCGGATCGCCCGCGCCACGCCGCGCACCTCGGTTTTGGCAGGTTCGGTCGATGAGGGCATGATCACCTATGTCACTCGCACGAAATGGATCGGTTTCCCCGACTATACCACTGTTCAGCAGGACGGCGACACGCTGCGCATCCATGGCCGTTTGCGGTTTGGCCGCAGGGATTTCGGTGTGAACAAGGCTCGGGTTGATGGGTGGTTGGAGCAGATGTAACTGTTCTACCGGCGCTCAGGACGCCTCATCCTGTTCAAAGTGATCAACTGGATCGCTCTGCAACCCGGACGATAAACACCCCTCCTGCACCTCGCGCCACATGGGCACGTTCAGGGACATCTGGCATTGTGCCGTGAACATGCGGCCGTCGACTTGCAGGCAGATCATCTCACCCAGTTCGATGCGAGACCCGGACGTGTCGGTGCAATAGCAATCGCGGGTCTTGCCGTCGGGGCCGATGTAATCGGCGAAAACGGGCGTGGACGTCAGCAGCAGGGCAAGCAAAATCCGTTTCATGACAGCAAGCTTAGCACGACGTGGCCCTTGACCAAAGCCCTCGGATGATAGACACCGCCGGGATGATCCCCGAAGAACGTCTTGAACAGATCACCCAGCGTTTCCAATACCTCGAAGCAGCCATGGCGGATGGCGCATCGGGCGGCGATATTGCGGCCTTGGCCAAGGAATATTCCGACCTCAAGCCCGTGGTCGATCAGATCATGGCCTGGCGCCAGCTGGTGGCAGACCTGGCTGAGGCCGAGGCGATGCTGGCCGACCCGGATATGAAGGAATTGGCCGAAGAGGAAATTCCGGACCTGCAATCGCGCATCCCCGAGGCGGAACACGCGCTGCAACTGGCGCTGCTGCCGAAGGATGCGGCGGATGCGCGGCCGGCAATGCTGGAAATTCGCCCCGGTACCGGCGGGGACGAGGCCGCTTTGTTCGCGGGCGATCTGTTGCGTATGTATCAACGCTATGCCGAGGCCCGCGGGTGGCAGTTCGAGATCATCGAAGAACAGGCTTCTGATCTGGGCGGGATCAAAGAGGTGGTGGCCCATATCAAGGGCGACAACGTCTTTGCCCGGCTGAAATACGAATCCGGCGTGCACCGTGTGCAGCGCGTGCCCGAAACCGAAAGCGGCGGGCGCATCCACACCTCGGCGGCGACGGTGGCGGTACTGCCCGAGGCCGAGGATGTCGACATCCAGATAGACGCCAATGACATCCGTATCGACACGATGCGCAGTTCCGGCGCGGGCGGGCAGCACGTGAACACCACCGACTCGGCGGTGCGGATCACGCATATTCCGACGGGCTTGGTGGTCACAAGCTCCGAGAAGTCCCAGCATCGCAACCGCGAGATCGCCATGCAGGTGCTGAAAACGCGGCTTTATGACCTCGAGCGGCAGCGGATCGACAGCGAACGCTCAGCGGATCGCGCCAGCCAGGTGGGATCGGGGGATCGTTCGGAACGCATTCGCACCTATAATTTCCCACAGGGGCGGATGACGGATCACCGGATCAACCTGACGCTCTATAAACTGGATCAGGTGATGCAGGGGGATCTGGACGAAGTGATTGACGCGCTGACGGCGGATGATCAGGCCCGGTTGTTGGCCGAGATGGCGCTATGATGGGGCTGCAAACAGCAGCGCAGGCCATGGTGGCCGCAACCGCGCGTCTGAGGGCCGCAGGCGTGGATGACCCGGCGCGGGATGCGCGCCTGTTGTTGGCCCATGCCGCACGGATAGAAGCCAGCCGGGTGACACTGATTGCCCCGGAAGAATTGCAACCCGAAATCGCGGAACGCTATGACCAGTTGGTTTCCCTACGCGCCATTCGGGTGCCGGTGTCTCATCTGCTGGGCGAACGCGAGTTCTATGGGCGCAGGTTTCGCGTCAGTTCCGATGTTCTGGACCCACGCCCCGAGACTGAAACCCTGATCGAGGCCGCGCTGAGCGAACCTTTCGACCATGTATTGGACCTTGGCGTCGGGTCGGGCTGCATTCTGGTCACCCTGCTTGCGGAGCGCACCAGCGCTTCGGGCCTTGGGGTCGACCTGAGTGAAGCCGCATGTCTTCAGGCCAGCGCCAATGCCGTGCTCCACAAGGTGCAAGGACGAGCCGAGATTGCGCAGTCAAACTGGTTCGAAGACATTGAAGGCCAGTTTGACCTGATTGTTTCCAACCCACCGTATATCTCCGTAACCGAAATGGAGGATCTTTCGCCCGAAGTGCGGGAGCACGAGCCGCGCATCGCGCTGACCGATGAAGGGGACGGGCTGGGCGCGTATCGGCAGATTGCGGCCTCGGCCCCGGATTACCTGCTGCCAGGCGGGCGAATACTTGTGGAAATTGGCCCGACACAGGCAAATCTGGTGTCTGCCTTGTTTGATGCGGCGGGTTTGGCGGATATTCGCGTAATCCCCGATCTGGACGGGCGTGACCGGGTTGTCGGCGCGAAGATGCCGGGTTGAAACTGGTGTCTGAGGCCAAAAAACGCTGCCCCGAGTAAAAAAGCGTGTGAAAATTCGAGATTCCTCTTGTCTGCACGGTCAGGACATGTTTACTCAGGATTAGTCGGCGAGGTTGACGCTGTTGCAGCGCACCCCTGACGCCAAGCCCAAAAAAGTCGACATCCCGTCACGGCAAACGCCTCAGAGCAGTGCAAAACACGGGTTGAGCGACAGCGCATTGATAAGGCTGACGTAAAGTAAGATGAGATCTTCCAAATCCCGCTCGCGGGCCAAGAACAACCGCAATCGCCCTTCCGGCGGTAACGTCGTAAACCGGGTTTTTGACAGCTCGGGTCCTGAAGGCAAGGTGCGTGGCACGCCGCAGCAAATCATTGATAAATACAATCAGCTGGCGCGTGACGCTCAGCTGTCAAACGACCGCGTTGCGGCGGAAAACTTCCAACAGCACGCGGAACATTACCTGCGCATGCTGAGTGAGGCGCAGCGCGAGATTGAAGCGCGCCGCGAAGAGCAGGAACGCCAGAACCGCGAACGCCAGGCCGAGCGTGATCGTGAGCGCGCTGAGCGCCAGGAACGTGAAGCGGCCCGGCAGGCCGATCCCGCCGAAGCGCCGCAGCCGGACGTAATGGATTTCGCGGTACCGGACGCTGCTCCGGAAAGCGGTCTGGTCGAGACACCGGAAAGCAAAGGGGCCGAAGCCCCGGCAGCTGAGAAGAAGGAAAAGCCTGCGCGCAAACCGCGGGCACGCAAACCCAAACCGGCGCCAGCGGCTGAAGATGCGCCCAAAACGGATGGCGACGCACCGGAAGCGGCTGAATAAGCCGGCATCAGAACTTGCAAAGCCCCGAGGTCAAGCCTCGGGGCTTTTTTGTGATCAGGGTTTCTGGATTTCGCGCGCCAGGGCACAGAACGCTTCAAGCGGAACCTGCTCGGCCCGTTCAGTGGGTTGGATACCTGCGGCCCGCAAGCGATCCTCGATATCCGGGGCAACGCCTTTGAGCGAGGCGCGCAGCATTTTGCGGCGTTGATTGAAGGCAGAGGCCACCACACGCGACAGGGTCGCGGCGTCAGCAGGATAGCGCGGTTCTGGCAGGGCGGTCAGGTGGACCACCGCGCTGGAGACTTTGGGCGGAGGGGTGAAGGCGCCGGGGGGAAGGGACATGGCGATACGCGCCTCGGCCCGCCATTGGGCAAGGATGGCGAGGCGGCCATACGCCTTGCTGCCCGGCCGGGCCACGATGCGTTCGGCCACTTCGCGTTGGAACATCAGCGTCAGGCTCTGCCAGAAGGGGGGCCATTCCGGGGGTGTCAGCCAGCGTACCAGCAGTTCGGTGCCGACGTTGTATGGAAGGTTGGCTGCGATGCGGATTGGCGGGGTCAGGTGTTCCAGCGGGTTGATCTCGAGCGCGTCACCATTGATGACCTCCAGCCTTCCGGGATAGGCGGCGGCGATGTCGTTCAGGGCGGCGATGCAGCGGGTGTCTTTTTCAACCGCCACGACCTTGCGTGCGCCTTCGGACAGGAGCCCTCGGGTGAGGCCACCAGGACCGGGGCCGATTTCCAGTACGTCGCATTCTGCAAGATCGCCAGCCTGACGGGCGATTTTGGCGGTCAGGTTGAGGTCCAGCAGGAAGTTCTGACCCAGGGATTTGCGCGCCGAGAGTTGATGTGTGGCGATGACCTCGCGCAGAGGGGGGAGATTGTCGATAGCACTCATGATCCGATTACCGTGACGCAGGCCGCAGGGGCAGCGCCAGAAGTTTTAAGCCTCCGGCGGGGATATTTTCAGCCAGATGAAGGATCAAGAGCCTTTTGCCATGCGTTGGGCAAGCTTCAGAGCTTCGATCAGGCTGGTTGGATTGGCGATGCCTTTCCCGGCGATATCCAGTGCAGTGCCGTGATCTGGCGACGTGCGGATGAAGGGCAGGCCAAGGGTGACGTTCACACCCCGGTCGAAATCCAGTGTCTTGATCGGGATCAGCGCCTGATCATGATACATTGCGATCGCCGCGTCATAGCGGGCGCGGGCAGCGGCATGGAACAGCGTATCCGCAGGGTGGGGTCCCGTCAGGGTCGCACCTTCCGGGTTCAGATCGGCCAGCATTGGGGCGATCCAGTCAAGCTCTTCGCGGCCCATTTTGCCGCCTTCGCCGGCATGGGGGTTCAGGCCGGCTATGGCGATGCGGGGGTGCTGTATGCCAAACTGGTCGCGCAGGCCGCGCGCGGTGATTTCGATCGTCTCGCGCAGCAGGTCGGGCGTCAGCGCGGCGGGAACCTGCGCCAAGGGAATGTGGATTGTCGCCGGGACAACCCGCAACTGGTCGCTGGCCAGCATCATGACAACCCGGCGGGTGCCCGACAGCGCGGCCAGAAACTCGGTATGGCCGGGATAGGTAAACCCGGCCCCGTCGATCAGGGCCTTCTTGTGAATGGGCGCGGTGCACAGAGCGGCCGCTGCCCCGGCTTTCACAAGATCGACGCCGGTTTCGATGGCATCAATCACCGATGGGGCATTGGCCGGGTCTGGCTGACCGGGCATGTTTGCAGCAGGGAAGTTCAGTTGCAGAACGGGCAAGGCCTGATCACAGACTGCAACAGCATCCGAAGGGGATTGGATTTTCGCAATGGGCGTGCCAGCGGGCAGGTGGCTGGCATCGCCGATAAAGAAAAACGGGCAGGTTTGGCGCAGCTCGGCCCATGCTTTGGCCGCGATTTCAGGGCCGATCCCGGCCGGTTCACCGCAGCTGAGCGCAATCGGGCGTGTCATTCCTGAACAATGGTGGCGTCAGCCCGCAGCTGCTCTACCAAGCTGGACGCAAAGGCCTGTAGCCGCTGCTGCGCCAGTGCATTCGCGACATCCGCCCGCGAGGTGTCTTCGCCCAGGTCGCGGACTCGGTTGCACAGCATCAAGAACACCAGCGTCTGCCCGTTGTTGCGGGTCAGGTTTGTTGACACCTCGAAGCGATCCAGCTTGGCCAGCTCTACGGCGAAATCGCGTGGTACTTCTGAAGGGCTGGCTTCGATACGGTCCAGGACTTCGACGGGTTGATCTTTGGCGATTCCATACAAGTCATCGCAGGTGTCGATCTCCTCCCGCAGGGCGGCAGCCCGTGCCAGGGTCTCGGCGCTGCGACCACCCGGCAGGTAATAGGCAGCATAATCTAGCTTGGAAATCCGCGGCGCAGCGGTCGCCACCTCGCGCAATCCGCGCAACTGAAACAGGGCAACGGCGTTTGGCAAACTGATGGGGTCAGTGATCTCGCCGTTCTGGAGCCCAAGAATAACCGGCTGCAAGGCAGGCGGCAGGTTGGAGATATTCAGCCAGTCCAGTCGTCCGCCTTCGTTGCGCGTTGCGGCTCCGGAATATTGCGCCGCTGCGGCTGAAAACGCTTCGATAGTTTCAAGTCGCGAGATTTCTTCCGCCAGCAATTCGGTCTGTGCAACGGTTTGCGGGTTCACCGGGATGATGATCTCGGACAGCAAAACCTGAAGACCGCCGCCACCGGTCTGTCCCAGCGCGCGATCAATCTCGTCTTCGGTCGGACGGGCCTGCGACAGATAGCGCGAGCTGATATAGTCGCGCCAGGCCAGCTGATCTGCAACATAATCACGGACAGTTTCCGGGTCGACGCCTGCCTCACCCAAAAGTTGCAGGAATTGTTCGGTGGACAATTGCCCGCGCGAGGCGAACTCGTCGATACCCAGTTGTACGGCTTCCGGCGCAGCTTCCACGCCTGCTTCACGCATGGCCTGCTTGCGCAACTTTTCTTCGATCAGGGCTTCTCTGACGTCAGCTTCATTGCCGCCGGGCAGGCCCAGAACATTCAGGAATTGCAGGCGTTGTTCCAGTTCGTACCAGGTGACGATATCCTGATTCACGCGGATCGCTGGCGAGAACAGGCTCTGGGCGCTGACCTGCGGCGCTGAAAAAGCGAGGAAAACGGCGGCCAGTGCCGGCGTGACCGGTTTGTGCCAACCGGAACGAAGAAACCTGGAGAAACCTGATATCAACTGCATTTTCTCTTGTATGTGTTACCACCGCCTTCAAGGGCGTATCCTGTCAGCGATAGGGTAAAGCCGAATTCTGTCGAAGGCTCAATAGTGGATGTTGAAGTAAAGCGTCTGCTTACGGACATGTTAACCTGAACACATTCATTCTGGTAGGTTACACCAAGCCCCAGCCGGATTGGCTCTGACTGGTTCAGATCATAGCGTGCCTCGGCATTCGTAAGCCAGTTCTGGTCGACTTGATAGCGGCCCAGAAGCCAGATTTCCGAGATTTCATCCGCAATGTTTTCCGCCGGATCCTCTTCCTGCCAGATATAGCTTCCAGACAAGCCGGCAAATTCGGATGCCCAGGCGCCGCGCAATTCAGCTTTGACGAAACTGAAATCGCTGTCGATCAAACCACGCCCGCCGAGTGACCAACCGTTAGCCGTGGTGATTTGCCCCGCCACCAGCAAGTCGGACGTGGTGCCCTGCAACCCGGATGTCAGGGTGAAATTCGGGTCGGCATCCGCCCGAAACACCTGACCCACCGTTACAAGCGCTTGCTGTCCGTCTGCACCATAGCGGGCCCAGTTCAGACCGATGACCCCGGTGGCACCGTCTTCGCGCTGATCTTCCGCAGGGAATCTGGACAGGGCCAGCAGGTTACCCTGATCGAATTCCTGAAACGTGCTTTCATCATCTGGCACATCAGTGTCCGAGACATTGGTCCATCCCAACTGCGCGATCGGTTCCAGAAGCTGAACCGCGCCGATCTTTTCGCGACGGGTCATCGGATAGCGAAGCGTCAAAGCCGCGCGCGGGGTCGAGCGGGTCACATTGCTGGGAAAGTTGCTGTCATGGCGAATATTGAACGTATCCACCGATGCGCCCACCGTCGCGTCCGCGCGAAGGCCCGATGCAAATGTCCAGCTTCGCAACCATTCGGCATCAACAGTTGCCCTTGTTATGTCACGGCCAACGATATCGGCGTCGCTGGTGCGTTCATGTGCGTGGCCGATAAAAGCCAGCCGCACTTCGCCGCCAAGCGCGCCAGGGAAGAATCGCTTTTCATAGTTCAGGTCGAAGACTCGGGATGGGATTTCGTCCTGATTTTCACTTTCACGCAGAGTTTTGTAATGGATCAGGCTTGTTTTGAACGCGGTGTCGCGTTTGATCCGTTCCAGCGCTATCTCGCTGCGCAAACGATCCAGGCCCGGCAGCCCGTAGTCAGCCAGATAGGCGTCGTCCGAGGTGGTTTGCAGAGCGAATGTCAGCCGGAAATCGTTCTTCAGGTTGAACCAACCGCTGGCGAACAGATAACCGCGATCCTGATCGGGCTGGACATCATCACGGGTATAGGCCCCTTCAAGCTGAATGCGCCCGTTCACGAACGCCTGGCGATATCGATACCCCAGCGTCGTGGTCTTGCCCGACAGGTACGGCGTCAAGGTCAGATCCTTATGGTCGCCCAGCTTGAAGAAATAGGGAACCTGAACCCCCGTTCCCAGTTGTGAGGTGCTGCGGATCGACGGCACAAGAAAGCCGGTTGCGCGCTCCAATGTCGGATCCGGCAAGCGCAGATACGGGAAATAGAATACCGGATAATCAAGCACGCGAAGCTGCGCGCCTTCAAAGTACAATTGCCGCTCCAACTGGTCATGTGTGACCTTGCGGGCGCGGATCTGCCAAAGGGGTGGCTTACCGTTGTTGCAGACATGGCAGGAAGTGGCCGAGACCTTGCTGAATTGCGTATAGCGGCCCGCTGCCCGTTTCGCCTGAACCGAGGCAATCTGGATCTGCTGATCGAAAACCATCCGAGCACCGATCAGCAGACCGTTTTGGATACCGCTGTCCAGCTGTCCGGAATCGGCCAGAAGGGTCGACTGGCCCCCCTGATCAATGCGAATAGGTCCCTCGAGCGTCAGCTCACCCGTTTCCCGGTCATAGGTGACACGTTGGGCTGACAGCTTGGTATCACCCTGAAAGGCTTCGACATTGCCTTCGGCCACCAGTTTTCTATCGGGTGTAATAAAGACTTTGTCGGCAACCAAAAGGGCGGGTTCGGCCTGTGACTGCGCAGCTTGCGGGTCAGGCTCGGCCGACGTGGTTTGCGCCGCCAGAACGGTCGGTGCCGACAACGCAATTGCGCTGGTCAGCAGCAAGGAAATCATGCTCCGCATCAGCCGTCCTCCGCGTGTAGAAGCAGGCCAAGGGACAACAAGATGGCGGCGAAGGGCGGCGCCCAGGCCGCGATATAGACGGGCAATTGTCCGTTTTCCCCGAGGATTTGCGCAAAATTGCGGACGAAATAGATGGCAAAGCCAAGCAGTACGGCCGTCAAAACGGCAATTCCAGTACCGCCGAACCGAACGTGGCGCATGGTGAAAGCAGCCCCGATCAGCACCATCGAGACCAGAAAGAGCGGCCTGGCCAGTTGCACCTGCAACCAGACTTCATATTGCTTGGTCGAAAACCCGGCTTCGCGCAGATCCTTGATCAGTTGCGGCAGGTCAAAAACCGACACTGAATCCTGTTGCCCCAGAGTGTCCAGAATGCGCTGCCGGGTCAGCGAGGTCGGCAACTCCAGCCGTTCATGCTCCACCGAACTGGTTTCGGGGTTCTGCCCGTTCTGCAAATTCCAGATCTTGGCCCGCGACAGGACCCAGTTTCCGTCTTCCAGCACGGCCCTGTCGGCGACGATCTGCTGGGTGGGTTTGCCATCGCGCGCAAAGGTGATGATGGTCACGTCGTCCAGGCCCAGCGTATCCCCGTTCGAGGTGCCCCGGGCATGGATGACGGCCTGTCCGTTTTCCGCCGATTGACGCAGCCAAAGGCCTTCGCTGCTGATCGAAAGCGCTGAACTTCCGTTGTTGCGATAGGAATCGGACAGGCGTTGGAATTCCTGGGATGTGGCCGCAGCGATGGGGTTTAGCAATGCCACTGCAAGCGCACCGATGATCAGGGCCAGCGCCGCTGGCGCGACCAGTGCGCGGATACCCGAGCGACCCGTGGCGCGGGTCACCACGAGTTCAGAGGTCCGTGCCAGCCCTACGAACAAAGCGATGGTGGACAGAATGACCAGCAGGGGCAGCATTTCACTGATGGCGGCCGGTGTGTTCAGAAGCGTCAGGTGCAACAATTGGCCGAAGGACAGGTCGACTTCGTCAAATCGGCGGATCTGTTCGATCAGATCGATGAGAATCATTAAGGTCAGAAAAATACCGCCGATGACCATAAAGCTCTGTAGAAAGCGGCGGGCGAAATAGCGGTCGAGGATCACAAGACTGCCCCCGCCAAGCCTTTTGCGCCGGAAAACGGGCCGAAATCGCGCATGCATGTCTTCCTGCGCGACGGCGTATGCCTGCCCTCTCGTGTCACGTCTTTCTCCCCCGAGCCTGCCGGTTATTTTTTCGGGACCTTACTGCAATTGAAACGCGGGGAAAACTGCTATCTGGTCAAGTCGGGCGGCGCGGGCTAGGTCTTGGGGTACAGAATTCGAGGAGTTTGCAATGAGCAGTCTGATACCGGTCCGCTTTCAGGAGTTTGACTTGGATGCGATGGCGCAGGCCGAGGGGCGGGTGGCCATTATCATTCCGTCGGACGGAAAAATGAACCCTGCGGCGCGCCGGGCCAATCGCCTGACGAAAGGCGCTGTGGCGCGGCTTGTCGAAAGTGAGAAATTCGGAAAGTCCAAGACCGGCGATGTCATCTCGATGGCCTGGCCGGCTGGGATTGCGGCCGAAGCGCTGGACGTCGTGGTGCTGCCGCGCCGCCCGGAAGCCGATGAGGCCCGCAAGGCTGGTGCCGCGTTGGCCAAATCAGCGGGTGGCAAGGACATGCTGGTGATGGTTGGCAATCAGGCGCAGACCGAAAACCTGGCCCTTGGCATGGTGCTGCGCAGTTATGATTTCAACGCGCATAAAACCAAGGACAGCGAAGGCAGCGGTTCGATTACGATCGGACATTCGAAACCCAAGGAAGCCGAAGCAGAGTTTGCACCGCTATACGCGATTGCCGACGGCGTGCGGATGACCCGTGATCTGACCAACGAACCTGCAAATGTTCTGACGACCACGGAATTTGCCGATCGTCTTGTCGAGATGCAGGAGCTGGGCCTTGAAGTCGAAGTTCTGGAAGAGGGCAAGCTGGCTGAACTGGGCATGCGCACTTTGCTGAGCGTCGGGCAGGGCTCTGCCAGCCCGTCCAAAGTCGTGGTGATGCACTGGAATGGCGGCGACAAGGACGATGCGCCCTTGGCCTTGGTGGGCAAGGGCGTGGTTTTCGACACTGGTGGCATTTCGCTGAAACCGGCCGGTGGCATGGAAGACATGACCATGGACATGGGCGGTGCCGGAGTTGTCGCGGGCACGATGCGCGCGTTGGCCAAGCGCAAGGCCAAGGCCAATGTGGTGGGCCTTGTCGGGCTTGTCGAGAACATGCCTTCGGGCCATGCCACCCGTCCGGGCGATGTGGTCAAGTCGATGAAAGGCGACACGGTCGAGATCATCAACACCGATGCCGAAGGCCGTTTGGTTCTGTGCGACGTGATGTGGTACGCGCAGGAGCGGTTCAAACCGGTGGGCATGATCGATCTGGCCACCCTGACCGGGGCGATCATCATCGGGCTGGGTCATGAGAATGCAGGTGTGTTTTCCAACAATGACACATTCTGTGACGCCTTCCTGAAATCGGCCCGGGCCGAGGATGAAGGTGCGTGGCGGATGCCGTTGGGCGATGCCTATGACAAGCTGCTCAAATCGCGCATCGCCGACATGAAGAACGTCGGTGGCCGTCCGGCGGGTTCGATCACGGCGGCGCAGTTTCTGCAACGTTTCGTGAAAGAGGATACGCCCTGGATCCATCTGGATATCGCGGGTGTGGCCTCGGTGTCGTCCGAGACATCCTATGCGCCCAAAGGTGCCACGGGCTGGGGTGTGCGCGCGCTGAGCCGGTTCGTGCAGGACAATTTCGAGTAAGCGAATGGGTGCTGTCTATTTCTACCACCTGACCCGCCAGCCGCTGGAGCACACCTTGCCTGTACTGCTGGACAAGGCGCGACAGGCCGGGTGGAAGATTGCCGTGCGGGGCACCGATCCCGCACGGATGGACTGGCTGGATGAAAAGCTGTGGCTGGGCCCCGAGGACGGGTTCCTGCCGCATGGTCGCGAAGGCGGCCCGCATGACGCCGAGCAGCCGATCCTTCTGACCACCAGCGCCGAGGCCCCCAACGGCGCGGTGTGTGTCATGGCGGTGGACGGCGCGCCGGTCGAACCCGAAGAGGTGTCGGCCCTGGAGCGGGTTTGCATTCTGTTCGACGGCAATGACGACATGGCCGTGCAGCACGCGCGCGGGCAATGGAAGACACTGACCGGTGCCGGATGCGCCGCGCAATACTGGTCGGAGGAATCCGGGCGGTGGGAAAAGAAGGCCGAAGCCTGACGGGCCGTGCCATTTATCAGGAGATTTGAGGATGCAGATGAAGCCTCTGGGCCGCACCGGGATTGTCGTGAGCGATCTTTGCCTCGGGACGATGACGTTCGGGTCGCAGACCTCGGAATCGGATGCGCACCGGCAGATGGACATGGCGCTGGATGCGGGGATCAACTTTGTGGATGCCGCCGAGATGTATCCGGTGAATCCTGTCGCCAAAGAGACAATTGGTCGGACCGAAGAAATTCTTGGAAACTGGAATGCCGCGAATTCGTCGCGCCGGGCGGATTTCGTACTGGCGACCAAGCATTCGGGTGAGGGGCTGTCATATGTTCGCGACGGTGCGCCGATCACCGCCAAGACCATTCCCGAGGCCATCGAAGGGTCTTTGAGGCGGTTGCAGACGGATTACATCGATCTCTACCAGTTCCACTGGCCCAATCGCGGCAGCTATATGTTCCGTCAAAACTGGGATTATGCGCCTTCGGGCCACAATACCGCGGACGTTCTGGAAAACATGCAGGAGTGTCTGGAGGCCTTGCAGGTTCAGGTGGACAAAGGCAACATCTGTGCTTTTGGTCTGTCGAATGAAAGCGCGTGGGGTACGGCGCAGTGGCTGAGACTGGCCGAACAGACGGGCACACCGCGTGCGGCGTCCGTGCAGAATGAGTATTCGTTGCTCTGCCGTCTGTTCGATACCGACATGGCCGAGCTGAGCGTACATGAAGATGTCGGCCTGATGGCGTTTTCACCCCTGGGTACCGGGCTGCTGACCGGGAAATACCAGGGCGGGGCCGTGCCGGACGGCTCACGTATGTCGCTTTCGCCTCAATTGGGCGGGCGCAAGTCTGACCGGGTGTTTGATGCGGTCGCGGCCTATCTGGATGTTGCCGCGCGACATGGCCTGGATCCGACCCATATGGCGCTGGCCTGGTGCCGCTCGCGACCATTTATGATGTCGGC
The DNA here is from genome assembly GCF_013033125.1 of Ruegeria sp. HKCCA4008. Classification (NCBI taxonomy): domain Bacteria; kingdom Pseudomonadati; phylum Pseudomonadota; class Alphaproteobacteria; order Rhodobacterales; family Roseobacteraceae; genus Ruegeria; species Ruegeria sp. HKCCA4008. Next base: position 613,960 of record NZ_WQDM01000001.1, read on the forward strand.
GATTTTTGGCGCGACCACGGTCGCGCAGCTTGAACACGTATTGGCCGGTGCGGATTTGACGTTGTCAAAGGAGGTGTTGGCCGAGCTGGACGCTGTCCACAAGGCGCACCCGATGCCGTACTGAGGCGAGGGGGCTCTGCCCCCGGCACGCTGCGCGTGCCTCCCCCGGGATATTTCTGGCCAGATGAAGTTGGATCCGGTCAGTGATGGGTGGGGTGCGCGCGCTCTTGCCTGAGGTCGCGGGCAGATTGGCCATGCGCGGTGCGGAAAGCGCGGGCGAAGCTGGATTGCGAGGCAAAACCGGTGGCCAGCGCGACATCCATCAGTGGAAGGTCGGTGTCTGTGACCAGACGGCGGGCCTCGGCCAGGCGCAGTTGCAGATAATGATCCTGCGGCGTGGTGTTCAGGCGCAAGCGGAACTGTTGTTGCAGGGTGCGCGGGCTGGTGCCAAGCTGCTCTGCGATATGGGCCAGTGGCAGGGGGTCATCCAGGGATGCCTGCATCAACGAATTCGCCTTTGCCGTCAGCGCGGTGTGGCGATGTGGAACGCCGGTGCGGCTTTGCGGTTTGCCCGGGTCCGGCGCGCCATCATAGAGGAACAGGCCCGAGACACGGGAGGCGAAACCCGCGCCATGACGGGCGGCGATGATGTGCAGCATCATCTCGACAGCGGGAATCGCGCCGCCAGAGGTCAGGCGACCGTCCGAGACGGTGAAACGGTCGGGGCGCACTTCGACGTCGGGGAAGCGGGAAGCGAAGCTTTCCAGGTCTTCCCAGTGGGTTGTCGCGGGGTGGCCGCCCAGCAGCCCGGCCTCGGCCAGCAGCCAGGGGCCGCCGTCAATCCCGGCCATCGTCGCCCCGGTACCGGCAATGCGGCGCAGCCCGGCCAGCAGGCTGGGGGTGGCGTGGCGGGCCAGTTGGAAGCCCGCGACGACAATCATTAGGTCGCAACCTTGCAGGCGAGCGAGCGGGATACCGGGCACTTGCAACGCGCTGGTCAGCATCGCGGGTTCGGCTGTGGCGGTCACATAGTCCCAGTCAAATGCGGGCCGGTCCGCCAGACGGTTGGCCGCGCGCATCGGATCGACCGCCGAGGCGAAGCTGAGCGTGTTGCATTCGTCCAGCACCAGAACGGCGGTTTTCAGGGCCCGATGTTCGGGTTGCAGTATGTTTTTTGCGGATTGCATCAAGTTCGATTCGCATTCTGCCAAGTGGTTTTCCCAAGGCTGCGCCAGAGTCGGGCCAGAACGCAAATCGGAATCCGGGGAGAAGCCTGGGGAAAACCCAAGGCAAAACCGGGTATAACTTGGGGAAAACGCCATGCCTCTGGAAATGAACCGCGAAGTCTTCATCACCTGCGCCGTGACCGGCTCGGGCGGGACGCAGGATCGCAGCCCTCATGTGCCGCGTTCACCGAAGCAAATTGCCGACAGTGCGATTGCCGCCGCGAAGGCGGGTGCGGCCGTGGTGCACTGCCATGTGCGCGACCCCGAAACGGGTGCCCCGTCGCGCGATCTGGCGCTGTATCGTGAAGTGACCGATCGGATTCGGGATGCCGAGGTGGACGCAGTGCTGAACCTTACCGCCGGCATGGGCGGAGACATGGTGTTCGGCGGTATCGAAAACCCGTTGCCATTGGCCGAGGCGGGGACCGATCTGGTTGGCGCGACCGAACGCGTGGCGCATGTGGCCGAATGTCTGCCTGAAATCTGCACGCTGGATTGCGGCACGATGAACTTTGCCGAGGCGGATTACGTCATGACCAACACGCCCGGCGCGTTGCGGGCGATGGGGCAGATGATGACCGATCTGGGCGTGAAACCCGAGATCGAGGCCTTTGACACCGGCCATCTGTGGTTTGCCAAGCAACTGGTGAAAGAGGGAATTCTGGAACCCAAAGCCCTGGTGCAACTGTGCATGGGGGTGCCTTGGGGCGCGCCGGATGATCTGAACACCTTCATGGCGATGGTGAACAACGTGCCCGATGACTGGACCTTCAGCGCGTTCTCGCTGGGGCGGCATCAGATGGCCTATGTGGCGGCCTCGGTGCTGGCGGGCGGCAATGTGCGCGTGGGGCTCGAGGACAACCTGTGGCTGGACAAGGGTGTGCTGGCCGAAAACTGGCAACTGGTCGAACGTGCAGGCACCATCATCGAAAACATGGGCGCGCGGGTGATCGGCCCGCAGGAAGTGCGTGAGAAGCTGGGGCTGGTCAAACGGGCGCCGAAAGGTTGACTTGTTTGCGTGCCTTGCCATGACCGGTAAGTGCAGGGGTGCCAGCAAAAGGAAGTGAGCAATGCGATCGGTGCTTGTAATCTGCGCGACGGTTCTGGCCATATGTCTGCCCCGGGTCGGGTTGGCACAGACCGCAGAAGATCCTTTGGCCCGCAAGGACTGCGAAGCCAAAGGGGGAAGCTATGAGATGGGCGGGCGGATACGGCAGTTTATCTGCTTTGAACCTTTGCCCGACGCTGGAAACTCCTGCGAAAAAGCCTCTGACTGCGCAGGGTTCTGCCTTTCGGACACCAAACAATGCAGCGCGGTGACACCGCAATTCGGATGCATTCCGCATCTGGATGAGGCGGGGCGCGCGCAGGTAATCTGTATCGATTAGAGGACAGCATGACAAAGACGGCAGCAATCATCGGGGGCGGTGTCATCGGCGGCGGATGGGCCGCACGGTTCCTGCTCAATGGCTGGGACGTTCGGGTGTTCGACCCGGACCCCGAAGCAGAACGCAAAATAGGCGAAGTGCTGGACAACGCACGGCGATCCCTGCCGGGGCTGAGTGACGTTCCGTTGCCGGCCGAGGGCGCGCTGAGCTTTCATGACAACATGGCCGACGCCGTACAGGGCGCGACGTGGATCCAGGAAAGCGTGCCAGAGCGGCTGGATTTGAAGCTGAAGGTTTACAAGGGCTTGCAGGAGGCTTGTGATCCAGATGCGATCATCGGGTCATCGACCAGCGGGTTCAAACCATCCGAGCTTCAGCACGGTGCTTTGCGGCCCGAACAGATCGTCGTGACGCACCCGTTCAACCCAGTCTATCTGCTGCCGCTGATCGAGCTGGTGCCGACCGACAAAAACCCGCCGCAGATGATTGAACGGGCCAGGGAATTGCTGACCTCGGTTGGTTTCTTTCCGCTGCATGTCAAGAAAGAGATCGACGCGCATATCGCCGACCGCTTTCTGGAAGCCGTCTGGCGCGAGGCGCTCTGGCTGGTCAAGGATGGCATTGCCACCACCGAAGAAATCGATGAAGCGATCCGCATGGGCTTTGGCATTCGCTGGGCCCAGATGGGATTGTTCGAAACCTACCGCGTGGCCGGAGGTGAAGCGGGGATGCGGCATTTCATGGCTCAGTTCGGGCCAGCCTTGAAATGGCACTGGACCAAACTGATGGACGTGCCGGAATTCACCGATGAACTGGTCGACCTGATCGCCGATCAGTCAGACGCGCAATCCGGAATGCATTCGATCCGGGAACTGGAACGCATTCGCGACAACAATCTTGTCGGCATGATGCGGGCCCTCAAGGCGCAGAATTATGGCGCGGGGGCGGTGCTGAACCAGCATGATGCGCGGTTGAAACCGGGTGCCCTGCCGTCGCTGGATCAGGCGGATCTGAGCCAGCCGATCCTGACCCTGTCCCGCGCCGTTCCGTTGGACTGGACGGATTACAACGGCCACATGAACGAAGCCAAGTATCTGGAAGCCTTTGCGGCCGCCACGGACCGTTTCATGGAGATCATCGGTTGCGATATGGAGTATATCGCGTCGGGTGGCAGCTATTTCACCGCCGAGAACCACATCCGTTACATCGACGAGGTCCATGCAGGGGCGAAGATCGACGTGCGCACGCAGATGCTGTTGGGGCAGGGCAAGAAGCTGCATGTCTTTCACAGCATGTATGAAGGCGACAAGCTGTTGGCCACGGGCGAGAGCTTTCTGCTGCATGTCAGTCTTGAAACCCGCCGTCCCAGCCCGCCGTCGCCCAGGATCGAAGCAGCGATGGCGCGGATTGCCGAGGCACAGGCCGCTTTGCCTTACCCTGAAGGGGCGGGTGCCGCCATTCGGAAGCCATCGTGACTAGGCGCGTATTGGTAACGGCCGGGGCATCAGGTGTCGGTCATGCGATGGCCGCGGCGTTTGACGCCGCCGGTTATAATGTCTGGGTAACGGATATTGACCAGTCAGCCCTGGAAATCTTGCCCGACCATTGGGTGGCGCAAAGGGCTGATGTGACCAATGAGGCCGACATGAGCGCGGTGTTTCAGGCTGTCGGGGCCGCCGGCGGGTTGGATGTTCTGTGCGCAAATGCCGGAATCGCCGGGCCGACCAGCGCGATCGAGGATATCGATCTGGATGCATGGCGCGCCTGCGTTGCGGTCAATTTGGACGGGGCCTTTCTGGCCGCCAAGCACGCGGCCCCTATGATGAAATCGGCGCGGGCGGGCAGCATCATTTTGACCTCTTCGACAGCCGGTCAGTACGGCTATCCGTTCCGAGCGCCCTATGCCTCGGCCAAATGGGCGGTCATAGGGTTGATGAAAACGCTGGCGATGGAACTTGGGCCGATGGGCATTCGCGCAAACGCCATTTGCCCGGGTGCCGTGGAAGGCCCGCGTATGGAAGGTGTCTTGGCCCGAGAGGCAGCTGCGAAAGGCATGACCCGCGATGAGGTCTATCAGGGCTATGCCTCGGGCACCTCTATGGGGCGCTTTGTGGAAGCGCAGGATATCGCCAATATGGCCGTCTTTCTTGCTTCAGACGCAGCACGGCTGGTGTCTGGGCAGGTGATTGCGGTGGATGGGCACACGGTCAACCCCGACCCAAAACTGTAGGTCAGCCCTGATTTGGTCCGCGGATCTGGCGGATGGTCTGACGGACCGCCTGCCAATCCTGCGCCTCTTTCTGGTTTCCGGCGGCTTCGCATTCACGCATTTTCTGCGCGGCTTCCGCCTCGGCCCGGTCTCCGTGCGCGGCATACAGCGCGCGCGCATATTGAGCGGTTTGAATTGCGTCCATTCCTGTGGTCCTCCGTTTGTGATCGGAATGCCCGTTGGTTCGCGCCAAGGGACGATAGCACAGGTTTTGCGCCGCTGCATCAATTCTTGCCGGATACAGCCGTTCTGAGTTGTCGCAAGTGGTCCGGGAAATCGCGGGCGGCCACATCGGCCTCGCGCACAAGTGTGTCGAAGTGCCGTGAAAACGTCTCGATCCGGTCCCGGTCTCGGAACGCCATATAGTGACTGCCTGCATAAAAAACGCACAGCAGCGGCCCGAAAATCGTTACAGGGGCTGAATAAAGCCGTTTGGCATCGAACAGATAAATACGCATTCGGGGATAAAGCTGTTCACACAGCTCCAGCAGGTGATCGATCTGGTCCTGACGAATTTCCGGGCAAAGGCCATGGTAATACCCCGTGCCGCTTGCAAAGCTTTCGATCTCGAACAATGGCATTGCAATTTCGTAATCAGACTGCGCACTGCGCATCCACGCCAACCTGTCTTCGGACGCACCGATGGCCTGATCCGCCGTGCGCCCCAGATGGGGGGCATATTCCCACTCCAGCACCGCGCGCGTCTTGAGCATGTCAGGCAGGGCGGCCGGAACATAGCGGATCTTGTACCCAGCGGCTTCTTTGTGCCAGTCGAAAATCCGCTCATCGACCAGGGCGCGGGGCGCTTCGGTAATGGACAGGGAACTGGCCAGAATCTCTGCCGCGCTTTCCGGCCTGTCGGACAGGCCCAGCAACCAGTCAGCCGAAACGCCCAGTGCCGCGGCGCAGCCACCCACAACATGCGCATTGGGAAGACGCGCGCCATGATCGGCCAACAACTGAGATACGGTTGAACGGTCCACGCCGATATGGCGCGCAAGCGCGCTTTGGCTGACGTGACGGTCCTCAATCGCGCGGGCAAGGCGTAGGCGGAATTGAGCGGCGCGGTCGCGTTTGTCGATATTTTCCTGCATAAGATGAAAAATATCATAACTGATGAGTTTTGTTAATCATATTCAGAATTTTCAGCACGCGCACTGAACGGTAACCCCTTTGTAAAAGCAAAAAGAATGGGGTTCGGAATGGAAACGCGGCGAAGATCTGTCGTGAAAGCAATCGTGTGGAATGCCATGGGGCTGGCGACCATGACGCTGGTGGGCCTAATCGCCACAGGCTCGGCCGCCGTCGGCGGGGCATTGGCGCTGGTGAATACCGCCATCGGCCTGACGCTTTACATTGTCTATGAAAGAATTTGGGCCGGAATTTCGTGGGGGCGCAATGGCTGAGCCCTCAACACCCAAGTCGCCCGAATGGGGTACATTTGCCCTGATCGTCGGCTGCTATGCCGCATGGCTGGTCGGGCTGTTCTGGTTGGCGGATATTTCGCTGTGGTTGACGGTGCTGGCTTTGGGCTTTGTTGCGGCCCTGCATTCGTCTTTGACGCACGAAGTCCTGCACGGGCACCCGTTCCGAGCCAAATGGCTGAATGAGGCGCTGATGGCGCTGCCGTTGACCCTGGCCATTCCCTATAACCGTTTTCGCGATCTGCATTTGGCGCATCATCAGGATGCCACTTTGACCGACCCGTATGACGACCCCGAATCCAACTATCTGGATCCCAAGGTTTGGGCGGACCTGCCGCGCGGCGTGCAGGCTGTGCTGGCCCAGAACAACACGCTTCTGGGGCGGATGGTTCTGGGCCCGGCCATTGGGCAGGTGCTGTTTCTGCGCGACGAATGGCGGGGGCTGCGGCGCGGCGACAGGGCGATCCTGCTGGCCTGGGCATTGCATATCCCCGGCGCGGTTGCAGTACTGTGGATCGTTGCACAGTCGGCCATGCCGATCTGGGCCTATCTGATTTCGGCCTATATCGGGCTGGCGTTGCTGAAAATCCGCACGTTTCTGGAACACCGCGCGCATGAGAAGTCCCGCGCGCGGACCGTGATAATCGAAGACAGCGGGCCGCTGGCATTTCTGTTTCTGAACAACAACCTGCATGTTGTTCATCACATGAATCCCGCTGCGCCATGGTATCGGCTGCCGTCGTTGTATCGGGATGGCAAAGACAGGTATCTGGCCTGCAATGAGGCGTATGTTTACCGCTCCTATGCACAGATCTTCCGGCAGTATCTGCTGCGCGCCAAGGACCCAGTTCCGCATCCGCTCTGGCCAAAGCACTGATTTGGCGACACAACGGGTGACATGAGTCTCTGGATCCCTGTCACCATCGCCGCCGCCAGTTTTCAGACCGTGCGGTTCATGCTGCAAAAATCCTTGAGCAGCGTGAAACTGTCTGCCGCCGGCGCGACCTTTGCGCGATTTGCGTATTCCATGCCGCTGGCCGTTGCTGGGCTGTTTGTGGCGATGCTGACAATGGGCGCCAGCTTGCCTCCGATTGGTGGAGTGTTCTGGCTGTACGCTGTCATCGGAGGCACGTCGCAAATCCTGGCGACGATCTGTGTTGTGGCGTTGTTCAAACAACGAAACTTTGCGGTCGGGATCACCTTCAAGAAAACCGAAGTCATTCAGACCGCGATCGTCGGATTTCTGGTTTTGGGCGACAGCGTTTCCAGCGGCGCGCTGGTTGCGATCCTGTTGGGGTTGATGGCGGTGCTTTTGCTGTCGAAAACCCCCGGAGGAGGCGGCGCCTGGTGGCGGCATCTGACCAACCGCGCGTCCCAACTGGGGCTTGGATCAGGGGTATTGTTTGCGTTTTCCGCCGTCAGCTATCGCGGGGCCTCGTTGCAATTGGGTGATGCCGACGCCTGGTTCCGCGCACTGATCACCCTGGCCGCCGTCGTGACGTTTCAGTTTGTCAGCATGGGCCTGTGGCTGTTGTGGCGCGACCGGGCCGAACTGCGCGCGGTGTGGCAGACCCGATCCACCGGCGTGTTTGTCGGCCTGACCAGTCTGGGCGGTTCGTTTTGTTGGTTCTGGGCCTTCACCCTGCAAAACGCAGCCTATGTCAAAGCGCTGGGGCAGGTAGAGCTGATCTTCAGCTTGATGGCCTCGATCCTGTTTTTCCGCGAGACGATCACCCGGCGAGAAATCGCCGGGATGTTGCTGTTGGGTGTCTCGATACTGGCCTTGGTGCTGGCGATTTAGCCGGCACGACGCTCGTCAAAGCTCAGGGCAATGAAGCTGGGCAGGTGATCGCCCATACCCACCACGGCCCGGCCATTGTCTTCCTTGCGCCCGCGGCCACGCCCTTTGGGCTCTCGCTCTTTCCGGGTGTCTTTCTTGGCTTCGGAGTCCCGGGCTTTTTTCTCGGGCTTCGGCTTTTCAGGCTTGGGCTCTTCCTTGACCGGATTGTCGATGCGCGGGATGTCCTTCTGGATCAGCTTTTCGATCGCAGCCAGGGCTTTTTCATCGCGGACCGAGCAGATCGTGATGGCCTTGCCTTCGCGCCCGGCGCGACCGGTGCGGCCGATACGGTGCACGTAATCCTCGGGGTGGCCGGGGACGTCGAAATTGAACACGTGGCTGACGGCTGGAACATCCAGACCGCGCGCAGCGACGTCGGATGCAACCAGCAGACGCAATGATCCGTCGCGGAACCCGTCCAGCGTCTTCATCCGTTGCGATTGGTCCAGATCGCCATGGATCGCGGCAGCGTCATAGCCGTATTTCTTCAGCGATTTCGCGCAGATATCGACATCGGTCTTGCGGTTGCAGAAGATGATTGCGTTGGTGCACTTTTCGCCCTCTGCGTCGATCAAGGCGCGCAGCACGTTGCGTTTCTGGCTTGCTTCACGGTCCCGACGGCCGCCTTTGAACATGACAACGCCCTGTTCGATCGTCTCGGATGCGGTCGCTTGCCGGGCGACTTCAACCCGGGCAGGGGCGGACAGGAAAGTATCCGTGATGCGCTCGATCTCGGAAGCCATGGTCGCCGAGAAGAACAATGTCTGCCGCGTGAACGGCGTCAGCGAGAAGATGCGTTCGATATCAGGAATAAAGCCCATATCCAGCATCCGGTCGGCTTCGTCCACCACCATGATCTGAACACCGGTCAGCAGCAGCTTGCCACGTTCGAAATGGTCCAGCAGGCGGCCCGGAGTGGCGATCAGAACGTCGACGCCGCGATCGATCAGGGCCTCTTGCTCTTTGAAGCTGACACCGCCGATCAACAGTGCTTTGGTCAGTTTCAGGTGTTTGGTATAGGTGTCGAAATTCTCGGCCACCTGGGCGGCCAGTTCCCGCGTCGGACACAGCACCAGCGAGCGCGGCATGCGCGCGCGGGCGCGGCCACGGGCCAGCAGGGTGATCATCGGCAGTGTGAAGCTGGCGGTCTTGCCAGTGCCGGTCTGGGCAATCCCCAAGACATCACGGCCTTCCAGAGCGGGCGGAATCGCGCCTTCCTGGATCGGAGTGGGGGATTCGTATCCGGCCTCTTCAATGGCTTTGAGGACCTTCGGGTTCAGGTTCAGTTCGTTGAATTTTGTCATGTATGTCCGGTTTTTGCGGACACTTGACCTGGCCCGCGCGTCAAAGATTTGCCGGGCCCGGATGGCCATGCGCGTAATGCGACATTTCGGCTTGTACGCGGACATAACAAAAACGTTGATCGGGGTCAAATGAAGAGAATTTCACCTGACCCTGCTTGTTGTCTGCGGTGAATTTCAGCAACAATTCAGCAACTTCCGGGGAAGTGTTTCTGTAGTTTTTCGTCCAGGTTCAATGGGCGGTGGCGCAGCAGGCCGTGGCGTTCCAGGTTGGCGCGCACCTCTGCGTCCGCGCCGCTCATTTCATTGTAGAACGCACGCAGCCCGACCATGCCCTGTTCGGCCTCGATCCAATTGAGCAGTTCGTTCTTGCTCAGCCCCCCCTGTTCGCGCGGAACATTCGGAGCCATGCCGGCCTGATACGAGCCACGATCCATGCGGAACTGGTAGTGCGCTATCCAGTGGTCCCAGTCCGGGGCATGACGATGGCACAGATCGATCTGCGGAAGCTCGTATTTGCAGGGCAGCAGCACCTTGTTCTGAAACAGGTTGTGGATGCGGATGCTCAGGTTTTTCAAGCCGGTGCGCACGAACAGCTTTCCCTGCACGTGACTCAGGAAACCGCCCATGACGAAGGCGCCGTAATTCGGATAAATGGCCTCGACCAGCGCTTCGCGGTCCGGGCCATGCGGGATATGAGCTTTGTACAGATCATCGCCCCCGGCCAAGGCCTCCAACGGGCGGACGCGCACCGCGGGAACCGTGTCTGGAACATCGCGCAGGACATCGGAAATGGGGGCCGCCGGCCAAAGAAACTCATCCACATCGATATGTGTCAACCAATCCAGCCGAGTGTTTCGATAGGCAAAAGTGGCGTGAACCGACTGGCGCACCTGATGCTTTTCCGGCCGTGCGCGTCCGCGTTTTTCCCAAAAGGCGTCATCACAGTTACGGACCCGGACCTTGGGATGCATTCTCAGTGCCCTGAAGGTGCGGCGGTTGGGTTCGTCCATGTAGATATACATGAAATCCGCCCCCAGTTCGAGGTGATGGGCCACGAACCGAAGGACGTCTTCGGTTGGTCCCCGGACCATGGAAACAATGCCCCAGGTGGTCATTTGCGCGGTGCGCGGGCGTCGCGCATGCGTTTCAGGCGTCGAAAAATTCCACCTGGGTCCTTGTTCAATTGTATCATCAGGTGATCCACCAGCGGCGCAATCGTGGGATCATTCATCGCCCTGGTCCAGATCGGAGCGATGAGATTGACGTCAAGCCCGCCTTTTTCAAAGGAAAAGCCTTTCATCTGATAGGGCAGCGGGACGTGGTTCCTGTCCTTGAACTGAAACGGCGTTTCGGGGGGCAGTCCCGAGAAGAGCCGCTCGAACTCATACAGCTTCATCATGCTGAAGAACACGCGCAAGGCATGTCCGACCTCGCGCTGTGTCGGCGTCTGACCGTGATCCGCAAATGTCTGAACAGACGACACCAGCCAACGCAGGTCGAGGGCGGAAAGAAGATGGTCGGATTGTTCGTCCCACAACCGGCAGAACAGCGCAGGGGCCTGACGCGGAAACGAGCGTTTTCTGAGGTTCGAGATCAGCTGGGCGTTCAGGAAGGCAAGCTCTGACTTTCCGACGAATTCCCGCGCGATCTGAACGCGTTTGCGATCCCAGGTGGTGCTGCGCCCGGGCGGTAATTCGGTGGCGGAGTCAGGTACGATGCGTTTGGCCAGATCATCCAGATCGACGTCAAGCTCGGGCAGGGTCAGGGTGCCGAACTGAAACGGGCTGCGCCGGTTCTCATAGCTGTCCAGCATGTCGGGCAGGCCACCGGGATAGGTCAGTTCGTCGTCACTCATGCGCGCAGGATTGCACAGCCAAACCTGCCTGTGCAATCAGACAGTTGCCTCAGGTCATCATCTCTTTTGTCGCGGTCAGGTTCAGCGCGGGATAGTCACGGACCACCCGATCGATATCCCATTGCAGGCGGGTCAGATAGACGATGTCGCCGTCATGATCATGCGCGATGTGCTGCTTGTTGGCGCCCACGAATTTCTCGACTTCGGCCTTGTCACCGCTTACCCAGCGGGCCGAGGTGAACTGCGATGCTTCGAACCGTACCGGCAGGCCGTATTCCATCTCGATCCGGCTGGCGAGCACTTCGAACTGCAATGCACCCACGACCCCCACGATAAAGCCCGAGCCGATCGAAGGCTTGAACACCTTGGCCGCACCTTCTTCGGCGAATTGCATAAGGGCTTTTTCCAGATGCTTGGCTTTCATCGGGTCGCCCGCGCGGACGCCTTGCAGCAGTTCCGGCGCAAACGACGGGATGCCGGTCACCCGCAGCGCTTCGCCTTCGGTCAGCGTATCGCCAATGCGCAGCTGCCCGTGGTTGGGAATGCCGATGATGTCACCGGCCCAGGCCTCTTCCGCCAACTCGCGGTCGGACGCGAGGAACAGAACCGGGTTCGAGATCGCCATCGGCTTTTTCGACCGCACATGGGTCAGCTTCATGCCACGCTTGAAGTGACCGCTGGCCATGCGGACAAAGGCCACCCGGTCGCGGTGTTTGGGGTCCATGTTGGCCTGAACCTTGAACACAAAGCCTGCAACTTTCTTTTCATCCGGGGAAATCTGGCGGGGTTCTGCGGATTGAACCTGTGGCTGCGGACCATAGGCGCCGATGCCCTCCATCAGTTCCTTGACGCCGAACGAGTTGATGGCGGAGCCGAACCAGATCGGTGTCATGTGGCCTTCCAATACTGCCTGCGGGTCAAGCGCGGGCAGCAATTCGCGCGCCATCTCGACCTCTTCCAGCAGCTTGTCCAGCAGATGCTCGGGGACGTGTTCGGCCAGTTTGGGGTCGTCCAACCCGTTGATTTCGATGCTTTCCGCCACCTTGTTGCGGTCGGCGCGGTCCATCAGTTCCAGCCGGTCGCGCAGCATGTCATAGCAGCCGATGAAGTCGCGCCCCACGCCGATGGGCCAGGCGGCGGGCGTGACGTCGATGGCCAGCATTTCCTGAATTTCGTCGATGATCTCGAACGTGTCGCGGCTTTCGCGGTCCATCTTGTTGCAGAAGGTCAGGATCGGCAGATCGCGCAAGCGGCAGACCTCGAACAGTTTCTGCGTCTGGCTTTCCACACCTTTCGCGCCGTCGATCACCATGACGGCCGCGTCCACGGCTGTCAGCGTGCGATAGGTGTCTTCCGAGAAATCGCTGTGGCCGGGTGTATCCACCAGGTTGAACCGGAAGTTCCCATAGTCGAACGACATCGCCGAGGCCGAGACTGAGATGCCGCGATCCTTTTCCATCTGCATGAAGTCCGACCGGGTCCGCCGCGCCTCGCCTTTGGCGCGCACCTGACCGGCCATCTGGATCGCGCCCCCGTACAGCAGGAACTTTTCCGTCAGCGTGGTCTTGCCCGCATCCGGGTGCGAGATGATGGCGAACGTCCGGCGTCGGGCGATCTCGGGCGGCAGGGTGGGTTGGTTCGAGGTATCAAGCATGAGCGCGCGTATATGCGGGGAATCCTGCCGAAGCAAGACAAAGGGTCTGGTACGAATCATGGGTCTGTGGCAGAAAGAACATATAGTGAACAAATGATGGAGTGGATCAATGAATTTGAAAGAGATTGCCGATGAACTCGTGGCTGGTTGCCGGGAAGACCGGGCCAAGGAAAACCTGTCCAAGCTGTATGCGCAGGATGCGGTGTCGGTTGAAGGGCAGGATTTTCAGGGAATGGGTCGGGAAACCAAAGGGATCGACGCCATCCGTGGCAAGCATGAGTGGTGGGAAAGCGCTCATGAAGTGTCTGGTGCGTCTGTCAGCGATCCGCTTCCTCATGGCGAAGACCGTTTTGCCGTGATTTTCGAAGTGCAGGGCAAGGTGAAGGAAACCGGCGAAGCGTTCGATATGCGCGAAGTGGGTGTCTATCACGTCGCCGACGGCAAGATCATACGGGAAGAGTTCTTCTATTGATCGACGATCCGTTTCTGGTCTTCCCTGTCTGGCCGGTGCTAGACATGCGGCGATGACTGACAGGGAGGATCGTATGGATCTGGGAATTCAAGGAAAACGCGCGCTGGTCTGTGCCAGCAGCAAAGGATTGGGTCTTGGCTGCGCCGAGGCGCTTGCCGCGGCTGGCGTGAATCTGGTGATGAACGCACGCGGCCCCGAGGTGTTGGAGGCTGAAGCCGCACGCCTTCGGTCAGAACACGCCGTCGAGGTGAAGACCGTGGCCTGCGACGTGACCACGCCTGACGGTCAGGCGCAGGTGATCGAGGCCGCGCAGGGCGTTGATATTCTTGTGACAAATGCCGGTGGACCGCCGCCCGGATCGTGGTCGGACTGGGAGCGTGATGATTTCATCAAGGCGCTGGATGCCAACATGTTGACGCCGATTGCATTCATGAAAGCCCTGCTTCCCGGAATGATGGAAAAGGGTTGGGGCCGGGTGGTGAATATCACCTCTCAATCCGTGCGTGCGCCGATTGCGGTTCTGGGCCTGTCAAACGCGGCGCGTACAGGTCTGACGGGCTATGTGGCCGGAACCTCGCGTCAGGTGGCGCCACACGGGGTGACCATCAACAACCTGCTTCCGGGCATCCACGCCACGGACCGGGCGGATTCTCTGGACAGCGGTGTGGCGGCGCAACAGGGAATTTCGATTGACGAAGCGCGTGCCAACCGTGCGGCGACGATCCCGGTCAGGCGCTATGGTTCGCGGCAGGAATTTGGTGCGACCTGTGCGTTTCTGTGTTCGCAACATGCGGGCTTCATCGTTGGCCAGAATATCCTGCTGGACGGCGGTGCGACCAACCTGACGATGTGATCATGGCGCAGGGGTTTTCGTTGAAAGATCAGTTGTTCAACGCTGAGAAAGTCCGCTTTCTCAGCGACTTGTTCTTGGACGCTGAACCGGGTTTCGACGCCTCTGCGTTTCAGTCACAGGTCATGTCGCGCCTGTCTGAACTGGAACTGAAACAGCGTATGAGCTGGATCGCGACATGCCTGCAACAGGCCGTGCCGGGCGACTTGCCGACAGTCGCCCCGGTGATTTTGCGGTCTTTGCCGCCTCCGCTGGACCCTGCCAGATCGGATGATGATTTCGGCGATTTCATTTTCGCGCCGCTGGGCGAATGGGTCGCGGCCATCGGGCTGGATCACGTCGATCTGTCTCTGGATGTGTTGGAGGAGCTGACGCAGCGGTTTTCGATGGAATGGGCCATTCGGCCTTTCCTGAACCATGCCCCGGACAAGGTGCTTGGGCGGATGCAGGACTGGTGCACCCACAGCAGCTATCACGTGCGCCGATTGGTCAGCGAGGGAACGCGGCCCCGTCTGCCATGGGGGCAGGGCATCGGCCTGGGTCTGACGGATCCGTTGCCGCTGTTGGACCGGTTGCACGGCGATCCGACCCGGTATGTGACGCGGTCGGTGGCCAACCATTTGAATGATATCACCAAGAAAGACCCGAGCCTGGTGCTGGGGCGTCTGGACAAGTGGCGCACCGAGGCGCGACAGACTGCGGCAGAGCTGGAGTGGATGACCTCTCATACGCTGCGCGGATTGGTCAAGGCCGGGCATCCAGAGGCGATGAAGATGCTGGGATATGACCCTGATGCGGATATCGCCGTGACAATTGATCTGAGTTCCGAGGCCCGTATCGGCGAAGCGCTGGAGTTTTCCGTTGATCTGACCGGGGCAGGGAAACAACCGGTTCTGGTGGATTATATTATTTATTTTCAGCGTCCTGCGGGAAAAACATCACCCAAGGTGTACAAGCTGAAACAGGCGGCTTTGAACAACGGCAGGCTCACATTGGCCAAGCGTCACAGGCTGAAGGGTGATGCCTCTACCTTCAGGCTAATCCCCGGCGCGCATCGGCTTGAGGTTCAGGTGAACGGCGTTGTCCGTGCCGGCGTGGACTTTGAGTTGTTGGGTTAGTTGGGCGCAGGAACACTCACGCTTTCGTCAGAACGACCGTGGCCGGATTGCGAATGCAAGGCCGCTGCACTAGCTGCGTACAGACACGCATGACGGGGAAGCAGCGATGAAACACGATTCGGTACGGAATTATTATGGTGAAGTCCTGCAAAGCAGTGCGGACTTGCAGACCAACGCCTGTTGCACGCCGGACGACATGCCGGATCATCTCAAGCGGATAGTGTCCAGGATTCATGACGATGTGCTGACCCGATATTACGGGTGCGGTCTGATCGCGCCTCAGGATCTCGAGGGCGTGTCGATTCTGGATCTTGGCTGTGGGGCGGGGCGCGACGTCTATGCGCTGTCTGCCATGGTTGGTGAAAAAGGCCGGGTCGTCGGTGTGGACATGACACCCGAACAACTGGACGTTGCCCGCGCGCATCAGGACTATCACGCCCAAGCCTTTGGACACGCCAAAAGCAACGTTGAATTCCATCACGGCTATATCGAGAAGCTGGAGGAACTGGATCTGGAACTCGGATCGTTCGACATCATCGTCTCGAACTGCGTCATCAACCTGGCGACCGACAAGGATGCCGTGCTGCGCGTCGCGCACCGGTTGCTGAAAGAAGGCGGCGAGATGTATTTCTCGGACGTCTATGCCGACCGCCGTGTCCCGCAGGCGATGGCCGAGGATGAGGTTCTGTATGGCGAATGTCTGTCGGGTGCATTGTACTGGAATGATTTCCTGTCGATGGCGCGCAAGGCAGGTTTCGGTGATCCGCGCCGGGTGACGCACCGCCCGCTGACCATCGAGAACCCTGCGCTGGAAGAACGTGTTGCCCCGCTCAGATTCTTGTCGGCGACCTACCGTCTGTTCAAGCTGCCGGCGCTGGAACCGGCCTGCGAGGATTACGGCCAGGCGGTGATCTACAAAGGCACTGTTCCCAACGCGCCGCATGCGTTTGTACTGGACGATCACCACGTCATCGAAACCGGCAAAGTCTTTCCGGTCTGCGGCAATACCTGGATGATGCTGCGGGACACGCGGTTTGCCCGCCACTTCGACTTTATCGGTGATTTTTCCACCCATTTCGGCATTTTCGAGGGCTGCGGCGGCGAAAGCCCGTTCGAGGCAACAGGTGAAATCGCATCATCCGGCGGTTGCTGCTGATCTCTTGCACCTGAGGGGCGGGGTTGCTATCCCCGCCCAAGCCCGATGGATTTGATCGGGAAAGGCAATGGGGTCCATCGGTGACAGGTAACGCAACTCCTCCGCGTCTGGAAATTCGCAACATTATTCGCCGGTTCGAGGGGCGGGTTGTTGTGGATGACGTTTCATTGACCGTGCAGGCCGGCAAGGTGACGTGTTTGCTGGGGCCGTCAGGTTGCGGGAAATCCACCACCCTGCGCATGATCGCCGGGGTCGAGATGCAAGACTCGGGCGAGATCTACGTCGATGGCAAACTGATCTGCGACACCGTGTTTCGGGTGCCCCCAGAGCGGCGCGAGATCGGGTTGATGTTTCAGGACTTTGCGCTGTTTCCTCATTTGAGCGTGGCCAACAACGTGGCCTTTGGCCTGAAAGGCAGCAAGGACGAAAAACGAGCCCGGGTCGAAGAGCTTTTGCGCAAAGTGGACCTGATGCGGTTCATCGACGGGTTCCCACATCAGCTGTCGGGCGGCGAGCAACAACGTGTGGCCCTAGCCCGCGCTTTGGCGCCACGGCCCCGGATCATGCTGATGGACGAGCCCTTTTCGGGCCTCGACAACCGTCTGCGCGACGGTATTCGGGATGAGACGCTGTCCATTCTCAAGGAAGAGGATGCGGCCGTTCTGCTGGTTACGCATGAACCGGAAGAGGCGATGCGGATGGCGGATGAGATCGCGCTGATGCGGCGCGGCAAGATCGTCCAGCAGGGCGCGCCATACAATGTCTATACCCGGCCGGCGGACAAGGCGGCCGTGGCCTTTTTCAGTGATGTCAACGTGTTGCGGGCGCAGGTGAACGGAGCGCTGGCAGACACGCCGTTCGGCCAGTTTCTGGCGCCGGGTATTCCGGATGGAACGGATGTCGAGATCGTATTTCGCCCCCAGCATGTCAAACTGGATTTCGACCGCAACGGCAAGGGCCCGCTGCCGACCGCAACTGATGGCGTTGCCGCGCGGGGCGTGGTCGAGCGTGCGCGTTTTCTGGGAAACGAAAGCCTGGTCGAGTTTCGCATGGACTACGACGGCTCGATCCTCAGGGCGACGGTCCCCAATGTCTTTGTGCCCAATCCGGGCCGTGTCATGTGGCTGACCATTCGTCGCGACAAATGTTTCGTTTTCCCCGAGACGCAGAGTTAACCTCGCGATTTCCGTGCAAGTGGTGCGCGAAAGCCTCAGATTGCAGGGTCGCGTCGCTTGCCGCATCGCGGGGCTGGGTCTATCAAGGGCCAAACGCGGGGGTAAATCGGGCACATGCGTATTCTTCTGACCAATGATGACGGGATCAACGCTCCGGGCTTGATCACGCTGGAGGCGATCGCTGCCGAACTGGCAGGTCCGGATGGTGAGGTCTGGGTGGTCGCGCCCGCCTTTGAACAATCGGGTGTCGGGCATTGCATCAGCTATACCCATCCCACGATGATCGCCAAGTTGGGAGAACGGCGTTATGCGGCGGAAGGGTCGCCTGCGGATTGTGTGTTGGCGGGGCTGCATGACGTGATGTCAGACTGCCCGCCAGATCTGGTCCTGTCCGGCGTGAACCGGGGCAACAACTCGGCCGAGAACACGCTTTATTCGGGCACTATCGGCGGAGCGATGGAAGCGGCGCTGCAGGGGGTACCTGCGATTGCTCTGTCACAGTATTTCGGCCCGCGAAATCTGGGGCTGGACGACCCGTTCGAGGCTGCCGCGCGGTTCGGGGCCGATCTGGTCCGGCGTATTTTGGATGCAACCCCGGTCGAGCAGGGCGATTACCGCTTGTTTTACAACGTGAACTTCCCACCTGTCCCGGCAGATGAAGTGCGCGGTACGCGCGTTGCCGCGCAGGGTTTCCGGCGCGACACGCATTTTTCGGTCGAGCCGCACAGCTCGCCCTCGGGGCGGCGGTTCCTGTGGATCAAGGGTGGCTATCAGCATAACCCGACTGCGCCGGGAACGGATGCTGCGGTCAATCTGGAAGGCTATATCTCGGTTACGCCGATGCGTGCCGACTTGACCGCATATGACATGCTGGAGGCATTGAAGGCGGTCGAATGAGCGGACTGGACCCGGAAACCGTGATGCAGTTCCTGTTTGCCCTGCGCAAACGGGGGGTCACGGATGCGCGCGTTCTGGAGGCAATGGAACAGGTTGATCGGGGCCGCTTTGTCACCGGCCTGTTCGCAGATCGCGCTTACGAGGACATGCCATTGCCGATCTCCTGCGGTCAGACGATCAGTCAGCCGTCGGTCGTTGGTCTCATGACGCAGGCGCTGGACGTTCGGCCGCGCGATACCGTGCTCGAGATCGGAACCGGGTCAGGTTACCAGGCCGCAATCCTGTCGAAACTGGCGCGCAGGGTCTATACGGTTGAACGCCATCGGCGGCTGGTCAGCGAGACAGGGAAGCTTTTTGCCGATCTGGGGCTTACGAATATCACGGCCATGTTGTCGGATGGATCCTTTGGCTTGCCGGAACAGGCTCCGTTTGATCGGATCATCGTGACGGCCGCGGCCGAAGACCCTCCGGGACCGCTCTTGGCGCAGCTGAAAATCGGGGGTATTATGGTTTTACCCGTGGGTCAGTCGGACACGGTGCAGCAGTTGATCAAAGTAACGCGCACCGAGGCCGGTCTGGACTATGAAGAATTGACGTCGGTCCGTTTCGTGCCTCTGCTTGAGGGGCTTGGCAAGGACGAGGCGTAACAGGCTTGATAAATTGGTCGTCGAAACCCCGGACAACAGGGGCAGGCGTTGAGGACAGAAATATGAGTGCAGTATCCAAATCAGCTATGCGTCGCTGCGCGACCGGAGTGGCCGCTCTGGCCATTCTGGCTGGGTGTGAAGGGCCACTGGATTATGACCTGCGCGGTCAGGTCGGCGGATTTTCGACCACTGATGCAGTGCAGTCGGCAACGACGTCGCGCCCGTCGCCCGACAGCCGGGGGGTGATAACCTATCCGAACTACCAAGTTGTCGTGGCCCGACGCGGCGACACGGTGCGCGATGTGGCCGCGCGTGTCGGCCTGCCCGAGGGTGAGCTGTCTCGGTTCAACGGCCTTCAGACAACCGACACCCTGCGAGAGGGCGAAGTTCTCGCCTTGCCGCGTTCGGTAGGTGCAGGCAGTGGCGTAGATATCGCATCAGTTGCCGGAGCCGCCATTGATCAGGCCCCTGAAACGGGGGGCGTCCGGACAACGACGCTGGAGCCTGCCAAGCCAGCCCCGGCGCCCGTCGCAAGCGGGCCGGAACCTGTCCGCCACAAGGTCAAGCGCGGCGAAACGGCTTACACGATCTCGCGCCTCTATCAGGTGCCGGTGGAATCGCTGGCGGAATGGAACGGCCTGGGGTCCGACTTCACCGTGCGTGAAGGTCAGTTTCTGTTGATCCCGGTCAAGAACCAGTCCGCGCCACGTCAAAGCGCTGCTGCAGCGGCACCGGTTGCGGCCACCGAGGTAACGGAGCCGGGGCAGGGGTCGCCGACGCCGACGCCTCCAAGTGCCACGCAGCCCTTGCCCGACGAAAAGGTCGCGCCGCGCGCTGAAGCCCCTGATGTGACGGCCGAAGCCCCGACAAACACGCGATCTACGGCCCTGTCCCTGCCGGTCAGCGGCACCATCATCCGCGGCTATGAAAAGGGCAAGAACGAAGGTATCGACATCGCTGCGGCCCCCGGCACAGCCGTCACCGCGGCTGAGGCCGGAACCGTAGCGGCGATTACCGCAGACGCGGATCAGGTGCCGATCATCGTGGTCAAACACAATAATGATCTGCTGACGGTCTATGCCAATGTTGATGAGATCACCGTCAAGAAAGGGGATCGTGTACGCCGTGGACAAAAGCTGGCGCAGTTGAGGGGCGGGGACGATGCCTATGTGCATTTCGAGGTGCGCAAGGGGTTTGAATCGGTGGATCCGGACCCCTACCTGAAGTGAGGGTGTATGGCCCTTTCGGGCCATGCCTCCGGCGGGAGTATTTTTGAAAAGATGAAGTGTGTCAGGCGTTTGGGTGGTAGTCGCTCAGGCGTTTGCCGGGTTCGTCCGCGAAGATCTCTGGCAGCGGCGAGACGGATTCGATCAGGTCGATGCGGAAGACGCGGAAGCCGTTGCGCAATTCGCACCATGCGGTAAGTGTCCAGACCCGTCCCCAGTATTCCATATGCAAGGGGCGGATGGTGCGTTCAGTCAGAACGCCGTCAATACGGCGGTAGGACAGCCGAAGCTTTTGGCGTGATTTGATGGCCGCGCGGATCGGAGCCATATGTGCAAGCCCGCGGGCTGCATCTGCAAAAGGGTAGACCGCGAATTTCCAGCTATCGGCTTCGGCCACAACCTGTGTGGGCAGAACGGCGTCGATCTTGTCTGCCAGAGAGTTCGCGGCGGCTTTCAGGTCTGGATCTGCGGCTTCGGCCACGATCGCCATGCCGAGGTTCAGGGCCTCAAGCTCGGCCGGGGTCAGATTCAGCGGCGGCAGGGTGATCTGCTCGCGCACCATGTACCCCACGCCGCGCTCTCCTTCGACCGGAACGCCCGAGGCGACCAGCGTGTCCATGTCGCGATAGATGGTACGGACCGACACTTCCAGCCGGTCCGCGATGTCCTGCGCGCGGTGCAGTTTGCCGTCGCGCAGGATCTGGATGATATCGAACAGGCGGTCAGTTCGGCGCATGACACGCCGTCCGGACCGCGCCTAGGCAGTCATGTTCCATAATACAGCCTCATGGCGCATCTGAACGCTTTCAGGGTTGATGGCTGCCATCATGCCTGCTGCACATTCCTGTTGCGGGAACTGTGCCGCAGCGTCCTGCGCGGCCTTCATGTCCGTCCAGACGACATAGTCCGTCCAGCTGCCGTCTGCGCCCTGGCTGAGCCGTCGGTGGGCAAAGCCGGGTGCGCTGCGAACAAAGGCTTCGGATGCCTTGCTGAGCTTTACGAACTCTTCAGGGGTGGTGCCGTTGGCAAGAGTGAAGGTGACGATTTCAGCAACATGGGTCATGTGAGTCTCCGTTGACCAGGTTTCGATGCCATCGTTCTAGCCACTTCCAACTGACATAAACCTGTCAGTTGGAAAATGCGAGCCCATAGTTTTTTGCAGATGAGGTCAATTTTCGCCCTCAATCTGTGCCGGATCCCTTTTGGGACGGGGCCTGGGGGCGTAAACACGCACCCAGTTCATATTCCCGGCGCACAAGGGCGCCGATGAAAAAGGAGAAATGAGATGCTGAACAATATTGGCCTTCCCGGTCTTCTGCTGATCGCCGTTGTGGTTCTGGTTCTGTTTGGTCGCGGCAAGATCAGCTCGCTGATGGGCGAAGTCGGCAAAGGCATCACCGCGTTCAAGAAGGGCGTGAAGGACGGTTCGGAAGAACTGGAACAGGACGCGTCGGAACTGGCCAAGGACGTCACGCCTGAAACCGAGAAAGACAAGGCGTAAGCGCAGATGTTTGATCTGGGCTGGACCGAACTTCTGGTCATCGGCATTGTCGCCCTGATCGTCGTCGGGCCGAAGGACCTGCCGGTTTTGTTCCGCAATGTCGGGCGGTTTGTCGGCAAGGCCCGTGGCATGGCACGCGAATTCAGCAGCGCCATGAACGAGGCTGCCGATCAGGCCGGTGTGAACGAGATCAAGAAAGGTCTCAACGCCGCCGCGAATCCTGTTGGCTCGGCCATGGACGGCGTGAAACAAGCCGCGCAGGATATGGCAAAAAGCATGGATCCCACCAAGTTCGATCCTGACAGCGAAACCGGCAAACTGGCAGCCGAGCGAGCCGAACAGGCCAAGAAAATTCAGGCCTCAACGGCCCGCGCTGCCGCCGAGCGCAAGGCCAAGGAAGCTGCCGAGGCCCTGGCCAAGGCCGAAGAAGCCGAAGCGGCGCTGAAGACTGAAGGCGAAACATGACCAAGACCGACGAGATCGAAGATACCTCGGCCCCATTGATCGAGCACCTGGCCGAGCTGCGTACGCGGTTGATCCACTGCGTCGTGGCTTTTCTGGTCGGGATGATCATCTGCTTTACGGTGGCCACGCCGATCTTCAATTTTCTAACCAACCCTTTGTGTGAGGTCCTGACCGAGCGCGGACAGGATTGCGGCCTGATCTTCATCTCGCCGCAGGAAGGGTTCTTTGTCGCGATCAAGGTTTCGCTTTTGGGGGGCTTCATTCTGGCGTTTCCCTATATCGGGATGCAGATGTGGCGCTTTGTGGCTCCGGGCCTCTACAAGTCGGAAAAGAATGCGTTTCTGCCCTTCATGCTGGCCTCGCCCTTCATGTTCCTTCTGGGCGCCAGCTTTGCCTTCTACGTCGTCACGCCTCTGGCCTATGACTTCTTCCTTGGGTTCCAGCAATTCGGCGCTGAAGGCGAAGCCGTGGCCGATGGCGCGACGGCGGCACCGCTGAGCGTGGTGTTTCAGGGTTCGGCACAGGAATACCTGAACCTGACAATCAAGTTCATCGTGGCCTTTGGGCTGTGCTTCCAATTGCCGGTTCTTCTGACCCTGATGGGCAAGGCAGGGCTGGTCAGCGCCGAGGGGCTGGGGGCCGTTCGCAAATATGCGGTGGTCGGCATTCTGGTGCTGGCGGCGATCGTGACGCCTCCTGACGTGATCACGCAGATTATCCTTTTTGTCGTGGTCTATGGCCTCTACGAGATTTCGATCTTCCTGGTGGCCCGGGTTGAAAAGAAGCGGGAAGAGCAGTTGCGGGCCGACGGCTACTACGATGATGAAGAAGCCGAAGCGGACGAAGATCTGATGCGGGAATTCGAAGACGACAAGTAACCTGCTGAAACAACAGTCGAGGCGCGCCCCGTTCGGGCGCGCCTTTTTCGTTCGCGGGCCTTGTTGCGCCAATCAGAACGTGCTTTGAACCGATCCGTATCTGACCGGAGGAGCCGATGGACGACCAAGCCCTGAACCGTATTGCTGCCGCGTTGGAGCGCATGGCGCCGGCGCCTTTGGCCACACCGGATTTCAATGCGGCCCCGGCCTTTGTCTGGCATGTGGAACCGGAACGCCTGGAACCGGTCGAACAGGTCAATCGCGTCGATCTGGATCTGCTGGTCGGCATCAATCGGTCGCGCGACACGTTACTTGACAACACCCGCCGCTTCGCCGCCGGCTACAAGGCAAACAATGCACTGTTGTGGGGCGCGCGCGGGATGGGCAAATCCAGCCTTGTAAAGGCCGTCCACGGCACGCTGAGTGCAGATCATCCTGACCTGAAGCTTGTGGAGCTACAGCGCGAGGATATGGCCTCGGTCGCGCGTCTGCTGAACCACCTGCGCGCGGCGCCTTATCGGTTCATCCTGTTTTGCGACGACCTCTCGTTCAGTCACGATGACCAGCACTACAAATCGCTCAAGGCCGTTCTGGATGGCGGTATTGAAGGTCGCCCGGAAAACGTGGTGTTCTACGCGACCTCGAACCGCCGTCACCTGATGCCGCGGGACATGATTGAAAACGAACGTTCCAGCGCCATCAACCCGTCAGAGGCGGTCGAGGAAAAGGTTTCACTGTCCGACCGCTTCGGTCTGTGGCTGGGATTCCACCCCTGCGATCAGGACGAATATCTTGCCATGATCGACCGCTATTGTGCCGCCTATGGCGTTTCGGTCGATGCCGAAATCCTGCGTGCCGAAGCAATCGAATGGCAGGCCACGCGCGGATCGCGTTCAGGCCGTGTCGCGTGGCAGTTCTTCGTCGATCTGGCCGGGCGCAACGGCGTTCATATCGTCTGATTCCAGCTTCATCTGGCTCAAAATATCCCCGCCGGAGGCATGGCCCGTCAGGGCCATTTCCTAAAGCAGCGCCAGTATCCGGGCGGCCTCATCAGCCGTGCTCGTCAGTGCATCGCGATCTTCGCCCGGGTGGAACCGGGCACGCACGGCGGTCGGCATCGGTGCGGGTTCCACGATCGAAACGCGCGGACCGGTGCGTTCGGTCTCGGCCGCCCAACTGCGGGCCAGGGCCATTTGCGCGGCCTTGGTGGCTCCGTAGATGCCATAGAATTTCTGACCGGCCTTCGGGTCATCAAAAAACACCGCGTGGCCGTTTTCACCCAGCAGGGGCGAGACATATGGGATCAGAACCGAGGTTGCGTTTGCATTCGTGTTGACTGCCTTGGTCCATTCCTTGGGGTCGACGAAATGTACCGGCGTCAGCGCCGAGGTGTGAATGGCCGTATGCAGCCACAAATCCACCTTGCCCCACCGGTCATGGATCCCGCGGCACAGGGTTGCCATCGCGTTCGGATCGGTGATGTCCATCGGTGCCAGCGTGGCAGAGCCACCCTTGGCCTTGATGCGATCGTCCAGTTCTTCCAGCCCGCCAGTGGTCCGGGCGACGGCGACGATGTGGTATTCGGGCGCCAGCGCTTCGGCCAGGGCAGCGCCCAACCCGCGCGAGGCCCCGGTTATCAGGGCGATTTTGGTCGTATCGGTCATGCCTGCGGTTTGAACCCCCGCGCGCGGGGCGTCAAGATGTGATCAGCCGCCGGGGATGGCGATACGCCGGGTCTGGCCGCTTTGTCGCAGCATTATGCCATGCTCATCAATCGCGACAATTGTGCCCGAGGCAACGCGGCTTCCGGGTTTTACTTCTTTCACGCGGCCTGATGACAGTCGCATCAGGGCGCGCATATCCGCTTTCGGCCCGAATACGCCCAGAACCGAGACGGAATTCTTCTTCAGCGCGCCCCGCTGTGTGGCCGCGCTTTGGACTTTGGCATTTGACATGATCTGCGGACCGGGACGTGGCCCGGACCCCTTCTTGCGTGAGTGGTCGCGGCCGGATAGCAAAACGCTCAAGCGAACAAAAGCGCTGCAAGGACAGGTGTCATCACGATTTGGCGCCCTTGAAAAAAGCCCTTGTGATTGCGCGGAATTCGCCGACTGGTTGTGGCAAATTTCCACTCATCCACATCACATGACAGCAATCAGGCCGGCCGAAAGCTGTTGGCTGGCCGGGATGTTCCGCCGTTTTGATTCGCTTTTCAGAACGGAAAACTGACTGTGTCAGTCCCGTTTCGTCCGCTCAGCCCGAGGCCAGTTTCGCCGCATTCCAGGACCCGCCCGGAACCTGCATGTCGGCGCGCTTCTGGCTGACACGGCTGCTGTTCTCAAGATTGTCCAGATAGTCTTCGCTGACGCTGCCCGTGATGTATTTGCCGTCGAAACAGGAACAGTCGAAGGCTTCGATTTCGGGATTGCCCTCCTTGGCGGCCCAGATCAGATCTTCCAGGTGCTGATAGAACAGGGCGTCGGCACCCAGTTCTTCGCGGATCTCCTCGATTTCCTTGCCGTTCGCGATCAGTT
Organism: Ruegeria sp. HKCCA4008; assembly: GCF_013033125.1. Taxonomy (NCBI): domain Bacteria; kingdom Pseudomonadati; phylum Pseudomonadota; class Alphaproteobacteria; order Rhodobacterales; family Roseobacteraceae; genus Ruegeria; species Ruegeria sp. HKCCA4008. The sequence goes on from NZ_WQDM01000001.1 coordinate 639,839, forward strand.
CGGCCTTGGTGGGCATGTCTATACCGTAGACATTGGGGTATTTCACCGGCGGCGAGGCGCTGGCGACATAGACTTTCTTGGCCCCGGCATCGCGGCACATCTGAACGATCTTCTTGATGGTGTTGCCCCGTACGATGGAATCGTCGATCAGCAGAACACTGTGGCCGTCGAATTCCAGCGGCACGGCATTCAGCTTGCGGCGGACGGATTTCTGCCGTTCCGCCTGACCCGGCATGATGAACGTACGCCCGACATAGCGGTTTTTCACCAGCCCTTCGCGATAGGGGATGCCGGTGATCTTTGCGGCTTCCAGGGCCACGGGGCGGGCGCTGTCGGGCACCGGGATGATCCGATCTATTTCCAGCCCTGAATCCTGAATCTGTTTCGCCAGCGTCTGGCCCATGCGCATCTGCGTCTTGTAGACCGAAACACCGTCCAGCAAAGAATCCGGGCGCGCCAGGTAGACATACTCGAATATGCAGGGCGTCAGCTTGCCTTCGACCGCCTGAAACTCGTGCATGTTGCCGTCCAGATCGATCAGGATCGCCTCACCCGGGCGAAGATCACGCAGCTTTTCAAAGCCGTTGATGCCAAAGGCCACGTCTTCCGAGGCAAAGGCATAATCATCACCGTCCCCGTCCACTTCGCGTTTGGCGACCGAAAGTGGGCGAATGCCAAACGGATCGCGGAAGGCCAACATACCGACACCCGCGACCAGACAGATCACGGAATAGGCGCCCTGAACGCGTTCCATCGTCATCTTCACACCGGCAAACAGATTGCGGATGGGTTCGCCGTTGCCATTCACCTTGATCGCGTCCGCCACTTTGTCGGCCAGGACGTTCAGAAGGATTTCAGAGTCTGACGTGGTGCGCAGGTGACGGCTGTATTTGCCGGTAACCTTTTCGCGCTGCTCAGCAGTGTTGGTGATGTTGCCGTTGTGAACCAGATAGATGCCGTAAGGGGCGTTCACGAAAAAAGGCTGCGCTTCGGCCGCGCTGAGGGACCCCGCCGTCGGATAGCGCACATGCCCCATGCCCACACGACCCAACAAGGTTTCTGCATCCTGGGCGTTGAACACATCCTTGACCAGACCGTTGGCCTTCTTTTCGCGGAAGAACTCGCCGTTGTAGGTCACAATCCCTGAGGCATCCTGACCCCGGTGCTGCAACATCAGCAGCCCGTCATAGATTTCGGCAAACACATCATGTGTCCGGCTTGCGATTCCCAAAATCCCACACATTTACGGGGCTCCAACTTCTATGACGATTTGACCTGAGGGTTGACCGCCGTTCGGCTTCGGATCCTCTGCACGGCGCGTGCTGTCAGTTTGGTGGCAGGCGAAAACGACGCCATTAGGGCGACCATCACAACGACCAGCGCGCATTCGAACAGAAAGAACAAGATCGGTGGCTCCGATTCCGTGGCGGGTTGGCCTCCACATAATGCCTAATGGCGTGGCTGTCATCAAAGGATCACACTCACCTATTGCCGCAGGTCAGGATTTCGCAGATCGGGGCAAGTTCACGAAGGAGATGACATGTGCAATCATATGTGCTGTCATGCCAATTAATATGTGCAAATCAGGATGGGTGAAGCACGCAAAGGGCCGGAATGTGGCAACATAAACCTCAAAAGAAGCAGGAGCGGATTAAACAACGGTGCCACAGGTGCCGGGGAATGGGCCGGGCGCCCTGTCAGATCTGCAACGGGGCAGGCGAAGTTGTCAAAAGCCGGGATATTCTTGGAAAACCGATTTCCAGCCGGTGCGATGGGTGTTTTGGGTTGAAAACGATCCGCTGCACGGTTTGTGGCGGGGAAGGGTACGTTTGAATAGAAAAAGCCCGGACAGTGCCGGGCTTTCATCATGCAATGCACCTTGAGTTTACCCGTCAGCTGGTGCCGTGGTTTCGGGTTGTTCGTTTCCTGCCGTGCAGCTGGCAACCAGTTCCTCGTATTGTGCAGTCACCCAACCCAGAGCGGCTTCGGGGTTTTGCTCTTCAATCTGACTGCTGAACTGCTCGAACACCTTGGCCGAACGGCTTTCGTCAACGATTGTATAGGACTGGCCAGTCATGACCGTGTCATAGACAAAGAAGGCGATTGCAACCAGCAGAATACCGCGCGCGATGCCGAAGAACAGCCCCAGCGCCTGATCCAGGCCACCCAAAGCCGAGCGCTGCACCAGCGATGAAAACAGCGGTGTGAAGATGCTGACCACAATCAAAGCCAAGGCAAAGACGGCTGCAAAGCCGGTGATCACCGAAAGTTCACAGCTGTCGCGCAGGAAATCTCCGACCACCGGGATTTCTTTGACCAGCGGTACAGCCTGTGGCGCAAAGATGAATGCCAGAACGGCCGCCGCGACCCAGCCTGCAATGGCCAGAACTTCGCGCATGAAGCCACGTGAGTAGGCCAGCAAGCCCGACAGCACGATGATCAGGGCGACGACCCCGTCAATTATTGTAAAACCTTCCATGGCCCTCGCCTGTTCTTTTTCTGCCCCTCGGGGCGCGACTTTAACCTGCTCCGAAGGTTTCGCCAACAAACCCCACCAAATCAGAGGGTCGGGTGAGTGTCAGACCTGCCACAGTGCCGGTTTTGCCACCAGCCGGAGCAATTGCCGACGTGAAACCAAGTTTTTGCGCTTCTTTCAACCTGTTTTCGGTCTGTGGGGCCGGTCTAAGTGCCCCGGACAGCGAGATTTCTCCGAATACGACCGTGTCGGCGGGCAATGCTGTGTCTTCGCGGGCACTCAGAAGGGCGGCGGCCACAGCCAGATCGGCGGCGGGTTCGCTGACCTTCAGACCTCCTGCGACGTTGAGATAGACGTCGAGCCCGGCAAAAGGAATGCCGCAGCGGGCCTCGAGCACCGCAAGGATCATCGCCAACCGCCCGCTGTCCCAACCAACAACGGTGCGGCGGGGCTGTGAGTGGGGCGAGGGTGCGACCAGAGCCTGCAATTCGACCAGCACGGGACGGGTGCCTTCAATGCCCGCAAAAACAGCAGAGCCGGGGCTTGGCCTGCCACGTTCGGACAGGAACAGGGCCGAGGGGTTGGTCACTTGCGCCAGACCCTTGCCGGTCATCTCGAACACGCCGATTTCGTCCGCTGGCCCAAAGCGGTTCTTGACCGCGCGCAGGATGCGGAACTGGTGGCCGCGCTCGCCCTCGAAATAAAGGACGGTGTCAACCATGTGCTCGACCACACGAGGGCCCGCGATCTGGCCTTCCTTGGTGACGTGGCCAACCATGATGATCGAAACACCGTGCCGTTTCGCAAACGTGGTCAGTTCATGGGCCGCAGCCCGGACTTGTGACACGGAACCGGGTGCGCTGTCGACATTGTCCGCCCACATCGTCTGAATCGAATCGATGATGGCCAGGCCCGGTTTTTCGGCCTCCAGCGTCGTGAGGATGTCGCGCAGGTTGGTTTCGGCAGCAAGTTGAACGGGGGCGTCCTCAAGCCCAAGACGGCGGGCGCGCATACGAACCTGTGCGCTGGCTTCTTCGCCCGAGACATAGATGGTCTTCACGCCCGCACGCGCGAAACGCGCTGCGGCTTGCAGCAGCAGGGTGGATTTCCCGATGCCGGGGTCTCCGCCCACCAAAAGGGCGGAGGCCGGGACCAGCCCGCCGCCCAAGACGCGGTCCAGCTCCTCGACCCCGCAGAGGGTGCGGGGCGGCGGTGTTTCCTCGGTGGACAAATCCGTGAGTGCGATGGACTGGCCGCGTTTGCCGCCGAGGGATTTTCTGGCCGGGCCAGTCGATATGGGCGCGTCCTGAACAATGGTGTTCCATTCGCCGCAACCGTCGCAGCGTCCGGACCATCGTGTATGCGTCGCACCGCAGGCCGAGCAGGAGAAGGATGTCGTCTTTGCCATGACGCACTTGGTGCCCGAGCTTGGGCGGTTCTTCAAGCCCTTGCGGGCTTTCCTCACCGCCGATGGCGCGCTGCGGCCTCAGGCCCGGTTGGGCCATCGCCCGAAGCGGGCGCTGGCGCGCCTATTCCGCCGGTCGAAGGGGCGACATTGCAACCACGCTGGACGCCTTTGAGGAGCCGTTGTTGCGCGGTGTGTGCAGTTGGGTCGACAATTCGGGCAGAAGCTCGAACAACTCATCCCGCAGGCGGGTAAGTTGCGACCTGGCGATCGTCTCTTCCATTTCCACATCGCGCGTCCACTGGCGCAATTCGTTCTGGATGACCTGCGCCTCTTCCAGACGCTGTTGAAACAGTTCGATCTCTTCCTGTCGCTGTTGCAGGAACATCCGTGCGCGTTCGACCTGCGCATCGCCATAGGTCCGGGCCAGTTCCTGACTGATCTGGCTCATCTGCGCGGCCAGTTCCAGGATCTCGGGCTCGAGCGATTGCAGGTCGGGGTGCTGGCGCAGAAACCCTATACGTTCCTTGACGGCGTCAAACTCGGACGACATCACGAACAGCCCGCCGCGATCGGCGGCATGGGCCATTTGATACGCGTCCGCGATGTCATGCATATTGAGCGCAAATTTGCGGTGGTTGTTTTCCAGCGCCATCATTCGGGCATTTGCCGGCAGGTAAAACGCCAGCATGAGAATCAGCGCTGTCAGGCCAATCTGGATGAACATGCCGGCATCCTTTGCCGGTGCCTCGCCAAATCCGGCCTGCATCGAGAGCCAGGGCAATACGCCAAAAGCGGATAAAAGTGTGGCTGAAACGGCCAATAAGGCCGCCAAACAGATCAGGAAAAAAGTCAGTCTTAAAAAGGCATTCTGAAATTGCAATGTAATACTGTGGAGGGCGGCCATGATCGTCGAACTCCTTCTCAAACCGGTACACACCGGGCCAAAGCGGAAGGTAATCTAACGATTGCGTGCGATCCGCTGCGGACCCGAAAACTACAAAACACTGCTGCTCGAAATATGAAGATGATACTTAGATTTGTGTTTTCAATCAATTAGGTCTGAGCTTTTCGTGAAGTGGATGTCATCTCTGTAATATGGCCCACAACGATAGAGGCCAGAATGCAGGCTGTGAACAGGTAGAGACCCCATGCGGTCTCAACGGTGGCGTATGAGATGCCCTTGGCCAAAGTGATGTAAAGCGCGATCAGGAAGATGTCGGCCATGGCCAGTTTGCCAAGGATATTGAGCGCAGGTTGGACGCGGGCATCCAGCAGGTTCCATTGGATCAGCGCGGTGCCGATGGTTTTGATGTAGGGCGCGAAAAGGGCGAATATGGTGACGATCAGCGCGAGGAAGACGTCGGATTTCCACAAGGATTGTAGCCCGGTGATGACACTGATTTCGCTGAGGCCGAAGATCGGCAGAAACCCCGCACGCATCAGTGGGGCGAACCACGCGATGGGGTAGAGGATCAGGAGCGAGAGAGTGGCGAGGCGGAGGGGCATGACTAGGCGTCTAGGTAAGATTTCGAAATTTGCGGCGATGATTTGATATGGTTACCTTAAACCAGCACTCGCCACTGAGTTATTTTTAGACGGGGAGGAATGATGTCGGGTTTTGTGGCCTTCAAGTCAATTGTCGATCCATCGGACTGTGATTTTCTGGGGCATATGAACGTGTCCAAGTATTTTGCGGCATGTTCGGATTCCGTTTTTGCGTTGCAGGCAGAGTTGGGGCTGACGTCCGAAGACATGCGGTCAGGAAGAAAGCTATCCTTTGCGGTGGTCCATGCAGAAAGCAATTTCCTTGCGGAGTTGAGTGCCGGCGAGGCGATCCAAATGGAAAGCGAAATCCTGAAAGTAGGAACGAAGTCCATGACTTTCAGCCACAAATTAGTTCGAGTGATGGACGGTGAAACGACATTCTCGACGGTTTTCAAATGCGTCTTGCTCAACCTGCAGACAAGGCGCGCCGAAGCTATTCCTCAGGACGTTATCGAACGCTCGGCAAAGTGGCTGGCAAAGAGCGAAGATTAACGCACCGCCTCAATCGGCCCTTCTGCGCTCCCGCTGATGAACTGCTCCACGTAGGGATCACCCGACGCATCCATCTGGCCCACCGGGCCGGTCCACTGGATCACGCCTCCATGCAGCATGGCGACGTTGTCGGCAATCGCGCGGACGGAACTCATGTCGTGGGTGATGGTCATCGCGGTGGCGCCCATCTCGGTCACGATCTCGCGGATCAGGTCATTGATGACGCCGGACATGATCGGGTCAAGACCGGTGGTGGGTTCGTCGAAAAAGATGATCTCGGGCTCGGCGGCGATGGCGCGGGCCAGACCCACACGTTTTTGCATCCCACCTGAAAGTTCCGCCGGAAAGCGGTCGGCTACGTCGGATTTCAGACCTACGCGGCGCAGTTTTTCGATGGCGATTTCGCGGGCTTCCTCGGTCGGGCGTTTCAACGAGCCACGCAGCAGGCGGAAGGCGACGTTCTGCCAGACGGTCAGTGAATCAAACAGGGCCGCGCCCTGAAACAGCATTCCGAACCGGGCCAGAAAGGCATCTCGGTCGCCCTTGCTGGCGTCTTTGCCGTCCACATAGATCATGCCGCTGTCGGGCTTGATCAGGCCCAGAATGCATTTCAGCGCGACCGATTTTCCGGTACCTGAACCGCCGATGATGACCATCGAGGTGCCTTTGGGGATCTCAAGGTTCATGCCTTGCAGCACGTGGTTGTCGCCAAAGGCCTTATGTACGTTCTCCATCCGGATCATAGCGAGAAGAATACCCCTGTGAGAACGAAGTTTGCGGCCAGGATCAACACCGCCGCGGCCTCGACCGAGCCTTTGGTGGCGCGGCCCACGCCTTGTGCGCCACGGCCGGAATTCATGCCGTAGTAACAGCCCATGATCGCCGCGATCAGGCCAAAAGCCGCGCCTTTGACCAGCGACGAGACGATGTCGCGGGTTTCAAGGAAATCGACCGTGTTTTTAAGATAGGCGGCCGGGTTGAAGCCCAGGTTTTGCGTGGCGACGGTGTAGCCCCCGGCAATTCCGATGATGTCACCCACTGCCACCAAAGCCGGCACTGTGATCAGGGCGGCCAGAACCCGCGGGGCGGTGAGGTATTTCATCGGATGCGTGGACAGCGTGACCAGCGCGTCGATCTGTTCGGTCACTTTCATCGTGGCGATCTCCGCCGCGATCGAGGATGTCACGCGGGCGGCAATCATCAGGCCGACCAGAACCGGGCCAAGCTCTCGCACCATGCCGATGGCGACGATCTGGGGCACCACGGCTTCGGCGTTGAAACGCGCGCCGCCGGCGTAGATCTGCAACGCCAGCGCACCGCCGGTGAAAATCGCGGTCAGGCCGACGACCGGCAGGGACAGCCAGCCGATGTTCAGCAGGGCCATGCCAAATTCGCGCGGATAGAAGGGGGGGCGCAGAATGTGCGAAATCGCATCAAGCGCGAACAATGCCACCCGGCCAAAGGCCGCAAGCAGGCTCAGAACCGTGCGGCCCAGACCTCCGAGCGCGGTGAGCGGGATCATTCCACATAGCCCCGCGAATAGCGATTGCCCATTGATGTGAGGATTTCATAGCCAATTGTACCGGCAGCTTCGGCCAGGTCATCGACGGTCTGATGGCCATTCAGGATGCGCAGGCGTTCCGGGTCTTTGGGCAGGTCTGTTACGTCCACCGTGATCAGGTCCATCGAGATACGGCCAACAACCGGGCAGGGCTGATTTCCGGCGAAGGCGTCGATGCCGCCCCCGATGGCGCGATGCAGGCCGTCCGCATACCCGGCCGCGACGGTGGCGATACGGGACGGCCGGCGCGCCACCCAACTGTTGCCGTAACCAACAGTTTCGCCCACGGCCAATCTGCGCACCTGAATGACAGGCAGATCGACGGTGACAACGGGTTTGGCATCCGCAAAGGGCAGGCCGCCATACAGGCCGATGCCCGGGCGGCAAAAGTCGAAATGGAACTCGGGCCCCAAAAGCAAACCGCCGGTCGCAGCCAGAGAACGCGGCGCGGCGATACCGTCGGTCATCTCGCGGAAGGTTTTCAGCTGCTGGCGGTTCATCGGATGGTCCGGCTCGTCCGAGCAGGCCAGATGAGACATGACAACGGCCGGGTTCAGGGCCTCGGCCCTTGGGCGCAGTTCGGCCCAGTCGGCGGGTTCCAGCCCCAGCCGGTTCATGCCACTGTCCAGCTGAATGCCAAAGGGATGGTCGGGCAGGGCCTCCATATGGCGCTGATACTGCTCGCCCGAGTTGATCAGCGGCGTCAGGTCGTTGGCGCGCAGAAGGTCTGTGTCGCCCTCCATATGGCCGGAAAAGACAAAGATCATCGGGCCGGGGCCGACCGCATTGCGGACAGCGGCGCCTTCTTCTGCGGCCGCCACAAAAAACTTGCGAACGCCTTCCTCGGCCAGCGTATCGCTGACGGGCCTGGCACCCAGCCCATAGGCATCGGCCTTGACCACGGCGCCGGTTTCGACCCCGGTTTTCGCGTCGAGCGCCCGCCAATTCCTGGCGAGCGCCTGAAGATTGATCGTCAAACGTGCAGTACTCATGGCACTGTTCATGACATTGCGCCGTCCAAGGTCAAGAGGGAATGGCGCATTTACCTGTCGGTTTATGTTGGTGTTTGGTCTGTTGTTACGGAAAACACCATAAAACCAGAAGAAATGGCAGCATTCCGCCATGGTTGCACGTTTTGGGATTGTCTTCACATCAACGTTAAAGCGATCCTGGGAACCGGATCGTTCGGTTCCGGTAAAGACCGGGCGCAGCGTCAACTCATGAGGGAGCCATGGATTTTTCTACCGGTTTGACCCGGGACCCGTCAGAGATCATCCGTCTTTTTGCAGACGTTTTTTCCGCATCGGAAGGGCCAGAGGAGGGGGCGGCAATCGGCGCTTTCGTAGATGAATTGCTCAACAGCACGCCGCCTGAAGATATCCTGGTGTGTACGGCTCAACACGATCACGAGCTTCTTGGCTGTGCCATCTTTTCCCGGATGACGTTTTCGCAGGATACGCGCAATGTGTTCATACTCTCGCCGATGGCCGTGCAAACGGGCAGGCAAAAAACAGGTATTGGACAGGCGCTGATTTCCTATGGTCTGGATCGCTTGCGGGCCGCAGGTGTGGACGTGGCACTGACCTATGGCGACCCGGCCTATTATTGCAAAACGGGTTTTGTGCAGATCACCGAGGATACTGCCCAGCCACCGCTGAAACTCAGCCATCCGCACGGCTGGTTGGGACAGGCGCTGGACGGTTTTGACCTGAAACCGCTGAAAGGCCCGTCGCGATGCGTTTCCGCGCTGAACAATCCATTGCTGTGGTAGGCGGGATCGGTTTTTTCGCTTTGGTCGATGGCCTCGGATCTAGAGCCTAGAACAGAGCCTCATCTATGATCGCCTTGCTGTTCCGGACATGTCGGGCCACCAGCTTTTTCTGTCGCCTGCCGCTGGGGATATAGAAGGCAGGGTCCATATCCTTATTGCAGTCGAGATCGGGAAAAATCTGCAACAGCTCGTGCAACGCTTCGGGCGGAAGGGATTTGAGGGCTTCGGGGCCGGTGAACAGGCTTTCACTTGGCGCGCCTTCGGCAAAAAGAACCACGTGACGGTCACAGACAACGTGATGATAAACCACCTGCGTCGCATCGTAATCCACGTAAACGCCCGGCAGGTCTGTCAACCGGATGGCCGAGACCAAAACGTCTCTTGTGTCGAACATGCGCTGCGCGATGTCCGATCGGACCAGCATTCGGTGCTGTCGCGAAACCGTCAGGTCTCGGCGGGGCAGGCCGTGCCCCAGGGCGCCGGCCGTAATGCGGACTGGGCGCAGTTCGGGTGATTTCAACAGATCGGCCTGGCGCAATGACCGGGACAGAACAAGCCGAACGGTGGCCGCGCTGCCTTCGGTCGTCATCACTTTGTCACCGGGGCGGATATCCTGAACGCTGATTTCGCCACGGTCCGTCAGGATCAGGGTGTCCGAAACAAAACAGGGGGCGCCGGGGCTGGGATTGGGATCCTCAACAAAGTTGACCCCGTCCTTCGATGACAGAGACGCGGTATCGTCCGTGCCGTTGCTGCCGATCTGGGTCGAGGTTTGGCCACTGGCCGGCCCCTGTGTCGCAGTTACCTGCGAGTCGAAGGATACAAAGCTGAGAACCGAACCATTGTCCGAAAGTGAGACCGCCCCAAACCGGTTGATGCGCGCCGAAATCACGTAATAGTCGAACCCGCCCACGGTGGTCATCGTTCCGTTGTCGACATCCGTCGAACTGCGGACCGAGCCATTGGGGTTGTAAACATCGACCTGCAAGCCGGTGACGTCGGTTCCGGTCGGAACCCGGATTTCAATGAAATCTCCGTCCGGAGCAAAGTTCGGGCCGTTGCGATATCTTATTTCCGATATGATCGCGGGCAAATCAGTGGGTCTCCGGGCGGGTTTGGCGCGTTGTGGTTGAACGGCACCGTCACGTTAACACCGGGCAGGAAAAACACCAAAGGGCTTGGCGTTTCATATCTGGGGCAGGTGTTCTGTCCGCGATCAATAACCCTCGATTTCACCACCCTGTTGCCAGGGCTTGACCAGATTGCCAAAGCGGGTGAATTGGGCTTCGAACGACAACTCGACCGTACCGATGGGTCCGTGACGCTGTTTGCCGACAATGACTTCGGCCTTGCCGTGCAGACGTTCCATCGCCTGCTTCCACTCTTCCATCTTTTCCAGTTCGTGATCGCCGGGCTTTTCGCGCTCTTTGTAGTATTCCTCGCGGAACACAAACATCACAACGTCGGCGTCCTGCTCGATCGAGCCGGATTCGCGCAGGTCGGACAGCTGCGGGCGCTTATCGTCGCGGTTTTCCACCTGCCGCGACAGCTGTGAAAGAGCAATGACCGGGATGTTTAGTTCCTTGGCGATAGCTTTCATGCCCATCGATATCTCGGCGATTTCGTTCACCCGGTTGTCGGCCATGCCGCGGCAGAGCTGTAGATAGTCGATGACCAGCAAGTCCAGCCCGTGCGTTCGTTTCAACCGTCGTGCCCGGGCGGCGAGTTGCGAGATCGGCAAGGCAGGGGTGTCGTCAATAAACAGGGGACACGCCTCAAGCTCTTTGGCCGCATCCACAAATCGACGGAACTCGGCCTCGGTCATGTCGCCCTGACGGATTTTGTGGCTGGAAATCTCCGAGGCTTCCGCCAGAACCCGGCCTGCAAGCTGTTCCGCACTCATCTCGAGTGAGAAGAAGCCAACAACGCCGCCATCGATTGCGCCTTCGCTGCCGTCGGGCTTTGTGCCGCGCTTGTAGGCCTTGGCAACGTTGAAGGCGATGTTGGTCGCCAGCGAGGTTTTACCCATGGATGGACGACCGGCCAGAATAATCAGGTCGGACGGGTGCAACCCACCCAATTGCTTGTCCAGATCGGCCAGACCGGTGGAAATCCCGGCCATGCCGCCGCCGCGCTGGTAGGCCTCGTTGGTGACGTTGACGGCTTCGGTGACGGCCTTGAGGAAGGACTGAAAGCCTTGCTCGGTCTGGCCCTGCTCGGACAGCTGGTACAGCTGCTGCTCGGCCTCGACGATCTGTTCTTTCGGCTCGCTCGAAACATCGACCCGCGCCGCTTTGTCCGAGATGTCGCGGCCCAGCCGGATCAACTCGCGCCGGATGGCAAGATCATAGATCATCTGGGCATAGTCGTGCACCGCGAATGCGCTGATCGAAGCGCCCGCCAGTTTGACCAGATAAGCGGGACCGCCCAGTTCTTTCAGGCCCTCATCCTCGGCCATGAATGATTTGAGCGTCACGGGCGAGGCAAGCGCATTCTTTGCAATGCGGGCCGAGGCCACTTCGTAAATCCGGGCATGGACCGGATCATAGAAATGTTCAGCCCCGATGATCGAGGCGACCCGGTCGTACAGGTCGTTATTGGTCAGGATCGCACCCAGAAGCTGCTGTTCGGCCTCAATGGAATGCGGCATGGTATCGGCGTTTTGAATCTGTGCCGCTGCCTGCTCGATACTGCTGATCTCGTTCATTTTGTCCCCGCTGCCCGTTCCGAGGTTCTACACGCGAAACGTCACCGCAAGCTATCTGGAAATACCTGTGACTAACTTGGGGTAAAGCCTAGGGATAACTTTCCAGACCGCTTGGATGCCTGCATATGCATCGCTTATTATGTAGGAATTGTCGGAAAAGTCACCACATATCGTGGCGACCTGCCCGATTCTTTCGGGTTTATCCCCAATCCTTCCACAAGAGGTTTACGCTGGTTTATTGGCCTCTTGCCATCCGCGCGGGTCGTTCAGGAAAGCTTCGACACCATCAAGTGTTTCCTGATCAAAGGCTTTCTGTGCCTTGGCCTCGGCCAGAACATCCCACCATGTGCAGAGCGAGTGCAGCTTGACGCCATGATCACCCAGCGTTTTCTCGGTCTCGGGGAAGATGCCATAGTAGAAGATGACGGCGGTGTGCCCGCAGGTGGCACCGGTTTCGCGGATCGCATCGACAAAGGACAGTTTCGAGCCGCCGTCGGTTGTCAGGTCTTCAACCAGCAACACACGCTCACCTTCGCTCATCGCTCCCTCGATTCGGGCGTTACGGCCATAGCCCTTGGGTTTCTTGCGCACGTAGGTCATGGGCAGAGCCATGCGCTCGGCGACCATGGCGGCAAAGGGGATGCCCGCCGTTTCCCCGCCTGCGATGTTGTCGAATGCCTCAAAGCCAGCCTCCCGCATTACCGTGACGGTCAGGAAATCCATCAGGGTCGAGCGGATGCGCGGATACGAGATCAGTTTGCGGCAGTCGATATAGGTCGGGCTGGGCAACCCGCTGGCCAGCGTGAACGGTTCCCGCGAGTTGAAATGCACGGCTTTGATCTCCAGCAGCATCCGTGCAGTCAGGCGGGCGATTTCGGTGCTGTCGGGAAAAGAACTGGGGATCATGGCGCAAACCTCGGGGCTGAAAACACGTTGCGGGCTGATAGCCCGACCCTTGGGCCGGAGTCGAGAGGGATTGGGCAAAAGAAAAGCGGACCCCCAAGAGGTCCGCTTTTGCCCATACGGGCGATGGGCAGCCAAGGTGGGCTTAACTGCTCATGTCATAGGCCCGCTCGCCATGTACCGAGAGGTCGAGGCCATTTGTCTCGGTCTCGGCGTCTACGCGAAGTGGTGTGATCTGTGCAACCAGTTTGACCAACACAAACGTGACAACTGCCGTAAAGGCACCCACGACAATCAGCCCGCCCAACTGAGCGGTCCAGGTTCCTAGGCCAAACAGGGCGATCATGAGCGTACCGAAGATACCGCCGACACCATGCACGGCGAAGACATCCAGCGTGTCGTCGATATTCAGCTTGTTGCGCACGATGCTGACGGCTTCCTGACACAGAACACCGGCCACCGCGCCAATGATCAGGGCCTGAACCGGACCGACGAAACCCGAAGCCGGCGTGATCGAGGCCAGACCCGCGATCGTGCCGGTGACCAGACCGACCATCGAGGCCTTGCCAAAGCGGATACGCTCCCACAGGGCCCAGCTCAGCGAAGCGGTGGCCGCGGACAGGTGCGTGACGGTCAGGGCCATCGCCGCTCCGCCATCGGCGGCCAGTTGCGAGCCACCATTGAAGCCGAACCAGCCGACCCACAGCATTGCGGCGCCGACCATGACATAACCGGGGTTGTGCGGCGGAGTGGTGCGGTTGCGGCGCGGCCCGAGGATCACCGCGACAATCAGCGCCGCCAGACCAGCGGTTTCATGCACAACGATGCCGCCAGCAAAGTCTCGCACACCGATCTCGCCCAGAATGCCGCCATCAGCCAGCATCCCGCCACCCCAGATCCAGTGCACCACGGGCGCATAGCACAGCAGCATCCACAGCGCCGAGAAAGTCAGGACAAAGCCAAAGCCCACACGTTCGACATAGGCGCCCACGATCAACGCAGGGGTTATGATGGCAAAGGTCATCTGGAAGGCGAAGAACAAGATCTCGGGCAGGGTTCCTGCAAGGCTGTCCACATCGACGCCGTTGAGGAAGGCCTTGCCCAAACCACCCCAAAGCCCGCTTTCACCGGGTCCGAACGCGATGGAATACCCTGCTACCAGCCACAGGACGCTCATCAAACAGGCGATGGCAAAGCAATGCATGAAAACGCTGAGAACATTTCGGGCACGCACGAGCCCGCCATAGAACAGGGCGAGGCCCGGCAATGTCATGAAAAGGACCAACGCGGTTGCTACGATGATCCAGGCTGTATCGGCTCCGTTCATGGGCCATTCTCCCTTCCGAATGAGTGCGCGGATCCGTGGAAACTGGGCACGGATCGGCGCTGCGTGAGCGGTGTGGGCTGTTTCAAGCCACCGTCGGTTGGAGAAAAAAGAGGCAAAGCGAAAAAAAGTGCCTGTTTTGGCAGCCTTTTTTCAACTGACTTCAAAAGAAGCGGTTTTTTTGGCCATGTGCTGAAAGTTTAGGCGTCTGCGGAAAGGGCCGTGTACAGCAGGGTCAAGGCGTGGTCACGCGCCGCGCGCCGCACGGCATCGCGACCGGGCGCGCCGAATTCGACGGTTTCGACATGCGTCGGCTGTCCCTTGACGGCCAAGCCGAAACACACGCGCCCTTCGGGTTTGAATTCGGACCCGCCCGGCCCGGCAATTCCCGTGATCGAGACGGCAAGTTGCGCCAGTGAGTTGCGCAGCGCGCCATCTGCCATTTCGCGGGCCACCTGTTCGGAAACCGCACCGTGCGCGTTCAGCGTTTCGGTCTGAACGCCCAGCATGTCCTGTTTGGCCTCGTTGGTGTAGGTGACAAAACCCCGATCCACGACCGCAGAACTTCCGGGAATATCGGTCAGGGCCGCAGCGACCATGCCGCCGGTGCAGCTTTCGGCGGTGGCGATCATCACGCCCTGCGCCTTGGCGCGGTCCAGCAGGTCTGTCACGTTCATAGCCCCAGAACTCCGTGTGCGATACCTGCCAGAACCATCACACCGATGGCTGCAAACATACCCGCAATCACGTCATCCAGCATCACGCCCATCGGATCGCCGCGGCGATCAGCCCAGCCGACAGGGCCGGGTTTGGTGATGTCGAACAGACGAAACAGGATGAACCCAGCAACCCAGCCGGGCCAGAGCGCGGTAATGTCGATTCCATGCGCCCAGGACGGATAGGAAATTGCCCAAAGCGCAATGAACTGGCCTGCGACCTCATCAATGACGATTTCAGATGGGTCGTGGTCATCCTGACCTTCGGTCATCACGCGTGTGGCCCATAGGCCGCCGGCAAAAACCGCAACCGTTGCAAGGGCCAGCAACGGGAATCCGCCCAGCATGTGCAATACCCAGGCCATCGGCAGGGCCACCAGCGATCCCCAGGTGCCCGGGGCAGGGCGCAAATAGCCGACGCCGCCGACAGTCCCGATCATCTGTGCCGCGTTCATGCTTTCACCAGACAGGCCGTGGCGAGCGAGGCGATGCCCTCGCTGCGGCCGGTGAAGCCCAGACGCTCGGACGTTGTCGCCTTGACCGAAACCTGATCTACACGCAGGTCCATGATTTCAGACATTTTTTCTCGCATGTCTGGTGCATGAGGGCCAATCTTTGGATATTCGCAGACCAGCGTGCAATCGACGTTCGATATACGGTATCCCATCTGCCCCGCCAGCTCGACCGCGTGGCGCAGGAAAACCTCGCTGGCGGCGCCTTTCCATTGCGGATCCGAAGGCGGGAAATGCTGCCCGATATCGCCCTGTGCCAGAGCGCCATAGATCGCATCGGTGACCGCGTGCATTCCGACATCGGCATCCGAATGGCCTTGCAGTCCGCGGTCATGCGGCACTTTCACACCGCAAAGGATCACATGATCCCCATCGCCAAAACGGTGCACGTCGTACCCGTTACCCAGCCTTACATCCATGTCCGTTCCCATTATGCGTTCCGCCCGGGCAAAATCCTCGGGTCGGGTGATTTTCAGATTGTCCGCATCGCCCGGTACGATGCAGACATCAAGTCCGGCGGCGCGGGCCACCTCGACATCATCCGCAGCGCCGCCCGGATGGGCGGCGTGGGCGGCGGTGATGGCGTCATAGTGAAACCCCTGCGGAGTTTGCGCGGCAAACAGGTTGCTGCGATCCTGCGTACCGGTCACGGCCTGTTCATGCCCAACCCACAGCGCATCCGTCACCGCCAGCCCGGGCGCCGCCGCCGGACATGTTTCCAGGGCGTTCAGAACGTCGGTGATGACGCGGGGTGTGACGCAAGGCCTTGCAACGTCGTGGATCAAAACGCGCTGCACGTTCCGGTCGGCCAGAGCAGCCAATCCATTGCGCACCGATCCCGCGCGATCCGTTCCGCCCGCAGCCAGGATCAGGTCGGTTGCACGGAATTCTTCCCATGCGGCGCTGTCTTCTTCGGACAACACCAGAACAATGTGATCCACCAGTCCGCGAAAGCGTTCGATCGTCCAATCGGCCACCCGCCGGCCCGCTAGGCTGCGCCATTGTTTTGGCACGCCACCCCCGGCGCGCGACCCGCGACCGGCGGCAACTATGATGGCGGCGGTTGTCATATGTGTGCGCTTTCCTTGTGATGGGCATTGTTTAGGCGGCGGTGAATGCAGAGGCAATCACCCATGGTCATGTGATTAAAAAATAGGCAAATGATGATTTTGCGGGCTTGCTGCATGCCGATTTGTTGTTCATATGCGCAGAAAGCGATATCAAAACCACAACTGCCCAAGGATTAAGCACGTTGACACTGCACCTTGCCGACAAGGAAATAGCACCGCCTGTTTTGCTGGCCCCCATGGCCGGAATCACCGACCGCCCGTTTCGCGATCTGGTGATGCGTTTCGGTGCGGGTATGGTCGTCAGTGAAATGGTCGCCAGTCAAGAGATGGTACAGGCCAAGCCCGGCGTGCGGGAACGGGCGGAACTGTCCGCTGATGTGGAAAACACCGCCGTGCAACTGGCCGGGCGCGAGACCCATTGGATGGCCGAGGCGGCCCGTCAGGTGGCCGACCGTGGCGCGCGTGTGATCGACATCAACATGGGGTGCCCTGCCAAGAAGGTAACAAACGGTTATTCCGGCTCGGCCCTTCTGAAAACGCCGGACCACGCGCTTGCACTGATCGAGGCCGTGGTGGGCGCGGTCGATCTGCCGGTGACGCTGAAAACCCGGCTGGGATGGGACGTTAGTCTGTTGAACGCGCCCGACGTGGCACGCCGCGCTCAGGACGCGGGTATTCAGATGGTCACGATCCATGGCCGCACACGCTGTCAGTTCTACAAGGGTCACGCCGATTGGCGGGCAATCCGGGCGGTGAAAGAGGCCGTATCGATCCCGGTCATCGCGAACGGAGACATCGTGGACTCTCACGCCGCCCGAACCGCGTTGCTCCAATCCGGCGCGGATGGGGTGATGGTCGGTCGTGGCGCCCAGGGCAAACCTTGGGTGTTGGCGCAAATCTGTCACGACCTGTACGGGGCCGAGGCACCCGAGATTCCGACCGGTCATGATCTGGTTGATATGGTTTGCGCGCATTATCAGTCGATGCTGGATTTCTATGGCGCTGATCTGGGTCTGCGTGTCGCCCGCAAGCACTTGGGGTGGTACATGGACGAAGCCGCAACGCCTGCGCCCTTACGCCGGGCGGTCCTGACGTCGCGCGATCCGGCGGAAGTTCTGCGCCTGTTGGCGGATGCGCTCAGCGATACGGACGAGGTGGCGGCATGAATTCCGATGCCAGCATCTGGAACTCGCTGCCGGTTCCGGCGTTCATTATTGATGAACAGGACCGGATATCCGATGTGAATGCTGCCGGTGAGGGGTTTCTGAACGCGTCGCGCAAATCTGTGATCGGCCATCCGGTGTGGGATCAGATCGCCGTGGACGCGCCGTTGGAAGAGGCGTTCGAGCGCGCCCGCTGGCAGGGCACACCTTTGTTCGTGAATGATGTGGATGTGGGGTCGGGCAGCCGGGCGCCGCTGCAATGCGCGTTGCAGATTGCGCCTTTGGTCGGACATCTGGGTTCCATGATCATGATCATCTCGCCTCGTGAACTGGCAGGTCGGATGACGCGGGGGAATACGGTCAAGTCCGCGGCACAATCCGCCATCGGCATGGCGGAAATGCTGGCGCACGAGATCAAGAACCCGCTGGCCGGGATCACCGGTGCGGCGCAGTTGCTCAGCATGAATATACCGCCGCAAGACCTTGAGCTGACGGACCTTATTGTCGCCGAAAGCCGCCGGATAGTGAAGTTGCTGGAACAGGTCGAGCAATTCGGGAACCTACAGAAACCCGACTTCAAGCCGGTCAACATCCACGATGTGCTGGATCGCGCAAGACGGTCGGCATTGTTGGGATTTGGCGCCGACATGACGATCGTCGAAGACTATGACCCGTCGCTGCCGCTGGCTTACGGAGACCCGGATCAGATTCTGCAGGTGATCCTGAATCTGCTCAGGAATGCGTCCGAAGCCGCAGGACCGCAGGGTGGAACGATCCGCCTGCGGACCTATTTCGAACATTCCTTCCGGTTGCGTCGCAGTGACGGGTCAGGGCATTCGCTGCCCTTGCAGATCGAGATCATCGATGATGGTCCGGGCCTGCCAGAAGACATCCGCGGCGACATTTTTGATCCCTTCGTATCCGGCAAGGAAAACGGCACCGGCCTGGGGCTGGCGCTGGTCAGCAAGATCATCTCGGACCATGACGGCTGGATTTCGGCCGAATCCGTGCCCGGGCGAACGGTATTCAAACTGTCGCTGCGCCGCGCGCCGCGAGACGCAATCGAGGACAAGAAGGAGAGCACCTGATGGATGGCACCGTATTGGTCGCGGACGACGATCGCACGATCCGCACTGTTCTGACACAGGCCCTCACGCGTGCCGGGTGCAAGGTGCATGCGACCTCATCACTGACCACGTTGATGCGCTGGGTCGGCGAGGGGAAAGGGGACGTGGTGATTTCCGACGTGGTCATGCCAGATGGAAACGGTCTTGAGATGCTGCCGAAGATTGCCGAAGACCGCCCCGGTTTGCCGGTGATCGTGATTTCCGCACAAAACACCATCATGACGGCGATTCAGGCGACAGAGGCGGATGCGTACGATTATCTGCCAAAACCCTTCGACCTGCCGGATCTGATGAAACGGACGGCGCGGGCGCTGGATCAGAAGCAACGCGCCCAGCCAGAGCCGGCCGTGGGCACAAGCGAGCGCCCCGAAGAACTGCCTCTGGTCGGGCGAACACCGGTGATGCAGGCCCTGTACCGGTTGGTCGCCCGGGTGATGAACACGGATCTCTCGGTCATGATTTCCGGTGAAAGCGGCACGGGCAAGTCACTGATTGCGCGAGCCATTCACGATTTTTCCGACCGTCGAACCTTGCCCTTTGTCACTGTCACCGCTGCCGAATTGCGCGATCTGGAAGGCCCGGCCCGTGTGATGGCGCGGGTTCGCGGCGGTACGCTGTTGATAGACGAAATCGCAGATATCGAAGATGAGGTTCAGGCGCGCATCGTCCGCATGATGGACACACCGGGCGATCACGTTCCTCGTTTCATGGCCACCAGCCAGTCGGACCTGACCGAAGGGATGGAGAACGGGCGCATCCGTCAGGACCTTTACTATCGCTTGTGCGGGGCGACGATCCACGTTCCATCGCTGCGTGAAAGGGTGGATGACATTCCGCTGCTGGCCGAGCATTTCCTGGCGCGGGAAGAGCGGGAAAACGGCACCAAGCGCTGGCTCAGCCCCGAGGCGGTGGAACTGGTGCGGCGCTATTCCTGGCCCGGGAACGTGCGGCAACTGGAAAATGCCGTGCGCCGGTTGGGTCTGACCAGCCGTGCTGATGAAATCACGAAAGCCGAAGTGGAAACGGTGCTTGGCAGCCAGCCAGAGGCGGAACCGGTCCTGAGCGGCGGTGAGCGCGAAAAGCTTTCGACCTCGGTCGAGCGGCATCTGCGGAGGTATTTTGACCTGCACGGCAACATTCTGCCGCCCCCGGGCCTGTATCAGCGTATTTTGCGAGAAGTTGAGGCGCCACTGATCGAAATCGCGTTGGATGCAACTGGCGGAAATCAGGCGAAATGTGCCGATTTGCTGGGAATCAACCGAAATACGTTGCGAAAAAAGATTACGGATCTCGATATTCAGGTGACACGTCGACGCAAACTGATGTAATATCGCCACACAAACCGTGGCTTCCCGGCATCTGTTGGGAAAAGATCACGATATATGGCGGTAAGCCGCGCAAGCGGCACATCAGGATGAGGGCAGACAGTGGCAACCCGAGCACAGAGCGGGATGATCCCATCGATCAGTCGATGGCGTAAATCACGGAAACTGCGCAATTTTGGCACGTTTGGCCTGGTTCTCATGGGGCCTGTTCTGGCGCTGGCCACTTACCTTGTCATCGGTCCTTTCGATCTTGGCGCCACTGCACCGACTTTGCGGCTGATTCTGTTGGCCGATCTCGTATACGTTCTGGTTGTTGCAGCACTTGTGCTTGGGCAGGTTGGCAGCTTGATTGCCGCACGTCGGGCCAAGTCGGCGGGTTCGCGCCTTCATTTGCGCCTGATCGGGGCGTTTACTCTGCTGGCGCTGGTTCCAACCGTGACCGTGGCGATTTTTGCCGGATTGACCGTCAATATCGGGCTTGAGGGCTGGTTTTCCGACCGCGTGCGTCAGGTTGTTGGGTCTTCGCTGACCGCGGCAGAAGCGTATGAACAGGAACACCGCCGAGGGTTAACGCAAGACGCGTCTGTTCTTGCGCGATATCTGGACAACGCGCGATCGCTGGATTTCTACATCTCCGACGCGGAACTGCGCGAAGTTCTGGCGCAGGGGCAGGCTCAGATTCAACGGGGGCTGCGCGAAGCCTATGTCATCGACGGTGGTGGCGAAATCAAATCGCGCGGGGACCGGTCCTACCTGTTCAACTACGAAGCCCCAACCCCCGAGCAGATTGCAGAAGCCACCGACCAGGGCCTGCTGATCATCGCCGACTGGCCCAACAACGAGTTCCGCGCGCTGGTTCCCCTGAAGGCTTATCTGGATCGCTATCTCTATGTCAGCCGCGAGGTGGATGGGCAGTTGTTGACGCTGCTGGACGATACCAAGGAAACGGCACAGTTCTATCAGCAACTGGAAAGCGAACGGGGCAGGGTGCTGTTCGAGTTCGGCCTGTTGTATCTGGGCTTTGCGTTGATCCTGATCCTTGCGGCAATGTCCCTGGGCATGTGGTTTGCCGAACGGCTGTCGCGTCCCGTGGGGCGGTTGACCACCGCGGCGCAGCGGGTTGGGGCCGGTGATCTGAGCGTCCAGGTGATTGAAGAGGCCAGCGACGACGAAATCGCGATGCTGGGCCGGTATTTCAACCAGATGACCCGGCAGTTGAAAGGACAGCGCGATACGCTGTTGGAGAACACGCGGCAAATTGAAAGCCGGCGCCGTCTGTTCGACTCGGTGCTCAGTTCGGTCACTTCGGGTGTCGTTGGGGTGGACCCGGAAGGATGCATTACCTTCGTGAACCGTTCGGCCGAGCGGTTGCTGGATTGGACCGGGGGCGAGCAGCATCTGGCCATCGGCATTGCGGTGCCGGAATTTCTGCCCCTGTTCGAAAGTCTGAAGGACAGCGGGCAAGAGGCCGTTCAGGGCGAAATCAAAGTGACCCGCAAGGGGCGGCTTGAGAACCTGTTGGTCCGCATGGCCATCCGTCGCGGAGAAGACGGGGGCCTGGAAGGTTATGTGGTTGCCTTCGATGACGTCACAGATCTGGTCAGCGCCCAACGGATGGCGGCCTGGGGTGACGTGGCCCGCCGCATCGCGCATGAGATCAAGAACCCTCTGACCCCGATCCAGCTGAGCGCGGAACGGATCAAGCGCAAGTTCTCGCGCAAACTTGATGAGGAAGACAGCAGCAGCCTGGATTCGATGACGAACGTGATTGTGCGTCAGACCAACGATCTGCGTCGCATCGTGGATGAATTCTCGAAGTTCGCACGGATGCCCGAACCTGAACGCAGGGAAGAAAACCTTGTTGATCTGGTGCACGAGGCGGTCCTGCTGCAACAGGCCGGGCAGCCGGATGTGCAGATCGATGCCGATCTGCCGCAACAGCCCATCATGGCTGATGTGGATGCAACCATGCTGAACCAGGCGCTGACCAACCTCATCAAGAATGCCGGGGAAGCCATTGTAACCCTTAAGGAAAAAGGGGCGCCCGACAACCTTCTGCCACAGATCAAAGTGGCGGTTACCAGTGATGATGCGGGTACGGTCATAACCATTGCAGATAACGGGATCGGCTTGCCCGAGGATCGGGCTCGGCTGTTTGAGCCCTATGTAACGACACGTGACGAAGGGACCGGGCTGGGCCTGCCCATCGTCAAGAAGATCATTGAAGAGCATGGCGGCGCGCTGACCCTCGAGGATGCGCCCGTATTTGACGGACAGGACCATTTTGGCGCGATGGCCGTGATCCGATTGCCGGGGGTTACTGTGTCCCAAACGGCAGCGCCACAGAAGCAGGCAATTAGAACCAACAAACTGAAAGCAGGCCAAAGATGAGTGACATTCTGATCGTAGATGATGAGCGCGATATTCGCGAGCTGGTGTCCGACATTCTGGAGGACGAAGGCTATTCAACCCGGCTGGCGGCCAACTCGGACGAGTGCATGGCGTCAATCAACTCTGAACCGCCGGGGTTGTTGATCCTGGATATCTGGCTGAAAGACAGCCGTATGGATGGCATCGATATCCTGAAAGCGGTGAAACGCGACAACCCGGATGTGCCGGTGGTGATCATTTCGGGCCACGGCAACATTGAAATTGCCGTCGCCGCAATCAAGCAGGGCGCCTATGATTTTATCGAAAAGCCGTTCAACATAGACCAGTTGATGGTGGTGATCCGCCGCGCGATGGAGACCTCTCGCCTGCGTCGCGAGAATGCGTCTTTGAAGCGGAAAGAAGTCAACAATTCCGACATGATCGGCAAATCCGCCGCGTTCCGCGCCATGCAGGGGCAGTTGGACAAGGTGACCAAGTCGAATGGCCGCGTGATGCTCAGCGGCCCAGCTGGGTCCGGCAAAGAGATCGCAGCACGGTATATCCATGCCCATTCAAATCGTGCCAACGCGCCATTTGTCACGGTAAACTGCGCCGGGATCGAGCCCGAACGTGTGGAAGAGGTGCTGTTTGGCCGGGAATCGGCAGAACGCGGCGTGGAATCGGGTTTGCTGGAAGAGGCGCATGGAGGCGTGGTCTATTTTGACGAAGTCGCCGACATGCCCCTTGGGACACAATCAAAAATCCTGCGGGTGCTGGTGGATCAGCAATTCCAGCGTGTCGGTGGCAGTGACAAGGTGCGCGTGGATCTTCGCGTGATCTCGTCAACAAGCAAGGATCTTGACGAAGAAATCGCGGCTGAACGCTTCCGGGAAGAGCTGTACCACCGTCTGAACGTCGTCCCGATTGCCGTGCCGTCACTGGAAGATCGGCGCGAAGATATCCCGGTTCTGGCGCAGCACTTTATTGAGATGTGCAACGAAACTCAGGGTTTGCCGATCAGGGAACTTTCGGAAGAGGCTGTCGCGCTGTTGCAGACGATGACCTGGCCCGGCAACGTGCGCCAGCTCAAAAACCTGATCGAGAGGGTTCTGATCCTTGGCGATGGCTCCGGCCCGATTGAGGCGCGTGAGTTGCCCAACGAGGAAGAAAAGGCAGAAGATTCAGGCCGTGTCGTGTTGTCTGGCGCACTGGCCACCTTGCCGTTGCGCGAAGCCCGCGAGGCGTTCGAGCGAGAGTATCTGCTGACACAGATCAACCGGTTTGGCGGCAATATCAGCCGCACGGCCAGCTTTGTAGGCATGGAACGCAGC
Organism: Ruegeria sp. HKCCA4008; assembly: GCF_013033125.1. Classification (NCBI taxonomy): domain Bacteria; kingdom Pseudomonadati; phylum Pseudomonadota; class Alphaproteobacteria; order Rhodobacterales; family Roseobacteraceae; genus Ruegeria; species Ruegeria sp. HKCCA4008. The sequence continues at coordinate 663,640 of NZ_WQDM01000001.1, forward strand.
GCCCTGCATCGGAAATTGAAATCTCTGGGCGTGGTGACTTCGAACAAATCCGGTGCGCGCGTGGCGCAAATCGATGAACCCGAACCGGCAGAATAATCTGCCGGTCGCACGGCCTCAGCCGGCCTGGCCAGGCGTTATGATCTGAAATGAGCCGTCATCGAATTTTACAAAGCACGACGCGCTGTTGAGTGGTGGCAAAGTGGTTGTTCGCGTTGCGGGCGCGCGTGATTTTACGTTCTGCTTGCATGGCGGCAGGCTTACGGGTCGAAACCCTTTCTGGGCCATGCATTGCGCTTCGACCGTGTTGCGCAGGCCCTGATTCACATCCACGGTATAAACACGGCCGGGCTGCCACCAGCCGGGTGATCGATAGCAACGACCCCTGCCATCGCAATATGTACGCCCCGGCCAGTAGGTTGGCGGGCTTTGGCGGATCTGATTGGCTACCGGCACCTCTTTGACCGCCTTCAGCTGGCACTGAGTGGTCTCTTTTTGCAGGCGCGATACGGTTTCACCTTCGCGGTAGTACAGCGAAAGTGGTCCGCAAGAAGACAGCACCATCAAAGGTACCAGCATAGGAAACAGCGTTTTCATACGCTTATCTTGCCGCAGCCGGGCTGCGATGACAATTCAATTGACCGCTCTGGGGGCATCTGTCATTCAATCCTTTCAGGCAGAAGGGCCAGAAGCATGAAGGTCATTATTTGCGGTGCGGGTCAGGTCGGCTGGCAGATCGCGCGGCATCTTTCGGGCGAGCTGAACGATGTTACCGTCGTGGACAACAATCCCGACCTGGTAAGGCGGGCGACGGAAACGCTTGATGTGCAGGGGATCGCCGGGTTTGCAAGTTATCCGGACGTGCTGGAACGGGCAGGGGCCCGTGACGCTGACATGATCATTGCCGCCACCCATTCGGATGAGGTGAACATGGTCACCTGCCAGATGGCGCATTCGGTCTTTTCGATCCAGCGCAAGATCGCGCGCCTGCGGTCGAAATCCTACCTCGAGGCGATCCACTCGGATCTGTACCGTCGTGATCATCTGCCGATTGATGTGGTGATCAGCCCCGAACGCGAAGTTGCCGCCGCCGCCATGCGCCGCCTGTCTGCCCCATCCGCCTTTGATACCGAGATTTTCATGGACGGCAAGGCGCAGCTGCTTGGGGTGCGGGTGGAAGAGGATTGCCCGATCGTGAATACACCGTTGCGGCAGCTGACGGATCTGTTCTCGACCCTCAGTTCCATCGTGGTTGGGGTGCGGCGCGATGGCACGCTGTTTGCGCCCGAATCCGAGGATCAGTTGTTCGTGGGCGACGAATGCTATGTCTTTACCAACGTCAAGGACGTGGATCGCACCATGGAGGTGTTCGGCAAGGCGCAGAAGCGGCAGGATCGCGTAGTGATCGTGGGCGGCGGAAATGTCGGGCTGGAAGTGGCCAGAACGCTGGAGGAACGCGAAAGCCGTGTGCGGGCCAAGATCATCGAACGCGACCGCCATTGCGCTGAACTCGCCGCCGAAGCTCTGGAACGGACGATCGTGCTGCATGGCGACGGGCTGGATGCCGGGTTGCTGAGCGAAGCGGGGATCGAGCGGGCCGATGCGATGCTGGCAGTTACGGATGACGACCGTACGAACATGCTGGCCGCGGTGCGTGCCAAGGCCGAAGGCTGCGCTCTGGCGATTGCATTGATCAACGATCCCAGCATGGTGGCCCTGATGGGGCCCTTGGGAATCGATGCCTATATCAACCCGCGGGCCACGACCGTCAGTTCGATCCTGCGGCACATCCGGCATGGACGGGTGCGTCAGGTCTATTCCATCGGGGACGCCGAGGCCGAAGTGATCGAGGCCGAGGTTCTGTCAACCTCGCCCATGGCCGGGCAACGTCTGCGCGATATCGACTTTCCCGAGGGGGTGCTTGTGGGTGCGGTCCGCAAAGGAGACGAGGTTCTGCGACCGACCGGCAGCCTGCGGATCGATGAAAAAGATGTGGTCGCAATCTTTGCCATGGCCAAAGACGTGCCAGAGGTTGAACGCCTGATGCAGGTTTCAATCGATTTCTTCTGATGGCGCATGCAGGGACACAACGGGTTGGAGTGTTGCGGCGGTTGCCGTTGTTCCTGCTGATCTGGGGCATTGCATCCCTGACCATGTGGATTCCGGCGATCTATGCGTTGGCTCTGGACGATCACGACACGTCACGATCCTTTCTGTATTCCGGGATTCTGGGCTTGTTTCTGGTTGCCACCATCGCGATGGCGTCTTCCAACCGAATACCCCGGCGCGGCACGTTGGGGCAGTTGGCGGTGATGCTGGCCTGTTTCACGCTGCTGCCCATCTTTCTGGCGATCCCATTTCACGACGCGCTTGGAACGACCACCTTTCTGAACGCCTATTTCGATATGGTCAGCTCTCTGACGACCACGGGGGCGGACCTGTTTCCGGATCCGGCCCGCCTGACGGCCCCGTTGCATTTGTGGCGCGCCATGGTCGGTTGGATGGGCGGCCTGCTGATGTGGATCGCCGCTGCGGCGATCCTTGCGCCGCTGTCGCTTGGTGGGTTCGAGGTCACTGCCAAAGGCCAGCCGGGGCGCCCGGTGTCAGGGGTGGCACAGAGCGAGCGCGTGGACCCGCGAGGCCGTCTGATCCGTGTCGCCAGGACCCTGACGCCCGTCTATGTCGGGCTGACGACCGTGATCTGGGTTCTTCTGTTGATCGCCGGTGAAGTCGGTCTGACGGCCGTGTGCCATGCGATGGCAGTGATGGCCACGTCCGGAATCTCACCGGTCGGCGGCATGGAGGGGGCGCAGGCCGGGTTTACGGGCGAAGCCATCCTGTTTCTGTTCCTGTTCTTTGCTCTCTCGCGTCTGACGTTTTCGAAGGATACCGCGACAACGGGCTATTCCCGTCTGGATACGGACCCAGAGTTTCGCATCGGTCTGATGATTGTCCTGGCTGTCGCAATCCTGTTGTTCTTCCGGGTTGTCGCGGGCGTGACGGAAATCGGTGGTCAAATGGAGCCAATGCAGGCCTTGCAGGTCATCTGGGGGATGCTGTTCACCGTTCTGGCTTTCCTCACGACGGCCGGTTTCGAAAGCGCGAACTGGAACGACGCACAGCAACTGTCGGGTTTGGGAACGCCCGGTTTGCTGTTGATGGGGCTGGCACTGATCGGCGGCGGGGTCGCGACGACGGCCGGAGGGGTCAAGTTGTTGCGGGTCTTCGCGCTGTATCTGAATGGCGCACGAGAGATCGACCGCCTGATCTATCCCTCGTCCGTCAGCGGTGCAGGGGGTGGCAATCGCCGCATTCAAAGCGACGGGGCGTTCATCGCCTGGATATTTCTGATGCTTTTTGCGCTGACCCTTGCGGTATTCAACCTATTGCTTGCGGCGATGGGGTCCGGGTTCGAACAGGCCATGGTGCTCAGCGTGGCCACGCTCAGCACGACGGGGCCGTTGATCGAGTTGGCCACCGACGTACCAATTCGCCTGATCGATCTTTCTGCCAGCGCCAAGCTGACGCTGTGCGCGGCGATGGTCATCGGGCGTCTGGAAACGCTGGCGATCATCGCCCTGATCACCCCGTCGCTTTGGCGGGATTGAGCCGGGCACATCATGCGGCGGCTAACGCCTGATTTTTCATCTGGAATATCTGTGCGTAGCACTCCATACTCTGCCGGAGGGAGCGCGTTGGTCCGCAGCGCGTAGCAAGAACAATGGCGAGATTATAAAAATATGGCTTCGGACAGACAGAATCTTCAGGATGCCTTCCTGAACAATGTACGGAAAGCTAAGGTTCCGGTCACGATTTTCCTGATCAACGGTGTGAAATTGCAGGGTGTCATCACCTGGTTCGACAATTTCTGCGTATTGTTGCGCCGCGACGGACAGTCGCAGCTGGTCTACAAACACGCGATTTCGACCATCATGCCGTCACAGCCGATCAACCTGTATGAGGGCGAAGACGCCTCTTGATGGAACATGAGCGGGCGCGCACCCGGGCCTGGGTGCTGCATCCCGAAATCAAATCAGACGAACAGCGCCGTGTCCCCGAACCGGCGCTGGAAGAGGCGGTGGCACTGGCCGCCGCATTGCCCGATCTGGACGTGATCGGATCAGAAGTCGTGCGCCTTCAACGCGCGCAGGCCGGGTATTTGTTCGGCAGCGGCAAGATTGAAGAACTTGGCGAACGTTTTCGCGACAACGAGGTTGAACTGGTTCTGATCGACGGGCCGGTGACCCCGGTGCAGCAGCGCAACCTGGAAAAGGCGTGGAAGGTCAAGATCCTTGACCGGACCGGGTTGATTTTGGAGATTTTCAGCGATCGTGCCCGCACGCGGGAAGGGGTGTTGCAGGTCGAGATGGCCGCGCTCAGCTATCAAAGGACGCGGCTGGTACGGGCGTGGACCCACCTTGAACGTCAGCGCGGTGGTTTGGGATTTGTCGGCGGACCCGGCGAAACCCAGATCGAAGCCGACCGCCGCGCCATTGACGAACAACTGGTGCGCTTGCGGCGGCAGTTGCAGAAGGTGGTCAAGACCCGGACACTGCACCGGGCCGCCCGGGCCAAGGTGCCTTATCCAATCGTCGCACTCGTGGGCTACACAAACGCGGGTAAATCCACGCTGTTCAATCACCTGACCGGGGCCGAAGTGATGGCCAAGGACATGCTGTTCGCCACGCTGGACCCGACCATGCGCCGCGTACAGTTGCCCGACGGCCCCGAAGTGATCCTGTCAGACACGGTGGGCTTTATCTCGAACCTCCCGACCGAGCTTGTGGCGGCTTTCCGGGCCACGCTGGAAGAAGTCCTGGGTGCCGACCTGATCGTCCATGTGCGTGATATCAGCCACGAGGAAACCGAGGCGCAGGCGCAGGATGTCGAGGCGATCCTGACCTCGCTGGGCGTCGACGAAGAGAGGCCCCGGCTTGAGGTCTGGAACAAGATAGACCTGCTGAGCGCCGATGAGCGCGAGGCAACGCTGGCGCGGGCGGACCGAGATCCGGAGATATTCGCGATTTCGGCTGTAACCGGGGAAGGCATCGCGCCATTGCTGTCCGAGATCGCGATGCATCTGCAAGGTGCACGGCGTGAGGCGGTATTGGATCTGTCTTTCTCTGACGGGGACAAGCGGGCATGGTTGTTCCGCCAAGACGTGGTGCGCACAGAAGAACAGACCGATGACGGTTTCCGCATCACGGTATTGTGGACCGATAAACAGGCGGCTCAGTTCGAGGCGCTGAAGAATTAGCGATGGGGCCGGATATGTCTGACAAGCCGGGCCAAAGAGTGCTCCTGACCGGCCATATCGATGTGCCTGCGGACCGGCTGGAAGAGGTGCGCGCGGCGTTGCCGGACCATGTGAAACTGACCCGTGCGGAACCGGGCTGCATATCCTTCGACGTGATCGAGGATCAGAACTGTCCGGGTCGGTTCAACGTGTCAGAAGTGTTTGCGGATCAGCAGGCTTTCGATACACATCAGGCCCGGACACGGGCGTCTGACTGGTCGCGGGTCACTCTGGGGATTCCGCGGGACTACAGGATGGAACGCGCATCCAACGGACGGTGAGTCAGGCCCCGTCGATCTGCCGTTGATGGTCGTCCGCGTCGAACCAGCCCGATGATGATTGTACAAGGTAATCTGACGTCAGTTCCCACTCTTCCCAGCCGCGCGCAATGACGTGATTGCCGGTTACGGAATGGTGCCCTTCGCGGGTCCAGACGAATATGGCATGAGATCCGGCCCATCGCATCATGTCGCAACGCAGCTCGAGATCCGGAAAATCCGCGTAAAACCTCCGGGCCATGTCGGCGATCGCCGCGCGCCCCTCGATCGGGTCGCCCCGGTTGATGGTGACCTGCCCGTTTGACGCGAAGAAGCTGGCAACCGCGTCGGGGTCACCCGAGCTCCAGGCTATTGCGTAGTCTCGCGCGAGGTTATTCAGAGTATCCCGAATGCTGGCCATACTCGCCCCCTTTTGGTCCCACATGATCGGTGATGTTATGTTAGGCGAATAAAGCTGTGGGTGCCACGATGCCCCCGCGAACAGGGCGGGGACTTGCCGAATAGGCGGATTATCGCGGGATCAGATTGGTTACCCCGACGGCCGCGGCGCGGGCCAGATCAAGATCCAGTGACATGGGTATGTATTCGCCACGCCGCCACAGCTGCGCCTGATCGTCATAGTAGCGCGACAGGAAATGACCCGATTGGCCGGTCGCCGTAATGAAGACCGAGCTGTTGGGGTCGGCAAAGTCATAAACCCCGCGATACCCGGCGCCGTGCACATTCTGGAACGGATCAGGCCCTTCGCCCGATGTTCGGCCACGCAGCAATGTGTTGTCGCCGCCGCTGGTCGATTGGCGAATGTTCACAAAAAAACGCAATATCGGGACAGAGCCCAGCACGGGGTGATCATGAGTTGCCTGATGCGCGTCGCCCCAACGAAGGGATTCAAGCGCGCTGCCATATCGTTCAGAGATCCAGATCAGCGCGTCGTCCAGCGCAAGCCGCGCCATCTCGGTGCATGTCTCGACCGGTGCGCTTTGAATCACGTCGCACCAGACACCCGCGCCGTCAATGTCGCGATAGACCCGTTCGATGAACAGCGGTTCGACATGTTTGTATTCACTGGCCAGAGGCCCAAGCTCGTCCGAGATCAGCCGGATTTGCAGCGCACGCAGCCAGGCCGCATAGATCAACGGCTCGGGCAGGTGTTCGTTCATCTCACCGTTCCAGTCCGCCAGCAGCGACAGCGCGATCTGGCGCTGGCGTTCCGGCGTTCCTTCCGGGGCCGAAGCCCCGGTGAACCACAGATCGGCACCGATCAGCGGCAGCAGGGACCGCGCGGTAAAGCTGACCGTGTCCAGCTGTGCCTCGATAAAGCTGTCGCGGGTATGCACCTCGCGCGATTGCATCAGGCGTTCCCAGCGATGCACGCGCTGCGTATCGCCCCATTCATACGAGACGTGATCCGGGAAGGGGCGGTCGATGATCTTGTTGTTCGTGTTGCCCAGAACACCGCCGACGGGGGCCACGAATTCCGGGTTGTCGGCATAGGGCAGGCGGCCTTGCCAGCGATTGGCCTCGATCCAGCCGGGCGAGGGGATGCGCCCCCGGCTTTGGTTTCGCGGATCACGCCGAGGCATGGCGCCGATCAGCTTCATCCCGATGGTCGTCTTGTCGACCAGCGACAGGTTCTGAGAAGGCGCGATGAACTGCTCACCGACCGCGATGGCCTGCTCCACGTTGTCGGCGTTCATCAGCGCCATGGACGCCGACATCGACGTGTCCTGCGGGCTGAGGGCCGTCCAGGACAGCGACGCCACATGGCCCGGCGGCGTGATGGTTTCCAGCTTGTAATCCGTGCCCGGCAGCACCGGCCCATTGTCCGTCCAGCGCAGGGTCAGCGTTACCGGAGCTTCTCCCTTGATCTCGATGATCGAAGGGCGGGTCTGGAATTCCTTGAAGCCGGTCGGGGTCAGGTATTCCTCGGGATTGTCAGGATTCAGCTGCTCGATATGAACGTCCTGATCGTCAAGATACGAGGATGTCAGCCCCCATCCCAGCCGGTCGCTGCGTCCGGTCATGATGGCGGGCACACCGGGGATCGAGGCCCCGATGACACCGCCTTTTTCCAGACCAAGATGTGCCAGGTACCAAATCCCGGGCGCAGTGAAACCCAAATGAGGGTCGTTGGCCAACAGGGTTCCGCCACTTGCAGAACGTGACGGCGCGGCGGTCCAGGCGTTTGAAGCTCCGGCCAGACCACGTTTGGGAAGGGGCGAAAGAGGTGTGTCGGGAACGTCCGTTCCCGCCGCATACCGCGGAAGATTTGGGAACAGGGCGGCATATTCCGGCAACGCCGCGATGCCGGGTCCGGGAACGTCGGGCAGGATATCGGCCAGACGTTCGGGGTTGTTCAGCATCAGGGACGTACGCGCACGCAGAACTTCATCGCTCAGGTGGCCTGACAGTTGCAGCGCCATCAGCTTGATCATCGCGATGCTGTCACCCGGTTGCCAGGGTGAGACCGGAGCGTTGAACAGGAACATCTCGGGTGCGCCGCGACCCAGCGCCTCTTCGTTGATCTCGGTCAGGCGGGCATTGACCCCGGCGGAATAGGCGCGCAAGGCGGCCTTGGTATAATCGTCCTGCACCTCGACCGAGCGGTGGGCCAGCCCGTAAAGGTCCAGTCTGCGCAGCAGCTTGTCGATGTGAAGCGTGCGCGGGCCAAAGACCTCGGACAATCGGCCTTGCGCGGTGCGGCGCATGACCGTCATCTGCCACAGTCGATCCTGTGCATGGGCATATCCCAAACCAAAGAACACATCGGGATCGGTCTGGCCCAGAATATGCGGCACGTTGGCGGTGTCGCGCACGATCTCGACCGGGGCGGTCAGACCGTCGACCTCAAGCGTTTGGTCATAGTCCGGCAGGGATTGGCTGGCTAGAAAATAGACAAGGCCCATGGCGGCGAGGATCAGGATGATCAGACCCGAAGCGATGCGCACCAGCCAGCGGAAAACAAGACCCATTGCTGCCCCTATACTTGTTCAGATGAATGTTGCGCAGAGACTAGAGGATGGCCGGTCTAACCGAAAGAGGAACGCGGCAAGAACCTGCGCGGGAAGGGTTGAAATCAAATGCCCCGCCGCAGTGTTTTGCTGCGACGGGGCCGTGTGTGGGGGAAGTGGTAATCCGGCTTATGGGATGATGCGGGTGTATTTCGTGCCTTCGACGGTCGCGCCGAATTTTAGACCGGCCTGGCCAAAGACCACCGCCAGCACCGGCGAACGCAGTGTTGTCGTGTCCGTGGACAAGGAATTCCCGGTTGCGTCAACCACATATCCAATATCGGCGCCGGCTGTCCATCCGCTGGAACGGCGGAAATCGTTCAGCGCGTCTTCGGTCATGAAGAACAGGATATGCGCATATTGCTGCGCACCGATTTGCAGACCTGCGGTTCCGGAAACTGCGGAATAGTAATCGACCGTGGCGCCGTTGATGCGCAGCGCGCCTTGGCCATAGGCACCGCCAAAGAAGATCAATCCGGCGTCGGTGATCAGGGGCATAACCAACATGCCGTTGGCTTTGTTCGCGATTTCCACGGTGTTGGGGTACCGGCTGTACATTTCGGTCAGCGTGGCATCAACGCGGGCGTCGATCATGGCCGAGTTTGAATTGCCGACGCCGTTGCCGCATGCGGCGGTCAGGGACAGGCCTGCCATGCCCAAGGCAAAGCCGCGACGGTTCAGTCGGGGGGAGTTGGAACTGCTCATGGTTTTTTCTCTGTAACTGTGCCTGATATGTCGGGTGATCCCGATCTTGCCGGCAAGGATACGCCGATTAGGGCCTTGTGTCACGGGAAAGCTGCCCGCTCAAGGGGGCATGTCGGCGAAAAGTTGCGACTCTTCGGGGTTTTAGCCTTGCAGAATGCGGGCAACCTGAGGCGAGAAATAGGTCAGAATGCCGTCGCACCCGGCGCGCTTGAAGGCCAGCAGGCTTTCCAACATCGCCTTTTCTCCGTCGACCCAGCCATTCTGGGCGGCCGCCTGGATCATCGCGTATTCTCCCGATACCTGATAGGCATAGGTGGGCGCGCCAAAGCAGTCTTTCACACGACGGCAGATATCTAGATAGGGCATTCCGGGTTTGATCATCACCATGTCCGCGCCTTCGGTCAGATCGCGTTCGATCAGGCGCAGGGCTTCGTTCGAGTTGGCCGGGTCCATCTGATAGGTTTTCTTGTCACCGGTCAGCGCGCCCGAGGCGCCGACGGCGTCGCGGAAGGGCCCATAAAAAGCGCTTGCGTATTTCGCGGCATAGCTGAGGATCATCACGTTGTGATGCCCGGCACCTTCCAATGCGCGGCGCATTTCCCCGATCCGGCCGTCCATCATGTCCGACGGTCCTATGATGTCGGCACCGGCATCGGCCTGGGCAAGGGTCATCTTGACCAACGCTTCGATGGTCTGATCATTCACGATCTCGCCGTCGACGACATAACCGTCATGACCATTGATATTGTACGGGTCCAGCGCCACGTCCGTCATCACCGCAATGTCAGGGGCTGCCGCCTTGATCGCCCGGATCGCCCGGTTCGACAGGTTGTCGGGGTTCCAGGCCTCAGCGCAATCCTCGGTCTTGAGCGCGGAATCCGTGTAGGGAAAGATGCATATCGCCGGGATTCCAAGCGCTTGCGCTTCGACGGCCGCTTTTGCAATCAGATCCACCGACCGGCGAACCACGCCCGGCATCGAGGGAACGGGTTCTTCAACCCCTTCGCCGTCGCGGACGAAAACGGGCCAGATCAGGTCGTCCGTGGTCAAGGTGTTCTCGCGCACAAGTCCGCGGATTGCCCGGGATTGACGGGCACGCCGAAAGCGGGTCATGGGATAGGGGGCAATGGTCGGTTTCATGGCGCGTTCTCCTTGAACATTCGTGCATTGGGTGGCATGAATTCACAAAGGTCTCAAGGGTATCAATGGACGCGGCAGCGTGGCCAATCCTCCCTGAGTGGTTTGAATAAAGGGTTGGGTTTGGACTGGTACTCTTCGATCTTTGAAGTCATCGACATGCGCAGCTTTTCGAATCTCTGGTTCTGGATCGTGCTGGCGGTTGTCTGGTCTTCGGCGAGTCACTGGGTAATGGGCATTCCCTACGATCTGGTGGTGCGTGCCCGACGCATTGGCGGGCAGGTCGAGATCGACCTTCTGGACATCGTTCGCATACACACCAACCGGATCTTGTTGATCGTCGACATGTCAGGCACCATCCTGTTGGCATTCGGGTGTTTCCTGTTCACCGGGCTGGCCACGCTTGGTTTCTATTACGGCGTCGAATTCGCGCAGGCCGTGTTCCTTCTTCTGTTTCCACTGACGCTTGTTCTGTTGGTGAACATCGTGCACGCGCGACGATTGCGGCGGCAGGAACTGACGCTCGAGTCCGTTTCGAAAACCATTGCGCGCTGCCGGCTCTATACCCAGATCATAGGCATGATCTCGATACTGGTCACTTCGTTCTGGGGCATGTATCAGAACATCTCGATTGGCGTTCTGGGATAGCAAAATCTGAAAGGCGAGGCGATGAAGGCTCCGAACCACGTGACAGTTGGCGGCGCCCCCGAAGGGTTTGACGCGCAGCTTGTGCTGAACGAAATCGCCCGCAGCAACGGGCCGGTGGCCCATGTCGCACGTGACGACAAGCGGATGGAGGCGATGCGCGCGGCATTGGCCTTTTTTGCCCCCGACATGCCGGTCTTCGTGTTTCCGGGCTGGGATTGTCTGCCCTATGACCGGGTGTCACCCAATGCCGACATTTCAGCGGCCCGCGTTGCCACGCTGGCGGCTCTGGTTCACCAGATGCCGCAGAAATTCGTGTTGTTGACGACATTGAATGCGGCAACCCAACGCGTCCCGGCACGAGACGTGCTGCGCGAAGCTGCGTTCACCGCCCGTGTCGATCAGCGCATAGATGAGGCCGCGCTGCGCAACTTCCTGGTGCGCATGGGCTTCACGCAAAGCCCCACCGTGATGGAGCCGGGCGATTACGCCATTCGCGGCGGTATCATCGATATCTTCCCGCCGGGTGAATCGGGCCCGGTCCGTCTGGACCTGTTCGGAGACGTACTAGACGGCGCGCGCCGTTTTGATCCCGTGTCTCAGCGCACGACCGAAAAGCTGGACGTGGTTGAACTTGCGCCGGTGTCCGAGGTCATTCTGGATGATGCGGCCATCACGCGGTTCCGCCAGAACTACCGGATCGAATTCGGCGCCGCGGGCACGGATGATCCGCTCTACGAAGCGGTAAGCGCCGGTCGCAAGCATCAGGGTATCGAACATTGGCTGCCCTTCTTCCACGAGAAGCTTGAAACACTGTTTGATTATCTGCCGGATGCCACGATCACCGTCGATGATCAGGTTACACCGGCCAGACTGGCCCGATGGGAGACGATTGCCGATCAATACGAAACCCGGCGTCTGGCGCTGGAAAACCGATCCCGCATGGATACGGTCTATAAACCCACACCTCCGGGGTTGCTGTATCTGGATGATGCCGCGTGGGAGGCGGCTGTCGCGGATCGGCGCGTCATGCAGTTCAGTCCTTTGCCGCAGGCCTCGGGTCCGGGTGTCATCTATGCCGGTGGGCGGATTGGGCGCAACTTTGCTCCGGAACGTCAGCAGGAAAGCATCAGCCTGTTCGGTGCTCTGGCCAGCCACATCACCGCCAAGCTTGACAAAGGTCCGGTGCTGATCGCGTCCTATTCAGAAGGTGCGCGCGAACGTCTGACCGGCCTGATCGAGGATGAAGGTCTGGCCAAGGCGATTCCCATTGCCAATGGAACGCGCATCGGAAAGCGCGGCCTGCACCTTGCTGTCTGGGCGCTGGAACACGGTTTTGAGACGCCAGACCTGACGGTGATCGCCGAACAGGATGTTCTGGGCGACAGGCTGATCCGCCAACCCAAAAAACGCCGCAAGGCCGAGAATTTCCTGACCGAGACCCAATCCCTGAGCCCCGGTGATCTGGTGGTGCATGTGGATCACGGCATTGGTCGTTATATGGGGATGGAGGTCGTCACGGCCGCCGGTGCCGCCCATGAATGCCTGCTGCTGGAATATGCCGAGCAGGCAAAGTTGTACCTACCGGTCGAAAACATCGAACTGCTTTCGAAATACGGCCATGACGAAGGGCTCTTGGATCGACTCGGCGGTGGCGCCTGGCAGGCCAAGAAGGCCAAGCTGAAAGAGCGCATTCGCGAGATGGCGGACAAGCTGATCCGCATCGCGGCGGAACGTGCTTTGCGTAAAGCCCCCGTGATGGACCCTCCGCCGCACGCGTGGGAGGAGTTCAGCGCGCGTTTCCCCTATCAGGAAACCGATGACCAGTTGCGCGCCATCGCCGAGGTGATGGAGGATATGCACTCGGGCGCACCGATGGACAGGCTGATCTGCGGCGACGTCGGCTTTGGCAAGACCGAGGTGGCGATGCGCGCCGCCTTTGTCGCGGCCATGTCCGGCGTGCAGGTTGCGGTCGTGGCACCGACAACACTGCTTGCTCGACAGCATGCCGCAAGCTTCAGAGAACGGTTTCGCGGCTTCCCTCTGGAAGTGCGGCAATTGTCGCGTTTCGTCTCGTCCAAAGAGGCGCAGCAGACACGTGACGGGCTGGCAAAGGGCACGGTCGATATCGTGATCGGGACCCATGCGCTGTTGGCCAAGAACATACGGTTTCACAATCTGGGTCTGCTGATCATCGACGAAGAACAGCATTTCGGCGTGGGGCACAAGGAACGGCTGAAGCAACTGCGCAGTGACATCCATGTTCTTACCCTGACCGCAACCCCGATTCCGCGAACCTTGCAATTGTCGCTGACCGGGGTGCGCGATCTGTCGATCATCGGCACACCGCCCATCGACCGTCTGGCGATCAGAACCTATGTCAGCGAATTCGACGCGGTCACGATCCGAGAGGCGCTGCTGCGCGAACACTATCGCGGCGGGCAAAGTTTCTATGTGGTTCCGCGCATCTCGGATCTGCCCGAGATCGAGGAGTTCCTGAAAAGCCAACTGCCGGAACTGACCTATGTGGTCGCACATGGCCAGATGGCGGCGGGTGAACTCGATGACCGAATGAACGCGTTCTACGACGGTAAGTATGATGTGCTGCTGGCGACGACAATTGTGGAAAGCGGTTTGGACATTCCAACGGCGAACACGATGGTGGTGCACCGCGCTGATATGTTCGGTCTTGCGCAGCTCTACCAGATCCGGGGCCGGGTGGGGCGGTCCAAAACCCGGGCCTATGCCTATCTGACCACCAAGCCACGGCAGAAACTGACGGCCACGGCCGAGAAACGTCTGCGGGTTCTGGGCTCGCTGGACACGCTGGGTGCCGGGTTCACTCTGGCCAGCCAGGACCTCGACATTCGGGGCGCTGGCAATCTGCTGGGCGAAGAACAGTCTGGCCAGATGCGCGACGTGGGCTATGAGCTTTATCAATCGATGCTGGAAGAAGCGATTGCCAAGATCAAGGCGGGCGAGATGGAGGGGCTGTCGGATGCTGACGATCAATGGGCCCCGCAGATCAATCTGGGCGTCCCGGTTCTGATCCCCGAGGACTATGTACCCGATCTGGACGTGCGTCTGGGTCTCTATCGACGTCTGTCGTCGCTGTCGACCAAGGTTGAGCTGGAAGGTTTTGCCGCGGAATTGATCGACCGTTTCGGCAAATTGCCGAAAGAAGTTAATACTCTGATGCTGGTCGTGCGCATCAAGGCCATGTGCAAAAGGGCGGGCATCGCCAAACTGGACGGAGGCCCGAAAGGCGCGACGATCCAGTTCCACAACGACAAGTTCGCATCCCCTCAGGGATTGGTTGAATTCATTCAGAACCAGCGCGGCATGGCCAAGGTCAAGGATAACAAGATCGTCGTGCGCCGGGATTGGAAGAAAGACAGCGACAAGATCAAAGGGGCTTTTGCGATTGCCCGCGACCTTGCTGAAAAAGTGGTCGCGGAAAAGAAGAAGACCAAGGCTGGTTGATAGGCAGGATGGGGCTCTGCCCCCGATGCGCGTTCCGCGTATCTCCCCCGGGATATTTACGGCCAGATGAAGTCACGGATCCCAGCTTCATCTGGCTGAAAGTATCACCGCCGGAGGCATCGCGCGGCAGCGCGATCCCGCCTATACTTGCATTGCAGCCTGCGCGCAGAAGCAAGACGCTGCAACCGCCCGATCAGCACGGGCCAGAGCCAGATCCAGGCGTTGTTTGACCTGTCGGATTTCAACATCTTCCCCGCGGGCTTTGAGACAATCGTACAGCCCCTTCAGGCTCCAGACGTTGTCGGGATGGATCGAAGCGCGGCTGAGCGAGCCGCCTAGCCCAAGATCTTCGCGATAGACGGCCTCTGCTTCTGCCGCATGACCTTGTTCGAACAGCAATGCGCCAAGCGCGTGGCGGGTGGGCTGCATCCAGCCCCAGGGCTCGTCATAGGGCAAGGTGTCGTCCAATTGGACCGAGCGGCGCAGATGGGCAAAGGCGATCTCGAAATTGCCCTTTCGGTACTCGATCTCACCGCGCAGCATCTCCCCCGCGATTTCCAGCAGGTCGATCACACGATTGTTGTGCAACCGGCGTGTTTCCGGAACGCATTCCCTGGCTGCCAGAAACAGGTTCTCTTCCGCTTCGGCATGGACAACGTCACCGGTTGCGGCATGTGCGATGGCGCGGGCGTAATGGGTCGTGGCCGTCAGGGTGCGGTAGAGATCCGGATCGGAGGGCAGCTCCAGCGCCTTGGCCTCTTCCCAGCGGCCAAAGCGGATCAGGATGTGCGGCCCCATGGACATGTAGCTTTCGAAGTAATCCGCCATGGGGGGGCTTTCGATGCGCAGCATCTCCTCTGGTGTTGTATCCCACAAACCCTGATTGGCGCGCAGGGCAGGTTCGATCTGACCCAGAAACAGCGCGCCGTAGATGGCGAAGTGATAATTGTGTTGGCGGTAGCCGGTGTAGATATTGAACGCGCCTTCGCGTTCGTAATATTTCAGATCCGCATCCGAGGCTTTTTCGTTCCAATGCACCACGTTGTGATAATGGCCGCACAGCACATCAATATGTGTCGGCATATGCACCAGGTGCCCCGCATCGGGCACCAATGTGCGCAGGACATCACCGGCTTTCAAAGCTTTTTCCGGCGTGGGCGACATCTCCATCAGGTGAACATAAAGATGCAGCAGGCCGGGATGTGACAGGGCGGCCGGATCGTTGGCCATGGCCCATTCCAACGCCTCTTGCGCTTCAAGCGTTGCAGCGCCTTCTGCCGGTTGGCCTGTTTGCAGGTCCCACATTTTCCAGGGTGTCAGGTTCAAAAGCGCCTCGACGTAGATCGTGCGCAGGTCCGCATGATCGCGGTGCGCGGCGAAGGCTGCGCGCATCGCTTCGGCAAAATCGTGATCCCACCGGTGCATGTCCTCTGCCGGATCTCGTTGCGGATAGCGCGCAGGGAGGGCTCGGATCAGAGCTTGCTCGACGGGCGTACAGCCGTCTGCCAATCGAAGGGCGTTTTGCATGGCATCATAAGCCAGCGCTAGCGCCTTGCGGCGACCCCGCTCGTCCTGCAAGTCCCATGGCAGGTTGTAATTCGGTCCCGCCGCGTAGGCGACGCCCCAATATGCCATGGCGCATTGGGGGTCATGTTCAGCTGCGCGCTGGAAACAAACCACGGCTTCTTCGTGATTGTACCCATAGGTCCAGTTCAGGCCGCGGTCGAACCACAGCTGAGCCTCGGGAACGGAGGTCGTTACCGGACAGGAATAGCTGCCCAGATCGTAGTATTCACGCATCAGAAGCCCTCCGCTTGGTTCAGGTCGAGGGTAGCGTGTTTCTGACGAGTCGCACAGATCAGGCTGGCAGACGCTCTTCAACGCGGCCCATATGCAGCATAAGCCCGAAGGCCAGAATGCACATGCTCAGGATGCCGAAGGTCAAAGGCGTGATCGAACCGTCGAACAACAGCCCGATCGGTGCGGCGATGGCAGCGGCCAGCACCGTCGATATCGATCCGATGACCGAGGCTGCCATTCCGGCAATATGCCCCATCGGCTCCATCGCGATGGCGTTCAGGTTGCCCAGCGTCACGCCGGCCATGAAAAACACCATGGTTTGCCAGAACACGAACAGCGCGAATGAGGCGTCCGGCGAAAGATGCGCGGCGTTCAGGGTCATGACACAGGTGGTAATCAGGATTTGCGCCCCCAGTGCCCATGTCACCATCCGGCGCATGCCCACACGCACCACCAGTGCCGCGTTCAGCAAACTGGCCGACCCGGACATCAGCGCCACGAACCCGAACCAGAACGGAAAGCTCTCGGCGCGGTGATGGATTACGTCATAAACGGGCTGAACCATTGTCAGCATGGTGAACAGCACCCCCATGCACAGGGTCTGAACCATGATCGAAAGGCGCACGGTCGGATGCGCAAACATTTCTTTCGTGGCCGAGAACATCAACGGAATGCGGAAGGGGCGACGGTTTTCACGGGCCAGAGATTCCGGCAACCGAACGCCCATCCAGGAAATGATGATCAACGCAAACAGAATGAAAGACACAAAGATCCCGCGCCATCCGAACAAAGCGATCACACCGGCGCCCAGCATCGGTGCCGCCGCGGGCACCAGCGTGAAAATCATCATCGCGATTGAGATGATCCGCGCCATTTCGCGGCCCGAATACAAGTCGCGAATGATCGCCATGGCCACCACGCGCGGACCTGCGGCGCCCAGGCCCTGAACCACGCGTGCAATCAAGACCAGTTCCAGTGAGGAACTGGCCCATGCGACAGCAGACGCCGCAATGTACAAAGCCGCGCCGCCGTAAATGACGGGCTTGCGTCCCAGCGCATCCGAAAGCGGGCCGGTGAAAAACGTGCCGATCCCCATGCCCAACACAAATGACGTCAGGATCAGTTGGGCACGGTTGACGTCATCGGGGCTGAGCTGCGCGCCGATCTCGGGCAGCGCAGGCAGCATTGAATCGATCGAAAAGGCGATGGTGGCGAACATCATTGCAATCAGTGCAATGAATTCCGCCTTCGACATGCGATTGGCCATGAAGACCTCCTAACCCGTTCGCGCTATCACGGCGGGTCGGCATAGGCCAGACTGGAAATTTGCACAGACCTCTGTGCTATTCTGCAGGATAAGCCTCAAGTTGAGACATGATTTCAGCGATCACTTTCTCCCACATTTCAGGAGGTTGGGCACCGGGAACTGCGTGTTGATTGGCGACAATGAAGGTTGGGACCGAGCTCACACCCATTTTGCGGGAATGAGCATCGCGGCTGCGGATATCCTCGCGGTCGGCGTCTGATTTCAGCAGCTTCATGACCACGGCGGCGTCCATTCCGGCGCTGTCCGCGATATCGGCCAAGACTTCGTGGTCGCCGATGTCGCGACCCTGCACGAAATAGGCGTCGAACAGCGCGTCGACGACGGCATTCTGCTTGCCTTCGATGCCAGCCCAATGGATCAGGCGATGCGCATCCAGCGTGTTGGGGGTACGTTTCATGGCCTCGAAGTTGATGTTCAGACCGGCCTTTTCGGCATGTTCCACCACCGGCGCATAGGCGCGAACCGCGCCGTCCTTGCCTCCGAACTTGCGCTCGAGATATTCGCGCCGATCCATTCCTGCATCCGGCATGTCAGGATTCAACTGGAACGGATGCCATTCAATGACAAAGGGGTGGTCGGGTACGTTGGCCAGCGCCTTGTCCAGTTGAGTCTTGCCAATATAGCACCACGGGCAGATCGGATCGGACAGGATGTCGAGCTTGACGGTCTGGGTCATTTTGTTGGTGCCTCGAAATAGGCCGGCAGCGCCCGGCGCAGGAGTTTGCCATTTCCGCCGGTCGGCAGGGCGGGCAGATGGATGAAGGCGCGTGGTTGTTTGTAACGCGCCAGGTTGGCTTCGACATAGGTGCGCAAGGCCGCATCGTCCAGCTTTTCCGGGCCCGTATAGAAGGCCGCTATCACAAATGTGTCCGGTTTGACCTCGACCGCGGCGGCGCCGACCTGCGTGATGCCCGGAAAGCGGGACAGGGCGGCTTCGACCTCGACCGGTGACACGCGATAGCCACCCGCGTTCATCATATCGTCGTCGCGGCCCAGATAGCTGATCTGGCCATCCACGGCCATGGCGCCCTGATCGCCGGTCAGAAACCACTCTCCCCGCATCCGCGTTTCAACCTCATCGGGTGCGTTGAGATAGGTCAGCATCAAACCGGGGTCTGCGCGGTGAATGGCGATGGTGCCTTCTTGCCCCTTCGGCACCGGGCCGTCCGGACCAAGGATCGCCACGCGACGCCCCGGTTGCGGTTGTCCCAATGCGTCGCCGCGCGCGGGGTGATCCGGGCTGGAGGAAATGAAGGTAGAGCATTCGGACATGCCATAGGCTTCGAACAACTCGGTGCCGGTGGCCTTTCGCCATTGTTCGTGCAGCGCGCGCGACAGTTTCTCACCCGCGCACAAGCCGTGGCGCAGGTCTGGCAGCCCAATCTGATCGCGCCCTTGCACCATCTTGCGATAGACCCCGGGGGCCGCTGCAAAGATCGTTGCGCCATGCTGGCGCAGCAGGGCAGGCAGGGCCGCGACTTCGGTGCCGGGCGCGGGGATCAGGGCAGTTGCGCCCATGGTCCATGGATCCATCAGGCCGGTGCCCAGCGTATAGGTCCAGTTGAAGGCTCCGGCATGGCACAGCCGGTCGGTCTCGCGCAGACCATACCAGCCATCGACCATCATCTGCCGCGCCCAGATTGCCCGGTGGGCATGGGCCACGGCACGAGGCTTGCCCGAGGTTCCAGAGGTATAGACGACATAGGCCATACGTTCCGGATCGCCCATGTCAAATTCTGCCGGGGGCAGGCTTCGCATCGCTTTCAGCGCGTCCAACCCGATCTGTTTGGAATGCGAGGCGCAGGCAACGCCCGGATCACGCAGAATCACCGCCGGAGAAAGCTCGTCGATCATCTTTGCGGTTTCGGGTTCCGTCAGTTGTGACGATGTCGGCACCGGCACGATACCCACGGCAATTGCGCCCAGATAGGCAATCGGGAAATCCACCGTGTTTCCCAACCGCATCAGGGCGATATCACCGGGTTTCAAACCGGCCCGCAGCAACCCCGTGCCTGTGCCCAGCACGGCAGTTTTCAGATCGCGATAGGTCCAGTCCTGCGCGCCGTTCGGGTGCAATATCGACAAAGCCACTTTGTCCGGCGAGTGATCGGCGCGGCCCAGAACATGGGCCGCCAGATTGAATGGCGTGGGGCAGGGTGTGGGCGACCCCTGATCGAAGATTGACAACATGGCCTCTGGCTATCGCGCCGCCTGCCGCGTTGCAAGCGTGGCTGGCCGGGCCTATAGAAGGGTCATGAGCACTCAAGACCCCAAATCTCTGATCCGAATTGCCCGCGACTCTGGCGACCATACCGAAGTCGAACCGCTGGACCTTGGCGCACGTGTGCGAGAGCTGCGCAAAGCGCGGGAATGGACATTGGAACAGGCCGCCAGTCAGGCCGGATTGGCACGCTCGACCCTCAGCAAGATTGAAAACGGGCAGATGTCGCCGACTTACGACGCGCTCAAGAAGCTTGCGACCGGGTTGGAGATCTCTGTTCCACAACTGTTTACGCCGCCCCAGCGCGATCAGGTGATCGGACGCATGGCGATCACCCGTGTGGGCGACGGCACGGCTCATGCCACGACAACCTATGAGCATGAGCTTCTGGCCGAAACCCTGACCAAGAAACAGATGCTGCCCTATCGTGCGCGGGTCCGCGCAAGATCAATGGATGAATTTGACGGCTGGGTGCGCCATGACGGCGAAGAATTCATGTATGTGCTGACCGGTGTCGTCAAGCTGTACACCGAGTTTTACGAGCCGGTTGAGATGCGCAGAGGGGACAGCGCGTATTACGACGGCAGCATGGGCCACAACGTGATTTCCGTCAGTGACGAAGACGCGACGATCCTTTGGGTTACATCACTTGCCTAAAGCGGTTCTGCTGAATTCCCGGTTCAGCCCTTCGGTGAACAGGAAATCTTCGACCTCTTCATGCGCCTCATTTATCGTAAGTTGGTGACGTTCGGCCAAATAGGCTTCAAACCCTTTTCGATCCTTCAACACGCGCATCATGTCCTTGTCACGCAGGTTAGGAAAACGCCGCTTTGCGCGTTCGCATGCCGCATTCCAGTCGTTTGTAAGATCGGTCCAGTTCATCATCAATGAGCTTCCCTTAGCAACGATTAGGACTGCTCTCCCCCGCTTCAGAGTACGGATAGGGTGCCGCAACGTAAGACATGACAAAATGTCGCAGCGCTGGACCGCGCTTTTTTCAGGGGGATTTGTGCCCGCTGCGAAGTTTCCGCAACGGACCTGCGGGCCTACATTTGGTGTGAGTGGTGGCGGGCCCGGTTGTTCTGTAATCCGCAGCGCCAGATTGTCCCGGAAGGCAGAGAGGCGGGGTCATCGCCAGCTTGTTATTAAGCCTAAATGCGCAGTATTTATGCATATTTTCCAGACAAGTAAAACTGTTTGTGGGTGTTTCTTTCCGGATCGCTTGCATGTGACGATGTTGGACGCTGATTACGATGCTTCCAATGCGGCCAAACGATATCTTGTGTGGGATGGCAATGTGCTGAAATTTGCCGATTGGTGGAAATTTCTTGAGCGCTGGGTGTATGAAACAACTGGAACTTCAAGCTTCCGTCTTTCGGAAACTTCAATTGGAAAAGACCAGCCGATTTCACATGTGCATAGGCTGGTCTTGGGTTTGCGCCTTTTACCGGGCGTCGTACCACCAGACTTCGGGCATGTACTGCGGACCGTCGCCATAGATGGGCAGAGTTTCCGGGCGCTTAAGCTCTTTGACATGCGCGATGCGCCCGATGTCAAAGCTCCAGATCGGGATGACATAGCGGCCTGCCGTCAGTACCCGGTCCAGCGCGCGGGTGGCCGCGGTAAAGTCCTCGCGGGTTTTTGAGGCCAGCATGGCATCGATCATGGCATCAACTGCGGGCGAAGATACACCCATCAGGTTGCGAGTGCCGGGGGCATCAGCAGTTTCGCTGCCCCAATAAAGACGCTGCTCATTGCCGGGAGACAGGGAAAGCGCCCGGCGGAACGTCGTGACGTCAAAGTCCAGTTCAGACGTGCGCCCGACATATTGGGCATTGTCGACCTGTTCCGTCGTGACCCGGATGCCAAGACGCTCCAGCGCGCGGGAATAGATCTCGACCACGGTTTCCATCTCGCTGTCACCCTGTTGCAGCAGGAAAGTCATCTGAAAGGCATCACCATGTGCATTGCGTAACACGCCATCCTGAACGGTCCATCCCGCCTCGGCCAATAGTCCGGCGGCCTTGCGGAGGTTTGCCCTGTTCCGGGCGGACCCGTCGCCTTTCGGCAGTTCATAGCCTTCCAGCGTGCCGGGCAACAGGATGTCAGCGAAAGGAAGCAACAGGTCTTTTACCTGCCCCTGGGCCGGGCCGGGCTGCATCGCAAGGTCGGAGCCTGAGAAATAAGACGTGATCCTTGGTTGCGCACCACCGGTTACCGTGTCGTTGATGAACTCGAAGTTGAACGCAAGCATCAGCGCTTCGCGCACGCGCCAGTCGTCGAACGGAGCCTTTCTTGTGTTCATCACGAACCCGGTCATTCCCGAAGGTTTTCCATGCGGAATTTCGGTCTTGATGACATCGCCGCGCTGCACGGCGGGAAAGTTGTATTGCGTGTCCCATTTGTCGGCGTTGAATTCACGCACGGCTGACAGCTCTCCGGCCTTGAAAGCTTCGAACAAGACGCTGCCGTCGCCGTAGAATTCGATCCGCAGCTCATCAAGGTTCATGGTGCCGCGGCGAAACGGGATGTCGTTCCCCCAATAATCCGGATTGCGTCGCAGATTCACAAAGCGCCCGGCTTCGTAGCTTTCGATCACATAAGGGCCGGTTCCAATCGGCACATCATGCAGTTGCGCATCCGCGAAATCCTTGCCTTCCCATTGCGCCTTTTGCAGGATCGGACGCATCCCGGCCAGCAGCGCAAGCTCTCGGTCGGGTTCATTGAACGTGATCCGCACCGAACGCGGGCCGGTTTGTTCGATACTGTCGAACTTGCCCCAAAGACCGCGATAGCGCAGATGCCCCTGCGTGCCCAACGTTTCGTAAGACCAGATCACATCATCGACCGTGACCGGACTGCCGTCGGAAAACCGCGCCTCCTCCCGCAGGGTGAATTCGACCCAGGACCGGTCCGGATCGGTCTCAACTGATTCGGCTAACAGCCCGTAAAGTGTGAAAGGTTCGTCCCAGGATCGCCCCATCAGGCTTTCATGGGTCCAGAAAGGCAATTGCCATGGCGAGGTGCCTTTTTGCAAAAACGGGTTCAGGCTGTTAAAGCCGCCCGTGTTTCCGAATACGGCTTTGCCGCCTTTGGGTGCATCCGGGTTGGCGTATGGGAGTGACACAAAATCCGGTGGTAGGGCCGGGTCCCCATACATAGCTATGCCATGAGACGATTCTGCATGGGCGACAGAGATCACGAAAATGGTGGCGATTCCCGCCACAAGTGATCGAAACGGACGGAGAAAATCCGGGCTCATTTTGGAAACAATCCTGCTCTGGCCTTATTTTGTTGGTATTCACCGTAGTGATGATTTTTCTTATTATCAAACTTTTAGCTTGGACCAAGGCGCAGAATTGCTTATAAAGGTTGCACTGCTCGATAGGTTTCTTGCCTGTATGAAACCTGCCTCAATAACTTAACGCCCGCTTCGTGCGGGCGTTTTTTTTGCCTGTGGAAGTCTCAGACCGGTATTTCAATCCCGCATGTTTCCCCGTTTTCTTTGCAGGTGCAGCATGGCATGGTGCGCCTGATCAACGCTTAAGGGAGAATGGACATGAGCCTGTCCGGCAAAACGGCAATCATCACGGGATCAAATTCGGGCATCGGCCTGGGCGTCGCACGCGAGCTGGCCAAGGCCGGTGCCAATGTGGTTCTGAATTCCTTTACCGATCGCGATGAAGATCACGCGCTTGCCGCGCAGATTGCGAAAGAGACCGAAACCAATGCGCGCTACATCAAGGCCGACATGTCCAAGGGCGAGGAATGCCGATCCTTGATCGAACAGGCGGGGTCTTGTGACATTCTGGTGAACAATGCCGGGATTCAGCATGTCTCACCGATCGACAAATTCCCGGTTGATAAATGGGATGCAATTATCGCAATCAACATGAACTCGGCCTTTCACACCACGGCGGCCGCGTTGCCGATGATGCGCAAGGCGGGTTGGGGACGTGTAGTTAACATCGCCTCGGCCCACGGTCTGACGGCATCCCCTTTCAAGGCGGCATATGTTGCGGCCAAGCACGGTGTGGTTGGAATGACCAAGACCGTAGCGCTGGAAACTGCGCAGGAGCCGATCACCTGCAACGCCATCTGCCCGGGATATGTGCTGACGCCGCTGGTCGAGTCCCAGATTCCCGACACGATGAAAGAATACAACATGAGCCGTGAAGACGTTGTGAAGAACGTTCTTTTAGAACGGCAACCGTCCAAGGAGTTTGCCACGGTCGAGCAACTGGGTGGAACGACTATCTTCCTGTGTTCGGACGCGGCAGCTCAGATCACCGGAACCACAATTTCCGTCGATGGTGGCTGGACCGCGCTTTGAGGTTTTGCGGGGGCGCTGCCCCCACACCCCCAGAGTATTTTGGAAAAGATGAAGGGTTTGCGGCATGAAGCGGATCAATCTGGCTTTGCAGGGGGGTGGGGCGCATGGCGCGTTCACCTGGGGTGTGCTCGACCGGCTGCTGGACGAGGACGACATCGAGGTCGCTGCAATTACCGGAACTTCCGCAGGGGCGCTGAACGGTGCGGCCTACAAATCTGGTATGGTTCATTCCGGGCGCGAAGGCGCGCGGGCACGCCTGGACGGGTTGTGGAAGCGCACGGGCGCTATTGGCGACATGCGCTTTGCCAACTGGTTTCGCGGCCTTGAACCGGCGGCCATTGCGCAGGCGATGGAATATTCGGTGCCGTTTTCGATTGGGGATGCCTGGTCGCGGATGGTGTCGCCCTATGCGTACGGGCCGTTCTACAGCAACCCTTTGAAGCCGGTGGTGGACAGATTCAATTTCGACGAGGTGTGCGCAGATGAAGGCCCGCGCCTGTTTGTGTGTGCCACTTGTGTACGCAGCGGCAAGATCCGCGTCTTTACCGGCGACGAGATCAGCACGGATGCCATCCTGGCCTCGGCCTGTTTGCCGACCCTGTTCAAGGCGGTTGAGATTTTCGACCCGAAGACAAACCGGACCGAAGCCTATTGGGACGGAGGGTATACCGGCAATCCGGCGCTCTATCCGCTGTTCAACGATGATTTGCCGGATGACGTGGTGATCGTGAACATCAATCCGCTGGAGCGTGACGAAGTTCCGATCACGCCGCAGCAAATCCAGAACCGGATCAACGAGATCAGTTTCAACTCATCCCTGTTTCGCGAGTTGCGGGCGATCAGCTTTGTTCAGCGGCTGCTGAAAGAGGGCAAGCTGACGGCCGGAGAGATGAGCCGCGTGCTGGTCCACATGATTGCAGATAACGAGTTGATGAACAGCCTGTCGGTTGCCACCAAAACCGTGCCCAATCCGGTCATTCTGCACAAGCTGAAACAGGCCGGACGCAACGCCGCAGATGGTTTTCTTGCCAACCATAAGGACGATTTGGGTCAGACCAGCACAATTGATCTGCCTGCGATGTTCAGCTGATCACTCGGGCGGCTGTGTCGGGTCTTTTCCATTCGGGTATACAAGCCCCGCCGAAATCACCAGTTTGGCGGCGTCTTCGATGCTCATGTCCAGCAGGATCACGTCTTCTGCGGGGAAGAACAGCAGAAACCCCGATGTCGGGTTGGGTGTCGTGGGTACGAAGACGCTCAGCAGCTCGCCACCGGTTTCGGCGCGTTGGCTGACCTCACCCTTGGCGCTGGTCGAGACAAAGCCGATGGCCCAGATCCCGCGACGCGGGTACTGGATCAGGCAGGCTTTCTCAAAGGAACGCTCGGTCTGGGCAAACACCGTTTCCGAAATTTGCTTGATCCCGGAATAGACCGAGCGCACGACGGGCATCCGGTCAACAACGCTTTCGGCGAAGTGGATCAGGGAACGGCCCAGAATGCCCTTGGCGATCCAGCCGACCAGAACGGTGAAGATCAGGAAGATCACCACACCCACACCGCGCAGGTTGATGCCCACGTATTGTTCGGGCTGGAACTGTTGGGGCACCAGCGGCAGGACCGCGCTGTCTATCCAGCCGACCACCGACCAGATCAGCCAGACCGTCAACCAGACAGGCGCAATGACCACGATGCCCGTCAGAAAGGACGCGCGCAGCCGTGAAAGCATGCCCGGGCGGCGGTGAGGCTCTTCGTCGAAGGGTGTATTCATTGCGGTTCCGAATGGTTTCCGGATTTAGGTAGTCAATCCACGGCCTTGGTACAATAGGTTAACGTCACCTCTGTTTGACGAGCGCTTGCGCGATCTTGGCCGCCAAACGCGCATTGTTTCGAACAAGGGCGATGTTGGCGACCAATGACCGGCCTTCGGTCTTTTCAAAGATACGTTGCAGCAGATAGGGGGTCACGGCTTTGCCGGTGATGCGATGGGCATCCGCATCTGACTGGGCTTCGGCGATGATGGGGGCCAGTTCCTCGACCGGGATTTGATCGGGGGCTGGAATCGGGTTCGCCACCAACTGCCCGCCGGGCAGACCCAGCGCGCGGCGGGTCGTGTGAGATTTGGCGATGGCATCGGCACTGTCCATGCGCAGGGGCGCATTGAAGGGCGACTTTGCCGACCAGAACGCAGGAAACTCGTTCTGGCCATGTGCGATCACAGGCACGCCCAGGGTTTCCAGAACCTCAAGCGTTTTGGCGAGGTCCAGGATGGCTTTCGCCCCGGCTGCGACGACGGTCACGGGCGTATGTCCAAGCTCGTGCAGATCGGCTGAGATGTCGAAGGTGGTCTCGGCCCCCTGATGCACGCCGCCGATACCGCCGGTGGCAAAAACCTCGATCCCGGCATAATGCGCGGCGATCATCGTAGCGGCAACGGTGGTGGCCCCGGTACCACCGGTCGAGATGCACGCCGCCATGTCCGCGCGCGAGATCTTGGCAACGCCTTGGGCCTGACCCAGCCATTGCAGCTGATCCTGCTCCAGCCCGACATGCAATTTGCCTTCGATCACGGCCATGGTTGCAGGAACCGCACCCGCATCGCGGATGTCCTGTTCGACCTGGGCCGCGACTTCGATGTTCTGCGGATAGGGCATCCCATGGGTGATGATGGTGCTTTCCAGCGCAACGATTGGCAGGCCCGCGTCTTTGGCGGCGCGGACCTCGGCAGAGTATTGGATGTCGATCACAGTGGGGTTTCTCCGGAAACGTAGGTTGCAGCGGCGTGCAGGGCGCGGGTCAAAGCCTCGTCACTGGATGCACCGCCGGATTCTGAGGCGATATGGGCCGCCATGAAGGTATCCCCGGCACCGGTCACGCGGGTGACCAGAACGGCAGGGGGTGTTTGCGTCAGAACTTCTGTCGCGCTGCCGATGGTTGCCGAATTGCCGCCGTCGGTGACCAGCACACGCAGCGCGCCGCGATCCAGAAGACCTTTGGCCGCGGATTCGGAATCGGTGAATTCACGCTGACACAGGATACCGGCCTCTTCGAGGTTCACGTACAGTGTGGCGCGGGCGTGTTTCAGGAACGGCAGCAGTCGTTCGGCCTTGCCCGGCGATGCCGGTGCCACGCGCAGATCCGCACGCGCAAAAGCAGGGCTTTGGGCAATCTCTTCCAGCAGGTCCAGTGTCAGATTGCCATCCAGTGCGATCGGGCCCTCGAATGGTGCGTTCTCATAGCCCAGCGGCCCGTGCATCAAAGGGTGCAGTATCTTTGCGCCTGCGGCCTCCAGCGAATGCGCGTCGGCAATCGCCGCGATCAACCCGTTCGCACCTTCGACAGCCATATAGCGGTCAGTCGGCAAATCCTGCGACCGATAGATGTGATCCGTCACCATGCCGAGGCGCGAACAGGCATGGACAAGTTCGTCGCCTTCGGGATCGCGGCCAATGGCTGTCAGCAGGGTGGGTGTCATGCCGAACCGAACCAGTGTCATGGCAATGTTCATCGCAACGCCGCCGGGCAGGCGGGTGATCCGGCCCGGCACGTCCGAGCCCTGTCGCATGGCGCTGGCCGATCGGCCGATCACGTCCCACAGGACCGAACCGATGCACAGGATATTGGTGTTCTGAGTCATAGGGGACGTCATGCCGCAGCGGTGTTGCCCGTGCAAGCCGGAACGTCATCGCAACAAGAGATTCCCGACCGGCCCGGGCCGATATCGCCTTTGGGCTTGCGATCCGTAGCCTTCGCGGGAACAATCAATAGCAATGATTGGTGATTATATTTTCCTGTTGGAGCGTTTCGTATGAATGGCCCTGTCTTCCGTGCCATCCTCCGAGCCCTCAATACCTGCGCCCTGAGTTTTATCGTTCTTCTGACCTTGCATCCCGGATCCGCAAAGGCGCAAACTGCCCCGTCGACGGTCATTGATTTCTGGGTCAAGGATGACACTCTGTTTCTCGAGGTGAAACTGAACGCCGAGGCCATGCTGGTCGGTGCCGATCCGACACAACCCGACGCTTATTCCGGCAATTCAAAGTACCGATCTCTGCGGCGCATGGTGTCGTCGGAACTGGAACCGCAGATCAGAAATTTCGTTCAGGTCTGGAAGCAGAACCTTGTGGTCGAAGCGCCTGAACGCCTGGACCTGTCTTATGAAGGTGTGCGCATTCCCGTTGTGGGGGATGTGGAAAAAGTGCGTGTTTCCAAATTGTTGTTGACCGCACATTTGTCGGATCAGGCATCGAACCTGCGCCTGACCTGGCCGTTGCAAGGCGGGTCGGTCGTGCTTCGCCAGCAAAAGGTTGTGGCCCCGTATACTGGCTTTCTGGCGGCCGGAGAAATCAGCCCGTTGATCCCGTTGCAGGGCGGGGCGTCGTTGACGACCGAGCAGACATTGCAGACGTTTTTGGCAAAGGGGATCAGCCGATTTGTTCAAAGCCCCCTCAAGCCAACCGTCGTTGTTCTGACACTCGTGATGCTGACGCTGAGCCTGCGGCCTGTGATGTCTCAGGTGGCGTTTTTGGCAGCAGGGGTTTTTGTCGGGCTCGGGTTGGACATGTACGGCGTGCTGGACCTGCCGGAAAGCTTACAGGATCAGGCCTTGGTGGCTTCGATCATCATTCTGGCGCTATGGAATCTGGTGGCCCGGCACTTGCAGGTCTGGCGCCTGCTGGCCGTGCTTGCCGCGGGCTGTGTTTACGGATTGGCACTGGCTTCGGATTTGACAAAGATCGGGGTGCCGCCCGATCATCTGGCCCCGGCTGTTTTGGGGTTTGGTGTCGGAAATCTACTGCCTGTCGTCTTTGTGGCTGTTGTGGCCTTTGCCTGCGCGCTTTTAGTTGCAGGCGGGTCACACAGAAAACGAGGCCGGATTTCGGTTCTGGCCTCGATGCTGATCGCCGGGATCGGCGTATATTGGATGGCTGAACCCTGGTTGCTGACTTAAGGCATTGCCGCCAGCAGCCTGTTCAGCGCACCCAGCGGGTCGTCATCGCCCCAGATCTCGTCCCCGATGCCGAAGAAATCGGTGCAGGGGGCCAGATCACCGATCAGTTCGGGCGTCAGGCCGCCTTCGGCCACGACCGGGACTTCGATCATCTCGGACCACCATTGGAACAGATCCTTTTCGGCGCGGGTTCCGTCGCCCAACGTGGCGGTGCCCACGGGGCCGAAGGCCACATAATCCGCGCCGTGTTCACCCGCCGTCATGCCGTCATGGCTGGACGCGCCGCAGAAACTTCCGACGATCGCGTCCGCGCCCAGTTCCTTGCGCGCGGCACGGACCGAACGTGCGCCGTCATCCAGGTGCACCCCGTCCAGCCCCAGACGTTGCGCCAGCAGCACGTGGTTCGAGATAACGATGGCCACGTCGCGGGCATGGGCCACCTCGCGGCAGGCATCAGCAGCACGGGCGATGCTGTCTTCGTCGTTGCCAGCCAGCGCCAGACGGATGCAGGCGATCTCGGCCCCGTCCAGAACCGATGCCAGTTTGGCGGGGAACGTGCTCAGCTCGATGGTCGGAGGCGTGATCAGGTAAATCTGCGGCTGCTCGGGGGTGTCCATGGGCGCGTCCTTCGGCTTTTGGTCTTTGGCGCGGTTTAGCGGATTGCGGCGGGGAAGCAAACTTTTATGGCCGAGACCACGCAAATTCCAGCCCCAGCGCCTTGCCCTGCATGAGCCTGCCGATTACAGCAGGCCAAGTTTTCATAAGGTGAACCATGCCCAGCGACAAATCCCAGCCTTCCTTCGTGCTTGTTCGCCCGCAGATGGGTGAGAATATCGGTGCCGCGGCCCGGGCGATGTGGAACTTTGGACTGGACCGGATGCGCATCGTGGCGCCTCGCGACGGCTGGCCAAATCCCAAGGCGGTCGCCATGTCCAGCGGTGCGGGCCGGTTGCTGGACGAAGCGCAGCTGTTTGACGATCTGGCCGGATCGCTGGCCGACAGCACCTTTGTCTTCGCCACCACTGCACGGCAGCGCGGCCTGACCAAACCCGTCTACAGCCCCGAGCGCGCCATGCAGATCGCCGCCGAAAAGGTCGCAGCGGGTGAAAAGGTTGCGGTTCTGTTCGGCCCCGAACGCGCAGGGTTGGAGAACGAAGACATCGCCAAGGCAAACGCAATCATCTCAGTGCCTGTGAACCCGGAATACGCGTCGCTGAACCTGGGCCAATGCGTCTTGCTGACTGCTTATGAGTGGATGCGCCAGACCGGCGACGTGGTGCATGAATCCACCGATCTGGGCAAGGGGGACTGGGCCACGGGGATCGAGGTCGAGAAACTGGTGGAACACTACGAGGACCGGCTGGAAGAGGCCGGGTTCTTCTATCCCCCCGAAAAGGCCGAGGGCATGAAGATCAACCTGCGCAACCTGTGGTCGCGGATGCGGATGACGCGGGCCGACGTGCAGATGCTGCACGGGATCATGCGGCAGATGGTCCGCTGGAAAGACAAAGGCTGAGGCTGGACCTATCTTCCACCAAGCCCTAGCTTGCGACGAAATCAGGACATGAGGACAGCATGAGCGGTAAGCGCAGCATCTTCGAAGAGGTCTCGGAAACCGAAAAACAACAGGCTGTTCAACCCGGTATGATCGACCGGGGGCGTGGCGGTGCGCGCAAGGCAATCCGTGCCTGGCTGATGATCCTGTTCGCTTTGGTCGTGGTGATGATCGCTGTCGGCGGTCTGACGCGGCTGACTGACAGCGGGCTGTCGATTACTGAATGGCGCCCAATCACCGGAGCCGTTCCACCGTTGAGCGAGGCAGACTGGCAGGCCGAGTTCGACAAGTACAAGCAGATTGACCAGTGGCGCATTCAGAACCAGTGGATGCAGCTGAGCGACTTCAAAACCATCTATTGGTGGGAATGGGGGCATCGCCAACTGGGCCGCGTGATAGGGCTGGTCTGGGCCATCGGTTTCCTGGGCTTCCTCGTGGCCCGCAAGATACCCACGGGTTGGACCGGCAAGCTGCTGATCCCCGGCCTTCTGGGCGGTGTGCAGGGTGCTGTCGGCTGGTGGATGGTCGCATCGGGTGTGACGCAGGGCGAGGGGATGACCGCCGTCGCCAGCTATCGACTGGCCACCCATCTGGGGCTGGCATTCGTAATTCTCGGGTTCCTCGCCTGGTATATTTTCGAGCTTGGCCGGGAAGAACGTGACCTGATGCAGGCGCGTCGCATGAAGGAAGCGAAACTGTTTTCGTTGTCCACGGGCCTGATGCATTTCGCCTTTTTGCAAATACTCATTGGCGCGCTTGTCGCCGGGAT
This sequence comes from Ruegeria sp. HKCCA4008, assembly GCF_013033125.1. Lineage (NCBI taxonomy): Bacteria > Pseudomonadati > Pseudomonadota > Alphaproteobacteria > Rhodobacterales > Roseobacteraceae > Ruegeria > Ruegeria sp. HKCCA4008. The sequence goes on from NZ_WQDM01000001.1 coordinate 695,145, forward strand.
CGACGCTGGTCGGTCTTATACCGACTGGCCGCTGATCGGCGGGCAGCTGTTGCCGCCGGACGCCACCGCGTTGGAGCCGATGTGGCGCAATTTCTTCGAAAGCCCGGGGCTTGTGCAATTCATCCACCGCTGCGCAGGTTACCTGTTGTTCATCTTTGCCATTGTGGTCTGGCGCCGCGGCAGCGCCAGCGCGCATCCTCAGACGCGCTTCGCCTTCAACGCGGCTTTCGCGGCCCTGTCGGTGCAGGTAGTTGTCGGCATCGTGACCGTCGTCTACGGAGCACCGTGGCAGATCGCCATCTTCCACCAGTTCATGGCCGTCGTAGTCTGGACCCTGATCCTGCGCGCGCGGTTCCTGACTGCATATCCAATCGCAACATCTGTGCGCGGAGTAAAATAACATGACCGCTTTCGACGAACTGATGGCTTTTCAGCGCGAAACATCGGCATTGGGCCAGATCGCCGGACGATTGGGTTGGGATCAGGAAACCGTCATGCCGCGCGGGGCCGCGCCTCAACGCGCCGAGGAAATGGCGGCGATCGAGGCCGTCCTGCACGCGCGCCGATCGGATCCGCGCGTGGCAGAGTGGCTGGATCAGGCCGCGCCTCAGGATGAAGTCGGAAAGGCGCAGCTGCGGGAAATCCGGCGCGCCTATGATCGGGCGGTCAAGGTGCCCGCTGATCTGGCCACGGCGATTGCCCGGACCACGTCCGCCGCGCAGGGAACATGGGCACAGGCGCGCGAGGACGAAGATGTCTCGGCCTTCCTTCCTGTGCTGGAAGAGGTCGTATCGCTGAAGCGTCAGGAAGGCGAGGCGCTGGCACAGGGCGGAGACGTCTATGACGCCATGGTCGAGGATTATGAACCCTATACAACCGGCGCTCAGATCGCGGCCATTTTCGATGAGATGCGCCCACGTCTTGTGGCCTTGCGTGCGGCCGTTCTGGAACGCCCGGAACCTGCCGCGCTGACCGGAAGCTTTGACGAGCTGACCCAAATGCGGCTTACGCAAAAACTGGCGGTCGCCTTCGGCTATGACCTCAACAACGGCCGTGTCGACAAGGCGGTTCACCCGTTCAGCTCGGGTTCGGGCCTGGATGTGCGCATCACCACGCGAACCAGCGAAACGGACCCATTCAACTGCTTTTATTCCACCATTCACGAGGTCGGCCACGCCGCTTACGAACAGGGGATCGACCGCGACTACCTGCTGACGCCACTGGGGCGCGGCGTGTCCATGGGTGTGCATGAAAGCCAAAGCCGGATCTATGAAAACCAGCTTGGCCGTTCGCGTGCGTTTACGGGATGGTTGTTCGATCAGATGAAAGACGCATTCGGCGATTTCGGAATTGCCGATGCAGATGCTTTCTACGCTACCGTCAACCGGGTTCACAACGGTTATATCCGTACCGAAGCCGATGAAGTGCAATACAATCTGCACATCATGCTTCGGTTCGATCTAGAGCGCGCTTTGATGGCCGGGGACTTGCAGGTCAGCGAGCTGGAAGCGGCGTGGAATGACCGGTTCAAGGCCGACTTCGGTTATGCGGTCGACAAACCGTCGAACGGCTGTTTGCAGGATGTGCACTGGTCGGTTGGACTGTTCGGTTACTTCCCGACCTATTCGCTGGGCAATGTCTATGCAGGATGTCTGTATCAGGCACTGCGCGGCGCAGTTCCTGAACTGGATGAGCAACTGGCAGAAGGTGACACAACAGGCGCAACCGCTTGGCTGCGTGAACACGTTCAGCAACATGGCGGGCTTTATGCCCCACGCGAGATTATCCAGAGGGCGAGTGGAGTAGAGCCGGGGCCCGAACCTTTGCTGGACTATCTGGAACAGAAGTTCAGCGGATTGTACGGGCTGTGACGGTATGAAACGGTAGCCGATTGGCAAGGCTTCTGGCCATATAAGCTGCAACATTGGCTTTGGCTTGAATACTCGAACCAGCGTGTCGTGCAAAAAGTTTTCACATCTGTACCAAGCAGGGGAATTCGGACGCGCGGGTATTTCATGTATGGTTTCCGGGTGACAACCCAGTGTTTTGCGTCCGAAGGGCGAATGACTATGTCCAACCGTGATTTTTCTTCATGGATATCGCGGAACGCGCAACGGGTGCTTCAGAGTGTGTTTCCTGTCACACCGGTACTTGAACGCCGGTAGGCCAGCGTCGTTCCGACCACGCTGGAAATTGAGCACCAGAATGGCCGGGGCACAGGCTGGGTTTGGAGTGACTCTCACGATAGGCGCGATGTTTCTGAATTCATTGCCAAATACGCTTGAGGAGGTGTTGGCACGATTCCCCATTGATCTGGCACAGATCGTAACCACCGGCCATTCCCGCGGCGAACCGGAAAAGTGCGCATCAACAGATTTCGACATGTATTGCCGCCATGGCTACGACAACAGCGGTACTCCCTTCGCCACGCCCGGTTCTGATTGGTTTGATCCAGGTTCTATGGGCGCCGTGGAAGCCACACTAAGGCGCGGGACCTCTGCGGGTTTTCAATGGGACCAAGTTTTTTAGCATGGTGCTATGATCGGCGCATTCCGGGGGACTATGAGACCGGTTTGAACATTTCGGTTGTTGGCTACTAAATCAGGCATGGCGTTCCAAATGGCTGGAGCGATGTGATGCGCGACTGGTTTGAAGCGGTGAATGCTTTGGACCAGAGTGCTGCGAGCACAAATCCGATCACGTGAAGATCGAGTGGAGACTGCGATATATGAAAGTCAGATTGTTTTTTGATTTCACACTGAACGCTGATTTTGGGTGGCGCGTCCTTTCATTCTGCCCAAACACTTGCCGAACAAACATGCACAGATTGACCTAAACCACTGGCACCAGTTCAATCCGGGTCGCGACGGCTGCAAAGAACAAAACGCTGCCGACCAACACAAATACGTGCCAGATCGTATTGTGGAACGGCAGCCAATCCAGCAGGTAGAAGGCGACACCGATCGTATACACGAGCCCACCGGAAATCATCAGTGTGACGATTGTGGGGGACAGATCTGCCAACATGGATTGCCCGGCCCAGACGGCTGCCCAACCCATCAAAAGGTAAAGCGCAAGCCCGAACCAACGGAACCGGTTTGGGTCTAACATCTTGAGAACTGACCCAAGCGTTGCCGAGGACCACAACCCGAGCAACAGCCCAGGAGGCTGAGCACCGGACAACAGTAGAAATGGGGTATAGGTCCCTGCGATCTTGACGTAGATGCCGGAATGATCGAGGCGTTGCAGAAACCCGCGCCATTCCTCGCTTTCAATCATGTTGTACAACGCAGAAAACGTCAGCATGAGTATCAACGTCACCCCGTAAACCGACGCGCCCAGTACCGCAGATTGATCATACCGGTAATTGATGGTCATCGTGATCAGCAGGGGAACCGCAATCAACGCGCTCGAGACACCGAGCACATGGACCACCCCGTCGCTGATACGTTCTGTGCGGCTGTAAGCTGGTCGGATATGTGCAAAAGACCACATATAAAAAAGCTAGGCGTCAGAATGGCTTCGGGCAAGCGGATCATCCCGAGAGCTATCGATATCGTGATCCAGAATGACAAAACGCCCGCAGAGCGAGCGTTTTGTTTCATATCCGTAATTTAGCGTGAGAATTATTCTTCGGTTTCCTCATCACCCTGATCGGCGATCCGGGCGACGCTGACGACCTCTTCGCCCTTACCGGTGTTGAACACTTTGACCCCGCCGGCCGAGCGCGAGCGGAACGAGATGCCGTCGACCGGAACCCGGATCGACTGTCCCTTGGAGGTGGCCAGCATGATCTGATCGTCGATTTCGACCGGGAACGAGGCCACCAGCGGGCCGCCCCGCATCGCCTTGTCCATCGCCATCACGCCCATGCCACCACGGCCGCGCACCGGATAGTCATGCGACGAGCTGAGCTTGCCGGACCCCTTGGCCGTGATGGTCAGGATCAGGTTCTCGGCCGCCGACATCTCGGCATAGCGTTCCTGCGGCAGGATGCTGTCGGCATTGCCGCCATCCTCGTCGGCTTCGGTATCGTCGGTCACGCCGGCCATCAGGCGGCGCATTTTCAGATAGGCGGCGCGCTCGTCCGGGGTGGCCTCGAAATGACGGATCACCGACATCGAGACCACGCGGTCGCCCGCGTTCAGCCGGATGCCCCGCACGCCGGTCGATTTGCGCCCCTTGAACACCCGCACGTCGGTTGTGGAGAAACGGATCGCCCGGCCGGAATTGGTGACCAGCATCACATCGTCCTCGTCCGAGCAGATACGCGCGTTGACCAGTTCCACGCCCTCGGGCAGGTCCATCGCGATCTTGCCGTTGCGCTTGACGTTGGTGAAGTCGCTCAGCGCGTTGCGGCGCACGTCGCCGGCGCTGGTGGCGAAGACGATCTGAAGGTTTTCCCATTCTTCATCCGGCACATCGACCGGCATGATCGCCGCAATGGAAACGCCGGTGGGAATCGGTAGGATGTTGACGATCGCCTTGCCCTTGCCGGTGCGCCCCGACTGGGGCAGGCGCCAGGTCTTGAGTTTGTAGACCATCCCGTCGGTGGTGAAGAACAGAAGCTGGGTGTGCGTATTGGCCACGAAGAGGGTGGTGACCACGTCCTCTTCCTTGGTCTGCATGCCCGACAGCCCCTTGCCACCCCGCTTTTGCGCGCGGAAATCGGCAAGCGGCGTGCGCTTGATATAGCCGCCCGAGGTCACGGTCACGACCATGTCTTCGCGCTCGATCAGGTCCTCGTCTTCCATGTCACCCGACCAGTCGACGATCTCGGTGCGGCGCGGTACCGCGAATTGTTCGCGGACGCTGCGCAGTTCATCAGCGATGATGCCCATTATGCGTTCGCGCGAGGACAGGATATCCAGGTATTCCTTGATCTTTGCGGCCAGGTCTTCCAGTTCGTCCGTGACCTCTTTGACGCCCAGTTGCGTCAGGCGTTGCAGGCGCAGGTCAAGGATGGCGCGGGCCTGAACCTCGGTCAGGTTATAGGTCCCGTCGTCGTTCATCTTGGACAGCGGATCGTCGATCAGGCGCAGATAATCCGCGATGTCCGCGGCCGGCCAGCGCCGGGTCATCAGCTTTTCGCGTGCCTCGGCCGCGTCGGCCGAAGACCGGATCGTGGCCACGACCTCGTCAACGTTCGAGACCGCCACGGCCAGACCGCAGAGGATATGGCTGCGTTCCCGCGCCTTGCGCAGGTCAAAGGCGGTGCGGCGGGCAACGACATCTTCGCGGAAATCGATGAAGCTGGTCAGGAAACGGCGCAGGGTCAGCTGCTCGGGGCGGCCGCCGTTCAGCGCCAGCATGTTGCAGCCGAACGAGGTCTGCATCGGCGTGAAGCGGTACAGCTGGTTCAGCACCACCTCGGGCGTTGCGTCGCGTTTCAGCTCGACCACCACCCGCACGCCGTTGCGGTCGGATTCGTCCTGAACATGGCTGACACCTTCGATGCGCTTTTCGCGCACCGCTTCGGCGATCTTTTCGATCATCGAGGCCTTGTTCACCTGATAGGGGATTTCATCTACGATGATGGCATAGCGATCCTTGCGCAGCTCCTCAACGCGGGTCTTGGCGCGGATGATGACGCTGCCGCGGCCTTCCAGATAGGCCTTGCGCGCGCCGGAACGGCCCAGCATCACGCCGCCGGTGGGGAAATCAGGGCCGGGGACGTATTCGATCAGTTGCTCGGACGTCAGGTCCGGGTCGTCGATCAGGGCCAGCGTCGCATCGACCACTTCACCCAGGTTGTGCGGCGGGATGTTGGTGGCCATGCCCACCGCGATACCGCCGGCGCCGTTGACCAGCATGTTGGGGAACCGCGCGGGCAGGACGGTGGGTTCCTTGTCCTTGCCGTCGTAGTTGTCCTGGAAGTCGACCGTCTCTTTTTCGATATCCGCCAGCAGGGCGGCGGCGGGCTTGTCCATCCGGACCTCGGTGTAACGCATGGCCGCCGGGTTGTCGCCGTCCATCGAGCCGAAGTTGCCCTGACCGTCCAGCAGCGGCAGCGACATCGAGAAATCCTGCGCCATCCGCACCAGCGCGTCATAGATCGCGCTGTCGCCGTGCGGGTGATACTTACCCATCACGTCACCCACCGGACGGGCCGATTTGCGATAGGGTTTGTCATGGGTATTTCCGGTCTCGTGCATCGCATAGAGGATGCGCCGATGCACCGGTTTCAAGCCGTCGCGCAGATCGGGGATCGCGCGGCTGACGATGACCGACATCGCATAGTCCAGATAGGACGTGCGCATCTCGGATTCGATCGAGACCGTCGGGCCGTCATAGACAGGGCGCTCGGGCGGGGTTTCATCCATGTTTTCGGGGATTTCTGGCGTATCGCTCACGTAAACTGCCCGTATTTTGTGCTGGGTCTATATCTTGTGGATGCACCTTATCAGACCCCGCACATAAGGTGCAAGCAAGCAGCGCTGTCCGAGGTTCGAATCCTCGGTAACACCCAAGTAACATATTGTTATCTAAGTATTAGGGGGTTTTCGTGCTAGCCTGAGAATACTGTGCAACAAACCGGAGGTCTGCATGAAGACAAGTGAAACCGAATTGATGCTCAAGGGCTATGGCCTGACAACGGCCGAGTTTTTCTATCACATGCCCGATTACGTCCACGTCCTGAATACCTTCATCTGGCAGGAATATGACCTTGCGCCGGATCATCCGAAACTCTTCGAATTCATCGAGTTTTGGCAACGAGAAATAGAAGGGCCGCTGCATTCCGTGAAATTCACGCACCGCAAGATGATCGCACCGGGCGAGTGGCGCAACATGGTTGGCGAGTTTCGCGTGAACTGAGTGATTTGCCAGGTCCGCCTGTGCGTCGGAATTCCTGTTCTCATTAGAGGCAAGTCGCGTATGGTGACTGCCAATCTGATGGCGTCACAGGAAAAAACAATGATCAGAGCCGTTCTCTTTGTTGCAGCGCTTTGCATGACCAGCCCCGTTTTTGCCGAGGGTGTTCTGGACAAGATCAAAAAGGGCGCCGAGAGCGTCGGGAAGACGATCGACAAAGGTGCCGAAGCGGTTGACGATACGATCACGTCCACTTCGGAGCTGCTGTCCAACGAGGCAACACCGGAAGAGACGCGCGCAAAGCTCGACGCGATGGCAGGCGAGATTCTGGATCAGCTTTTGGCGGAAAACCCCGATGCGCGGCCACTTTATGACGTCAGTGCCGGGTATGCGGTGTTCGACTCTCGTAAGGTTACAGTATTCCCTGTGTCGGCGGGCTATGGCCGGGGCGTCGCCGTGTCGAAAGACACCGGGCAACACACATACATGAACATGGGAACGGGCGGCGTTGGCGGCGCCATCGGCATCGGTGGGTTCGAGACCAAATTCGTGATCCTGTTCGAAACTCCTGCTGATCTGGATAAGTTCATAAACCAGGGCTATGACGCGACCGCAGAAACCGGGGCCATGTATGGCGAGGACAAAGCGGGCGAAACCCTGCGTTTTACTGACGGTCGCTCGTTCTTTGTTCTCAACAAAAAGGGCTGGCGCGTATCAGCCGGCGCGTCCGGCACCAAGTTCTGGAAATCGCCCGAGCTGAACTGATCAGCCAGAACAGCTGGCCCCGCCCAAAACGCAGAATTTGGCGCAATGAGGGTGGTTCAGATGCACGTCCGCCTCGGCCTCGGCCAGGGTATGGCCCATCTCGAACTCGGGCTCATAGGGCAGCAGGGTGCAGGCCAGGACAGCAGGTTTTTCAGCCCCCTTGCGTTTGACCACCATACGGGCGCTGGCGCACATGACGTCGTTTGGGGATTTGTTCAGAATTTCCCAGCACGCGGTGGTGATTTCTGGAACCTCGACAGTTTCGTCCATTTCGGGAAACAGAACGGTCTGAGCCGGGTTCTGCGGGTCAATATCAAATCCGTGCCTGGCAAAGAACCTGGCATAGCCAGCACGGCTTTCCGCGTCTGACTCCCCCCAGACCGTACGCCCGGCGATGGCCATGTTGAAACCGTGGTCGCGCAACCATTCCATCCCGGCCAGGGTTTTGTCGAAACTGCCGTCGCCGCGTTCTTCATCGTGCAGGGCCGGGCGGAAGTGATCGACCGAAATGCGCAGAGTCAACATGTGGTTGAATTCCTTTTGCAACCCCAGCAACCCTTCGCGCATTTTGCGGCGCATCATCGGCGCCATTGCGTTGGTCAGGATCAGAACCTTGTACCCTCGTTCCAGCGCGGCGCGCGTCATGTCGATCATTTGCGGGTTCATGAACGGCTCACCGCCCGTGAAACCGATCTCGTGCACGGGCCAGTTGCGGGCTTCGATCTGATCCAGGTAGTTCCGGACCTCGTCAGCGGTGATGTAAACCAAAGCGTCATTGGTCGGGCTGCTGGCGATATAGCAGTTCACGCATTCGATATTGCACAAAGTGCCCGTATTGAACCAAAGGGTCTCGGGCCGGGTCAGGGAAACCTTTGCGCGGGTCTGGCCGTCAGCTGTCACCGATTTGTTTTGAAACTTGCCGATATTGGCGAGCTGAGGGGCGTTGTCTTTCATTCCCGCATCCGGTTCTTAAAGGTCATCAATCCGATCTAGCCCTTTGTCGCGGATTTGGTAAGGGTGACGCAGCGGTTCTGACAGAGTTTTGAACAGAGTGATTTATTGCCGAATGGTTGCGCTAACATTGGACATGCCGGAAGGGGCGGGGTAAGGACAATTCATGGTTTCACGCGTCATACCTGTTGATCCTTTTGATCTGATCATTTTCGGCGGCACCGGCGATCTGGCGCAGCGCAAGATTCTGCCCGCGCTTTACCGTCGGTTTTGCGCCGGGCAATGGCATGAGGATGCAAGGATTATCGCAGCAGCGCGGGCGGGCCATTCCGCGGAAGATTTCCGACAGATGGTCGCAGAATCGCTGCACCGGTATGCTGCGGTCCGCGCTTCGGAGTCCCAGAGAGTTTCTCGTTTTCTACAGCGGGTCGATTATGTCCCGCTGGATGCAGTATCAGCCGAAGGATGGGAGTTGCTGGGTGAAAAACTGTCGCCCAACCGCGTGCGCGCGTTCTATTTCTCGGTCGGCCCCAGCCTGTTCGGCCCCTTGGCCGAGCGGGTCCGGGCCTATGACCTGGCGACCGAAGATACGCGCATCGTGGTGGAAAAACCGTTCGGGCATGATCTGGGCAGCGCGCGAGAGCTGAATGCCACACTGGCTGCGCATTTTGATGAAAGCCAGATCTACCGAATCGATCATTATCTGGGCAAGGAAACCGTCCAGAACCTGATGGCCGTACGGTTTGGCAATATGCTATTCGAACCGCTGTGGAACAGCCAGTATGTCGATCACATCCAGATCACCGTTGCCGAAACCGTGGGCATCGATGGGCGCGAAGAATATTATGAACGCGCCGGCGCGATGCGGGACATGGTGCAAAACCACCTGATGCAGCTGCTGTGCCTGATTGCCATGGAACCCCCGGCGAAGTTCGATCCGGACGCGGTGCGGGATGAAAAGCTCAAGGTGATCCGGGCGCTTGATCCGGTGGAGCCGCATCACATCGTGCGCGGCCAGTTTTCGGCAGGGCCCGAGGGGGCGGGATACCGCGAATGCGTTGGCAATCCACGCTCGACCACTGAAAGCTATGTGGCGCTGAAGGCGCATGTCAGCAATTGGCGATGGGCGGGCACGCCGTTTTATCTGCGTACGGGCAAACGGCTGGTGGCGCGCTCGTCGATTATCAATGTGATGTTCAAGGACGCGCCGCATTCGATTTTCGGGGAAGAGGCCGGGCGTCACGCCAATGCGCTGTCGATCCGGTTGCAACCCAACGAAGGGATCACGCTGAAAGTGACGATCAAGGAGCCGGGACCGGGCGGTATGCGGCTGATCGACGTGCCATTGGACATGAGTTTCGCCGAAGCGCTGGGGCCCGAGAATCAAGATCCGCCAGATGCTTACGAACGCCTTATCATGGACGTGATACGGGGCAACCAGACGCTGTTCATGCGTGGGGACGAGGTCGAGGCCGCCTGGGCCTGGACCGATCCGATCATCGCCGGATGGCTGGCGCGCGGGGAAGTGCCGAAACCTTATGACAGCGGCAGCACAGGGCCGGGCGACGCCGAGCTGCTGATGAAACGTGACGGTCGCCGCTGGCAGGGAATAAAGCCATGAACATTCAGGAATATGCCGACCGGGAAATGCTGGCCATCGATGTGGCAAACGCGTTGGCGGGTGAGCTTGAGGCCGCTTTGTTGCACAATGACACCGTTGCATTGGCCGTCCCCGGCGGGACAACACCGGGGCCGGTTTTTGACAGCCTGTGTGCCGCCGATCTCGAGTGGGACCGTGTGCGTGTTCTGCCTACGGACGAACGCTGCGTGCCGGCTGATCACGAACGTTCGAACGAACGTCTGATCCGGGAAAGACTGCTGACAAACCGGGCATCCGTGGCGCAGTATCTTCCACTTTATGTTCCGGGCGCAGAGCCTGAAGCGGCGTTGCCGGAAATTGAATCGCTGATCGCGCCGGTGCTGCCTTTGTCGGTTCTTGTCCTCGGGATGGGGGAAGACATGCACACGGCCTCGCTGTTCCCGGGAATGGACGGGCTGGACAAGGCCCTCGACAGCCAGGCGCCGACCTTGATCGTCGCCCGGACCGATGTGCAGCCTGAGCCCCGGATTTCTTTGACGGCCCCTGTTCTGGACGGGGCCTTGTCGAAACATCTGATCATCTACGGGCAGGCGAAGCGAGACGTTTTGGAAAAGGCCATGTCGATGCCACCGGAAGAGGCACCGATCGCTGCGGTCCTCAGTGGCATGACGGTTCATTGGGCGGAGTGAGGCAATGCAGTTGGATGCTTTGAAGGCGCTTGCAGCAGCTGACCGCCGTATCGTCGACCTGTTTGCAGAGGATGCAACCCGGGCCGGGTCGTTTTCAGCCTCGACCGGGGATTTGCTGTTCGATTATTCAAAAACGCAGATCGATGAAGACGTGCGCGCTGCGCTGCTGCAATTGTGCGAAGATGCCGGGCTTGCGACGCGGCGCGACGCCATGTTTGCCGGGAAGAAGATCAACGAAACCGAAGGGCGCGCAGTGCTGCACACCGCCCTGCGCAACCTTGATGGTGGGCCGGTTGACGTGGACGGTCAGGACGTCATGCCCGGGGTTCTGGACACGCTGCATCGGATGCGTGTTTTTGCCGAGGAAGTACGCGGCGGCGCCATTGCGGGGGCAGGGGGCAGTTTCACCGATGTGGTGAATATCGGCATCGGGGGGTCCGACCTTGGCCCGGTGATGGCCACCCACGCACTGGCCCCTTATCACGATGGCCCACGGGTGCATTACGTCTCGAACGTGGATGGGGCCCATATCGCGGACACGCTACGCCCGTTGGATCCGGCGCGGACGCTTGTGATTGTCGCGTCCAAGACATTCACCACGATCGAAACGATGACCAATGCGCGCACGGCCCGCGCCTGGATGTCCGAGGGCGGAGGTGATCCGTCCCGCCAGTTTGCCGCCGTATCCAGCGCGCTGGACAAGACGCAGGCTTTCGGCATCCCCGAGGCCCATGTGTTCGGTTTCGCCGATTGGGTGGGCGGGCGTTATTCGGTCTGGGGGCCGGTCGGATTGCCGGTCATGATTGCCGTCGGTTCAAATGCATTTGATGCGTTTCTGCGGGGCGGGCAGGCGATGGATCTGCATTTCCGCTCGGCGGATTGGGTGGAAAACATGCCTGTGATGCTGGCGCTGGTCGGCATCTGGCACCGTCAGGTTCTGGGTTGTACCAGCCGCGCTGTGCTGCCCTATGATCAGCGGCTGCTGCGCCTGCCAGCCTATTTCCAGCAGTTGGAAATGGAATCGAATGGCAAATCTGTCGCGATGGACGGGTCTTCGCTGGCTGTCCCCTCCGGGCCGGTGGTCTGGGGTGAGCCGGGCACCAATGGCCAGCATGCGTTCTATCAGCTGATCCATCAGGGGACGGATGTCATTCCCTGTGAATTCATGGTCGCCGCCGAAGGGCACGAACCCGAGTTGACCCACCATCACCGCCTGCTATTGGCCAATTGTCTGGCCCAGTCAGAGGCTTTGATGCGTGGCCGGTCTTTGGATGAAGCCCGTGAACGCATGGCGGAAAAAGGCCTTGATGGCGACGAACTTGATCGGCAGGCGCGACACCGCGTGTTCCCGGGCAACCGCCCTTCCACAACGCTGATCTATCCGAAGCTTACACCGTTCGTTCTGGGGCAGATTATCGCGCTGTACGAGCATCGAGTGTTCGTTGAAGGTGTTCTGCTGGGCATCAATTCCTTTGATCAGTGGGGTGTGGAATTGGGCAAAGAGCTTGCCAACTCGCTTGGACCTGTCGTGGATGGTGTTGCTAGCGCTGACGGTAAAGACGGATCAACCGCCGCATTGGTCGCCTATGCGCTGAAACACCGAAACTAAGAGCAAAAAAATGCCGCCCACGGCCGTGTTGGGCTGCATTCTTTTATTGTCAGACAATTAAATGATTGGCAGGGTTCCTCCGTAGGAAACGACTGTATTGACGCATCGGGTCACGCCCCAAGCCGTCAATGCCAGATGGACAAGGCAGAGGCCATCCAAGGTCTCGCCAAGGACGGGAGGATGTCCATGCTAGGACAGATGATGACGCAGCCCTTGCTGGTTTCGTCGCTGGTCGATCACGCAGACCGCTATCACGGCCAGACCGAGATTGTTTCGGTTGAAACGGACGGAACGGTCACTGAAACCAACTGGTCCGGGATTGCGGTGAATGCCCGACGGATGGCGTCGGCCTTGACCAATCTGGGGCTGGAACCGCAGGACAGGATCGGGACACTGGCCTGGAACAATCGGCGGCATCTCGAGATCTATTTTGCCACGTCGGGCGCGGGCTATGTCTGTCACACGGTCAATCCCCGCCTGTTCCCCGAGCAGCTGACCTTTATCATCAACCATGCCCAGGACAGGGTTCTGTTCTTTGATGCGACTTTTGTTCCGCTGGTGGCTGCCTTGCATGATGCCCTGTCCGAAGTTCGGCATTTTGTCCTCATGGGGCCTCGCAATGAAGAGGCTGCGGCTCAGGTTCCTGATCTGAAATTCTATGACGAGTTGCTGGAGACCGGGGATGCAGGTTTCCAATGGCCCGACCTGGATGAAAAGACGGCCTGCGGTCTGTGCTATACGTCGGGAACCACAGGCAATCCAAAGGGCGTATTGTATTCTCATCGGTCGACACTGCTGCACAGCTTTGCATCGAACACACGGGATGTGATCGGGTATTCAGCGATGGATGTTGTCATGCCGGTTGTGCCGATGTTCCATGTCAACGCCTGGGGGTCGCCCTACGCCTGCGCCATGTCGGGATCGCGGCTTGTGTTGCCTGGGCCGGATTTGCACGGCGAGGCGCTGGTCAATCTGATCGACACCTATGGCGTGACCTTGGCCATGGGCGTGCCGACCATCTGGCAGGGCTTGCTGGCCTATGCTGCGGCATGCGGAACCGAACTCAAAAGCCTTGAACGCACGGTTATCGGCGGCGCCGCGTGCCCTCCGTCGATGATCGAAACGTTCCGCGAAACCTATGGCGTTGACACGGTCCACGCCTGGGGCATGAGCGAGATGAGCCCGCTGGGCACGACGAATTATCCATTGGCCAAACATCTGAAGCTGCCGCCGGAAGACCAGCACAAGATCCGCCTGAGTCAGGGCAGACCACCCTTTGGGGTCGAATTGAAAATCGTGGACGAAGATGGGAATGATCTGCCGCATGACGGCGAAACCCAAGGCGATTTGATGGTGCGGGGTCACTGGGTACTGGACAGCTACTTCCAGTTGCAGGATCAGGAACTTTTGCAGGATGGCTGGTTCGCTACCGGGGATGTGGCCACTTTGGACCCGGATGGCTACATGACCATTCGCGACAGATCCAAGGACATCATCAAATCCGGTGGGGAATGGATCAGTTCGGTCGAGCTTGAAAACATCGCCGTGGCCCACCCCCAGCTTGCAACGGCCGCCGTGGTTGGTGTTCCGCATCCGAAATGGGATGAACGCCCCTTGCTGGTTGCCGTGAAAGCCGATGGTGAAGAGCCCAGCGAAGAGGATTTGCTTGCCTTTTTCGACGGCAAAATCGCCAAGTGGCAGATCCCGGACAGGGTAGTCTTTGTCGACGCATTGCCGCTGAGCGCGACCGGAAAGGTATTGAAACGCAAGCTTCGGGCAGAGTTCGGCGACGCCCTGACAGGCTAGGTCTGCTGCGTTTTGGGGAATTGGCTCCGGCGGTAGGGATCGAACCTACGACCAATTGATTAACAGTCAACTGCTCTACCGCTGAGCTACGCCGGAACGGTTCGCGCCATATAGCAATCCGGTTTCCCGACGTCCAGAGGGTGCGTGTGTTTTTCGACGAAAAAAACCGGCCTAAATCGGTGTGATTTTTGACGCCAATGCAGGTCTGAACGAAGGGGGATTTTGGCTCCGGCGGTAGGGATCGAACCTACGACCAATTGATTAACAGTCAACTGCTCTACCGCTGAGCTACGCCGGAACTGAGGCGCATATAGCAACCCCGATTCCGGACGTCCAGAGGTTAAGTACGAGAACCATCAAAAAATTATGCAGTTTTAGCGAACCCGCCGAAAAACAGATGAAACTGACAGGGGGCCAATGGGGTCCACTTTGTTTTTCCCCGTCAGATCAACGAGATGAGCAAAGACGTTGCGCTCGGCCGCGGGCAGCAATGCCGCTGGCGTATCCGTATAGATGCGCTCGGCCAGATGCCGCGCTGTCCCGTCTTCTTCTTCCAATGCGCCCAGAATCTGGGCCTCGCGGGTTTGGCGATGTGCAATCAGCCAATCCAAACGTTGGGCAGGGTTGGTGATCGGTGCGCCATGGCCGGCGTGGAAAACCGACCAGTCGCGCGCGCGCAGCCGATGGCAGGCAGTCATGAAGTCGGTCAGGTCACCATCCGGAGGGGACACCAACGAGCTGGCCCACCCCATGACATGATCCGCCGTGAAACAGATGTTCTGCCAGGCCAGAGCAATGTGATTGCCCAGATGGCCCGGCGTGTGAATGACCTCAAGCTGCCACCCGTCGCCATTGATGGTCTCACCATCCGCCACTTCGACATCAGGGCGAAACGTGGTGTCGATGCCTTCGCCGCCGCCGGTCAGCCCCTGCGTTGCAAGATCGGTCATGACGGCGCTGCGTCCTGCCTCGGGCCCGCCATAAGCATAAATCGTCGCCCCTGTGCGCGTCGCCAGCGGAGCCGCCAAGGGTGAATGGTCCACATGCGTATGCGTGACTATGATATGACTGATCCTTTGACCCGGCGCCAAGGAATCCAGAATTGCGCCCAGATGTGCCTCGCTTGCGGGGCCTGGATCGATGACGGCAATGTCGCGTTCACCCAACAGATACGTGTTGGTGCCACGATAGGTCATCGGAGAAGGATTCGGGGCCAGAATACGCCGCAAACCCGGATGCAGTTCCTCTGGCTGGCCGACGGGCGGATTGAAATCATCTGGTGCCTGCATTCTGTGCTCTTTCTCTTGTCCGGGCAGCCCGTTAGGTTTAGCGCATGTCTTCGCACTGGCTCAAACCCTATATGCCTCGCAGTCTTTACGCCCGGGCAGCGCTGATCCTGGTTTTACCTGTGATCGTGCTGTTGCTGGTCGTGGGAATCGCGTTCCTTCAAAAGCATCTTGAGGATGTCACCGGCCAGATGACACGCGCGGCATCCCGCGAGGTGATGCTGATTTCGACAATGATCGAGGACGCGGAAACGCAACAACAGGCGCTGGCGTCGATTCGTCCCGATTTGCAGGCCCTTGAGATGAAGGCCAGGTTTCTGGGCGTCAACGAACAGCCTGAGATTGGCGCGCGGCGATGGTACGATTTCATCGCCCCGCAGGTCGAATCCGAACTGTATGCCAGGTTGCCCAATCTGGACGCCGTGGCTTTACCCAGCAGCAAAGAGGCGCGGGTCTATCTGAAGACGCATCTGGGGCTGCTGCAATTGACGTTCGATCGGCGCAGGTTGTCGCCCGCGGCCCCGCATCAATTGATCGTCACCATGGTGTTCTTTGCGGTCATCATGACGACGATCTCGTTTCTTTACATGCGGAATCAATTGCGTCCCATTACGCGCCTCGCTGATGCGGCGCAGGCATTCGGGCGGGGGCGAATCGTTCCGTATTCACCAGGTGGTGCTATCGAGGTGCGCGCGGCGGGAAATGCGTTTCTGGATATGCGGTCCCGGATCGAACGCCAGATCGAACAAAGGACGTTGATGCTGTCGGGGGTCAGCCACGATCTGCGCACCCCGTTGACGCGTCTGAAGCTTGGACTGTCGATGTTGCCGGAAGACGAGGCCGCACCGTTGCAAAAGGATGTCACGGAAATGCAGTCCTTGCTGGATGCGTTTCTGGATTTTTCGCGTGGGGCTGCCGAGGGATCGACGGAAGAGGTCCAACCGGATGAATTCCTCCGCCAGATCGTGGATGATGCAAAACGGGCCGGTCATCAGGCAGAGCTGATCGCGGTCGAGGGGCAGGGGACGGTCATGATACGCCCCATGGCTGTACGCCGGGCGGTGGAAAACCTGATTGGAAATGCCATGCGTTATGGAAGCCGGGCCGAGCTCAGCTTGTTTCTAAACGCGAAATCGATGCGCATCCGCGTTGAGGATGACGGCCCTGGTATACCTGCGGACCAACGTACAGAGGCGGTAAAGCCTTTCACGCGACTCGACCCGGCTCGCAATCAGAATCAGGGCAGTGGCGTTGGCCTTGGTCTTGCGATTGTGGCGGATGTCGCGCGCGCGCACGGTGGAGCTTTGCGTCTGTCGAAAAGTGAACGTCTCGGAGGGCTCTGCGCGGACATTATTATCGGGCGATAGACCCCCTGTTATGTCTGCGCATGGGGTTCAATTTTGTTAATTTGTCTCGCCATGGCATCCTGTCCCCATAGTTTTTTGCTTTTTTGGGGGCGCATAGGATGGTTATCGCAGGATTCGTGAAATTGGCCGAAAAGGGGTTTGTCGGGTGCGCGACACTTGCGGCCTTGCTGCCTCTTTGGCAGTGGTATGACGAAACCGATGAAAGGCGGGTGGAACGCCTGACCGGTTTTATCGGGGCAGGCGATACATGTTTGAAATGGTTGCGGTCCGACCTGATCGAGCCGTTGGCATCCGAGTTGTGGCATGCGTCGCAGCAGGACGTGGTGGAAGGCGACGAGGATCTGGCACCTCTTCCGGTTCAGGTGCGTGCCAATATGGCGATATTTTGCGCTGAAATGCTGGACTATTTGCAGAATGACTTCGGCAAGTTCGATGAGCCTCTTGCCTATGATTACTACATGATGATCATGGATGCGTCGTTCTGGGTCGATCCTGATGAATTCGAGACCTATTTGGAGGCGGTGCATCAAGATCCGAGCCTGTCCGGCAGTCACGAGGATTACAGCTTTGGTGGGCGCGACGGCTATTCCTATGAATGGCAAGTAACCCAAGATGAGCTCGACGCCTATTTTGGGTTCGAAGATTCGGACGGATAAGCCAGCGCATCAACGTCCAGACGGCAACAACCCACTCGGATGTTTCGGCGAAATGGTAGGCCCGGAGGGACTCGAACCCCCAACCAAAGCGTTATGAGCGCTCTGCTCTAACCAATTGAGCTACAGGCCCGCCTAGGCGCTTGGGTATCACGGTGAACGGCCGCGTCAAGCCTGACCGTTGCAACAAACGCCACAATCGACTAACCCGCCCGCAAAGCTTTCTTGAGGGACCGGACATGACAGCGGGTAAAAACGGAATCACCTATGCCGATGCAGGTGTGGATATCGACGCGGGCAACGCCCTGGTCGATCGGATCAAACCCGCCGCCAAGCGGACCAACCGCCCCGGTGTGATGAGCGGCCTGGGTGGATTTGGCGCGCTGTTCGATCTGAAGGCTGCCGGATACCAGGACCCGATCCTGGTCGGTGCGACGGATGGCGTGGGCACCAAGCTGCGGATTGCGATTGATACCGGCGTCGTGGACGGGGTCGGCGTCGATCTGGTGGCCATGTGCGTGAATGACCTGATCTGTCAGGGTGCCGAGCCGCTGTTCTTCCTCGATTATTTCGCGACCGGCAGGCTGGATACCGATACGGCGGCGCGGATCATCGAAGGGATTGCCGAAGGCTGTGCGCAGTCTGGCTGTGCCCTGATTGGTGGTGAAACCGCCGAGATGCCGGGAATGTATCCTGATGGCGATTTTGATCTGGCCGGGTTTGCGGTCGGTGCGATGGAACGCGGCGCAGATCTGCCTGCGGGCGTTCAAGCCGGTGACGTCCTTTTGGGTCTGGCCTCGAACGGGGTGCATTCCAACGGCTATTCGCTTGTGCGCAAGCTGGTCGAACTGTCTGGTCTGGGCTGGGATTCGCCGTCGCCCTTTGGAGAGGGCAACCTGGGTGAGGCACTTCTGACGCCCACACGCCTTTACGTAAAACCGGCTTTGGCTGCGGTTCGTGCGGGTGGTGTTCACGCGCTGGCGCATATCACCGGCGGCGGGTTGACCGAAAATCTTCCGCGCGTGCTGCCCCAAGGGCTGGGGGCCCGGATCGATCTGGGCAGCTGGCAACTGCCCCCTGTCTTCGGCTGGATGGCGAAGACCGGCAGTATCGTTGAGGCGGAAATGCTCAAGACCTTCAATTGCGGCATCGGCCTTATTGTCGTGTGCGCCGCGGACAAGGCGGACGAGTTGTCGGCCCTGTTGGCGGATGCCGGTGAAACCGTTGCTCGGATCGGTACTGTCACGGAAACGCCCGGCGTTGCCTATTCGGGCAAACTGCTGTGAGCCAGAAGCGCGTCGCGATCCTGATCTCCGGGGGCGGGTCGAACATGGTGTCGCTTGTTGACAGCATGACCAAAGATCATCCGGCGCGGCCCTGTCTGGTGCTGTCCAACGATGCGCAGGCAGGCGGGCTGAAAAAAGCTGCGGACCGTGGCATTCCGACCGCAGTGGTTGATCATCGCCCTTTCAAGGGCGACCGCAGCGCCTTTGAAGCCGAGCTTTTGAAACCCCTGCAAGAGGCGCAACCCGACATTGTCTGTCTGGCTGGCTTCATGCGGGTTCTGACCGCGGATTTCGTGTCTCGGTTTCAAGGGCGGATGCTGAATATCCACCCTTCATTATTGCCAAAATACAAAGGGTTACACACCCATGCCCGCGCGATACAAGCCGGAGATTCCGAACACGGCTGCTCGGTGCATGAGGTGACGGCGGCACTGGATGACGGCCCGATTCTGGGCCAGGCAAGGGTGCCGATCCAAGCCGATGATACACCGGAATCGCTGGCTGCGCGGGTGCTGGTGTGGGAACACAAACTCTACCCTGAAGTGCTGCGGCGCTTTGCAGAAGGTAACAGGTCGCCCGTCCTGTTGCCGTGAATGCTCTGTGGGTGATTTACACCCGTGCAATAATCGGCCTATGGTCGTCGACAACGCTCGGGACGAGGACAAAAACGGGCAGGCACAAAAACAAGAGCGATACTAGTACGGCGCATGAAAACCCTTACGACGACGCAAGAGCTGGCCGATTTCTGCAAGGCCGCCGAAGGCTATCCCTATATCACGGTCGATACCGAATTTCTGCGCGAGCGGACGTATTACTCCAAGCTGTGCCTAGTGCAATTGGCTGTCCCGTCCGAGGATGAAGACAGCGCGGTTCTGGTCGATCCGCTTGCCGATGGCTTGTCGCTTGACCCGCTTTACGATCTTTTCCGGAATGAAAGCGTGGTCAAGGTGTTCCATGCCGCCCGCCAGGACCTTGAGATCTTCTGGGTCGAAGCTGGCGTTTTTCCCAAGCCGCTGTTCGACACACAGGTCGCAGCGATGGTGTGCGGCTTTGGCGAACAGGTTGGCTATGAAACTCTGGTCCGGAAAATCTGCAAGCAGGGCGTCGACAAGACCTCTCGGTTCACCGACTGGTCCCGGCGCCCGTTGACCGATGCTCAAAAAAACTATGCTCTTGCAGATGTGACCCATTTGCGCGGGATCTACGAGCGTCTGGCCGCAGAACTTGAAAAGACGCAGCGCAGCCACTGGGTTGCCGAAGAATTGCGGACGCTGACACAGCCTGCCACATATGACATCCGCCCTGAAGACGCATGGAAGCGGGTAAAAACGCGCACGAACTCGGCCAAGTTTCTGGCCGTGGTGCGGGAATTGGCGCAGTTTCGCGAATCTTATGCGCAGGAAAACAACGTGCCCCGGAACCGCGTATTCAAAGACGACGCGCTGATCGAACTGGCATCGACCAAACCGAAAACACATTCGGATTTGGGCGGGTCTCGCCTGTTGCTGCGCGAAGCCCGCAAAGGGGCGATCGCCGAAGGTATTCTGGCAGCGGTCAAGCGTGGCGTGAATTGCTCGCCCGACAAATTGCCCAAGGTCGACACTTCGCGCGACAAGCTCAAGGTCAATCCGGCGCTGGCTGACCTGCTGAGGGTTCTGCTGAAGTCCAAAACCGAAAGTTCAGGTGTGGCGGCGAAATTGATCGCCACAAGTTCGGACCTGGATCAGATTGCGGCCGGCGAGCGGGATGTTCCAGCCTTGTCGGGATGGCGGTTCGAGGTCTTTGGCGAGGATGCTCTGAAGCTGTGCGAAGGAAAGATTGCCCTGGCGGCCAAAGGGCAGTCGGTCAAGGTCGTGTCCCTGTAACGGCGCTTACCGGCGCCGTGATTCCAATGCGTTCTGTTGTCCGACCACGCGGACCAGCCGAATCCCTTCCAGTTCCTGCTTCGAGACGTTGATGGCGTCCGATACCATCCGGGTACGTTCCGACCCTTGCGGCGTCTCATAGCTGGGGTAGTTCACACGGAACACGAATTCCAAAGTTCCGTTCTTCTGGTTTTCTTCCTTTTCAACAGGAACCAGACGCGCGTTGAATGCCCCCTGTCGGACAGCCGTGCCAGACGCATAGATGATCGCGCCGGTGGGGGTTGGGTCGATGCGCAACTCGTCGATCTGACCAATTGGAATGCTGGTGTCTTCGGCATCGGGGCGGGAAAACAGGCCGGTTCCTCCGCCTTGCTTCGGAACCAGTGCGTCGGCGGCATTTGGGTCGGGCGGTGTTTCGGCTTCGACAGATCTGCTGGATCCGAACCAGTTTGAAGGGTTCACCCGAGAGTCACGCCAGCTGCTGCATGCAGTCAGGGTCAGCGTGGCGATGATGAGAACGGACAGAGATTTTTGCATGGACCCACAGACTTTCACACGAGTTCAGGCAATGGGTTAGCGCAATTTCTTCGCGTTGAAAAGCCACCGCGGGGGCTGGACAGTGGCGGGTCACCGGCTTAGGTCACAATTGTGAATGCAACCAAAGGATCACCGCATCATGGCCACGCCCGCCTTTGAAGAGATTGTCGAGGATTTCGAGTTTCTCGAGGATTGGGAAGACCGGTATCGCCATGTCATCGAGCAGGGCAAGGCGATGGAGCCGCTGGATGACGCATTCAAGGTTCCGGCGACAAAAGTGCATGGATGCGCCAGCCAGGTCTGGCTGCATCCGATGATTGAATCCGGCGTCTTCAAATTCGATGGTGACAGCGATGCACTGATCGTACGCGGCCTGATCGCTGTTCTTCGGTCCTTGTACAACGGTTTGCCCGTGGCCGAAGTTCCCAAGGTCGATGCGGGGGCGGAATTGGCACGCCTTGGCCTGAATGACCACCTGTCCGCTCAGCGCTCGAACGGCCTGCGGTCGATGATCGAACGAATCCGGCAGGTCGCACAGGAAAACGCCTGACCTCATCTTGGGCGGTTTGCCCAGTCCGACAGCGTGTTTTCCAGATCGCCGTAACCGGTGAACCGGCGTTCGAATTCAAGCCCCATTCGGTCTGCACATTCGCGCGCGCGTTCCGTCAGCTCTGGGCTGTCGATCTGGGCCTGATAGACAAGTTTGGTGTAATTGCCGAAATACATGTCACGCAGTTCCGGGTGGCGGTCCAGGCCCAGTGGTTTCCAGACAAAGGCGTCGAATTGCCGGGCCAGGAAATCTGTCAGATAGAACGCGGTTGTTTCGTCTTCTCCGCGGTCTTGAAAGGCCTGATTTCCTTCGAAGAAGGAATAGCAATGGGGACCCTTCACCATTTCGACCCCAAGTTTCTCGCAGGCGGCCTGAAGCAGACCCCCGGTGCCGCAATCGGCGTAAACGATGTAGATCTTGTCAAAATCGCCTTGATGCTTGGCCACGGCGTCTTCCACGGCCTGGGTGATCCGTTCCGGGTGAACGTGCAGGATCGCCGGCAGGCAGGTCAGAGCCATGTGATCCCAGCCATTTCGTGTTTTGATGTCCAGTATTTCGCGCGCAAGAGCGCCGCAGGCAATCAACAGGATGCTTCCCTTGCCCGTATCGTCATAGCCCTTCGTGGTCAGGCTTGCATCATCTGGCAGGGATTCGTTTGACATCACTTGGCATCCTCCGGGGCTTTTGCCATAGGAGGACGATTGGGGCCGTTGGGCAAGCCCCGATCCGACATCTCATGTCAGGCCGCCGACGCATGCGCTTCGAACGCGGTCAGCAGGGGCCGGGCCAGCGGGCCGTACGCGGCAACACCGTTCAGCGACAGTTCCGGAAACAGCGACAGGATTTCTTGCCGTGCGGCAGACCCGAGACTGTCCCAGATTTGCGCGCCGGGATGAAAGCTCTCGCTCAGGCAATCTTCGGCCCAGAGCAGCTCATGCCGGTCGAACAGCAAATGGATGTAGGTCACCACCCCTCCGGGTCGCAGTATGATGTCGGACCCGTTCACGAGATGTTTGGCAGGCGCCAGGGCTTCGCGATGTCCGGTGTGCAGCTCGAGACGCCAATGCCCAATCAGCATGCGGTGCTGTTGCGACACCAGAAGGTCGCGCGTGTTTCCGATGGTGCCCGCTTTGAAAAGAACAGGCGCATGCGGACCCGTTGCCTTGACGGTTCGCCGCCCCATCCAACGCAGGGGTTGCAGCCCATGGTCATGGGTTTCAATCCGGTCGCCGAAGGACAGGGTTTCAATCGGTCGTGCGCCTTGCTCGGTGCGGATCATCGTTCCGGGGGTAAAGCAGGGCACCAGATATCTTCACGGCGGGAAGTCAGGCCTGAATACCGGTTTCCGGCAAGGCTGTTGAGCGTGATCGAGCGGACAGGGCGAGCCTCCAAGGCGGATTGGTCCGAATTGTCCGAGAATTCCGGCATCAGATAGGTGTTGCCATCCACATCCTGCGCCACAACTGCGGAAATCCTGGCAGTTGATCCGTCAAAATAGGTGATCGTGGCGTTGTAGACCGAAGTGCCATCGAATGTCTGAGGCGGCCCGCCATCGATCGAAAACCGATCGTTGGCCGACATGTTGTTCATGTTGTAGTACGAACCCGGATTGCCGACCGGGCTCCAGGTGACGCTGTTGTGAGCCAATGGATCGTCGGACCCGCCAAAGGTTTTCCCCACAAGCGCCGAAGCGTTTTCAGCTGTGTTGTTGCCTTCGAAACTGTCGATATCGGCAAGTTTGCCGAGCGAGATGGCTGTGAACGTAGTCGGCACGAGACCCCCCGGGGATGTGAATGCCTCGTTCTTTTAGACCTGCTTTGGTTTAAAATTGGATAATCCGGATCCTCCGGTGACAAGGCGCTTCAGAATCGAAAAGGCCGCCCGGATCGGACGGCCTTTCAATCAGTATTGTTCGGGTCCTAGCCAGCCAGTTGATTGTGCTTGCGGCCCACGAATTCCTTGGCGGTTTCCACTGCAACAGCTGCGTCACGGCAATAGGCATCCGCGCCGATGGCTTTGCCGAACTCTTCATTCAGGGGCGCGCCGCCGACCAGAACGATGTAATCGTCGCGGACGCCCTGTTCGACCATCGTGTCGATGACCACTTTCATGTAAGGCATCGTAGTGGTCAGCAGGGCCGACATGCCCAGAATGT
The DNA here is from genome assembly GCF_013033125.1 of Ruegeria sp. HKCCA4008. Lineage (NCBI taxonomy): Bacteria > Pseudomonadati > Pseudomonadota > Alphaproteobacteria > Rhodobacterales > Roseobacteraceae > Ruegeria > Ruegeria sp. HKCCA4008. The sequence goes on from NZ_WQDM01000001.1 coordinate 719,077, forward strand.
CGGGTTGTTCGTTTTCCAGCGCTTCCAGGTAGTTTTCGACCGGGTTGTTGATGCCCAGATCGACAACTTCGAAGCCAGCGCCTTCCATCATCATCGAAACAAGGTTTTTGCCGATGTCGTGGATGTCGCCCTTCACGGTGCCGATGACCATCTTGCCGACGCGCGGTGCACCGGTTTCGGCCAGCAGCGGCTTGAGAATGGACATGCCGCCCTTCATCGCGTTTGCGGCCAGCAGAACTTCGGGGACGAACAGGATGCCGTCGCGAAAGTCATGGCCCACGATGGTCATACCGCCAACCAGAGCCTTGGTCAGGATGTCATAAGGTGTCCATCCGCGTTCCAGCAGGATGTTGGTACCTTCTTCGATCTCTTCCTTCAGGCCATCGTAGAGATCGTCGAACATCTGCTCGACCAGTTCGTCGTCATTCAGTTCGGACAGGACGATGTCTTCTTCGTCGGACATGGGGTATTCCCTGTGCTGGGCGGGCCATTGACCCGTGGTGGCATTTTTTCCGTTTTGGCCAAAACGTCGCATCGTGACTGTGACGATTGCGACGTCGGTCGTTTCGGGACCGACCTATAAGCCAAAAAAAGGGAGGGCTCGATAGAAAAGTCTGCAAGATTATCCTGCAGACTCTTCAACTAACTTCAATCCAACGGTGATTTGGCGGGGGTTGCGCCAAATCGGCGACAGGCCTATGTTCGCGGGGGAACAAAAGAAGAACAAAAAGACATGAATATCGCGCGGACGATCAAGGCAAGAGGAACAACGACGAACGAAGCTGGTCGGTTTGAACGCTTTGCCACCACGCCCGCCGAAGACGGGTGGGACATTGAGGAAGAATTGCCGCCGCTGCGTACCGAGACAAGCGAAGAGGTTGCGCGCAGCGCTATTATTTACAACCGATCCCCTGACTTGCCCTTCGATCGGTCGATCAACCCGTACCGGGGATGTGAACATGGCTGCGTTTACTGTTTTGCGCGGCCCAGCCACGCGTATCTTGGGCTATCGGCAGGATTGGATTTCGAAACCCGCCTGATCGCTCGACCCAACATGGGGCGTGTTCTGCGCAAGGAATTGTCTGCCAGATCCTACAAAGTCGCGCCGATTGCAATTGGTACGAATACGGACCCGTATCAGCCGATTGAGAAAAAGCACATGATTACAAAGTCATGCCTTGAGGTTTTGAGTGAGTTCAACCACCCGGTCGCAATCGTCACCAAGGGTACCCTGATAGAGCGGGACCTGGAGTTGCTTGCCGACATGGCAGGCCGGGGGCTGGTGCGGGTTGGTATCTCGCTGACAACGTTGGATGCGGAATTGTCCCGCCGGATGGAACCACGGGCGCCGTCGCCCCTTCGGCGGTTGCGCGTGATCCGAACGCTGACGGAAGCGGGCGTTCCGGTGCGTGTCATGACGTCACCCATCGTGCCGGGGCTGACGGATCATGAACTGGAAAGCCTTCTGGAGGCCGGGAAAGAGGCTGGTGCGGATGCCGCAAGCTGGATCATGTTGCGCCTGCCGCGCGAGGTATCGCAGCTTTGGCAGGGCTGGCTTGCCGATCATGAGCCGTCGCGGGCGGAAAAGGTCATGTCCAAACTGCGGGAAATGCATGGAGGGCGGGATTACGATCCGCGTTGGGGGCACAGAATGCGGGGCGAGGGTGAGTATGCCGGGATTATCGCTCAAAGGTTCATGAAGACCTGCAAACGTCTGGAGCTGTCCATAAAATCGTCCCCGTTGCGTTGCGACTTGTTTGCGGTGCCACCGCAGCCCGGGGATCAGATGAGCCTTTTCTGAGGTCGTGCGCCCCGGCTTGTCCGGTGCTGTCTTGCGCGGGAAAACACCGCGTCTTCGCGCTCTCATTTCTTCAGCCCAAACAAAAAGACCCCGGCAGTACCGGGGCCTTCGAAAAAGATTGACGTGAGGCGCGTATCAGCGATTTTCGATATCCACGTAATCGCGCAGCGTTTCGCCCAAGTACAGCTGACGCGGGCGGCCGATTTTGTTTTGCGGATCGGCGATCATCTCTTTCCACTGGCTGACCCAGCCAACAGTGCGTGACAGGGCGAAGATCGGCGTGAACATCGAGGTCGGGAAACCCATCGCTTCGAGGATGATGCCCGAGTAGAAGTCGACATTCGGGAACAGCTTTTTATCAGCGAAGTACGGGTCTTCCAGCGCTTCGCGTTCCAGTTCCTTGGCAACCTGCAATTTCGGGTTGTCTTCAACGCCCAGCAGATCAAGAACTTCGTCAGCCGATTGCTTCATCACTTTGGCGCGCGGGTCGAAATTCTTGTAAACGCGGTGACCAAAGCCCATCAGGCGGAACGGATCGTTCTTGTCCTTGGCGCGGGCAATAAACTCGGGGATGCGATCAACGGTGCCGATCTCTTCCAGCATCTCCAGGCAAGCCTGATTTGCTCCGCCATGTGCCGGACCCCAAAGGCAAGCGATTCCGGCGGCGATACAGGCAAACGGGTTTGCCCCCGAAGACGACGCCAGACGCACGGTCGATGTCGAGGCATTTTGTTCGTGATCTGCATGTAGTGTAAAGATGCGGTCCATGGCGCGGCTGAGGATCGGGTTGACCTCATATTCCTCGGCAGGAACGCTGAAACACATGCGCAGGAAGTTCGACGCATAGTCCAGATCGTTGCGCGGATACACGAAAGGCTGACCGGTGTGGTACTTGTAGGCCCATGCAGCAATAGTCGGCATCTTGGCGATCAGACGATGCGATGCGATTTCACGCTGCTGCGGGTCCGAGATATCCGTTGAATCGTGATAGAAGGCCGACATCGCGCCGACAACGCCGACCATGATGGCCATCGGGTGCGCGTCGCGGCGGAAACCGCGATAGAAATACTGCATCTGCTCGTGCAGCATGGTGTGGCGTGTGATCGTGGTCTCGAATTTCTCAAGATCCTTTGCCGCCGGCAGTTCTCCGTACAGCAGAAGATAGCAGACTTCGAGGAAATGCGATTTCTCGGCCAGTTGGTCGATCGGATAGCCGCGGTGCAGCAGTTCGCCTTTTTCGCCGTCGATATAGGTGATGGTGCTGTCGCAGCTAGCGGTCGAAGTGAACCCAGGATCGTAGGTGAAGACACCGGCCTGACCATAAAGCTTTCGGATATCAATGACATCCGGGCCAGCGGTCGGAGAATGAACAGGCAACTCATACTCTTTGCCGTGAACGGTCAGAGTGGCTGTTTTGTTGCTATCAGTCATGGTTGTCCCTTCTTCATTCATGCGCACGCCAGAGATACCTCCGGTGATACGGGCAATGACTGCGCGTGGACGCGCAGTCCGGGTGTTAGCGGAGCAGCGTTACCCCTTTATGAAGCTTGGGTTATTTCGCTGCTTCAGAAAGCCGCGCCAGGGTTTCTTCCCGTCCCAGCACAAGCATCATGTCAAAAACCGAAGGCGTAACGGCCCGACCCGCCAGGGCGGCCCTCAGCGGACCGGCCAGCTTGCCGAACTTGAGCTCCTTCGACTCGGCAAAGGAATTCAGTGCCTCCTCCAGTTCGTTCCGCGACCAGCTAACATTTTGCAGATGCGGCGTCAATTCCGTCAGTATACCATCGGATACAGTTGCCAATGCCTTTGCCGCCTTTTCATCCGGAACGATCGGGCGGTTTGTCAGTGCAAAATGAGCCTTTTCAAGCAGTTCCGGGAAGGTGCGCGCCCGGTCCTTGAGGCAATACATCGCACGTTTCAGATCACTGGATTGTGTTTCGGTAAGGGGCGGAAGGTCTGCTGCGGCCAGATATGCTTCGATCTCTTGCCGCAGTGCAGCATCGTCCGAGATCGCGATATGCTGTCCACACAGGTTTTCAAGCTTTTTCAGATCAAACCGCGCAGGGCTTTTGCCGATCCCGTCCAGATCGAACCAGTCCTTTGCCTGCGCGTCCGTGAAAAACTCATCGTCGCCGTGACTCCAGCCCAGCCGGGCCAGGTAATTGCGCATCCCGGCTGCGGGATAGCCCATGGCCTGATATTCCTGAGCTCCAAGAGCACCATGGCGCTTGGACAGCTTCTTGCCATCCGGCCCGTGAATCAGCGGGATATGCGCCCAGACCGGAACGTCCCAGCCCATGGCTTCGTAGATCATCATTTGCCGCGCGGCATTGTTCAGGTGATCGTCGCCGCGGATGACATGGGTGACACCCATGTCGTGATCGTCGACAACGACTGCCAGCATGTAGACGGGTGTTCCGTCCGAGCGCAGAAGAATCATGTCGTCCAACTGGTCATTGCGGATGCTCACATCGCCCTGAACCTGATCGTGGATCACGGTCACCCCGTCCTGAGGCGCCTTGATGCGTATGGCAAAAGGTGCATCCGGATGTGTCGCAGGATCGGCGTCACGCCATGGGCTGCGGAACAGGGTTGATTTCCCTTCGCTGCGCGCCTGGTCCCGGAAAGCGGCGATTTCTTCCTGGGTCGAAAAACACTTGTAGGCTTTGCCCTCGGCCAGCAACTGATGCGCGACCTCGGCGTGACGGGCGGCCCCTTCGAACTGGCTTATCACGTCACCGTCGTGATCAAGGCCAAGCCAGGCCATGCCCTGAAGGATCGCGGCGGTCGCCTCGGGTGTCGAACGTTCGCGATCGGTGTCTTCGATCCGCAGCAGGAATTTGCCACCCCGACCACGCGCATACAGCCAATTGAACAAAGCAGTGCGCGCGCCGCCGATATGCAGGAAACCGGTGGGCGAGGGGGCAAAACGAGTGACGACCTGTTCAGTCATGGTGAGGATTAACCTTTTGGTAACCGTATCTGGCATAGTTTGAAGCCTGTCTAACGAGCCCGAAGGACGGGGGCAACCATGCGTGTTCTTGCACGGGTCGAGGCCGCGCTGCTGCACCAGACAGGCTACCTTTTCCCTTGGACGCCGGTTTTGCTGGCGACGGGGATTGGTCTCTATTTCGGCGTCCGCGTCGAGCCGGATTGGTCAGTTTATGCCGGTCTTGTCTGTCTTGGAGCCGCTCTTTTCGTCTTGCGCCGCCGGCTGCCACCGGGGGTGGGAACGTTGACAATCGGGGGGGCGCTGATCTCTGCCGGTTTCGTTCTGGCAGGCGTTCGCGCCCATATGGTGGCAGAACCGGTACTGTCGTGGCGATATTATGGCCCTGTCGAGGGGAGGGTCGTCGCCATGGATCGGTCTGCCTCGGATGCGTTGCGGTTGACGCTTGACCAGGTACGCATAGGGGATGTACCTCAGGAGCGCAGGCCGCAGCGCATCCGTCTTTCCGTTCATGTCCCAACGGGCGCAATCGCACCGGGGCAGCGTATTATGACCACGGGTCATCTTTCGCCGCCGCAGGGCCCGGTCGAGCCCGGAGGTTTCGACTTTCGCCGCCATGCCTGGTTTCAACGATTGGGCGCGGTCGGCTATACCCGCGTCCCGATCATGACCATCGCACCAGCGGCCGAGGGGATCGACGGCATTCGGGTCACTGCGATCCGCATGGCCATTTCGCAGCGGGTCAGGCAGATCCTGCCCGGTGAAATCGGTGGATTTGCCGCCGCCGTCACCACCGGAGATCGCAGCGGGATGGGGCAGGAGACGCTATCATCCTTGCGGGCGTCCAATCTGGCGCATCTGCTGGCCATTTCCGGGCTTCATATGGGGCTTCTGACAGGATTCGTGTTCGTCGCGTGTCGATTGGGGCTGTCGTTGTGCCCCCCTGTTGCGTTGCGGGTACCGGTTCGGAAGGTGGCTGCGGTTCTCGCGCTTTGTGCCGCAACCCTTTATCTGTTGTTGTCCGGGGGCAACGTTGCAACCGAACGGGCCTTTGTCATGGTCAGTGTCATGCTGGGGGCCGTGTTGATCGACCGACGCGCGATTTCACTGCGTGCGGTTGCCGTTGCCGCCGTAATCGTGCTGGTTCTTCGACCCGAGTCGCTGCTGAGCCCCGGATTTCAAATGTCCTTCGCTGCAACCACAGCGTTGGTCGCCGTCTTCGGAGCGTTGCGAGAGATGGGCCCGATGCCCGGCCCAAACTGGTTGAAGCCCGTCGTCGGTGTGGTGATGTCATCGGCAATTGCAGGCCTTGCAACAGCCCCCATAGGTGCCGCGCATTTCAATACGATGTCCCATTACGGTCTGCTGGCCAACCTGCTTTCCGTTCCTGTCATGGGTCTTTTTGTCGTGCCCTCCGCCGTCGTTGCGGCGCTTCTGGCCCCGTTTGGACTGGAGGCAATTGCCCTGACCGTCATGGGCTGGGCGTTGCATTGGATCCTTACGGTTTCCGACTGGGTATTGCACCTTGATGGCGCGCAGGGGTTTGTCGTCAGCCCGCCTTGGTACATCCTGCCCCTGGTCGCATACGGCGCCTTGTGGATGGCTTTGTGGCAGGGACAAGCACGATGGGCCGGAGCGGTGCCTGTTGTCCTGGCATTTCTGCTTTGGAACTCGGGGCACCGACCGGATGTCCTGATCGCTGAAAACGGCGGATTGGTGGGGGTCATGAGCGACAAGGGGCGGGCCCTCAGCAAAAGCAAAGGCAGCGGGTTTGTCGCCGGTGTCTGGCTTGAAAATGACGGAGACGGCGTTGATCAGATCGAGGCGGCGCTCAGATGGCCGGACAGCGACATCGTGCAACGATACCCGCTGAAGGATTTTGAGATCATCCATATCACCGGAAAACGGGCGGCGCGGGCGTTTGACGAATGTCAGGAAAACCAGATCATCATCTCGGCTGTTGCGCTTGCCCTGCAAGGTTCGTGCGGGGTGTTCGATCCGGAACGGTTGTACGAAACCGGAAGCCTGTCGGTTTCGAACGGAAAGCTGACCACGAGCGCGGACATGACCGGCCATCGGCTTTGGTCCCCGAAACCTGCCGGGGACCGTCATTCCAAGCGGGCTCAGTAGGTGCGGATCAGTCCGACCAAACGGCCCTGAACCTTGACCTTTTCTTCGGGCAGGACGCGCGTTTCATAAGCCGGGTTTGCAGCCTCGAGCGCGATTGCGTTGCCGCGGCGGAAGTACCGCTTGAGGGTCGCCTCCTGATCCTCGACCAAGGCAACCACGATGTCGCCGTTATCCGCGGTCGAGGTTTCCCGGATGACGACCACGTCACCGTCATTGATGCCAGCGTCGATCATCGAGTCGCCGCGAACTTCCAATGCATAGTGCTGACCCTGTCCCGAAACCATGGGGCCGGGAACGGCCACGTGATGCGATACATGGCTGATTGCTTCGATGGGAACACCGGCTGCGATCCGGCCCATGACCGGCAGTTCGAGCGCGTCGACCGATACAGGCTCCACGTTCGCAGGGCGGGGGCCCTTGGGCCGGTCGCCTTCGATCACACGTGGCGTAAAGCCGGCCGTCGGCTCGCCGCCAAGGCTTTCGGGCAATTTCACGATCTCGATGGCCCGAGCGCGATGGGCAAGGCGGCGGATAAACCCACGTTCTTCCAATGCGGTGATCAACCGGTGAATGCCGGATTTCGACCGCAGGTCGAGAGCAGCCTTCATTTCATCAAAACTGGGCGGAACACCGTCCGCCTGCACGCGTTTGTGGATGAATTCCAGCAAATCCAATTGCTTCTTGGTCAGCATCGCTCACACCTCGTCGCTCATGCGTTTTCTTTTGTTCTACGCATGTTCACGTTTTGTGTCAACGAATTTGAGGCTACATCAGATCGGCAGGTATTCGACCAATTCCCCGACGTCGCGCGCCGGATCGTGTGGGGCGCGGACCAACAGCGCGTTGGACTGCGCCAATACGCTGAGAAGGGAACTGTCCTGATCTGCGCAAGCTTCGATACCGGCATCCGTCACCACGGCGCGCATATAATGCTCGCGCGGGCCATTCTCGGGCAAAGGACCACTCAGCCGGGCCGTGCGGAAGGGCGGCAGCACCTGTTCAAGCCCCAGCATCCGGCGCACCATCGGGGCCAGAAACAGATAGCCGCAAACCATGGCGCTGACCGGATTGCCCGGCAACCCGACCATTGCCGCGGTGCCGATACGACCGGCCATCAGGGGTTTTCCGGGGCGCATTCGGATCTTGTAGAAGGATTGCTTCATCCCCAAGCCCTGCGAAACGTCCGACACGAGGTCATAATCGCCAACCGACGCCCCGCCGATCGTCACGACCAGATCCGCCCCCTGCGCAAGACCAAAGGCCGTTTCAAGCGACGATACAGTGTCCCGTGCGATCGGAAGCACGCGCACCACAGCCCCCAATCCTTCGAGCATTGCCTTCAGGCCAAATGTGTTCGAGGCGATGATCTGATCCGGGCCGGGTTCTTCCCCGGGCATGACCAACTCATCACCCGTCGAGATGAGGGCGACAACGGGTTTGCACGACACCGGAACGCGAGGGATGTTCATCGCGGCCATCAAGGCCACATCTTCAGCGCGGATCAATCGCGGGGCCGATATGGACGTGCCAGCCTTGAAATCCACGCCAGCGGGTCGGATGTTCGTTTTGGCGCCGGGTGTGTCCGTGATTGTCAGCAGATCACCGCGACGGTCCGTATCCTCTTGAATAACAACGAAATCCGCGCCTTCGGGCACAGGGGCGCCGGTATAGATGCGAACGGCCTGTCCGGGGCCTACAGTGCCCTCAAACCGACGCCCGGCCGCTGACTCGCCCACGACTTTGAACATGGCGTGCAGTTCGACCTCGTCAGATTTGACTGCATAGCCATCCATGGAAGAGGCGGCAAAAGGCGGCTGATCCCGCGTGGCCGTGACGTCCCGCGACAGAACGCGCCCTGCGGACTGGGCCAGTGGAACCTCTTCGGCCGGCAATGGCCCCACAAGATCGAACAACAGGGCGCGCGCCTCTTCGACAGTAATCATTTCGCCTCGTAACGCCCTGATTTACCGCCATCTTTGAGCAGAACGCGAATGCCGCCTATCTCCATCGCCTTATCGACGGCCTTGGTCATGTCGTATACGGTCAAGGCGGCTGTCGATACGGCGGTCAGCGCTTCCATCTCAACCCCGGTCTGGCCCGAGGTCTTGACGGTGGCCTGGATCCGAACACCCGGCAGGTCCGGGTCAAGAGTCAGCTCTACGGCCACTTTGGTCACCGGCAAAGGATGACACAGCGGAATGAGGTCCGGCGTCTTCTTTGCGCCCATGATGCCGGCCAAACGGGCAATGCCCAGAACATCGCCTTTCTTGGCGCGACCTTCGGAAATGATTTCAAAGGTTTCCGGCGCCATCCTGATGTGACCTTCGGCAACGGCGATGCGATCCGTCACCTCCTTGTCCGAGACATCGACCATATGTGCCTGACCTTGGGCATCGAAATGGGTCAGTGGCATCACATCACTCCGGGGATCAGCGGGTTTGACAGGATATGGCGTGTTGCCGCTTCAACATCGTCCTGGCGCATCAGGCTTTCTCCGATCAAAAAGCAGCGGGCACCATAGCGTGCAATGTCCTTCAGATCGTCTGGTGTACCCAGTCCGCTTTCGCACACGATGGTGCGATCGGCGGGCACCAGCTTGGACAGGCGGCGCGTCGTGTCGAGCGTTGTCTCGAATGTCTTCAGATTGCGGTTGTTGATACCGATCAGCGGGCTTTTCAGCTGTGCCGCGCGTTCAAGCTCTGCTTCGTCATGCACTTCGATCAGAACATCCATTCCCCAATCGAATGCAGTGTCTTCCAGTTCAGCCGCCTGATCATCACTGACCGAGGCCATGATGATCAGAATGCAATCCGCCCCCAGGGCGCGTGCTTCGACCACCTGATACGGGTCGTACATGAAATCCTTGCGCAAGGCGGGCAGGGACGTCGCCTCGCGCGCCTGCGTCAGATACTCTTTCTTGCCCTGAAAGCTGGGGGTGTCGGTCAGGACGGACAAACATGTCGCGCCACCATCTTCATAAGCCTTTGCAAGAACGGGCGGGTCGAAATCCGGCCGGATCAGTCCTTTGGACGGGCTGGCTTTCTTGACCTCGGCGATCAGGCCATAGCCTTGCCGCGAGGCGTGTTGCAGCGCATTGGCAAAGCCACGAGGCTCCGAGGCGGACCGGGCCTCACTTTCCAGTGTTTCCAGGGATTTCTGCGCTTTGTCCGCCGCGACTTCTTCCAGTTTGTAGGCTTTGATTCTGTCCAGAACGGTTTCGGTCATGCGGCTTCCTGTGTCTTGGCGGCCAAGGCCGTGATTTTGTTTTTGGCATTGCCACTGTCGATGCTTTCAGCAGCCATGGCCACGCCTTCGCGCAGATCATTTGCCGCTTCGGCGACGACCAGAGCGGCGGCCGAATTCAGTAACACCGCGTCGCGATACGCGGACGGGGCACCATCCAGCAAAGCCCGAAACGCAACGGCGTTTTCCTCGGGCGAGCCACCGATGATGTCCTCGAACGGATGCACCGGAAGACCTGCGTCTTCGGGGTGCAGTTCGACCTCTTTCACAATCCCGTCTTCCAGAGCGGCGACCCAGCTGATGCCGGTGATCGTAAGCTCGTCCGTCCCGTCCGAACCATGCACCAACCAGGCGCGGTCCGAGCCCAGCAGGCCAAGCGTTTCGGCCATCGGGCGGATCAGGTCGCGGCTGAAGGCGCCGGTCAACTGCCGTTTGACGCCGGCAGGGTTGGTCAGGGGGCCGAGAATATTGAAGATCGTGCGCGTTCCCAATTCTTGCCGGGACGGCATCACATGGGCGATGGCAGGGTGGTGCATGGGCGCCATCATGAAGCCGATACCAACATCTTTCAGCGCATTTTCAACAACTTGCGGGCCAACCATGACGTTGATACCCATCTGGCCCAATGCATCCGCCGCGCCGGATTTCGAGCTCAGGTTGCGATTGCCGTGTTTCGCGACCGTGACTCCGGCACCGGCCACGACAAAGGCGGTCGCGGTCGAGATGTTCAGGGTGCCTTTGCCGTCACCGCCGGTGCCGACGATATCCATCGCCCCCTCGGGTGCGTTCACGGCATTGCATTTCGAACGCATCACGGCGGCTGCCGCGGCGTATTCATCGACCGTCTCACCCCGTGTCCGCATGGCCATCAGCAGTCCGCCGATCTGGCTGGGCGTGGCTTCGCCATCGAACAGTATGGCAAAGGCTTTTTCGGCCTCGGCACGTGTCAAAGGACGATCGGCAGCGGCTCCGATCAGCGGTTTCAGCGCGTCGCTCATGCCGGGACTTTCAGTTCTTGCAGGAAGTTTTTGAGAAGGGCGTGACCGTGCTCGGATGCGATGGATTCCGGGTGGAACTGCACACCGTGGATCGGCAATTCCTTGTGCTGCAATCCCATGATCGTGCCGTCGTCCAGCTCGGCCGTGATCTCCAGGCAATCGGGCAGGGTCTCGCGCTCGACCACCAGCGAATGATAGCGCGTTGCCTCAAAGGGTGAGGGCAGACCGGCAAACACCCCCTTGCCGGTGTGCTTCACCGTGCCCATCTTGCCATGAACGATCTCGTGGCATCGAACCACCTTGCCGCCAAACACCTGGCCTATGGTCTGATGCCCCAGGCAAACCCCCAACAGCGGCGTTTTGGTTTCAGCGGCCGCTTCCGTCAGCGCAAGGCAAATCCCCGCCTGATCCGGATCGCAGGGGCCGGGGCTCAGCAGAATGCCGGCGGGGTTCATGGCCATCGCTTCCTGCACATCCAGCGCATCATTTCGGCGAATGACCATTTCGGCACCAAGTTCGCCTAAATAATGTACCAAATTGTAGGTAAACGAGTCGTAGTTGTCGATCAGCAGCAGCATTTGGGCACTTATCTTCGCTTGGGCATTTCGGGCTGGCGATGCAGCCCCGGGCCACGGTATAATGTCCGCACATACATGCTCAGGCTTGAGCGGCAGCGTCAAGAGGACATACCGTTTCTGACGCGTTCAATTGGCCGAGCGCTACACCAGATGGCGCAGAGCTGGACGAGGCAGAGGAAAGAGGCGAAAGGCAGGAAAATGGGCGGATTTTTCGGAGGAATGGTCGCGGGCGCGATCGTTGTTTTGATCTTGGGTGCGGTTGTGTCACTCAAGACGCCGATGGTGAATACCCCGGTTGTTGCAACCGAAGCACCGGCGCCGACGATTTCTGAAACGCCCGAGGCTCCGGCGGAAGTGGCAGACGCCGGTTCTGACGCCGATCTGGTGGAACTTGCCCCGCGTGCGCCAGAAGCCGCCGATGACGCCGGCGAGGATCTGGCCGACCTGTCGGGGCTGGAAACGTCAATCGATTCCCAGCCGGTTGTCGGCGCGGCAACGGACGCGCTGAACCAACCGGAAGCAGCAGAAGCAAATGAAGTGTCATTCGTGATCGAAGCGCCCGCCGCACTGCCAGAGCCAAGTCAGGTTCCCGCAATTCAGCCGGACGATGCGCTGCCTGCCGTAATTGATGAAACACCGGCCCCGCCAGCAGAGCCCGAGAACACCGAGGTGGCCGCGCTTGCGCCCGAGCCAGACCCTCTGCCAAAGGCAGCATCAGAACCGGAGCCAGAGTCGACAGGGGCCGAAGAACAGAACCCCTTTGAAAACAGCCCGATTGCCGTGGAAGGGGATGAAGACACCATGCCTCGGGAACTGCCGCGTATCGCTGCGCTGCCCCAGATCGGGGGTGAGCAGAAAGCAAGTGCCAGCTCGATCATCGGAAAACGCGTCGTTCCGCTGACGGAACGCGATGATGAGCCCGTCGTGGAACAGGCTTCGGCTGAGCAGCCGAAATCGGCCAAGCCGATCGAGCGTTTTGCGGCAAAGTTCGAAAACCCCGAAGCCAAGCCGCTGATGTCCATCATTCTGATCGATGACGAGGGCGCATTCGGGTCCGAGGCGTTGCAGGACTTTCCCTATCCGATCAGCTTTGCCGTGAACCCATCGGATCCAGACGCGGCGGAAAAGATGGCCCGTCATCGCAAGGCCGGGTTCGAGGTGCTGGCCCTGGCGGATCTGCCCGAGGCCGCAAGCGCGCAGGACGCCGAGGTGTCGCTGTCGGTGTGGCTGGATACCCTGCCGGAAACGGTTGGTATTCTGGAAGGTGTGAACAGCGGGATTCAGGGCAATCGCAAACTGGCTGATCAGGTCGCCGCGATTGCTGCGGGAACCGGCCGGGGGCTGATCACGCAGGACAACGGCCTCAACACCGTGCAGAAACTGGCGGCGCGAAACGGAATTCCGTCCAGTGTCGTTTTCCGCGATATCGACGGCGCACGGCAGGATCCCAAAATCATGCGCAGATTCCTGGATCAGGCCGCTTTCCGTGCGGGTCAGGAAGGGACAGTGGTCATGCTGGGGCGCGTGCGTCCCGAGACGATTTCAGCCCTGTTGCTGTGGGGGTTGGAAGATCGGGGCAACCGCGTGGCAATGGCTCCGATCTCGGCCGTCATGATGAAACAGGTGCAGTGACCTGCGCAGAATGCAAAGAAAAGGGGCGGTGATCATCTGATCGGCCGCCTCTGTTTTTTAGCCGTTTCCGTTGCCGGTAAACCGCGCGGCGTCAGCTGCTGCGCGCCGTATGGCGTTGGATTTATGAACAGTTTCCATGAACTCGGCTTCGGGGTCGCTGTCGTAAACAACACCACCCCCAGCTTGGATATAGAGTTTCTGATCCTTCACGATGGCGGTACGCAGGGCGATACACATGTCCATGTCTCCGCCTGCGCTGAAATAGCCGACGCCGCCGCCGTAAACGCCGCGCTTTTCCGGCTCCAGCTCGTCGATGATCTCCATCGCGCGCACTTTTGGCGCGCCCGAAACCGTTCCTGCCGGCATACCCGCAAAAAAGGCGTCCAACGCGTCTTTGTCTTCGGCCAGTTCGCCCACAACGTTCGATACGATGTGCATCACGTGGCTGTAGCGTTCGATGATGAACTCTTCTGTCGGACGTACGGTTCCGATCTTTGACACGCGGCCGGTATCGTTGCGACCCAGATCGAGCAGCATCAGATGCTCGGCCAGTTCTTTCTTGTCGGCCAGCAGGTCCAGCTCGTTCGCCTTGTCTTCTTCGGGCGTCGCGCCGCGTGGGCGCGTGCCTGCGATGGGGCGAATGGTGACTTCGTTGCCAAAGACACGCACCAGGATTTCGGGGCTTGCGCCCACCACCTGAAAACCGCCGAAGTTGAAATAGAACATGAAAGGTGACGGATTGGTACGCCGCAAGGATCGGTAGAGAGCAAAAGGCGGCAGTGGAAAATCCTGCGTCCAGCGTTGAGCCGGAACAACCTGAAAGATGTCACCCGCGCGGATGTATTCCTTGGCCTTTTCGACCGCCTTCATATAGCCGGACTTGGTGAAGTTCGACACCGGCGGGGCGACCTCGCGCGCGTCGCCTAGATCGCGGGTTTCCGCGGGCATGGCCCGTTCCAGGTCGCGGACCGCATCCATCACACGCTCAGCCGCCTGAGCATAAGCCGCCTTGGCCGATTGACCGTCGCTGGCCCAGACAGGTGAAACCACCGTCACTTCACCCTTGACCCCATCCAGCACCGCAGTGACAGACGGGCGCAGCATGATCGCATCAGGCAGACCCAGTGGATCAGGGTTCACATCCGGAAGGTGTTCCACCAACCGAACCATGTCATAGCCCAGATACCCGAACAGCCCGGCCGCGGCCTGTGGCAGGTCATCGGGCAATTCCATGCGGCTTTCGGCAAGAAGCGCCCGCAGGTTGTCCATCGGATTGCCATCTTGGGGCAAGAACGCCTCGGCATCGAAACGGGCCGAACGGTTCAGTTCCGAGGTTTCCCCGTGACAGCGCCAGACCAGATCAGGTTTCATGCCGATGATCGAATAGCGGCCACGAACCTCACCGCCTGTCACCGATTCCAGCATGAACGCATCTTTCTGCGCGCCCGTCAGCTTGAGCATCAGTGAAACAGGTGTGTCCAGATCGGCGGCCAGACGCCTATATACAACCTGGTTTTCGCCCGCCTCATAGGCGCGCGCGAAGGTTTCGAAATCGGGTGTCAGGGCCATATCTGTCTCGTTTAAAAGCTCGCCTGCACGGCGTTCAGCGCCTGTTGATCCACCACGGGGCGCGCCCGGGTCTGGGCGTCACGTACGTAGGCGTTGAAAATATTCTGTGCCAAAGCCTGATCCATCTGAGAGCTCAGGGCATCACGCAACTGACGCAGTTCATCTGTATCCGCCGGTGGCAGGGTTTCATCCAGACGCACTATCCAGGCCGCACCATTGCCCTCAACAACGCGCAGCTCGCCCGGTTCCATTGCGAAAACCTCGTTCATGAAATTGGCCGGCACGTCATCCAGAAACGCTGTGCGGGTCAGGGCGTTTTCGACGCGGAAGGGCAGGCCGGTCGCTGCGAAATCACCGTCAGGTGCCAGTTGGGTCAGAATGGCATCCGCCTTTTCGCGCAGGGCTTTGTTGATCTCGGCCTGTTGCCAGGCCGCGGCGACACGGTCGCGCGCGCTCTCCAGCGGTTCCGGGCGACGTGGCAGAACCTCGTCCAGGCGCAGGGCAAAAATTGACCCGTCTTCGAGGAAGGCGATTTCAGGGAAATCCCCTTCCTGAACGGCTTCTGCGGCCGCTCGGAATCCGTCATAGGCCGCAACGCCTTCGTCGCTGTCACGAGTCCAGTCGATCTGACCCAGTTCCATTTCGGTTTCTTCCGCCAGTTCTTCCAGCGTGGCACCGCCCGCCAGCATATCGTTGATATCTTCGGATTGCGCCTCGATCAGACGACGGGCGCGTTCAGTCGCCAACTCTTCGCGAAGTGCCGGCTCGGCCTCTTCAAATGGAACGTTGTTCGCCGCCAGTGATCCGTTGACGCGGAACAGGGCCGGACCGAACACCGAAGGCAACGGGCCCACGACAGTGTCAAGCTCGGCTGCAAATACGGCGTCCGCAGCTTCGCCCAGATCCTCACGCGTCACGTCGCCCAGATCGATGTCATTCAGTTCCAGTTCACGATCCCGAACCAACTGTTCGAACGTTGTGCCGCCAACCTCAAGCTGCGCCAAAGCGTCCTTGGCGGCCTGTTCGCTTGGAAAGTTCAGACGTTCGACCAAACGGCGTTCGGGCTGGTTGTATTCGTCGTTTCGTTCTTCATAGAGCTTGCGCAGCGCGTCTTCGTCGATGTCGACCGTGTCCACCAACATTGCAGGCGACAGAATCGCATAAGTCAGCTGCTTGGTGCGGGGCAGCATGAACTGGTCCCCATTGTCATCATAGAATGCCTGGATCTGCGCGTCCGTTGGTTCGGCCACAGGTGTATCCAGCGCTTCCGCTCCAACAGTTGCAACCGTAAAGCTGCGCCGCGCGCCGATATAATCGATCATCGTGTCCGTCAGCGTTGCCGGCATTTTCACGCCGCCCATGATTGCGCCCTGCACGATGGTTCGGGCGGATTCCTTTCGCAGATCGGATTCGAATTCGGAATCGGTCATGCCGACCTGTTCCAGCTGAAAGCGATAGGATTCACGGTCAAAAGTTCCGTTGACACCCTGAAATGCCGGGATCGAGATGATCTCTTGCTGAAGGTTCTCATCGCCGATGGAAATCCCAAGCTGACCGACCTCGTTGTCCAGCGCCGCCAAAGCGGTCAGGCGGGCAAGGGCGTTTCGGTCCAGACCCAGGTCGCGGGCTTGCGACATCTGCAAAGGTTGCCCGGATTGTGCCTCTACCGCTCGGATCTCACGCTGCAATTCGCGCACGTAGTCGTCGACCGAGATGCTTTCGTCGCCGACTGTCGCAACTGTGCGGATCGTCCCGCTGAGGTTGACCGCGCCAAATCCCGCAAGGCCCAGCATCAGCAGGCCCATCAGAATCCAGACAAAGGTTTTCGAAAGACTTTTAGCGCCTGCGGCCATGATGCCCTCTTGTTTTTTCGGCAGAGTTCTGCCCTGTCGGTTGCGGCCCTGAATACGACGCACACCGCCGAGGGGCAAGCTTAGAAGGACAGGGCCTGCAACCGGTCGAACAATTGGCCCAGCCCGGCCCGATCCAGATTGGCAAAAGCAATGCGCACCTGCCGTTTTCCAGCCGGGTCATGATCCGGCATGAACATGGTTCCGGGCAACAGCAGCACGCCAGCTTCCTTGACCAGACGGCGCGCCAGCTCGTCGGACGGCATGTCGAACGGATGTTCGAGATAGGCAAAATAGGCGCCAAGCCCCAAAAGCCGCCACCCCCGGGCTTCAAGCGCCGGCATCCCTTCTGCAATGGCTGCGCGGCGGTCAAGAATTTCGTCACGCTCGCCGGCCAGCCATTGCGACAGGTTTTGCATACCCCACAACGCTGCGAACTGGCCGATCTGGCCCGGGCAAATGGCGACCGTATCCAGAAATTTCTCGACCTCGGCCAACAAGGCCGGGCTTGTTGCGACGGCACCCACCCTGTGACCCGTCAGACGATAAGCCTTGGAGAAAGAGTAAAGATGGATAAGCGTTTCGTCCCACCCGGGTTGCTGAAACAGATCATGCGGGGGGCCGCTGCGGCTGTCGAAATCGCGATAGGTTTCATCGACGATCAGGCGGATCCCGGTTTCACGGGCCAGGTTGTAGAAGGCTCTGACAAGTTCGGCAGGGTATTCGACGCCGCCCGGATTGTTGGGCGTGACCAGCGCAATGGCGCGTGTCTTGTCGGTAATCAATCCGCGTGCACGCTCTGGATCGGGCAAAAGATCATCGCCGGTCGGCAGGTCCACGGACTGTACTCCGGCCATATCCAGCCACATTTTGTGGTTGAAATACCATGGGGTTGGCAGAATGACCTCATCCGCTTCGCCGGTGATCGCCGATATAACGGCCGAAAACGCCTGATTGCAGCCCGAGGTGATGGCGATCCGAGGTGCGTCTACCTGCGCCGCATAGTGAGAACTGATCTGCGCCGCCAGTTCGGTGCGCAGATCGTCATTGCCCAATACCGGGCCGTAAAGATGCGCGCTGTCTTCGCGCACAGCAAACTCGGCCATAGCCTGCCGCAAGGCCAGCGGCGGCGGATCAACCGGGGCCGCCTGGCTTACGTTGATCAACGGGCGGTCGGATGGGAAGGCAACGCCCTCGACCCATCGGCGCGCCTCCATCACCGGAGGTGCGAATGTTGCGGCGGTACGGCTGAGCGTCATGAGCGGTCTACTAATCAGAAATCAATCGGTGCCGCGATACGGCTCGACATATTGAAGGGCCATATCCCATGGGAAGAAGATCCATGTGTCCTGGCTGACTTCGGTGATGAAGGTATCCACCATCGGGCGGCCCTTGGGTTTGGCGTAAACCGTCGCGAAATGGGCATTCGGGTACATGTCCCGAACCAGTTCCAACGTCTTTCCGCTGTCGACCAGGTCGTCGATGATCAGAATACCGGTTCCGTCACCCATCAGGTCGGCGTCCGGAGATTTCAGCACCTCTGCCTCACCCTGTTCCTGATGGTGGTATGAACGCACGCTGATCGTATCGACCGTACGGATGTCCAGTTCTCGGCTGACGATCATCGCAGGCGCCATGCCGCCGCGCGTGATCGCGACAACACCCCGCCAGTTGCCATCATCGGGACCTTGTCCGTCAAGACGCCAGGCCAGTGCTCGCGAATCGCGATGAATCTGGTCCCAGCTGATATGAAAGCCTTTTTCGTGGGGCAGGCGGTCCTTGGCGCTCATGTTCTTAACCTTTTTCCACGTCCGGGGCGTCAACTGCCTTCATGCCGACAATGTGATACCCCGAATCCACATGCAGATTCTCACCTGTGACACCGCTGGACAGATCCGACAGCAGGTACAGCGCCGAGTTGCCGACGTCATCAATCGTCACGTTGCGGCGCAGGGGCGAGTTATATTCGTTCCACTTCATGATATAGCGGAAATCGCCGATGCCGCTGGCGGCCAGCGTCTTGATCGGGCCGGCCGAGATCGAGTTTACGCGGATGCCATCCTTGCCCAGATCCTCAGCCAGGTACTTGACCGACGCCTCCAGCGCGGCCTTGGCGACGCCCATGACATTATAGTGCGGCATGACCTGCTCGGCGCCGTAGTAGGTCAGGGTCACAGCGCTGCCGCCCTCGGACATCATCTTTTCGGCACGCTGCATCACGGCTGTAAAGGAATATACCGAAACATCCATCGTCAGTTTGAAGTTCGCGCGGCTGGTGTCGACATAGCGACCGCGCAACTCGTTCTTGTCAGAAAAGCCGATGGCGTGGACGACGAAGTCCAGCTTGCCCCATTTCTCTTCCAGAGCTGCAAAGAGCGCGTCGATGGATGCTTCGTCACTGACGTCGCAGGGCAGAACGATTTCGCTGCCCAATTGCGCCGCCAGCGGATCGACGCGCTTTTTCAAAGCCTCGCCCTGATAGGAAAAGGCCAGCTCGGCCCCGGCATTCGACAAGGCGCGGGCGATTCCCCATGCGATTGATTTGTCATTGGCCAGTCCCATGATGAGGCCGCGTTTGCCGGCCATCAACTGATTTGACATGTTCGGTTCTCCGCCTGTCTTCGCGTTATGTTGAGTTGGTTTATGCCATTGGTTGCGTTGCATCAAGGCCGTGCGCTCTTGCCCGCAGCGGGTTCTCGCCTTAGGTTCGACGTTAATACTTTCCAGGGGATGGAAATGACCGAGCGTGATGGCATCTTTGCTGGCTCCGATCCGTTTGAAATAGCGGCCCGGTGGCTTGCCGAGGCTGAAGAAACCGAATTAAACGACCCGAATGCGATTGCGCTAGCAACCGTTGATCCGGATGGCTTGCCAAATGCACGCATGGTTTTGCTCAAGGAAATCGAAGCGGACTCGTTTGTTTTTTATACGAACTACGAAAGCGCCAAGGCCAAGGAACTGGATACCGCCGGAAAAGCTGCATTTGTGATGCATTGGAAATCTTTGCGGCGTCAACTTCGTGTTCGTGGTACAATACGTCGTGAAAATGGGCCCCAGGCAGATGAGTATTATGCATCAAGGTCATTGAAAAGCCGACTGGGCGCGTGGGCTTCAAAGCAGTCGCAACCGCTTTCAAGCCGGGCAGCTTTGATGGCAGAGGTCGCGAAAGTGACGGCGAAACTTGGGCCAAATCCACCGCGTCCGCCGTTTTGGGGCGGGTACAGATTGACGCCCACCGAGATTGAGTTCTGGGCCGATGGAGCATTCCGCTTGCATGACCGGTTCAGATGGCAACGAATTGAGCCGGGATCGGCATGGCATGTTGAAAGGTTGAATCCATGACGTTCACGTGTCGTGAAATGCAACAGGCAGAAAATAAACGATTTTTTCAGCTTGAATTTGCCTGCCATTCCCATAAACAACAAACCCTTAACGAACTGTTGAAATTCGCGATGGGAAAACCGTGCCAGAAGACCTGAACAACATGTACCGCGTCCGTGGACACGTAAAATGGTTCGACCCTGCCAAGGGTTATGGCTTTGTTGTATCCGAAGAGGGCGGCCCGGATATTCTGTTGCACGTAAATGTTCTGCGCAATTACGGCCAGAGTTCGGTTGCGGATGGCGCCAGCATTGAAATTATGACTCACCGCACGGACCGAGGGGTTCAAGCGGTCGAGGTCGTAGCGATTGATCCGCCGGCGCGGACCGACTCGATGATGCTTGCCGATTTCGCCGAGCTGGATCCGGAGGCTATCGCAAAGGCGCCGCTGGAAGCCGCACGGGTGAAATGGTTCGACAAAGGCAAGGGTTTCGGATTTGCCAATGTCTTTGGGCGAAATGAAGACGTATTCGTTCATATCGAGGTGTTGCGCCGGTCGGGTCTTGCCGATCTGCAACCAGGTGAAGCGCTGGCCATGAGGGTGATCGACGGCAAGCGTGGTCGGATGGCCGCGCAGGTTCTGGCCTGGGAAGCGGCTTTGGATAGCTGAACCGGATGAAACGGCTTCGGATACTCTTGACCATATTCGTAACGTTGTGGGCAGGAGTTGCTGCTGCTGCTTGCAGATCGGATCGTGTCACACTCAGAAATGACAGTGCGACGGTGCAATTTAACGTGGAAGTCGCCGTCACTCCTCAAGAGCGATCCCGCGGTTTGATGTTTCGCGAATCGTTGCCGGCTCGATCCGGTATGCTGTTCGTCTTTGATCCGCCTCAACCCGTTGCTTTCTGGATGAAGAACACACTGATCCCGCTCGATATGGTTTTTCTCGATCGCACCGGTTTGGTGACGCGTGTGCATGAAGGGGCGATTCCGGGTGATCTTACGCCGATTGAAGGGGGCGATTCCGTATATGCGGTGCTTGAAATCAATGCAGGATTGTCCGCGCGCTACTCCATCGGGCCCGGGACACAGATGAAGCACGAAATTTTTTCGCAAGGACCTGCAATTTGGCCCTGTTAGGGCTTTTCAAATCAGATCGGCGTCGTTAGGAAGGCGCACGGTCCGGGGCGTGGCGCAGTCTGGTAGCGCACCTGTTTTGGGTACAGGGGGTCGTAGGTTCGAATCCTGCCGCCCCGACCACTTCCATCAAGCTAATTCGGCGAGCCACCCATTGTCTGGTAGAGCTCGCTGATGGCTTGATTCAAAACCTTACTTTCGACCGGAACTTCAACTGCCGCACCGGTTTTTTGCGGGACGTGGAAGAAAACACGCGCATCCACGCGATACCCTGCGTTTGTTTTTGTTGACGTAAGTCGCATGACGCTTTGGGGCAGTTCCTGCGGATGTCCGTCGTAGTTCAGAATCAGAAAAGCTGTCGCCTTCGGGGGCAGGAACTCACTGCATTCAAAAACTTCGTTCCCGGTTTTTTTGAAAGACTCGCCAGGGCCCGAGCAACTGGTTTCAAAAGTATCGAACAGCCGTTTCGGGAAGGATTCAAACTGAGCGCTGCGTGACGGGATGGGCACATCTTGTGGTGCGCATGCAACGATGCAGGCCATGGCCGGGAAAAAATGAAACAACTTCATTCGCTTGAACTCCCTCGCTCTTGGGTAAACCGTTCGGCACATGGCGCAGGTCTGTTTGCCCGGACGGTATTGATTCCCTTTCAAGGTAACCAGCATGCCATTGGTTGATCAAATCCAGATAACTATGCTGGTAAAAACGGGAATTCATTTTGAGAGCGCAAAACGTCGGCGGAAATTCGCCGTGGATGAAGCTGTGGAGGAATCGCAGCCGGCACGCAGAAGGCCTCATGCAGCCATCAGGTCAATAAAAAAGATTTGGAAAATGACCGAAAAAGGGCGTTGACCTACTATGGGAACATACGTCAAATTGTATGAGCCAACGAGATTGCCACAACATCTGGTGTATATTCCGGAAAAGGCAGCGGGCGAGGGTCGGATAAGCACAAACGATTAACGTGCGGCCGCATTAGCGGCATTGCGCTGTCCAAGGCAGCGAACAGTACCTTTTTGCACGCTTCTCAGGGCGTTGTGGGCGACACCCTGCAACACAAGATTTGGTGTCGGGAATCTGAAATTGAGCTGAATAAACCAGGGCTGCGGACATGAAGATTGAAAGAAAATTCACCAAACCGGATCAGGACGCCTATGCGGAACTGAATTTTGTGTCCGCAACATCTGAAATCCGAAATCCGGACGGTACAATTGTCTTTCGTCTTGATGACATCGAAGTCCCCTCCAGCTGGTCGCAGGTCGCAAGCGATGTGATTGCGCAGAAATACTTCCGCAAGGCGGGGGTGCCCACCAAGCTCAAGAAAGTGAAGGAAAAAGATGTTCCTGAATTTCTGTGGCGATCGGTTCCCGCGGAAGGCGCAGAGTTCGAAGGAGAAACATCGTCTAAGCAAGTGTTCGACCGTCTGGCTGGCGCCTGGGCCTATTGGGGCTGGAAGGGCGGCTATTTCTCGACCGAGGAGGACGCGCGCGCCTATTTCGACGAGATGCGCTATATGCTGGCGACCCAGCGTGCGGCGCCGAACTCACCGCAGTGGTTCAACACCGGCCTGCACTGGGCTTATGGAATCGATGGCCCGGCGCAGGGGCACCACTATGTCGATTACAAGACCGGCAAGCTGACCAAGTCGAAATCGGCCTATGAACATCCTCAGCCGCACGCGTGCTTCATCCAGTCGGTCGATGATGATCTGGTGAACGAAGGCGGCATCATGGACCTGTGGGTGCGCGAGGCGCGCCTGTTCAAATACGGGAGCGGCACAGGCACCAACTTCAGCCATCTACGTGCAGAAGGCGAGGCGCTGTCGGGCGGCGGCAAATCCTCGGGCCTCATGGGCTTTCTCAAGATCGGCGACCGCGCCGCTGGCGCGATCAAATCAGGCGGAACAACCCGTCGGGCAGCAAAGATGGTGATCGTCGATGCGGATCACCCGGACATCGAGCAATTCATCGAATGGAAGGTGATCGAAGAACAGAAGGTGGCCTCGATCGTTGCCGGATCGAAGATGCACGAGAAGATGCTGAACGGCATTTTCGAGGCCATCCGGTCTTGGGATGGATCTGCCGATGACGCCTATGATCCGAACAAGAACGACGCGCTGAAAAAGGCGGTTCGTGAAGCGAAAAAAGTCGCAATACCAGAAACTTACATCAAGCGTGTCTTGGATTATGCCAAGCAGGGCCACGACAGCATCGAGTTCCCGACCTATGATACAGACTGGGATTCAGAGGCGTACAGCTCGGTTTCGGGACAGAACTCGAACAATTCCATCCGTGTGACCAATGCGTTCCTGACCGCGGTGGAGAAAGACGCCGATTGGGAATTGATTAATCGGACTGACGGCAAGGTCGCCAAAACCGTGAAGGCGCGGGATCTGTGGGAAAAGGTCGGCCATGCCGCGTGGGCCTGTGCCGATCCGGGCATCCAGTTCCATGATACGGTAAACGAGTGGCACACATGCCCCGAAGATGGTGAGATCCGCGGCTCGAACCCGTGCTCGGAATACATGTTCCTGGATGACACGGCCTGTAACCTGGCTTCGATGAACCTGCTGACCTTCCTCAAGGATGGTGAGTTCCAGGCAGCGGATTACATGCATGCCTCGCGCCTGTGGACCCTGACGCTGGAAATCTCGGTGACGATGGCGCAGTTTCCGTCGAAGGAAATCGCGCAGCTGTCTTATGACTTCCGCACACTGGGCCTGGGTTATGCCAATATCGGCGGTCTGCTGATGAACATGGGCTATAGCTATGACTCGGATGAGGGGCGGGCGATCTGCGGTGCGCTGACCGCGATCATGACCGGCGTGGCCTATGCGACATCGGCTGAAATTGCCGGAGAGCTTGGCCCGTTCAAAGGCTATGAGCGCAACGCCGAGCATATGCTGCGTGTCATCCGCAACCACCGCCGCGCGGCGCAGGGCGTGACCGAGGGGTACGAGAAACTGGCCGTCAAACCGGTGCCGCTGGATCACGGCAACTGCCCGGACAAGCGCCTGGTCGATCTGGCCATGTCCGCCTGGGATGAGGCGCTGAGCCTTGGTGAGAAAAATGGCTATCGCAACGCGCAGGCCACCGTGATCGCGCCCACCGGCACCATCGGTCTTGTGATGGATTGCGACACCACCGGGATCGAGCCTGACTTTGCGCTGGTGAAGTTCAAGAAGCTTGCGGGCGGCGGTTACTTCAAGATCATCAACCGCTCGGTGCCGTCGGCGCTGGAAAAGCTGGGCTATTCCTCATCTCAGATCGAAGAGATCGTGGGTTATGCGGTTGGTCACGGCACCATCGGCAACGCGCCGGGGATCAACCACACCTCGCTGACCGGCCACGGCTTTGGCCCCAATGAACTGGCCAAAGTGGACGCCGCGCTGGAAAGCGCCTTCGACATCCGGTTCGTCTTCAACCAGTGGACACTGGGCGAGGATTTCTGCACCGGTGTTCTGGGCATCCCGGCGACCAAGCTGAATGACCCGACATTCGACCTGCTGCGTCATCTTGGTTTTTCCCGTGCGGATATCGAGGCGGCCAACGATCACGTCTGCGGAACCATGACGCTGGAAGGTGCGCCGCACCTGAAGGAAGAGCATTATTCGATCTTTGATTGCGCCAACCCGTGCGGAAAAAAAGGCAAGCGTTTCCTTGGAGTTGAAAGCCATATCACCATGATGGCGGCGGCGCAGAGCTTCATCTCGGGTGCGATCTCGAAAACGATCAACATGCCGAATGACGCGACCATCGAGGATTGCCAGAAGGCCTATGAACTCAGCTGGTCGCTGGGTGTGAAGGCCAACGCGCTCTATCGTGACGGCTCGAAACTGTCGCAACCGCTGGCGGCGGCGCTGGTCGAGGATGACGACGAGGCGGCAGAGGTGCTGGAAAGCGGCTCGGCGCAGGAAAAGGCCGTCGTTCTGGCCGAGAAGGTGATCGAGAAGGTTGTGGTCAAGGAAATCATCCGCAGCCATCGTGAAAAACTGCCGCATCGCCGCAAGGGCTATACCCAGAAGGCAATCGTTGGTGGCCACAAGGTCTATCTGCGCACCGGTGAGTTCGAAGACGGCCAGCTGGGCGAGATTTTCATCGACATGCACAAGGAAGGCGCCGGCTTCCGTGCGATGATGAACAACTTTGCCATCGCCGTGTCGGTTGGTCTGCAATACGGTGTGCCGCTGGAAGAATTCGTGGACGCCTTCACCTTCACCAAGTTCGAACCCGCGGGGATGGTGCAGGGCAACGACTCGATCAAGAACGCAACGTCGATCCTGGATTATATCTTCCGCGAATTGGCCGTGTCCTATCTGGATCGTACCGATCTGGCCCACGTGAAACCCGAAGGCGCAACCTTCGATGATCTGGGTCGGGGCGAGGACGAGGGTGTCTCGAATGTATCGGAAATCAGCGATACAGCCGCGTCCAAGTCGTTGGAAGTACTGAAACAAATCAGCTCCACTGGCTATCTGCGCAAGCGCTTGCCGCAAGATCTGGCTGTGTTCAACGCGGGTCAGGTCGAGGTGAACGGCATGGCTGAACCGGCGGCTTCCTTCGAAGCACCGGCAGCCGAAACGGCGGTGGCCACCGGCATGGACGCCCGCACAAAGGCCAAGATGCAGGGGTACGAGGGCGATCCCTGCGGCGAATGCGGAAACTACACGCTGGTGCGCAACGGCACCTGCATGAAATGCAACACCTGTGGCGCGACAAGCGGGTGTAGCTAAGAAATTGAAGGTTGGGGACCGGTGTTGGAGCACCGATCCCCGGCTGATCTCGCAATCGGTTTGCACGCTGCGAGATAAACCAAATCCGGCCCTAGTAGGGTCGACAAATTAAAGGAAGACAGATCGGTATTTGGGGATCAATAGCGTGCTTGGAAATACAGAGTTGTCCCGAGACTTACTAACAAGAAATCGCGACCGCCTGTGAATAAGGAGCCTGCGAAATGGCAAAGAATACTGGAGATGGATACCGCCGAGGTGCTGTGACTGGTCGTACTCAGTTTCAGCGTGATGATGGAAACTGGCAAAAGCGTGACGAGCGCACTGGCCAATTTATGCCCGTCAAGGATGATGGCAAACCCTACAAGGGAATCGCCAAAGAACCTGATGGGCGAGATACCCCCAACGCTTAGTTGGGTAGGATTAGCGCCCCGGCACCCCGGGGCGTAGGGGTCGGACGCTGCCCTAGGTAACCGACCCCGACGAATTCGGAGAAAGGACACAAGACTTACCAGATGTCCTTTCTTCACTCGGCCGACATGCCCGTGTTGGCCGGGAACAGGGTGGGGCGGAATATTTGCTCCCTCCCACTCTTTCACGGAACGGGTGCGCTCGTTCCATGCGACGTCCAGGCCGCAGGCAAATAAACACCGGGCGGTCAACGAAATGAGCCTGGATGGCGAAACTGACAGGGGGCTTCGGCCCCCTTTCTTTTTTGCGCCTGATTGCCCGGACAAGCGCGGTCTTGCCGGATCGGGCCATACTTGTCGGGCAAGTTCTGCCGAAACGGGTCTGGCAAGGTTTTGCCCGGCGGTGTGTCGCAACACCGACTCGGGCAAACACGCAAAGATTGGCGCGACTTCCCGGAAATCACGCAAAACGGGTGACGCCTGCGGCTGTTCCGGTGTTTCTGGGGCCTGTCCGGACGAAGACATAATCAACTTATCCAGGAGGCACGAAAATGAAACCGCAGTACTTGATTGGGATTTCCATTGCTGCACTGACCTTGCCGGGAGTGCTCTCGGCGCAGTCCTCAACCGACGCCAATGGCGATGGCGTTCTGACCATCGAAGAAATTCAGGCCGTGTTGCCCGACGTTGACGCCGATACATTTTCGGCTATGGACGCAAATGGCGACGGGGCGCTGGATGCTGATGAGGTGGCCGTTGCACAAGAGGCAGGTTTGCTTCCACCCAGCAACGGGTAAACAAGAAAGGGCGGCCCGATGCTCATCGGGCCGCTTTCTTTAGATGCTATAACGGTAAGTGAATGTTGAACTTTTCCCGAATCTCAGCATCCAGAAGCGGGTCGAACCGGGCCGCCGACGGGGTGGACAGGATCTCATTCTTTCGGGCCACTGCCTTTTCAACCAGATCCGGCTTGCCAAGCTCCACCCATTCCTTGGGGGACGAGCGGTCACCAAAGGTCGGATAGACATAGTCGGCCTGCATCCGGCTGAGGGTCGCATCGGTGCCCAGATAATGGCCGGGGCCGCCCATGCATACGGATGCGATCTGATCCAGTGCCAGGGTTTCATCGGTCACTTCGATCCCGCGCACACAGCGCTGTGCCTGACCGATCAGGTCGTCGCTGAGGATGAGACTTTCAAAGCAGAATCCCAGCAGCGAGGCGTGCATGCCAGCGGCTTCATATACCATGTTCAGACCGGACAGCCCGGCCATCACGTTCGAGCACATCTGTTCCCACCCGGCCTGCATGTCGGGCAGCTTCGAATCTGATGCACCGGCCGCCGCGCCCCCCGGCAAATCGTAGAAGCGGTGCATCTGGGCGCAGCCTGCCGTCAGCAGGGCTTGTTCGCCGGAACCGATGGACATTGCGCCGGTCCGCAGATCAAGACCAAAGGGCCAGGTGCCGAAAACTGCGGGCGCGCCGGGACTTACGGCGTTTACATAAACCAATCCCGCAAGGCATTCCGCCGTGGCCTGCGCAATTGCTCCGGCGATGGTTGATGGTGCGGTGGCGCCGGCCATCCCGGCTGACAGCAACAGAACCGGCATTCCGGCCTTGATGCATTCCTCCATCACTTCGCAGCTTTCAGTGGCGAATTTCATCGGTGGGACGACGAAGCAGTTCGAGTTCGACACGAATGGTCGCTCGCGATATTTGTCTTCGCCGCCCGCGATCATGTAGATCATCTCCATCGCGGGGGCGACGTGGCTGGGTTCCGTAAAGGATGTGCCGACGTGTTTGAATGTTCCTGAACAGCTGGCGTAGATCGTGTTCAGGTCCATTTCCAGGTTGTCCGCAATGTCGCGACAGACCATGGGACGCTGAACAAAGTGAATATTGTCAAGCTGTTGGCAGATACGTGCGGCATCGTGCAAATCCTGAACGGTTGAATCGCGATACTCGCGACCATGCACGTCGACCATGGAAACGGCTGCACCAGCCGTGCCGTAATGTACTTTTGTACCTGTAAGGTCCAGATCGGTTTTTCCGTCACGGCTGTACAAAGTGACATTGCGGTTCGCCTTTGCGATCGTGTCTTCGACAAGCGCACGGGGAAAGCGGATGCGGCCATCGTCGCCCAAAATGCAGCCTGCACCAACCAGATAGTCGATCCCGCTTTGCGGCGCGTCCGCCAGACCAATGGTTTCCAATGCGATCAGGGCGGCCTCGTGGATACGTTCGATCTGTGCCTGGGTCAGGACATTCAGGACACCGCCCTCCATACCGGGGCGCACGGGACGCAGATGTTCAGGCAATGCGGTTGCACGGGCAGCGCGACGCGCAGCGCGACCGCCGCTGCGCGATGTGTTGCGGGATTGGTCGTTCATTTCTTTTTCCGATCTGTGAGAGATGTTTGGGGAACTGGCAAATGGCCGCTTACGGCCGTCCTCTCGCTGCACGCCCCCGGTCCGCACCAATGGTGCGGCTGATCAGGCTGATTTTCCAGTCGTGGTCAGTCATTCCGCCTCTCAACGTTTGGCGCAAGAGTTCCAAAACACGGCGACGCAATCTGTTCTGTTTGCGACCTCAACGAAATTAACTTCAGCAAATGTTTACCCAACGGTCCACTGACGGAATTCTGAGGCAGATTTTCTCCCGCGGTGACAGAAATCTGTTATACTGCATTCACTTACTCTTGAGCTTTGCGTGCAAGGAATTGAACTCTGACAAAAGCGATCCCAGTTGAATTCAAAGCTAGACATGATCTGAATCCCGAGTGAAATCGCGTTGAAACAGACTTTTGAACTTTTTTCTGCCCTGATTGTCGTGGCCCTGACGGCCAGCGCCAGCCCGGTTTTGGCAGAGGATTGGACAGGGGGGTACGTTGGGCTCAGCTTTGGGTACGCGGATGCGGATGGACCGGGTGGATCAAGCGGGGACGACACCGCCTTTGGTGCGCATGTAGGCTATGATCAGGATTTCGGGGCTTTCGTTCTGGGCGGTGAACTTGAATACAACCGCCTTTCCCTGAACCTCAGCCAGTCTCAGGGCAGTCTGGACAGCATGACCCGATTGAAACTGCGTGGCGGTTACGATTTCGGCAGCGCGCTGGGGTATGTCGTCGTTGGTGCGGCACGGGCCGAAACATCCGTCGACAGCGATACCGCCGCTGTTTACGGGATCGGCATCGCTTATCCGATTGGCGAAAACTTTGTCATCAGCGGTGAGGCGCTGCGGCAAGATTTCGATGATGTCACCCGATCCACCGGTGGTCTGGATTCCAACGTCTTCAACCTGCGTACAACGTTCCGTTTCTGACAACGGGCTTACTCAGCTGCGTGCTGCCTCGCAAGTTGCGACGCAAATTTGCACAGCGTTTTCAGTGCAACCGCAAAACGTTCATCCGCTACGGTCATGGCCACCCGTATGTGCCCGGCAGCGGCCTTGCCGAAGCTTTCGCCGGGCATGACGGCAATTTTGTGTGCGTCCAGCAGCGCGTTGGCAAACGCGTCCCCCGACATCCCGGTCGCGCGGATATCCAGCATCAGATACATGGCGCCCTGCGCAGGGACGAGGCCGACGATGTTTTGCGAGGCCAGAATATCCATAGCCAAGGAACGGCGGCGGCGGAACGGAGCAGCGATTTTTTCTTCAAGTTCAACACCCGCGGTCAGCGCAAAACTCGACGCGTCCTGTACGAACCCGGGAACGCCGTAGGTGGTGTGAGTCGCCAGATTGATCAGATGGGCGATGACCTCCTGTGGGCCGACGACCCATCCACATCGTGACCCGGTCATGGCGTGGGACTTGGACATGGATCCAACCACAAGCGTTCGCTCTGCCATGTCGGGCAGCGCACGCGGAGAAAGATGTTCACCGTCCCAGACCTGCGTGTCGTATACCTCATCCGAGATCAGCCAGAGATCGCGCCGTTTGCACACGTCAGCGACCGCCTCCAGCGATTGACGGGAATAAACCACGCCGGTCGGATTGTTCGGCGTGTTGATCAACAGCGAAACCGCGCCTTCAGCAGCGGCATCGATCCGCTCGGCTTGGGGCTGGAAAGCGTCATCGGCCGGGGTTTGAACCGCACGGGCCACGGCGCCAACACCCCGAATCGTGCCGGGATAGGTGGCGTAGTACGGGTCGAGGTACAATCCGACATCACCGGGATCGCAAACAGCCATATGTCCGGCGAACAGGGCGGCTTGCCCGCCGGGGGTGATCAGGACGTTGTTCCGAGAGGTCGGAA
Source organism: Ruegeria sp. HKCCA4008 (assembly GCF_013033125.1). Taxonomy (NCBI): domain Bacteria; kingdom Pseudomonadati; phylum Pseudomonadota; class Alphaproteobacteria; order Rhodobacterales; family Roseobacteraceae; genus Ruegeria; species Ruegeria sp. HKCCA4008. The sequence goes on from NZ_WQDM01000001.1 coordinate 749,681, forward strand.
CGCCAGTGCGGGTCTGAACCCGTGCGGCGACCGTGTCGCGCAGCAGGTCCGTGCCGGGCACCATCGCGTAACCTGTATGACCGTTGCGGGCCGACAGTTCCATCGCCCGAAGAATCGAAGGGTCGGTTCGGGTGTCATGTTCACCGATCGTCAGTTCGGTTACGGCTTGTCCTTCGCTTTGCATCCGGCGCGCGCGGTAGAACACGTCCCAGCCATCGCTGCCGCCGCCGGTGATCTGCGTGATGCGTTCAGACAATCTCATGAAATCGCCCCTGGTTGCTTTGCGCTGAATGGGGCAGAGCAGTGGCCGTTTGTCAATCAGCTTCGCGGCGCCAGCGTCGCCTGAAGCTTTTTTGTCAGCGATGCGCGTACGAGGTCATAGGAAACCGTCAAACGATGGCGCAGCTCCTCGGTCTCGGCATCAAACGGCAGGCGGACCCAGCTGCGGTGAAAATAGGGGGCTTTCACCGCGACACCGGCATCAATTAGCATCTGAGCCGTCTCCGCATCAGGTGTTTTGACGGAAACACCTTCATTTGCAATTCCGATACAGGCAAACATCTTGCCGCCTACTTTCCACGCGTCATGACCGCCGCCCCACGGGTCCGACAGCTCGGCCCCGGGAAATTCCTTGCAGATGGAATTGATGACGTCTCGATCCATGACGGGCACTCTGCCGGACCGGGTGAGCAAACTCAACGCTTGGCTTGGCGGGGTTCCCGTGCTAACCGAGGGGCATGAACCCGGTGACCTGCATCATTATCTGCTGCATTACCTGCTGATTTATCAAGCGGGCCGGTTTCTTTCGTTTTCATCCCTGAGACAAGTTGCTAAGCCCGCGCCAACGCGCAAGCCTTTGCTGTTTTCTAGGAGCCCGACCGATGACGACGATCAAGCTGCACAACACGCGGACGCGGACGAAGGAAGATTTCGTACCGATCGACCCTGACAACGTGCGGATGTATGTCTGTGGTCCGACGGTCTATGACCGCGCCCATCTGGGCAATGCCCGCCCGGTGGTCGTGTTCGACGTTCTTTATCGTCTGTTGCGCCATGTCTATGGCGCAGAACACGTGACCTATGTGCGCAACTTCACCGACGTGGACGACAAGATCAACGCCACGGCGCTGGCCCGCAAACAGGCGGGCGCGGAAGGCACGCTGGAGCAATTGGTGCAGGAACGATCTGATGAGACCATCGGCTGGTACCTGCATGATATGGGCGCTTTGGGCACGTTGGAGCCGAACGAGATGCCGCGCGCGACCCAGTTCATCGCGCAGATGATCGCGATGATCGAAGACCTGATCGCTAAGGGTCATGCCTATGCCGCCGAAGGCCATGTTCTGTTCGCGGTGGATAGCTGGAAAGAAAGCTACGGCAAGCTGTCGGGGCGCTCGGTGGATGACATGATCGCCGGCGCGCGGGTCGAGGTGGCGCCCTACAAGAAGAACCCGATGGATTTCGTTCTGTGGAAACCCTCGACCGACGAGCTGCCGGGCTGGGACAGCCCATGGGGGCGGGGACGTCCGGGCTGGCACATCGAATGCTCGGCCATGAGCTATGAGTTGCTGGGCGAGAGTTTTGATATCCATGGTGGCGGCAACGACCTGATGTTCCCGCACCATGAGAACGAGATCGCCCAGAGCAAATGCGCACACCCGCACGGTGAATTCGCGCGGGTCTGGCTGCACAACGAGATGTTGCAGGTCGAAGGCAAGAAGATGTCCAAATCGCTGGGCAATTTCTTTACCGTGCATGATCTGCTGGAGCAGGGCGTTCCGGGCGAAGTGATCCGCTTTGTCTTTTTGCAGACGCATTATCGCAAGCCGATGGACTGGACTGAGAAAAAAGCCCGTGAGGCGGAGCGAACCTTGCGCAAATTCTACGCGCAGGCCGCGCAAGGGGTTGGTTATGGCGAGCCGCATCCTCAAATCGTTAACTTTTTGGCCGACGACCTGAACACAGCCGGTGCTATCGCCGAACTCCACCAGTTATCCATCGCTGACGATGTCGTGGGGTTGAGACATTCTCTGCAATTTTTGGGCTTGTTGGGCAAAGATGTCCCGTCGTGGGCTGACACGGGGTCCGTAGACTTGAGTGCGCATGCAGATCGCTTGGCGAAGGCGCGCGTATCTGCAATGGAAAACAAGGATTTCTCGGAGGTCGACCGCCTCAAGGCGGCGTATGTTGCGGCAGGGCTTGAGGTTCGAATGAGCAAGGAAGGTGTTGAACTGGTGCCGGGCGCCGGTTTTGATGCCGCCAAGCTGGAGGAGGTCTGATGACCAGAGAACGCCTCTATCTTTACGACACGACGCTGCGTGACGGGCAGCAGACTCAGGGTGTGCAGTTTTCGACCGCTGAAAAAGTGCAGATCGCACAGGCGCTGGACGCATTGGGGGTGGATTACATCGAAGGCGGCTGGCCCGGAGCGAACCCGACCGATAGCGCGTTTTTCGAGGCGGCGCAAAAGACCGCGGCCCGGTTGACGGCCTTTGGCATGACCAAACGGGCAGGGCGCTCGGCCGAGAATGACGATGTGCTGGCTGCGGTGATGAATGCGGGTACGCAGGCCGTCTGTCTGGTTGGCAAGTCGCACGATTATCACGTGACCCATGCGCTTGGCATTTCGCTTGAAGAGAACACGGAAAACGTTCGTGCTTCGGTGGCGCATATCGTGGCGCAAGGGCGCGAGGCGTTGTTCGATGCCGAACATTTCTTTGACGGGTACAAGGACAACGCCGAGTACGCGACGGAAGTTTGCCGGGCCGCGCTGGAAGCGGGCGCGCGATGGGTTGTGCTGTGTGACACCAACGGTGGTGCATTGCCGTCCGAGGTCGGGCGGATCGTGTCCGAAGTGATCGCGGCCGGTCTGCCGGGTGAACGGTTGGGAATCCACACCCATAACGATACCGAGAACGCAGTGGCCTGTTCTCTGGCAGCGGTCGAAGCAGGTGCACGGCAAATTCAGGGAACGCTGAATGGTCTGGGGGAACGCTGCGGCAACGCAAACCTGACGGCGCTGATCCCGACATTGCTGCTGAAAGAACCCTATGCGTCGCAGTTCGAAACCGGCGTCAGCCTTGATGCGCTGGCCGGGCTGACCCGCATCAGCCGCATGTTGGACGATGTCCTGAACCGGGTTCCCAGCAAGCAGGCGGCGTATGTGGGCGCGTCGGCTTTTGCGCACAAGGCGGGGTTGCACGCCAGCGCGATCCTGAAGGACCCATCGACTTACGAACATGTGGACCCGGCGAGCATAGGCAATGAACGTATCATTCCGATGTCGAACCAGGCGGGTCAGTCGAACCTGCGCAAACGCCTGACCGAGGCGGGGCTGAGCGTCAAAGCCGGTGATCCCGCATTGGGCCGCATCCTTGAACGGATCAAGGATCGTGAAACGGTTGGGTATTCCTACGACACCGCGCAGGCCAGTTTCGAACTGTTGGCGCGGGATGAACTGGGGCAACTGCCTGAGTTCTTCGAGGTCAAGCGCTACAAGGTCACTGTCGAGCGTCGGAAGAACAAATACAACAAGATGGTCAGCTTGTCCGAAGCTGTCGTTGTGGTCAAAGTGGACGGTGAAAAGAAACTGTCGGTCAGCGAGTCCATGGACGACTCCGGAAACGACAGGGGGCCTGTGAACGCGCTGGCCAAGGCGTTGGCTAAGGACTTGGGCCAATATTCGCAGGTCCTGTCAGACATGCGCCTTGTCGACTTCAAGGTCCGTATCACCCAGGGCGGGACCGAAGCGGTGACCCGCGTCATCATCGACAGCGAAGACGGCCAAGGGCGGCGCTGGTCGACGGTGGGTGTCAGTGCGAACATAGTCGATGCGTCCTTTGAGGCGCTGCTGGATGCGATCCAGTGGAAACTGGTCCGTGATTGCGATCCGCAAAAGGCAGCGGCCGAGTGAGTGTGACCTTCGACGATGATGTCAAAGCCTGCGCCGCGCTGGTACAGCGTGCGGATCCCGACCGGTTCCGCGCGACGATGGCCGCTCCGGTCGCGGCCCGCGTGGTTTTGTTTCCGATCTATGCGTTGAATGTCGAAGTCGCCCGCGCGCCATGGGTGACGCAAGAGGCCATGATTGCCGAAATGCGGCTGCAATGGTGGCGCGACGCGTTGCGGGAGATTGCAGAAGGGGCCGCGGTGCGGCGGCACGAGGTGGTGACGCCTCTGTCGCGGGTCCTGTCGCCGCATCTGGCAGGCGTTCTGGATGAATTTGTTGCCGTAAGGCGTTGGGATATATACCGGGATCCGTTCGAGGATCAGGAACATTTTGACGCCTATATCCACCACAGTTCCGGATCTCTTTTCGTCGCCTCTGCGCAGGCGCTGGGTGTGGCGGATGAAAGCGTTTTGCGCGATTTCGGGTACGGGGTCGGTGTGGCAAATTGGTTCCGCGCCATTCCCGAACTGGAAAAGCGGGGTCGCGTACCTTTGCTGGATGGTACGACGGGCGGCGTTCAACAATTGGCCCAATCCGCTTTGGACCGATTGCGCAAGGCGCGATCAAACCGGGGCGACATCGCACCAGAGTCGCGTCCCGCGCTGTATGCAGGTTGGTTGGCGGAACGGGTGCTGAAGCAGGCCATCGCCCAACCCGAGCGGGTGGCGGCCGGAACGCTTGAACCAGGCGAAATGCGACAGCGACTGTCCCTGATGTGGACCGTCGGCAGCGGGCGCTGGTGATCAGACCCTTTCGGGATCGGCCGGGCGCAGAACCAGCCACAGCAATGCGCCACCTGCCAGTGTCAGCAAGGGGATCATGGCCAGGTTGACGGCGTTCCACCCCTCGATCGCGGATCCGCCCGAGCAGTTCATCAACCCGCCCGAGGCCAGCGATGCCAATGTCACACCGCCAAACACCAACAGGTCGTTGAGGCCCTGCATCCGACCACGCTCTTGCGGTTCATGCGACGCGGCCAGCATCGTGGTCGCGCCGATGAAGCCGAAATTCCAACCAATGCCCAGAAGAACAAGGGCGACAAAAAAGTTCCCCAATTCAACGCCTTGCAGCGCAACCACCCCTGATGCGGCAAGTATGGCCAGGCCCAGAGCGACGATCTTTTCAACGCCAAACCGGGCGATCAAGTGCCCGGTGAAGAAGCTGGGGACATACATTGCCAGCACGTGACTTGTCACGATATCCGCCGCGTCATTCGCAGAAAATCCACATCCTACGACCGCAAGCGGCGTCGAGGTCATGACCAGATTCATCAACGCATAAGACACCATGGCACAGATGATTGCGACGGCGATGCGGGGTGTCTTCAACAACTCGATCCGTGATCGCCCCTTGGGTTCATCGGCCGAAGGTTTCGCAGGTGTCGGAATGTCGAGAAAGAAGAACAGCGCCGAGCCCAGAACGTTGATGCCGATTACGGCCATATATGTTCCCAGAAAAGGGATGACATATGCTTCAGACGTAAGCTTCACGATCTGAGGCCCGATGATGGCGGCTGCCAGCCCGCCGGCCATCACGTATGAAATCGCTTTTGGGCGGTAGTCGTCTGACGCGGTGTCTGCTGCCGCAAAGCGATAGAACCCGTGTGCGCTCATGTAGATGCCGGTCAGCAGGCTGCCGACAAGAAAAATGGGGAACGAGCCCAGAAACAGACCATAGGCCCCGATCAACCCGCCCAGTGCACCGGCGGTTGCCCCGACAAGGAACCCCACGCGACGGCCCCATTTTTGCATGATGGCCGAGATCGGCGTGGCTGCCAGCATCGATCCCAGAACGATCAGGGATATCGGCAGTGTCGCCAGGCAGGGGTTCGAGGCCAGCGACTGACCTGCAAGCCCGCCGACAATGAACATCATCGGCATCTGCGCGCCCAGGATGGCTTGGGCAGCCACCAGCACGGCCACATTGCGTTTGGCCTGCCGGTCGTCCGGAAGGGTTGAAATCATGGTCATGGGCGAATGGTTATCGGCTAAGTGTTTGCGGCACAAGCGGGTTGCATCTGCGTCACATGCGCCTAACCTGCCCGAAACAACAGAGCAGGGAGGCCGCATGCCCGCAGGCCGCATCATCGAAACATCGGACTGTGTGGCGGAAGGGGCCGAATGGCTGGCCCAAACCTGTCCGCGCATGGCGTATGCGATGGATCAGACCGGCCCCTTGCCGCTGCGCCGCCGCCCCGATGGGTTTGCGCAATTATTGAGTGCAATCGTCAGTCAGCAAGTCAGTGTGGCTTCGGCCAATGCGATCTGGAATCGGCTTCAGAACGCAAGGTTGACCGGTCCGCGCAAGATCCTGTGGGCAACGGATGATGATCTGCGGGCAGTTGGGCTGAGCCGACAGAAGATCCGATATGCGCGGGCACTGGCCGAGGCACGTATCGACTATAAGGCACTGCGCGATGCAACTGACGCCGATGTCGTCGCCATATTGACGCAAGTTCCGGGTATCGGTGTCTGGACCGCCGAAATCTATGCGATGTTCTCACTGGGTCGCGCAGATGTCATCGCACCCGGTGATCTGGCCCTGCAAGAGGCGGCGCGCATCCTCTATGACTTGCCTGAACGTCCAACGGACAAGGAGCTGCGCAAAATGGCCGAGGCCTGGTCGCCCTGGCGTTCGGTTGCGGCACGGGTGCTGTGGGCCTATTACCGGGTTGCAAAACAAAGAGAAGGGATCAGATGACACGGGTTTTGAATGCGCTCCGGAAAGAGCCTGTTTCGGGCGACACGCGCTCGGTCGTGGTGTTCGTGCATGGCTATGGCGCAAACGGTGCCGATCTGCTGGGATTGGCCGATCCGCTGGGTGAACACCTGCCTGACACGTTGTTCGTGGCCCCCGACGCCCCCGAGCAGATCCCCGGAATGCCCAACGGGTATCAGTGGTTTCCGATTCCGTGGATCGATGGATCTTCCGAAGAAGAAGCCCGCCGGGGCATGGAGATGGCTGTCGAGGACTTCAACGCCTTTTTGGACGCGCTGATGGTGGACGAAGATGTTCTGCCCGAACAGGTTGTGCTGTTTGGCTTCAGCCAGGGCACCATGATGAGCCTGCACGTTGCGCCGCGACGGGAAGACCCCGTGGCCGGGATCGTAGCCTTTTCAGGCCGTTTGCTGGAACCCGATCTGCTGGTGGATGAAACCGTCAGCCGGATGCCTGTCTTGCTGGTGCATGGCGACGCTGATGACGTCGTTCCCCCACAGTCCCTGCCGGGAGCGGCCGAAGCCTTGCAGGCTGCGGGTTTCAAAGAGGTCTATGCCCATGTCATGAAAGGCACCGGGCACGGTATCGCCCCGGATGGGCTGAGCGTTGCGCTGGCCTTCATGCGCGACAAGCTGAGCCTTTAGTCTTTGGAACTTGATCAGCGGAGCGCCCATGCGTTCCGCACCGGATCAAGTCCAAAGGTGCGCTTCGGCGAACTCGACCGAGTTTCCGGCCGGGTCGCGCACATACAGGGACCGTACGCCGCCAGGCCAGTCAAACTCGGCATCTACCGGAATATTCCAGTCCAGAAGGTGTTTGCGCATCACTGCGATTTCATCTCGTGACAGCACAAGACACACATGTCCGGGGCCGCGCGCGCCGTGGGGCGGAACCGGCATGCCGGGGTCGAGCGGCGGTTGTTCGGTCTGGTCGGGATTGAAAATTAGCAGGACCGATCCGCCGATGCGATAGAAAACATGGCGGTCCGCGACACGTTGTATGCGTTCGAGCCCAAGAACTTCGCCGTAAAACTGTTCTGCCGCGTCCAGATCATCGACATAGAGCGCCGCTTCCAGAATGGCCGAAGGGGCCGGGATGTCAGGCGTTTTCTTCATGACCCCAGTCTAGCAGACCGGGGCAGGGTCTGTCACCGGCGTGGGCGACGGTCGCGCTTGCGTTGGGGGGCCGCGTTCAGTGTCGGCATTGGCAGACTGTCCCACTGCCCGGGCTCAAGATCATCTAGGGTCCAGTTTCCGATGCGGTACCGGATCAGGCGCAGTGTCGGCAGACCAACTGCCGCTGTCATCCGGCGCACCTGTCGGTTTTTGCCTTCACGTATGGTCAGTTCAAGCCAGCTGTCCGTTACCGTCTTGCGTTCACGGATCGGTGGGGTGCGCGGCCAGAGCGCCTCGGGTTCGTCGATCTGACGAGCTTTCGCAGGACGGGTCAAACCATCCTTCAATTCGACCCCGTTGCGAAGCGTTTTCAGTGCAGCCTCGTCGGGGGTGCCTTCAACCTGAACCCAATAGGTTTTGGCCATCTTGTGCTTTGGATCAGAGATCTGGGATTGCAGCTTTCCATGATCCGTCAGCAGCATCAAACCTTCACTGTCCCGGTCCAGCCTGCCCGCCGGGTAGACGCCCGGCAGATCGATGAAATCGGACAGCGTGCTGCGCGGGCTGTCCGTATTGGCGCGGTCGGTGAACTGCGGCAGAACATCATAAGGTTTGTTAAAGCGAATGAACCAGGACATGATCTGCGCATAGCCCGAAGGTCACCCCCGGTGCAAGCTGTGGATAACTGTCATGTGCCTGTTACGGATTCGCGTTACCCCGTCTGCGACATATTGTGGAAAATCAGGGCTTGTCAGAGTTTTAACACGATATATAGTTATAGAAAGACCGGGGCGGGTGCTCCCCGCTCTGGTGTCACAAACGGGCAGCTGAGAGCGAGGAGCGATTCTGTGATGGACGGAGACTTCAGGACCGAATTTGTAAGGGAGCCGGGTGCGCTCAAACAACACCCGGCCCTGGTTTTGAACGCCGATTATCGCCCCTTGTCCTATTACCCGCTGTCACTGTGGCCCTGGCAAGAAGCGATCAAGGCGGCCTGGCTGGATCGGGTCGATATCGTGGCTGAATATGACGAGGTTGTCCGCAGCCCGAGCACCGAGATCCGAATACCCTCGGTCGTTGTTTTGAAAGACTATGTAAAACCCAGAAAGCGCGTGGCCTTCACGCGCTTTAATTTATTTTTGCGGGATGAATTCCGCTGCCAGTACTGCGGCAGCCGGGACAACCTGACCTTTGACCATGTGGTGCCACGGGCCGCCGGTGGTGTGACCAGTTGGCAGAACGTGGTGGCGGCGTGCAGCCCGTGCAATCTGCGCAAAGGGTCGAAATCGCTGCGCCAGGCTCGGATGACCTTGCGCAAGCCGCCACGTCAGCCCGATGCCGAAGCGTTGCGCAATATTGGACGGAAGTTTCCGCCGAACCACCTGCATGAAAGCTGGATCGATTTCCTGTACTGGGATGCCGAGCTGGACGAGTTCTAAGCCGCGCGGGATTTCCATGCGGCCAGCCAGATCAGGACCAGCACAGCAGAAGCAATAGCGTTCCAGCCTGCCATCGAGATGCCGAACATTTCCCAGGGGATATCATCGCACCGCACCAAAGGCGCGGACATGATTTGATCGAACAGATCGTCTGCGGACAGACCGCTGATGCTGCCGGATGTGCAGCTGCTTGGGCCTTCCCACCAGCCTTGTTCAACGCCGGCGTGAAATGCACCCACCGCCGATGTCGTCGCGGCCGCCGCTGCGCCCAGCAAAGGAAGAAAGGTCAGCCTCGGTAAAGCCAGAGCCACGGCGCCGATCGCGATTGCCACTGCATGTGGATAGCGCTGCCAGATGCACATCTTGCATGGCGCAAGCCCGCCGAGATGCTGAAAGCCAAAAGCGGCCATAAGAAGCGCCAGTGATCCTAGACTTGCCACCGCGACAAGTTGCGAACGTCTCGTCATAAGTATTTCACCACCAGGAATCCGCCAAACAGGAGGATGATGAACAAAGTGAACATTAGCCCCAGGCGCTTTTCGATGAAGTCGCGGATCGGCTCACCGAATCCCCAGAGCAGGCCTGCCACCAGGAAGAACCTCAAGGCGCGAGCCAGAATCGAGGTGGCAATGAAGGTTCCAAGCGGCATGCCGGTCCAGCCGGACATAATAGTGATGACCTTGTAAGGGAAGGGGGTCACACCAGCGGCCAGAACGGCCCAGAATCCGAAGTCGTTGAAACGGGTATTGAACTCTTCCATGGCATGGGCTTTCCCCATGGATTCCAGAATGGGCTGCCCGATGCTTTCATAGAAAAACGCACCAATCGCATAGCCCAGCATGCCCCCCAGAACCGAAGCCACCAGTGCCACGGTTGCGATCAGCCACGCCCGGGACGGGCGGGCCAGAATCATCGGAATCATCAACACATCTGGCGGAATCGGGAAGAACGAACTTTCGATGAAAGCCACGATGGCCAGCGCCCACAGCGCGTGAGGGTGTTCGGCCAGACGAATGGTCCAGTCATAAAGCGATCGTAACATAAAGCACTCAAATCCCGTTTTCGGTCTGAAGCCCAGCCAAACCATGCGCCCGACGGACCGTCAACAGTCGAGGGCGAAACAAATGGAATATTGGATGGTTTTTGCCTCTGGACCTTCGCTCGGATGGGCGCTAATCCAGTGTTCGTGGCCCAAGTGGCGGAATGGTAGACGCAGGGGATTCAAAATCCCCCGCCTTCACGGGCGTGAGAGTTCGAGTCTCTCCTTGGGCACCACATTTTTTGGCATGGCATTGATAATTAGTTGCTTTTCGGAACTGCCCTTCGTCATCCCCGAATCTATTCGCCCGAGATTTCGTTGACGCCAGCTGATTTCGTGCCGTTGGCGATTCCGCGCGCAGCGCGGTTTCTCACCACAACAAAGTGGTCTGCCGATTGCAGAGCTTCGCCGGTATTTCCCGCTGGGAAGTGGTCTAGGTGCAAAACAATCAACCAAATGCTGCGGCGTTGTATCGCTGCTTTCGGTGAAACATTTGCCCGAATGCAAGTGCGGCTGCGCAGCCGAATTCAAATGATGCCTCAATTCCAACTATCCTGTTGGCACCTGCCTAAAGCGCAAGAATCCCTGAACCGCTGTATGGCTAGTACGTTAGCGTAAACGGGTAAGTGTAAGAAAAACCTGTTGTATGACGGTGGGACAACGATTTTTGGTCATGGCGGGTTATAAGTGCTGGACGTCCCTCACAGCAGGGGACGTGGGTGCAAACTCTTGTGCACCCCAGACCGCCTTCGGGAAAGCGTCTTTTCCTTGCTGAATTTAGGAATGCCAAAAGGGGACATTTTTCCTGACTAAAATCGTTCCTTAGACGGGCTCGTAGTCACGGCGTCCATGAGCCATTCTTTGAGCAATTAGTCCTAACGACCCAAGTGCAACCAGAAGTAAGAATCCGGCAGGCGGAAGTGGGACTGGGGCTAGGGGATTTGCAACAGTATATTGAACCGCAGAGGGATTGCCGAAATTAAACACAGGCGAACAGGTGCTTGCTTGCGAACCCGTGCAAGCAAGAGTCTGAAAATTGTTGTTGAACGATAGGTCGATAGTTCCGAATTGCGCGCTCGCAACTACTGTTACGTCACCATCTGCATCGGGCGCATAGATAAATGCGCCACCCCCACCCGTCGCAGAAAACCCGAATGGAAGGATGGTCGTTCCAATCAGTGAGCCTGTTAAATTGTGTCCGGAATAAACATCTAACCTTAGCTGATTTGCTTGCACATCGGTGCTGGTAGAAAAGAAGGGATTTATTCCGCCGAACCCGGAACCAGCGCTGGCATTTATTGCCAAGGCCTGACTTGGACTAATCGTGATGGCAGAACTTGGATTAGCGATTAATAAGCCGCCCAACAGTGACAGTACCGCAACAAAGAACCTCATTTCCCCCTCCCAAAAATGTCGATACAAGGCAATAAATATTAACATAATATTTTTTCAAAATTTGTGGATTCGGTCAAGAAACCCCCCAGTTGTTTTTTCGATCCGAATACGCGCTTCTCATTTGAGTGGCGGTTCGTGCTGTTTCGCGGCGTCTAGTGGCAGTTCATTTTGCTGACACTGAAACCGAGTTTTGGATTTGGAGTGACTGCATGAACCCAGACGGCTCGCTGTGAACTGATGGGGAAAGTTCGGGATTTATGCTCATATATGCGAATTGGCGCAGGTCAGACCGGTGCCGGCCTTGACATTGTGGGTATCTGAATGAAACCTCGAAAGGGTTGGGAGAAATTGGGAAATTCAAAGATTTGTAGCCGTTGCGATGCGGGCCGGTTTGTATTATCGGCACGCTTCCCTGAGCAGGTGATCAAACTTGATTTCCAACTGCCAGACAAAAAAAGTGGGAGTTAACAGATGAAAAACAGCAGCAAACTGAGCGTCGGCGCCTTCGTCACCGCAGCCCTTCTGGCTCCGGCGGCATATGCCGAAGAGTTCATTACGATCGGTACCGGCGGTGTAACCGGCGTTTACTATCCGACCGGCGGCGCGATCTGTCGTCTGGTCAACAAAGGCCGGAAAGAGCACGGCGTGCGCTGCTCGGTCGAATCGACCGGTGGTTCAGTCTACAACATCAACACCATCCGCGAAGGCGAGCTGGAGTTTGGTGTGGCCCAGTCCGACTGGCAGTACCACGCCTATAACGGCACCTCGAAATTCGAAGAAGCCGGCCCGTTCGAAGGCCTGCGCGCCGTGTTCTCGGTGCACCCCGAACCCTTCACCGTTGTGGCCCGCGCCGATTCCGGCATCACCAACTTTGAAGACCTGAAGGGCAAGCGCGTCAACATCGGCAACCCCGGTTCCGGTCAGCGCGGCACCATGGAAGTCCTGCTGGGCGAAATGGGCTGGACCACAGATGATTTCGAACTGGCGACCGAGCTGAAAGCGGCTGAACAGTCGGCAGCCTTGTGCGACAACCAGATCGACGCGATGGTGTACACCGTTGGCCACCCCTCGGGTTCGATTCAGGAAGCCACCACCGCGTGTGACTCGGTTCTGGTGAACGTCAGCGGTGAGGCCGTGGACAAGCTGGTCAACGAAAACTCGTTCTACCGCAAGGCAACCATTCCCGGTGGCATGTACCGTGGATCTGACGAAGACACCTCGACCTTTGGTGTTGGCGCGACTTTCGTAACCTCGGCAGACGTGTCGGATGACGCGGTTTATGCGGTTGTAAGCTCGGTCTTCGAAAACTTCGATGACTTCAAAAAGCTGCACCCCGCGTTTGCGAACCTGAAGCCAGAAGAGATGATTGCGGATGGCCTGTCGGCTCCGCTGCATCCGGGTGCCGAGAAGTACTACAAAGAAAAAGGCTGGATTCAGTAAACCAGACCTGACGCAGGGTGCCCAAGGGCGCCCTGCACAAAACCCGTGTGAAACGGGATTTCAGAAGGCCGAACAATGGCCGCGACGGGGAGACATTTGATGAATTCCGACACTCAATCCAATCGTCCGCTTTCCGAAGAAGAGCTTCAGGATCTGGTTGCATCTTCTGACGCAGGAGGGCGCAATCCGGTCGGGAACGTGGGCGTTTTCCTTGCGGTCGTGGCCGCGATCTGGTCGATATTTCAAGTTGTTCTGGCCTCGCCCCTGGCGAATTATGTCTTGCCCGGAAGCGTCGTGAACAATGCGCGGCAATTCCATCTGGCTTTTGCGTTGTTTCTGGCCTTTGCGGCCTATCCGGCGCTCAAATCCAGCCCCCGGAACTATATTCCGGTTCAGGATTGGATCATGGGATTGGTGGGTGCGTTTGTCGCGCTGTACGGCTATTTCTTCTATGACAAGATCGTCAATGCGGGCGGTTTGGCCGACGACACCGACAAATGGGTTGCGTTGCTTGGCCTGGTGCTGTTGTTCGAGGCCGCGCGCCGTGCGCTTGGCCCGGCCATGGCAATTATCGCGACCATATTTTTGGCCTATGTGTTCTTCGGTGCCTCGGAATGGGTGCCCGAAGTTATCCGCTGGAAGGGCGCGAGCCTGAAAAAGGCGATGAGCCACATGTGGATCACGTCCGAGGGCGTGTTCGGCATCGCCTTGGGTGTTTCCACGAAATTCGTTTTCCTGTTCGTTCTGTTTGGCGCATTGCTGGATAAAGCCGGGGCAGGAAACTACTTTATCAAGATGGCCTTTGGGGCCCTGGGCCACCTGCGTGGTGGTCCGGCCAAGGCGGCAGTTGTAGGCTCGGCTGCGACCGGCCTGATCTCGGGCTCGTCGATTGCCAATGTTGTCACCACCGGTACTTTCACCATACCGCTGATGAAGCGCGTCGGGTTCAGCAGTGAACAAGCGGGCTCGGTCGAGGTTGCCAGTTCGGTCAACGGACAGATCATGCCGCCGGTGATGGGGGCCGCTGCATTCCTGATGGTGGAATATGTGGGCATCTCATATGTCGAGGTGATCACCCATGCCTTCCTGCCAGCGGCGATTTCCTACATCGCACTGGTTTACATCGTGCACCTCGAAGCCGTGAAGCGGAACATGCCCACGCTGGGCGACCGCGATGTGCATCTGGCGCGGACCGTGGTGGGGATGCTCGGCTTCTTTCTGGTGTTTGCAGGTCTTTGCTATGGGTCACAATTCCCGGTGGATGCCGTGACAAGCTGGGTGCCGTCGGCCGCTGGGATCGTGCTCAGCCTGATTATCTGCGCGGTATATGTCGCACTGCTTTATCTGGCGGCACAGGTGCCTGACCTGGAACCGGACGACCCTAACGCAAAAGAGGTTACGCTTCCGGTCATCGCCGATATCTACAAAGCTGGCCTGCATTACCTGCTGCCGATCATCGTTCTGGTCTATTTCCTGATGATCGAACAGAAGTCACCGGGCCTTTCCGCCTTCTGGGCCACATCGCTGCTGTTTGTCATCCTGCTGACGCAGAAGCCGCTGAAAGCGATGTTCCGGGGGCAGAGCAACCTGTACAACACTTTCATCGATGGTGTTGCCGACCTGTGGCAAGGTCTGATCGACGGGGCACGCAATATGATCGGCATCGCGCTTGCCACGGCAACCGCGGGCGTGATCGTGGGAACCGTCACGTTGACGGGTGTTGGTCAGGTGATGGCCGATCTGGTCGAGTTCCTGTCGGGCGGCAATCTGATCCTGATGCTGGTCATGGTCGGGCTGCTCAGCCTGATCCTGGGCATGGGTCTGCCAACAACCGCGAACTATATCGTTGTCAGCTCGTTGATGGCCGGGGTGGTTGTTGAGTTGGGCGCACAAAGCGGGCTGATCGTTCCTTTGATCGCTGTCCACCTGTTCGTGTTCTATTTCGGGATCATGGCCGACGTGACACCTCCGGTCGGGCTGGCCAGTTTTGCTGCTGCGGCTGTGTCGGGCGGTGATGCGATCAAAACCGGTTTCACGGCGTTCTTCTACAGCCTGCGTACCGTGGCGCTGCCCTTCGTGTTCATTTTCAACACCGATCTTCTGCTGATCGATGTGACATGGGTCGAAGGGATCATAGTGGCGATTTTTGCGACGATAGCGATCCTTGTCTTTACGGCAGGCACCATGGGGTATTTCCTGACCCACAGCCGCATCTACGAAAGTATCGCGCTGATCGCCGTGGCCTTCGCCCTGTTCAGGCCGGATTTCTTCATGGATCGCATCGCGCCTCCATACACTTCGGTCGAGCCTGCGGCGTTTGTCGAAACCATTGGCCAGACACCACCGGGAACCGAGGTTCGCATGGTGATCAGCGGGCCGGATTTTGATACCGGCAAGATGGTTGACACCACGATTGTGGTGCCAGTCGGATCCGAAGAGGGCGGTGAAGCGCGCGTCGATGCCATGGGGCTGCTGTTGCTGGAAGAGGATGGCCTTGTCAAACTTGACGAGCCGATGTTTGGATCACCGGTTGCCGAAGATCTGGCCAACTTTGACTATTACGGTGACGAGGCCGTGCGTCTGAGCTCGGTCAGCCTGCCGTCCAGCCAACCTCCGAAGCAACTGGTCTATATCCCGGCGCTGATCCTTCTGGGTCTGATCGCTTTCCTGCAACGCGGCCGTGCCGCCAGACAAGAGGTGCTCGTATGACACGTTCCGTTCTGTGTGCCGTTGATATCAGCAATGGCGAGATTGATGCACCGGTGCTGCAAAAAGCAGCCGCGCTGGCGGATATGGAAGGGGCGCAACTTGACGTGGTGACAGTGCTGCCCGATTTCGGAGAAAGCTGGGTGTCGGGGTTTTTCGAATCCGGTTTTCACGACAAGGCGTTGGAGGAAGCGCAGGCCAAGCTGACGGCGCTGTGCGTATCGGCCCTGGGGGCCGAGCGCAACGAAACCATCCGCCATGTGGTTGCGACAGGCACAGCCTATCAGGAGATCTTGAAGACGGCCGAAAGTGCCGGCTCTGATTTGATCGTAATCGGAGCCCACAAGCCGGATTTCAAGGATTACCTGCTGGGTCCGAATGCCGCGCGCGTGGTGCGACATTCTAACGTCTCGGTTTACGTGGTGCGCTGACGCGAAAGGCAGATGCCGTGCACAGAGGTGCCCAAGCCCCGACGGTCGTCTGCCGCCGTTCGGGCTCCCGCAGCCAGGTCAGTAGCCCGTCATCTCGAGATACCCGACGCCCTCGTGGCTGCCGGTGACCGTGACCGGACCTTCCCAATATTCAAAACGTGTCCCCATCCAGGCGTCCGGTGTCAGGGCGGAAACCTTGACGTCGATGCCACGGTCCGCAAGCACGACGCGCCATTGCGTCGGGACGTCGCGACCTGCCACCTGATCGGTCGCAAGCGGCTCAAGCCTGACGGATCCGTCGGGGATGGCATCGGTGCTGCCGTCTGAATTGATCCATGTGGCCGAAGTGAAATCGCCGCGACCACCGCGCAGGCGAAAGGCCATCAGCTTGTCCCCGTCCTCGAAGCTGAGCGAAAACCAATCCCAGCCGGTTTGATCCTCGGCCAGGGGTTGAGAAGACCATTCCCGGTCCAGCCAGCCCTGACCGGTGACGCGAATATCGCCATCCGGCAGGTGCAGTACGCCTTCGACTGAATAGAAGGGTTGCGAATAGTAATAGCTGGCTTGTCCGTCGGCGGATTTCAAGGAATAGCCCGCTTGGCCATGAAACACCAACGGGCCTTGTGCGCTCAGCGCAAGATCGTACCCGAAATCAGCCCCGTTTGCGGTCAGGGTCAGGGTATCCATGTCCGGTCCGGCCATGCGCCATTCGTCGATCCAGGCCTCGAACGGTTGCACCGCAACACCTGCCTGCCCAATCCCCCCACGCGACAGGCGTTCGGCAAAATAGTGGGTGTCAGGCGTGGTGACGGCCGCATGGCCCATCCAGATCTGCGGGCTTTGCCATCCATCTGTTTCAAACGGTTTCAGGGCCGACCGGAAAAGGGTCCATTGGATGCCATAGTCACGCCCGTCCTCGCCTTTGAGGTTGGCCGTCAGATACCACCATTCGATCCGATAAGCGGGATGAGGTCCGTGGTCTTTGGGAAAGTCGAATTCAAAGCCCGCCTGCGGAACCTCGAATCCTTCCGCCGACCCTCCAAGACCTGCATAGCCCTGCGCCCAAAGAGGCGATGGGCACAAAAACACAAGAACGGCCAAAAGGGTTTTAACGTTCATTGGCAAACACCTTCAGCAAATCGGCAGGGGGCAGACGCAACATGCGCAGCGCGGGCAGGGCCGCTGCAACCAGGGCGGCCAGCAGGGTCAACAGGAACAGCCACAACCAATCCCAGGGAAACACGAACATCGGCAACCGCCAGCCAAAGGCTTGCACATTGATCACTGCCAACAGAACCCAGGCGAGGATCAGACCAAGCGGCAACGCCAGACACGCGGTCAGAGCCGCGAGCAGTACGCTGCGCAAAAGCTCCAGCCGCGCCAGTTGCGCCCGGTTCAGTCCCAGCGCCCATACCGGAGCTATCTGAGGCAGGCGCTGGGTCCATAGGGTCAGCAGGCTGGTGAGTATGGCAAATCCCGCCACGCCGAGGGTCAGAACATTGAGCGCCGATGTCACGACAAAGGTCTTTTCGAAGATTGCCAATGATTGCGCCTTCATGGCGGCCTGCTGGACCACGGCCTGACGCGGAAGGGCAAACCGCTCGCGCAAGGCTTGCGCCATTTCAGTCGCCTGCTCGGGGTTCAAACGGATGCCAAACCGTCGAGTTTCGGCCCCTGGCGCGATCCGGTCAAGTTGGCTCATCGACACAATGGCTTGTCCGGTTGGGTTTCCATAATCCGAATAAACCCCGGCAATGGTCGGCGCGTGATCCGGGGGCAGTGTCAGCGTATCTCCGGGCCAGAGATTCGCGCGCCGTGCCAGTTGTTCGTTGATCAGCACCGCGTCTCCGGCCATGACGTCGTCCCATACGGTCGAGTTTGCCGATATCAACGGCCAGTGCTGCCGATAGACCGGATCGTCAATGACCCCGTACAGAAACAGGGGGCCCGTCTCGTGCGACAGTTCTATGTTGCGAATTGGAAGGATGGCGTCGACTTGTGGCCGCAGCCATTCCGTGATCTCGCGCCCCTGTTCTTCGTCACGGACGGTCAGATAGAGCTCTGAGGTCAGGCGCTGGTCGAGCCAGCCGACAAAGGTCAGCCGGAAACTTGAAACCATTGTGCCCACACCGATATTTGCCGCAAGCGCAAGCAACAGGGCCATCAGGGCAAGCGACAGCCCGGGCAATTGTGCGCGCATGTCGGCCCAGACCCACTGCGCGAGGGCACCACGGGACCTGTTGCCAAAGACGGAAAGCGCAAAGGTCAGAAGCGCCGGCAACAAAAGCGCGGCACCGGTCAGCAATCCGGCCAACAGCACGAAACCGGCAACCAGACCACCGATGCTGAGATAGGCGATGGTACCGCCGAAGATCAGGGCCAAGCCGAGCAAACCGGTCACAAGGCGTGTCCGCGCATTGCCCTGCCAGGCTTGCACTCCGGGCCCCGCCAGCAGAGGCATACGAGACAATCGCCACAGCGCATGGCCACTGGCAAACAAGGTACCGCAGACAGCCATCGCCATCCCGGCAAACACCCAATGGGGGTGCAATGTCAGCTGTCCGGTCACGGGCGCACCATACAGGCCGCGAAGGGTTGCTGCGACATCGGGCAACAACGCTCCGGCCAGAAAGAACCCAAGAAGCAGACCCATGGTTCCACCGATCAGGGCCAGCCCCGTCAGTTCGGTCAGGATCAGGAAGACCAGCCGCCGCATCGAAACACCCAGCGCACGCAGGGTACGGATCATGCCTCGGCGTTGGGCAAAAGCCAGCCCGACAGTGCCGTTCACGATGAACAGGCCAACGGCAAAGGACAACAGGCCAAAAGCCGACAGGTTCAGGTGAAAACTGTCAGTCAGCCGAGCAGTATCGACTTGCGAGGACGGGCTGGCGCGCTCCAGTTCGGGCGCGACTTCGGCCAAAGGTGGCCGATCACGCGGCTGATCCGGCAACACGATGAGGCGCGAGATGAAACCGGTTTGGTTCAGCAGGGCTTCGGCTGTGCCGATATCCGTCAGAATTACGTCTGGTGGCAGGGCCGTGGTGATTGAAAACGGCGGAAGGTTGTTCTGGTCGTGCAACAGCGGCTCCAGCTCTGCCGCGATCAGAAGCCGCCCCGGAGCGGTCAGCATGTCCGCCGGCTCAGTCGGCGCGGTGCTTTGGTCGGCTTCGGTGACGGCGGGCAGGGCCGGGTAGGCGACCATGTCCACACCCATCAGGCGCAATGTGCGGCCTCGAATACGATAGGGGCCTTCCAGAACGGCCGCCACCTGCCAGCCAGCACGACGCAGATCGACGTAACGAGAAACCGGGATCAGGCCGGAAGGATCGCGCAGCTCGTCGAACTGCCCAAGGGCAAGCTGCGCGTTGGCCCGGGCATAGCTGGCGCGCGCTTCGGCATTGATGGCCTGAACCGCGGACCAGAGACCGGTGGCCAACGCGATGCCTGTCAAAAGCGTCGCCAGTTGCAACCAGTGCACCCGCCAGTGAGACATCAAAGCCTGAATGACGGCGCGTGTCATTGGATACGACCACCGCAGAGCTGGACGGTTCGATCCAGGCGGGCCGCAATCTGTTGGGAATGCGTGACCAACAGAAGCGCTGCGCCGGTATCAGCCACCAAGGCCAACATCAGATCCAGAACCCTTGCGCTGGCGGTTTCATCCAGATTGCCCGTGGGCTCATCCGCCAGCAGCAGTTTCGGACGCGCAGCCATGGCACGACCAATCGCGACCCGCTGCTGTTGCCCGCCGGACAGGTTTTCGGGATATCGGTCCAAAAGATCGGACAGGCCCAAGCGTTCAGTCAGATGCGCGGTCCAATCGGCATCCTCAGCGTCGGCAAGGCGGGCGTGAAAGGAAAGGTTCTGCGCAACGGTCAGCGAAGGGATCAGATTGAACTGCTGAAACACCAACGAAAGCTGACTGCGCCGCAATTCGGCCCGCCCGGCATCGTCCAGACGGGACAGAGGTGTTCGATTCAAGATGATTTCACCGCTGTCGAAACAATCAAGCGCTGCGGCAAGGTTCAGCAGAGTGCTTTTGCCACTGCCGCTTTCGCCGGTCAGGGCCAGTGTCTGCCCTTCATCCAATATCAGCGACACGTCGCGCAGAACCGGGCGCCCGCCGGGATAGGTTTTCTGAACACGGTCGATGGTCAACAGCATGGTCTGGCCTTTTTTCCTCCAAGGATGTGCGACGGAATTCCAAACTGTCCAGTGCGGACCCGCACTCGGTTCCATTCGCCGCAGGCGTTCCTCACGATCGCCGGGGTTGTGCCCTGCACCTCAAAGGGCCATTCTGCCCGGACGGTAAACTGTCGTAAATCGGGATGAAAAACATGACGTTGCTGCATCAGATCGTTTGGGGCAGTACATTTCTGGCGCTCTGCTTCTTGGTCGAGATTCTTTTGTTGACCTGGTGTACCGTCACGATCATCAAGTGGGATGAAAGATGGTCCGCCAAGGGGGTGTTCTTTGGAACGGCAACACCAATCGCGGTATCTTTGGCCTTTATTGTCGCGACGCACACGATTCAGGTCTGGATTTGGGCCATCGTCTGGGTGTTGCTTGAGGTTCTGCCGGATTGGAACTCGGCCATCTATTTCTCATTGGTGACGTTCACGACCCTGGGATACGGCGATATCGTTTTGGGCGAAGGGTTGCGCATCTTTGGGTCTTTTGCCGCGGTTGCTGGTCTTCTGGCCTTTGGTCTGTCGACCGCTTATCTGGTGGCGATGATGACGCGTGTCTTTCAAGAGAAGTTCTTTACCTAGAGGATAGGCGCAAACAACCGCGCCAATGGGGCGCCAAACCGGATATGCGCGGGTTGCTGGGCCAGACTGCGCGTCAATTCATAGCTTGCCTCGAAATCCGCGCGCAGCATGTGATCAACAGCCAGTGCTGCGCGGGCATCGAAAAACAGGGCCATCGCCTCGAAGTTCAGCCGGAAGGACCGGTTGTCCAGATTGGTCGTGCCGACCGCAGCCAGCGTGTCGTCAACCACGAAAACCTTCTGGTGCATGAAACCGTCCGTGTATCGGAACACGCGCACGCCGCAGTCGCGGATTTCGTCGAAATAGGCAAAAGCAGCCAACCACGGCAGCCGATGATCAATCATATCCGGGACAAGGATGCGCACGTCCACACCGCGCATCGCTGCATGTTGCAGGGCGGTCATGACGTCGATGTCGGGCACAAAATAGGGCGAGGCAATCCACAATCTTTCTTTCGCCTCGGCGATGGCCGAAAAGAACATCATGGCGCCGGTTTCGGTTTCGTCTCCGGGTCCGGTGGCCACCAACAGGGCATTCATGTCTTGCTCGGCCTCGCTGCCTGCCCAGTCGAGGTCGTCAATCAGGTCTTCATCGCGGGCCCAGTGCCAGTCTTCGGTAAAGATGAGCTGCAATTGCCGGACGATGTGGCCTGTCATCTTGATATGCGTGTCGCGCCAATGGCCGAAATGCGGGTCTTCGCCCAGATATTCAACACCCACGTTGTGACCGCCGATAAAGCCTGTTTCACCGTCGATGATGACGGTTTTGCGATGGTTCCGGTAATTCAGCTGAAACCTGAAATTCGGCCCGCGTTGTTCACGCGGGTCGGCCACGTCAATTCCGACGTCGCGCATTGTGTCCAGATAGGTGTTTGCCAATCCATAGCTGCCGACGGCATCGGTCATGAAACGGACATGCACTCCGCGTTTCGCAGCCTCGATCAGCTTGGTCTGAAGCTGTCGGCCCAATGTATCGTCTCTGACGATATAGAATTGGATCAGGATATAGTTCCTGGCCTCGTCTATCGCCTGAAAAATGGCGTCAAACGTTGCCTGACCATCGATCAGAAGCTGAGCGCCATTGCCACTGGATACCGGAAGATGAGCCAGAAATTCGAATGGTCGTGGATTGACCGACATCGTGGATGGGTCAGGTCTGGAGTAGTCAGCAAAGGTCTTGATGCCTTCGACGACCCGTTCGCTTTGTTGGCGCGAGATGCGGTAGCCGCGAAACCTGTGATGCCCCAGAAACAGGTACATCGGAACCGCAAAGATTGGCGCCGATACCAAAAAGACCACCCAGCCAACGGCTCCTTGCGGTGTGCGCGCGGTTTGTGCCGCGCGCACCGAAAACACAACTGCAGTTGCGTACAACGCAAAAACGAAGATGGATACAAGCAATGTCCACATGGGCGTTAAGTCTTTCGGGTCGTTCAGTTTCCTCCAGTGTAGACCCGCGACCAGTCTTTCGCCATATCGACGATGATCCAGCCTTTGTCCGGCCCCTGATCCAGACCGTCAACCAACCGCCCAATCGGACTTTCCCGATCATAGGCCCATTCACGTTCGGCATCCGTATGGTGGATCAGAACACCCAGCCGTGGTCCGCTACCCGAGGTTGTCCAATCCAGCATGGCGAAATCGCCGTCTGAGTTTCCTCCGGCCAGAATGGGGCGTTTGCCGATCGTACGTTCGATGTTGATGGGTTTGCCTTCCTTGTCGTCGATGAAGGCAATCCCGGGGGCCTTGATGACACTCGGAACGCCATCGACATCTTCGAATGTCGAGTTTCCATATGTGCCCAGAACCTGTTCCGGCGGAATCCCATAGGCCTGTTCCGCGAAAACCCGCATGAAGTGAATACCGCCACCCGAGACAATATAGGTCTTGAACCCTTCGTCCCGAAGATAGCGCAACAGCTCGACCATGGGCTGATAGGTCATCTGGTCATAGGGCAATCCGGTGTCCGGGTGTCGGGCCTCGGCCAGCCATTCCGCGACTTGGGCCTGAAACGCCTCGACAGTCGTTCCCGAATGTGACGCGTTGACAACTTCGATCAACGCATCGTGGCCCCCTTGAAGAACCGTCGCAAGATCACCTTCGGCAGCGGCTTTCAAAACGGGTGTGGACAGGATCGAAGGATATTGTTCAGCCAGTTCAGAAAGCCGATCCATGGCAAAGATAAACTGGAAATAAACCGGCTGTTCGGCCCAGAGTGTGCCGTCATTGTCAAATACCGCGATCCGATCTGAAGGCGTCACATAGTCAGGTCCTTCCGCGTCGGTAACACTGGACACGAATCCAAGGATCGCCTCTTTTGCCGCTGTGGCGTTCCAACTGGGCAGCGGATCAGCGAGCAGGGATACGGGAACACAGGTCAGAAAGGCACCTAAAAGAACGTGTTTCATGAAGATCTCGATAACTGTTGTGTTGAAAAAAGGCCGCCCTGCGCAGGGCGGCCTACAGCGTGGGGCCGCCGGGCCTAGTTGTTGGTCGGCGTTGTCAGCTTCTCCATGACCTGATCCAGGTTGAAGCTTGCTGCTTTCTGACGTGGCGGGAACTCCTGGAACGTACTGAGGAAATTGCCAACGTATTGCTGGGCGGGCACAAGGAAATAGGCCCGGTCCAACAGCCAATCGTAATAAGTGTTGGACGTGCGGTACGCGCGTTCATACGGATCGCGGCGCAGGTTGACGATCAGCGGGATGCGCAGTTCGGTCCATGGTTCGATCCAGGCACGCAACGTGGCCCAGGCTTTCTGCTCCAGGAAGATGAGTTTCCAGTCTTCGAAACGCAGCGCCGTGAGGTCACCATCATCCGAGAAATAGAAGATTTCTTTCCGGGGGCTTGCCGCAGTCTCACCAGTCAGCAGCGGCAGAATATTGTAGCCATCAAGGTGCACCTTATAGTCGCGACCCATGCCCGATGAGCTGTAGCCGGCCTTCAGCTTTTCCTTGATGTCCGGATCGCCGGCCACGGCGAGGTAAGTGGGCAGCCAGTCCATGTGATGCACGATCTCGTTGGTGACCGATCCGGCCTCGATCTTGCCCGGCCAGCGTACCATCGACGGAACGCGCCATCCACCTTCCCAGTTGGTATTCTTTTCGCCCCAGAACGGCGTGGCAGCCGCATCCGGCCAGGTGTTCATGTGGGGACCGTTGTCAGTGGAATAGTGGACGATCGTGTTGTCGGCGATGCCAAGCTCGTCCAGCAGATCCAGCAGCTGACCTACATGCATATCGTGTTCGATCATACCGGCGGTGTATTCATCAGCGACCCGCCCCGACAACTCATTGGCCTTGGCGCGCATCTCGTCTTTGACGTGGGTGCGGAAGTGCATGCGGGTACCGTTCCACCAGACATAGAAGGGCTGACCTTGCTCATGCGCCCGCTTGATGAAGTCGATGGCCGCGGCCACGGTTTCGTCATCTACAGTTTCCATGCGCTTGCGGGTCAAGGGTCCGGTGTCTTCGATCGTGCCATCCGCTTTGGACTTGATGACGCCGCGCGGGCCATAGGCCTCGCGGAAGGTACGCCCATCCGCCAAAACGCGATCACCCGGATAGTCTTCGTTTTCCGGCTCTTCTTCGGCATTCAGGTGGTAAAGATTGCCAAAAAACTCATCAAAACCGTGGTTTGTCGGAAGATGTTCGTCTTTGTCACCTAGGTGGTTTTTGCCGAATTGACCGGTCACATAGCCGTGGTCTTTGAGAAGCCCCGGGATAGTTGGGTCTTCAACCTGCATTCCAAGATCTGCCCCAGGCAGGCCGACTTTGGAAAGACCGGTGCGGAACACGGATTGCCCCATGATGTATGACGAACGGCCGGCGGTACAGGATTGTTCACCGTAGTAATCGGTAAAGATCATGCCTTCTTTGGCAACCCTGTCGATATTGGGTGTTTGATATCCCATGAGACCCATTGTATAGGCCGAGATGTTGGATTGACCGATATCGTCACCCCATATCACAAGAATATTGGGCTTTTGATCTTGCGCCCAGGCGGGCACGGCAAGGGCGACAGTTACGGTCGCCACCGCGAACCGGCGCAGTGTTCTACGCCAATTATCTGCAATCATTCGTGGAGAAGACATGAAGTGCTCCTGATCAGTCGAGCCTTAATGACCCGGAAAATTGAAATTTAATTTAAGCCGCTAGCTCATAACTTGAAGCTGCAAGCAAGTTCTTGATTGCCCGAATAAAAACAATTTCTTGTTCGAGCAGTGAACACAGCTATTTTACGCGATGAAACGTATCGAAAACTTATCATATGATCACTTTGAAAGATACAAATGTTTGATTCTGATGACGATATGCGGATTCTGGCCAAGACCGACTGGTTTGGCACGCGCGATTCAAAGTTTCAGAGCGATCTTATGACGTGCGCAATTCAAAGAACCTTCGATTCCGGAGAAACTTTGTACCACCACGGTGACCGCGCCAACGGTATTCATGCGGTGCTCGCAGGCGCGCTTCAGATCACGGCACCTGCCGATGATGGACAGGAATTCGTATTGCATCAGGATGGATCAGGATTCTGGATCGGGGATCTTGCGCTGTTTGCCGAAGCCAAACGCCTGGTCAGCGTCGTGGCAACGCAAAAGACCCGCACCTTGTTTTTTCCCGGCTCGCGGGTGGAAAGGCTGGTTCAGAAGAACCCGGAATACATCCGTGATTTCTATGCGTTGACGCATGAAAACATGAAGACCGCTCTGCGCATCATGGCCAATCTTGCGGTTACGGGATCTGAAAAGCGCCTTGTGCTGCGTCTGCTGCATCTTGACGAAGGCGCTTTGAGTTCGGATGGATGGATTGTTGTGTCTCAGGAAGAACTTGCTGAAATGGTTGCGGTATCTCAGCCGACCTTGCATCGACATCTGCATCATCTGGCGGATCTGGGCCTTGTGGAATTGGGGTATGGCCGGCTGCGGTTGATCGACCGGCGCAAGCTGATCAGCAACTGTCAAAGTTGAAGTCTAAGGATTGAGCGGGGGCAAAGACCCGCTCTTTCGTTCTGTCGGGCTTTTCAGTGCGCCCAGGTTTAGCATGGCGGCATCCCAGTCTTCCGAGCCGTTGCCAGCCGTCGCTGAATACCGCGCCGCACCGATATTCATAAGGCTCTTCTCAAGATCCAAAGAACGCTCTGGATGCGCGCTTCGCGATTTCCAAAGATCCAATGCCTGATAAACCGCAGGCAAATCCCGTGATATTAAAGCGGATCGCAAGGCATCGACGGCATACTTCTCCGATGCCAGATATCTGCGGCGCCGTTCCGTTTTCCAGGTTGCATAGCGCGGGCACAGAAATCTTCCCAATGTCCACAATGCGAATACAACAATGACAAGGTAAAGAACTGATTTGATGATGGTTTGCGCGTCAGGCGGCTGTCGCCTGGGTGGTGCCAGTGTCAGCTTAGTCGGGGGAAGTGATGCTGTTTCGATCTGACCGGTGTCCAGATTGAACCAGTCGATGGAAACGGCCGACAACTGTGTTTCGCCACCATCTTGGGCGATGTACACGGTTTCTTCGACCCGCTGCCCGGACAAGATGCCCCGGTCTTCTGTTTCCGAAAAGCGGGGTTCCTTGGGATAGGCGTGAAGCAGTTGGCTTTGATCCTGCGGCGTCAGCGCCGGGATTGTCAGGGCCGTGGTGCCAGAGATCTGCGCGCTTATCTCGCGTGTGATGGAATCACCGGCCTGCATATCGGTCGGACCGTCCAGCTTCTGATCAAGAGAAAAACCACTTGCGATGATCAGCGGGTCGAGACCTTGAGCGCCCTCTGGAATCTCTGCGTTTAGCTGTATGGAAGGAAGCGCCACCGAAACCTGAACCGGGTCATTGGACTGCGGGTCGGCAAATGTCACGACAACCTCTTGCGCATCATACGCAACCGGCCCTGATGCCAGCGGATACAGGCGATAACTGCGTTGTACGCCGGACCACGTTTCTCCGTCTACCGTTTCGCTTATCGGGCCAGAAGCCCTCTCAGGCAGGCGAACAAGGACATTTTGTTGCTCCAATGATGGGAATACGGGCGGCTGCGGCATGAAGGTCGGAACCAGAACCTTGATGCGGACGATGGCGGGTTGGCCGACGATGACGGCCTCGTTCGGGACGTCCACCGATACCCGAGGTTGATGGGCTGAGTTTTCCTGTGCAGACACGGACAACGGCAGAAACAGGATGAAGACAGCAAGGTATCTCATTCTGTTTGCTCCTGAATTTCCAAAAGGAAACGGTTTCTCAGAAAATCCTGCATGTCGGTGTCGATCATGCTGATCCACTGGTCGGCGGACAGTGACTGTGGCCCGTCCTTGGGGGCTTGAACCGTGGTGTCACTGCCGCGTGCTGCATCGTTGTCAAACACCGTATCATCGGCACCGATGCCAGCCTCTTCCCCTGTATCAGACTGCTCACGCGTCGTTTCGACATAATCCAGGATGGCCTTGGACAGGTCGAGATTATGCTGGGCTTCGGGCCAGTCGGGACGACGTTCCAAGGCGGTCTGGAACGCCGATATGGCTGGGCGATACTCGCGGTTTCTTACGCGGGCCATACCTTCGGCAAACGCAGCTTCCGGCGTGTCCAGCGTGGAAAACACGGACGATGCCTTTTCGTATTGACCATCCCTGAGATAAGCATATCCCTTGTGATATGGATCTTCGAACATCTCGGCCGCGTCGCCAAAGCGTTTTTGGTTCATCGCGATCTGGCCTTGTTGGTCGGGGGTGAAAAACCAGTCTCGCCATCCTTCTGCCCGCGCGCCGGATGAAGGCAACGCAATCAAAGCCAGAAACGCCCAACGAATTACCCAGCCCTTGCGGAACCACAGCAGAGACAACACCGCAGCAGGCCAAGCCAGGATCCAGCCCTTGTCCTGCCAGTCCAGACGATCATCGTCATCCAGCGCAGCACTATAGGCCGATTGAATGCGGCGCATCAGTTGATTGATGTCCCGATCGTCGTCCGAAAACGTGACCACTGAGGCGTTGGGGATGTTGTCCAGCTGCGCGATACGACCACCATCCGGCAACATGGTGAGAAAGAAAATATCAGAAGAAGAGAAGCTTAGCCCCGTTACCTGAGATGGATCAAGGTCGTCCAATACAAACAGCACCGCCCCAGGGCTGTCGCTGTCTTCCAGTATGGACTGAGCCAACGCAAGCGCATCGGCTGCCGCATCGCCATCCTTCGGCATCACCGCAGGCGTCAACCCCTCAAGCAACGGACGAAGTATGTTCGCATCTTCGGTCAAAGGCGCAACCCGGTGCGGCGTTCCTGCATAGGCGATCAAAGCGGTTCGTGCGCCGGCACGTTCGGTGATCAGGTCGGAAATCTTGAACCGTGCCCGATCCAGCCGCGATGGCGCAAGATCCGAGCTTTCCATGCTGTCAGTGACTTTGAGAGCGATCACCAACGGGGCCGTGTCTGCGATCAACGGGTTGGGCGCGCGCGACCATGTCGGGCCCGAGGCCGCCAATGTGACAAGCGCCGCAATGATCAGCGCAACATCAATGGGCTGGATGCGCCTGTTTTCTTCCTTGCCCAGCAGCAAGGCCTCTGCAAGGTGCGGGGCGATCCCTGATGGCAGTTTGGTGTCTGCCATCGGTCTGGGTCTGATCCGCCACCACAAGGCAAGGATGGGGATGAGAAGTAGCAGGTAATAGCCTCGGATAAAATGAAAATCAGCCAGATCCATTGTCAGACGGCCCCCCGGTGTCGCTGTGAGAAATGGAACCAGGTCATGCTGACGATAATGACGATCAACGCGATGAGTAACGGAATATGGGCAAGGCTTTGCTTGGGGCGATAGCTTTGCGTTTCCACCATTCTGGGGTTCAGTGAGTCAATGCGTGCATAGGTCTGTTCAAGCGCCGTTACATCGTCGGCAAAGAAATATTCTCCGCCCGTGCGATCGGCTATGTCCTTCAGAGCCTGAAGGTCGACACGGTCTTCGCCTGTGGCATTCGGGTCTCCGACACCAATCGTATAGACAACCACGTTCTTTTCCGCAGCAATGGCCGAGGCATTGACGGGTGTCATGCGACTGGACGTATCGGCGCCATCGCTGAGGACAATCATCAGGCGCTGGTCAACCTCGCTGGATTCAAAAGTTCGAATGCCAAGCCCGATCGCATCGCCCAAAGCCGTGTTCGGACCCGCCATGCCAACTTGAGTTTGGTCCAGGAACCCATTCAAACTGTTCAGATCTTCCGTGAAGGGCGCTTGAATGAAGGCGCGCGTTCCAAAGATGATCAGCGCCATCCTGTCCCCATCTCTTTCAGAGATGAACTGCCTGAGAACCTCTTTGACCGCCTCCAACCGTTGCATCGGGGCACCGGATCCGGTCTGGAAGTCGCGCTGATCCATCGAGCCGGAGATATCCAGCGCCAAAACCACATCGCGGGCAGATTTTTCCATCACGATGGGGTCGCCCAGACGTTCCGGACGCGCCAGCGCCAGAACCAGAAGCATCCAGATCAAGGCGGCGCTGGCCGTTTGCAGCCGGGCCCGGGTTCGGATCATTGACCCGGATTGCGGCTCGACGCCCGCCGCCTGGGCCACGCGGCGAAAAAACGGAATGCGAATGGACGCGGTTGTTTCCCGCCGCGGCGGAGCAATGGCGTAAACCAGCAGCGGCAGCGGCAAAAGCAGAAACACCCAGGGTGCAGAGAAGGAAAACATCACGTTCCCCGATACCGTTTGTGGGACTTGACCCAATGCCGCGCAAGCTGGGTCAAGCCGCGGTTTGGCGGCAGGTCCTTGTACGGCGCGTCGATCAGTGTTTGCCCAATGTCTGATAAAAAGGAATTGTTATCAGAGGTTTGCGAAAGGAAATTCAACCAATTATCCCCGTGAATCCCTGCAACCTGCCTGCGCGGATATGCGACCAACGCGGTGCGGCGAAGAATTTCGGCAACTTTTGCCGACGTGATATCCGGGTCTGCCAGTTCGGCCAGCGCATGGCGGCGATACGCGTTCGCCCGCCTTTGCCGGACGAAAAGAACACTGACCAGTACGACAAGACCAAGCAGTATGACGGCCAGCGCCAACCACCCCCATGTCTGCGGAAACATCGAAACGGGCGCGGGTTCCGGTACCGGCTCGAGCATATTCAGCAGATCAACCAGAGATTTCCCTGTCGTGTCGATGCTCATTTCTGCCCCCTGCGATGTCCGAACAGATACAGCAACTGATCCAGGGCAGGTTCCGCGGTCGTCAATGGAACAACCGGAAAACCGTATCGACGGGACCATATGTGCAGGTGGTCCAACCTGTCTTTCATGGATTTGCGAATTTTGCCGGACAATTCGGTATCGGAGCTGTCGATTTCGATCTGATCGCGCCCGTCCGAGACCGTGAGTTTCAGATCGGGCGCCAGCCCTTTTGCTGTCTTGTCTGCTATGTTGAACACAATCAGATCGTTTGAGACCGCAATGCGGCGCAGCAGGGATTCCGATCTTTCGTCAAGCCCGTCGCAGTCGGAAAACAGGCACACCAGCCCGTTGGTTTGGGGCATGCGCGCGGCTTCCGACAACATGTCATTCAAAGTTACGGTGGGTTGCGGGTTCAAGGCGGCATGCAAGGCCGAATTGGCAGCCCCGATGGAAGACAGAAACCGCATGAGCGCCGCCGCGCGGCGCTGCGGCCTGTGCTCAGCAACGCTTGTGTCGTTGAAGACCAGACCACCGACACGATCGCCCTGACCAAGAACGCGATGCGCGGTGATTGCGGCAACTTCGGCGGCGATGACCGATTTCATGTAGACTTCGGTTCCGAAAAACATCGAAACGCGCTGATCGACCAGCAACAGGGCAGGGCGGTCTCGTTCCTCGGTATAGACCCTAACATGGGGCTCACCGGTTCGCGCCGTGACTTTCCAGTCAATTGTGCGGATGTCGTCGCCCGGTTGGTAGTTGCGCAATTCCTCGAAATTCAGGCCGCGTCCGCGCAGGCGCGATGCGTGTCTGCCATTCAGGATCGACCGGGCAGGCTGACGTGGCAAAAAGCTCAGGGCACGGGAATGCAGTTCCAGACGCAACAGGTGATCCGCATTGACGTGAATGCGGGGATCATCGGGATATGCTGAGGATCGCTGCACCCGGCCAACCCGAACCGTCAGGGCAGCGCGACGAGACGCAGGATTTCCGCGATCACGTCATCTGTCGTTTTGGCGTTCCCCTGCGCCTCGAAGCTCAGCGTGATGCGGTGACGGAACACGTCATGTGCAATGGCTCGAATATCCGCAGGGTCCACATAGTCACGCTGGTTCATCCACGCATGCGCCCGACCGCATTTGTCCAGTGCCAATGAGGCACGCGGGCTGGCACCGATTTCGATCCAGCTGGCCAGTTCTTCGCTGAGCGCCGCAGGCGTCCGGGTCGCCTGAACCAGATCGGCCATATAGCGATCCATTGCGTCCGAAACATGGATCTGCCCGATTTCCCAACGCGCTGCAAAAACGGCGTCCTGCGGGATTGTCGGTGGTGGCTCGCTTGACGCGCCTTTCCCGGCGGCAATCTCTTCGCCCCGCACCAGTCGGATCACTTCAACCTCGTCCTCGACCGGCGGATAGGTGATCTGAACATGCATCAGGAACCGGTCCATCTGCGCTTCGGGCAGGGGATAGGTGCCTTCTTGTTCAATAGGGTTCTGGGTTGCCATCACGATGAACAGCGGTTCCATCTTGTGGGTGGTCCCGGAAACCGTAACCTGGCGTTCTTCCATCGCCTCCAGCAAAGCGGCCTGCACCTTGGCCGGTGCCCTGTTGATTTCGTCAGCGAGGACGATATTGGCAAAGATCGGCCCGGGTTCGAACCGAAAGGTGCCGCCTTCGTCAGTTTGTTGAAACACCTCGGTTCCCGTCACGTCTGAAGGCAGCAGGTCAGGTGTGAACTGGATCCTGCTGAAGTCTGCATCCAAATTGCGCGCCATCGCCTTGACGGCACGTGTTTTGGCCAATCCGGGCAGACCTTCGATCAGAAGGTTTCCGTTGGCCAGCATCCCGATCAGCAGTCGGTCGATGACCTCGGTTTGCCCGATGATGGACTGGCCCATGCGGGTTTTGAGATCAAGTATCTGATTAAGTGCATTCATGGGTGGTGGTCCAATCGGTGCCAAGCTGGAAGAAACGAATTGATAACGGAACAGGGGGTAAGCCGGTCAGGAATATCCCGAAATATCGGAATGCTAACAGGCTTTGGCGGACCGATCTACCGTGAATGCCTGGCGGTGAGGTGGTGCAAATCTTTCCTCAGTTCCTGTCGTATGGGCCCAGTGTTTGGCGCGTCGCGCAAACTGTCCAGCCAGTGAGGGTGAGGCGCCTGTCCCGCGGCCCTGCTCCAGGTCAGATCCCGCAGGATTTTCTGTGCACCGACGTCAAGTGTGTCAGGAATTTCGAAATCATTTAGGGTGGCCCAGACGCCGCTCCACAAGCGCCCCACGGACCAGGGATTGTATCCGCCGCCACCCAGAACCAGAAAACGAGGCGAAAGAGGCTTCAGCGCCGCGACTGTTCGCCAATGCGCGTTGTTGGACAGGGTCAAACGCGAAAGCGGGTCTTCGGCCACGGCGTCGGCCCCGCATTGCAGGACAATGGCTTGCGGTTTGAACGCCTCGGACGCTGGCAGGATCAATTGATCCAGAATGGCGGCGAATTCGTCGTCGTTCAGATTCCTTGGAACAGGCAGGTTGAAGGCCGCGCCACCGGCGTCTTCCTCAAGTTGGCCAGTGAAAGGCCATCGCCGCGCTTCATGGACCGAGATCATCCGAACTCTGTCTGACCCGTGAAACGCAAGTTCAACCCCGTCGCAATGATGGGCGTCGATGTCGACATAGACAACGCGATCCAGGCCAGCGTTCAAAAGGGTCTGTATCGCCAGAACCGGATCGTTCAGATAACAAAACCCGTTCGCCCGGTCCGCAAGGCCATGGTGGGTGCCGCCCGCAGGGTTGAAAACGATCCCTCCATCCCGGATCAGTTCGGCGGCCAGCATGGAACCACCGGCGGCGGTTGCCGGCCGGCGGTACATTTCGGCGAAGACCGGGTTCGACAGAGTCCCCAAACCGTATTTATCCCGTGTTTCGCCCGTGACACGCTGGTCCGCTTCTGCCTTTTGCAGGGCGGCGATATAGTCCGGCGTATGAAACCTTTCCAATACACTTGGCTTTGCGCAGGGGCTGACGCGGTAGTTTTCGGGCGTCAACCAACCCAGTTCGCGACACAGATCGATGACGGTTGAAACCCGTGGGATGGCCAGCGGGTGTTTTGAACCGTAGGTCGAGTTGCGGTAGATATCCGATCCGATGAACAGGGGGCGCTTCATGACCTAGCTTGCTGCGGCCTGACTGTTATCCTCGCCCAACCTGCCATCCAATGACATCAGTATGGCGACCGGTCGAAGGGCCGGGATGTGGCTGAACACGATCAGGATGCATACGGTCAGAGGAACGCTCAGAAACGCGCCGATCAGACCCCAGACCGTTGTCCAGAAGGTCAGGGCCAGAATGACAAGAAAGGTCGACATGTTCAGGGATCGGCCAAGCATGGCCGGATCCAGGAAATTGCCGATCAGGAATTGGATCGTTCCACATCCCAGCACGATCACCAGGAAGGGAAGGATCGTTTCGAATTGAACAAGCGCGATCATGGCCGGAAAAAACACCGCTATGATCGAACCGATCGAGGGGATGAAATTCAGGGCAAAGGTCAATACGGCCCAGGTTTCCGCGTATTCCAGACCAAGCGAGCGGAAAACCGTATAGCTGATGGTTGCCGTTATCAGGCTGATCAGGGTTTTGACGCCGACATAGCGCTGCAAGCTGACCGAAATCGCATCGAGCATGGTGGAAAACTCTGCTGCGGCGACAGGATTTCCGGCGGCCAGTTGGATCTTTTTCCGAAAGGCAAGCCGTTCGGCCATCAGAAAGGCGACATAAAGGCTGATCAGGAAGAACTGGTTCAACAATGAAGTGGCGCTGCCCAGCAACACGCGTGCGACATAGGACATGTCGATACTGACCAGATTGTCACGAATGAAGGTGGTCACGTCGTTGCCGACCAGTCCCGTTACACGCTCGACCGCGCCGTCAAACTGGTTTTCATAGGTGCTGATGGATCGTGCAAACTGCGTCGCCTGACTGCCCAGCACGTACATGATCATGAACAAACCCGCCAGAACGACGGTCACACCGGCAATATTGGCCAGCCAGACCGGAGCGCGGGTCAGGGCTACGACGCGATCGCTCAGCGCGATGATCAGAACATTGACCAACAGCGCCATGGCCAGCGGGATCAGGAAGTTCGCACCGGCATAGAGGCCCAGCACGATCAGGGTCGCGATGATGCATGTATCCCGGACAACGGACAATCGAAGCTTGGGTCTAACCGTGATGTCTTTTTGATCCGGGGTCATTCGGTATCCTGTGTCCGGCACAAGCAGTGCCCATTTCCCATCCTGCGTGACCCAATCCTGCACGCGAGGTCTTGTTTATGCAATGCGTTCAGGCGTTTGTTGGCGCTCATTCTACAAATAGATTTTTACGACGGGTTCTGTGTTCTATTTCGGCAGGTTAGGGTTGCAGCATGACCACTGCCGCGAATCCCTTATTTGGCCGACCTGTTCAGGCACTTTGGCTGTCGATCCGCCGGTTCAGCAGAAAGAACGGTTTCGTCATGAGCAGCCACGTGGCCATGTCGCTGATGATGGCGCTGTTTCCCTTTGTGCTGTTCACCGTGGCGCTGGCAGGGGCGTTATCTCAAGGCTATGTCACCGATGAGTTAATTGACCTGATTTTCGGAGCGTGGCCCAAGGACGTCGCAGATCCGATCGTGGCCGAACTGCGGGCCGTTCTGGCCGGATCCGGCTCGGGTGTCATCACCTTGGGGGGGCTGCTGGCGATTTACTTTGCCTCCAACGGCGTGGCTGCCGTACGTGCAGCCATGAACCAGGCCTACCACGACGAAGACAGTTGGCCTTTCTGGAAAACCCGACTGCTTTGTCTGGTGCTGGTCATTCTGGGCGGGTCGGCCATTCTGATCATTGCCGCGGTCGAGGTGGTATTGCCGGTCTATACGAAACTGGTGGCTGAACACACGGAAGTTGCCGTGGCCAACTGGTTTTCCGTGGATCGCCTGCGCTGGACGTTCACCGTGGCGGTTCCTGCGGGCACCGTTCTTCTGGCGCATCTTGTGCTGCCGACTCGCAGGCACAGCCTGATGCAGATTTTGCCTGGCGTCTTGTTGACTTTGGTCTTGTGGGCGGCTGGTGGGTGGGCGTTTTCAATTTATATCAGCCAGTTCGCCACCTACAGCGCTACCTATGCTGGATTGGCGGGGGCCATGGCGGCATTGATTTTCCTGTATCTCTATTCGGCGATCCTGATCTTGGGCGCCGAATACAACGGTGCATTGATTGATCTGCAAAAAGCCAGCCAAGGAGATACGGCATGAGATTTGCCCTGATACTGGCCTGCCTTGCAATTGCTGGTGAAGTTCAGGCGCAGACGGCAGAGTATGTGGGTTCAGACCAGTGTACCGACTGTCATCAGCCAGAAGCCGAAGCCTGGGCCGCGTCACACCATGCGCTGGCCTGGACAAACCCCGCTGACGGCGCTGTTGTGGCGGATTTCAACGGTACCCGGTTCGATCATGACGGCATGTCCGTCCAATTCAAAAATGAGGCGGGTAGGTTCACCGCCCGCGTAACGGAAAAAGACGGTGCAACGACGGAATATGACGTACATTCCGTCGTTGGAATCGAACCCTTGCAGCAATACCTTTTCGAGACCGAACCGGGACGGTTGCAAAGTTTCGACGTTGTTTGGGACACAGAACAAAAGCGCTGGTATCACCTGTACCCTGATCAGGACCTGCCGCCCGATGACGGGTTGCATTGGACCGGCCCTTACAAAAACTGGAACGCGCGCTGCGCCGAATGTCATGCCACGGGTTTTGAGAAGAACTACGACCCTCAAACCAGAAGCTACACGTCACAGCAGGTCGAAATTGGGGTCGGGTGCGAGGCCTGCCATGGGCCGGGGTCCGCACATATCGACTGGGTCCGGGAAAAGCGTTCTTCAGATGGCCTGGCCAATGCCGGCTTTCTGTTGAGTTGGGGCAAGGGGCGGACCGAAGAAGAAATACAGCAATGCGCCGGATGTCATTCCCGGCGCGAGGCGCATGGCAACGGAAACCCGGCTCCGGGAACCCCGTATCATGATGCTTATAATCTGGCCGTGCTGCGCCCCGGTTCCTATCATCCCGACGGGCAAATTCTGGATGAGGTTTACGTCTACGGCTCGTTCCTGCAATCCCGGATGTACGCGCAGGGCGTCGGATGCATGAACTGCCACGAACCACACAGCGCAGACTTGAAAGCCGACGGAAACGGGGTTTGCACACAGTGCCATTCGCCTGCCGGAAATCCGGAATTCGTAACCCTTGCCGCAAAGGACTATGACACGCCTGCGCATCACAATCACCCGGAAGACAGCGAAGGTGCCCAGTGCAAAAGCTGCCACATGATCGAGCGGACCTACATGGGTGTTGACGGTCGACGCGATCACAGTTTTCGCATACCGCGACCGGATCTTGGGCTGGGCGTTGATGCCTGCACGGACTGCCATCAAGACCAGGATCAGGCCTGGGCCGCAAGCCAGATAGAGGGCTGGTTTCCGGGATCGCCAAATCGACGCCCGCATTATGGGACAGTTTTCAAAGCCGCGGCCGAAGGGCAGCTCGACACGCCCGAAGGTTTGCTTGCGGTCGCAATGGATGCGGCGCAGCCCGGGATCGTCAGAGCGACCGCTGCTTATCTGTTGCAACCGTTTGGGTCGCCACAGATCGCGGCTGACACAGCGCCGCTTTTGCAGGACGTTGACCCGCTGATACGAGCAAATGCAGCGGCGCTACAACGTCAGGCCAGCCTGGCAGATCAGGTGCGCAGGCTCGAGCCGTTGCTGTCTGATCCTCTGCGAAACGTGCGCATCGCCGCCGCCAAAGAGTTCCTGAGCATACCGCCGCAGGGCTTGACGGCTGAGCAGCGGGCCAAGCTTGGGCAGGGTATGTCGGAATGGCAGCAGGTCATTTCGAACAGGTTGGACGCCCCGGAAACCCATCTTGTTCTGGGGGGCATGGCTTTGACGCTTCGCAACGCGCAGGCGGCGGAACAGGCGTTCAGAGAGGTCGTGACGCTGGACCCGCAGAGGGCAGAGGCGTGGCCGATGCTGGTGCAATTGGCGCAGATCAATCGTGGCCCGGAAGCTGCGCGCGTAGTGCTGCAAGAGGCGCTGGACAGGTTGCCTGATGATCCGAACCTGCTGCAATTGTCGCAACAGTTCGGGCGTTGATCCGGCACATCCGTGCCCGAATTCTTTCATTTTGACGGCAGAATTCCTTGTTACAGCCAAGAACAAAGTGCTGATCCGAGGTGAGCCATGTCCAACGAAGCAACAATGCGGAAGATGCCGGGTTCAAGCTCGGTTTCACTAGCCCAGCGGATCGAAGACCTGCGTAACCGGGAACCATCATACGTGACGCACGGAGATACGCTGATGTTGCAGGGAATGGCTGCCACGTCCTTGCGTGAACAGCGTCTGAGCGGAAATCTTATCCGGCTAGATGATTAAGAGCCGCCTCGAAACCCGGTTGCCACAACGAATTTTTCCGAACTGTCCGAGCGAGACGCCGGCGGTTTGACATTGGCGACTTTCTGGAATTTCTGCTTGAGCAACTTTTGCAGATCGCCCTCAGCCCCCCCAGCCAGAACCTTGGCAACAAAAGTGCCGCCTTCTTCCAGAACGTCAAAGGCGAAATAGGCGGCAGTTTCGCACAGCGCCATGATGCGCAGGTGATCGGTCTGCTTGTGCCCCGAAGATGCCGCCGCCATATCCGACATCACGACGTCTGCCTTGCCGCCCAGCCAGTCTTTGACCTTCTGGTCGGCGTCATCTTCCATGAAATCCAGAACGTGGATTTCGGCCCCGGCGATTGGTTCGACCTCTTGCAGGTCGATGCCCAGCACGGTTCCGATCCGTTTGCCTGACTTTTCGCCCAGCGCGTTCACGCGTTTGACGGCCACCTGACACCAACCGCCGGGCGCACAGCCCAGATCCACAACCCGCGCCCCGGGCACGAGAAAGCGGAATTTGTCGTCCAGTTCCAAAATCTTGTAAGCTGCGCGCCCCCGGTAGCCTTCGGATTGCGCACGCTTGACATACGGATCGTTCAGTTGCCGCTCGAGCCAGCGGGTCGAGCTGAGCTTGCGCCCGCGTGCTGTCTTGACCTTGACCTTCAGGTCGCGTTGCCCGCGGCCCGAATTGTTTTTTCCACTTGGTGTCTTCGCCATCAGAACGGTCCGTCTTCCAATACACCGTCCGCGCTCATCTGCGCATAAAGCAGACCTTCGCGCAGCCCCCGGTCCGCCACCGAAAGGCGGTCGGTGGGCCAGCAACGGAGCAATGCCTGCAATATAGCCGAGCCGGACATGATCAGGGCTTGCCGGTCTTCACCAATGCGAGGGTCCCGGCGCCGCCCATGAGGGCCGAGTTCTAAATACCCGCGTATGACTTTGTCAATCTGATCGCTGGTCATGCGCAGCCCGTCCACTTTGGTCCGGTCATAGCGCTTGAGGCCCAGGTGCGATGCCGCCACAGTAGTGACCGTGCCGCTGGTGCCGACGATCTGAAATCCTTCGCGCGCCTGTTCGTCCTTGTAGGGGGCAAAGTCGGCAAGGTTTTCTTCGAAAAACCAACTCATCAACGCGAAACGGGCCGCGTCATCTTCGACATCATTGAACTGGTCCCGCAGCGTTGCGACGCCCAGCGGTACGCTGATCCAGTCAACGACCTTGGCCGCGGGAAAAGGGCTGTCGACAGTGTGAAACCCGTGATGCAGCCGCATGATGGCCGCAGGTCGGTCGCGCCGTGGAACGGACGAGATGTCAATCCAGACCAATTCGGTCGAGCCGCCTCCGATATCGACGACCAGCAACTGCTCGGTCTTGGTCGAAACCAGTGGGGCACAGGAAATCACCGCCAGACGGGCTTCTTCCTCGGGCTGAATGATCTCGAGCGTCAGGCCGGTTTCGCGCTTCACCTGCCGGATGAACTCGCGCGAGTTCTTGGCGCGGCGGCACGCCTCGGTCGCGATCAGACGCATCCGTTTGACCTTGTTGCGTTTCAGCTTTTGCTGACAGATTCGCAATGCCTGAACGGTACGCGACATCGACGCCCGCGACAGTCGTCCGGTGCGTTCCAGACCCGCGCCCAACTGCACGGATTTGGAGAAACTGTCGACCACATGGAACCCACTTCCCTTGGGCTGGGCTATCAACATGCGGCAACTATTTGTCCCCAGATCCAGTGCCGCATAAAGAGCATCCGGATCGGGTCTTGCCGGCGCGGGGCTTTCGACCGCTTTCGGGAACGCGCCCGCACCTTTGGGACGCTTGGGCGCCATCTTTACGCCCTCCGATTTTCGAGTTACCCCGACCCTAGGCGGGGGATTGCTGACGTGCAAGTGATTTCAATTTTGAAATTAACGCGCGTGTCACATGCCGTTCACAAAATGATGCGATCTCCATGGGCGAACCCACGTTCGGGTTTATCTATTAGCTCTCAGCCAGATACGGAGACCGCAATGAAAGATGAGCGCATCCTTTCCTTCGACGAATTCGATGAAGTCGTAAATCCGCGCCCAGAAGAATGTGAATTTGATCGCGTTGTCGAACGCGCATTGTCCCGTCGCGGTTTTTTGGGCGGCGTTTTGGCGATGGGTAGTTTCACAGCTGTTGGTGGCTCGCTGATTCCTTCAGGGGCTCACGCGGTTTCCAACCGCTTCGCGTTTGAGGCGATTCCCGTATCGACTGCGGACGAGGTCATTGTTCCGGCTGGATACAAGGCGGATGTTATGGTTCGCTGGGGCGATCCGCTTTGGTCGGACGCGCCAGAGTTCGATCACGCGACCCGTGGTACAGCTGCTAGCCAGGAACGCGCCTTTGGTGACAATACCGATGGTCAGGACATTTTCTTGCATGACGGTCACGTTCTGCTGGTTGTAAACAACGAATATACCAATCGTGACATCCTGTGGGGCAACAATCCGGACGCCAAGCCAGCATCCGATGACGACATCGCAAAGGGCATGATGGCGCATGGTGTCACGATCGTGGAAATCGCGAGCACCGATGGCAAGTGGGGCATCGTGAAGGACAGCCCCTATAACCGCCGCGTTACACCGCAGACCGAAATGTCCATTACGGGTCCGGCCGCCGGTCATGACTTGATGAAAACGGCCGCCGATCCGTCCGGAACGACGTGCAAGGGAACATGGAACAATTGCGGAAATGGCGTGACGCCGTGGGGCACTTACCTAGCTTGTGAAGAAAACTTCAATGGTTACTTCTCGGCCGAAGACGAAAATCACGAGGTCAATGCTGATCTGAAACGTTATGGCGTGTCGTCAAAAGACTGGGGTTACGGTTGGGCCAAAATTGATGACCGGTTCGACGTCTCGAAAAACCCAAACGAACCGAACCGTGCTGGTTTTGTGGTTGAGATCGATCCGACTGATCCAACCTCGACTCCGCGAAAACTGACCGCTCTGGGACGCTTCAAGCACGAAAACGCCGAAGTCATAGTAAACAATGACGGTCGCGTCGTCGTTTACATGGGCGATGATGAACGCGGCGAGTTTCTTTACCGCTTTGTCTCGGAAGGTGTTTATGCCGCTGGTGTGGACACAAACGCACTGTTGGAAAAAGGCACACTTTCGGTTGCCAAGTTCAACGACGATGGAAACGGTGAGTGGCTTGATCTGACGCCGGAAAGCACTGGCATGGCCTCGCAGGCCGAGATCAGCATCCACACCCGTCAGGCTGCTTCGGCGGTTGGAGCAACCACCATGGATCGTCCCGAGTGGGTTGCGGCTAATCCAAACGCGCCCGAGGTTTACTGTTGCTTGACCAACAACAAGAATCGTGGCGTGAAGCCGAATGCAGGGGGCGACGATACCTCGGCCAACGGCCCGAACCCGCGGGACAAGAACAACTACGGTCAGATCGTTCGCTGGCGCCCGGTTGGCGGCGATCATGCTGCCGCTGGCTTTGGCTGGGATCTGTACGTTCTGGCAGGCAATCCCACCGTCCACCAAGACGCCTATGCCGGATCCGAGAACGTGAACGTCGACAATATGTTCAACTCACCCGACGGTTTGAAATTCGACAGCAACGGCTTGCTGTGGATCCAGACCGATGGCAATTATGGCAACGAAGGAGACTTCGCCGGGCAGGGCAACAACCAGATGCTGGCAGGCGACCCTGTCACCGGCGAAATCCGCCGTTTTCTGGTTGGCCCCAACGAATGCGAGGTCACCGGTCTCAGCTGGTCGCCGGACCGTCGTACGATGTTTGTCGGCATTCAGCACCCGGGCGAAGATGGCAACAGCCATTGGCCTGAAGGCGGGGACTCGGTGCCACGCTCGGCCATTATCGCCATTACGCGCGAAGATGGCGGTTTGGTCGGCTAAGGCCATTTGCCGCATCAATTCTTGCCCCGGGCGGTTTTTCCCGTCCGGGGTTTTTCTTTTTCATGCAGCGCTTTCATAGAGACGATGAGAATTTTGATATGCGCGTTTTCCCGGAAACTGGGTAAAAGCCACTTACACAGCAGTGGGCGCAAAACGTCGTTTGGAAAGCGTCGTGTGTCGAAAATCGACCGACCCAGGCCTACATTGAAGTTTAGAACCGGCCCATCGGGTTAGGAGGAATCACAGCAATGCCTGACGTCACCATCGTGTATTGGCGCGACATTCCCGCTCAGGTCATCGTCGGCAAAGGCCGTCGTGGCGCAAAGCGGCAGTTGGAAGAACGGTTTGAACAAGCAATCGACCGTGCCGCAATGAAGGTGAACGCCAAGGACAGTGATGCCTATCTGGCCGAATGGCGCAAAGCCGAACCTTTCGCGGTCGAAGGCGATCCTGCCGAGATTGCCGAAGCCGAGGCTGTGCGTCTGGAAACGGAATACGATCAGGACCGCGTCAAAGCGCTGATCGCAAATGACGGTTGGGCATGAGCCCCAGACTTTATGGGAGGCCGAAATGGCTTTGCTGAACTTCAAGAAACGTGATGCGGTCGAAAGTGGCCCAGTAAATCCGACCGTCGAAGCCTTTTTGCAAGGCTATTCGATCGAGGTCATGCCGCGTACCGCCGAAAAGGTCGACGATTTCCGCGCGCTGCTGCCCGAGGGGACACGCGTTTACATCGCCCATATCGAGGGCACGCCCATCGAAGACATGGTCAAGACGGCCAAGCGAATTGCGGCGGAAGGTTACCCTGTCATGCCGCATTTTCCGGCACGCATCATCAAGGATGCGGCGACGTTGGAAAACTGGATTTCCATGTATCAGGGCGAAGCAGGCGTTGAACAGGCGTTGTTGCTGGCGGGCGGTGTCGCCAACCCGCACGGCGAATTCGACAGCTCGATGCAGTTGTTGGAAACCGGTCTGTTTGACAAGGCGGGCTTCAAGCGCCTGCACGTGGCGGGCCACCCCGAAGGCAACAAGGACATCGACCCCGACGGTTCGACCAAGAACGTCGATGACGCGTTGCGCTGGAAGCAGAAGTTCAACGAGACCACGGATGCCGAAATGGCGCTGGCAACACAGTTCGCCTTTGACGCCAAGCCGATCATCGCCTGGGCCGACAGCCTGAAAGAAGCAGGCATCGATCTGCCGATACATATCGGAATCGCGGGCCCGGCCAAGCTGCAAACCCTGATCAAATTCGCCATCGCGTGTGGCGTTGGGCCGTCTCTGAAGGTTCTGCAAAAGCGCGCCATGGATGTCTCCAAGCTGTTGCTGCCCTACGAGCCGACCGATGTCGTGACCGAACTGGCCAACCACAAGGCGGCCAACCCGGATTTCAACATCACCAACGTGCACTTCTTCCCGCTGGGCGGGATCAAGACCAACGCCAACTGGGCGATCAATAACGGCGGCGCTTCGGCAAAGCCTGTAAACTCCTAAGGAACGGACATGACCCGAACAGTCGTAGAATCAAAAACAAAAACAGCCGTCCTGGGCTTTGATGAACCGTTCTGCGTGATCGGTGAACGGATCAACCCGACCGGCCGTAAGAAACTGGCCGCCGAGCTGGAAGCGGGCGACTTTTCGACCGTTGAAAAGGACGCCTTGGCTCAGGTGGCGGCTGGCGCGACCGTTCTGGATATCAATGCGGGCGTTGTCTACAACTCGAACCCCAACCCGAACGAGACCGAACCACCGCTGATGCGAAAGATCGTCGAGCTGGTGCAGGGTCTGGTAGACGTGCCGCTGTGTATCGACTCGTCGGTTCCGGGCGCGCTGGAAGCCGGTCTTGAGGCGGCTGAAGGTCGTCCGCTGCTGAATTCGGTCACCGGCGAAGAAGAGCGTCTGGAACTGGTTCTACCGCTGGTCAAAAAGTACAACGTACCGGTTGTGGCGATCTCGAACGATGACACGGGTATTTCGGAAGACCCCGATGTGCGCTTTGACGTCGCCAAGAAGATCGTCGAGCGCGCTGCCGATTTCGGCATCCCTGCTCATGAC
This sequence comes from Ruegeria sp. HKCCA4008, assembly GCF_013033125.1. NCBI lineage: Bacteria > Pseudomonadati > Pseudomonadota > Alphaproteobacteria > Rhodobacterales > Roseobacteraceae > Ruegeria > Ruegeria sp. HKCCA4008. The sequence continues at coordinate 793,271 of NZ_WQDM01000001.1, forward strand.
ATCGTGGTTGACCCGCTGGTCATGCCCATCGGTGCGATGGCGACCGCCGGTCAGCAAGTGTTCGCGCTGGTCCGTCGTCTGCGCGAAGAACTGGGCGTGAACACCACCTGCGGTGCGTCCAACATCTCGTTCGGTTTGCCGAACCGTCACGGCATCAACAACGCGTTCCTGCCGATGGCGATGGGCGCGGGCATGACCTCGGCCATCATGAACCCGGTGGCGTTGCCCGTGACGCAGAAGAAGATCGCCGAGAAAAAAGAGGCCGTGGCTGCGGCCGGTATCATCCTGCCTGAAGGCATGGACGATGAAACCTTCGCGCAGATGTTCGGTCTGGGATCGACCAAGCCGCGCGCCGGCAAGGAAATGGAAGCCATCCGCGCGGCAAACCTGCTGACCAACAACGACCCACATGGCGGTGAGTGGATCCGGTTCAACAAAGCACCGGACGAAGCGGGTGCCGCAGGACCCGTAGGTGGACGTCGCGGTGGTGGCCGTCGTCGCCGCGCCTGATCTGAACGACACAGACTGCAAAGGCCGGGCTCAGCGCCCGGCCTTTTGCATTTGACCCTGATCAATGTCGAATTTGCAGAAGGTTTCAGAATACCCTGATCCAGTATGCATTGATCAGGTGGCAGCATGAGTAAACATCACCCCCCAAAACTCTCGGATGCGGATCTGACCAGGAAACTGAACAAAAAGGTCTACTTCGATCAGTTGATCGAATTGCAGACACGATTGGCCAGAATTCAGCAAGCCTATCTGTTTCATGGGCTCAAGGGCGTGTTGGTGTTCGAAGGGTGGGACGCTGCCGGAAAAGGGGGGACCATTCGCAGGATCAGCCAGGCCCTGGACCCGCGCAGCTTCAAGGTCTGGCCGATCGGCGCGCCCCGGAACTACTATCTCAACCGGCATTATCTGTTGCGTTTCTGGGAACGCCTGCCGCCTTCGGGTGCGATCTCCGCCTTCGACCGCAGCTGGTATGGCCGGGTTTTGGTTGAGCGGATCGAAAAGCTGACCCCGGAAACACGCTGGCGGGCCGCCTATCAGGAAATCAATGATTTCGAACGAATGCTGGTCGATGACGGGACTCGAATCGTGAAACTGTTCTTCCACATTTCGCAGGAAGAGCAGATGCGCCGATTTACCGAGCGGCTGACCAACCCGATGAAACGCTGGAAGCTGACTTATGAAGATTTCAGAAACCGCGAAAAATGGGATGTCGCAGAGGTGGCCGTGGATGAAATGCTGGCACGCACGTCGACGGAAGTTGCCCCTTGGCACGTGATCCCGTCCAACAACAAGAAATATGCCAGGATCACGGCAATGAAGGCCATTGTCGAGGCGTTTTCGGAAGGGGTTGATCTGAACCCCCAGCATCTGGATCGCCGTACCTTGGAAGCGGCAGGCAAGACCTTGGCAGTCGACCAGTCCCTGATCGACAGCCTGCGAGCCCGAACCGAGTAAGAACCCGAAAAAGGTTGGTTGCGATCCGGGTTGAACGTCTGGATGTTCTGGTGTTATTTCATCTGACAAGGCGGGTATGATGTAATGGTAGCCTGTCAGCTTCCCAAGCTGAACGCGCGGGTTCGATTCCCGCTACCCGCTCCAAAACCGGACTGTAAGGCGCTGTTATTTCATCAAAAAAGGTGGCGCTGCGTGGCTTTGCCACCGCCTTCACGGATCTAGCCGGCACGTGTTTCCACGGATCTGCTAAACGGGCTAGGAAAGGGAAAGCCGGTTCTAGCTGTTGAGGCCAAGCAAGGACTCTCTGCCAACGATGTGCGTCGGCAGTTCAACAGATTTGCCCGGTGCGTTGGATTCGATCATCTGAATCAACGCCTGAGCAGCCTTGCGTCCCATGTCACGATGAGGAACATGGACAGTTGTCAGGGCAGGGGCGACAATGCGCGCAAGCTCGATATCATCAAATCCGGTGATCGATACATCTTCGGGCACCCGCAGTCCCATCTGCTGAGCTTGCCGTACCGCACCGACGGCCAGAACGTCGTTGCCGCACAACACCGCGGTCGGCGGATTGTCATTCGACATGAGATGCTTGAACGCATCGGCGCCGTTTTCAATCTCATACGAGGTTTCGATCACCGAAAGGTCGTCTTGCGACAGTCCATGTCGGGACATCGCGTCTTTTATCCCCTGGATCCTCAGACGCGCACGGTCGTTGCCCTTGCTGATGCCTGAAATCGTTGCCAAACGCGTATGGCCTAATTCGATGATCTTGCTTGTCAAAGCCTCCATCGCCCGCCTGTTGTCAAACCCGACGGACGGTATTGGTTCGTCTGGCAGGAAGGACCACGCGACAAGGGCCGGCACTTTTCGCTTTTCGAGATAGTCGTAGATTTGCGCGTCCCGGTCATGCCCGATCAGCAACAGCCCGTCCACGCCCCGCGCAACCAGTGTTCGGATCTGTTCTTCTTCTGCGGCCGGCTGGTAGGCCGAGCTGGAGACCAGCAAGGTGTAGCCCTGTTTGTGAATCTCCTCTTGGAACGCCTGCAACCCCCTTGCGAAGATTGCATTTTCCATCGTCGGAATTATTGCACCGATCGTGAAAGAACGCCGTGCAGCCATCACTCGGGCTGCAAAATTCGGCGTGTAGCCAAGGGTCTCTACGGCAGAAAGAACACGTTTCCGCGTTGCCTCGACCACCTGTTGCGGGGTGTTCAGGCACCGTGACACGGTGGCAGTTGAAACGCCTGCTGCCTTGGCAACGTCATCCAGCGTCGGTGCGGACCGATGTTTTGACATTCTCGAACTCTCAATTCCGGTTCGCCTAAGTTAGTCGCATTTTTCCAGGGATAAAAGCGTTTATGTAAGCGCTTGCATTTATGATGTAAGCGCTTACAAATGTATTTGAGCCGATTCTGAAGGGAGTCCCGGAAATGTACCTCGCTGCATCAGTCATCGTTTTTGCGATCTATTTCGCAAATGTCGCTTTGGGTGCTTTTGCGAGCAGCGCGTTTCTTGGCGACGTTGGAGAGATGTTGGTTCTGTTCGCGGCTTCGATCCTGTTCGTTGTCGCAATTCTGAAAAAGGAAGCTGACCGGGACGCACAAAACGGCAGCTGAACTTTTGCTTGGGAGGGCAATTGATGAAAACCGACAAGACCGAACTGGCATCGGCCGAGCGCCGCAATTTTCTGAAACTGAGCGCCAGTGGCTCATTTACGGCCGCATTGGTCGCTGGGGCAGGGGGCGTTTTGTGGTCTTCCGAGGCCGCCGCGCAGACCGCGAAGGAAGAAAGCGAGCGTGAAAAGGCCGCGGATCACGTAATGACCGTGGCCACGGCCTATGTGCTTGGCGCGTCGCGCAGCTATCCGATCATGCAGCTGGACCTGAAAGAAAACATTCAGAACGCCACCAACGGCAAGGTCTATGTCAAACTGGCCCCCGGCGGTCAGCTTGGTGCAGGCGGCGCGCTGGTGCAGAAAGTGCAGGGCGGTACCATTCAGGCCGCGCAGCATTCGCTGTCGAATTTCGCGCCGTTCGCGTCGACAGTCGACCTGATCAACATGCCGTACCTGTGCGGCTCGAACCAGCGTTTCACCAACCTCGTCAATTCGGACACATGGAAAAGTGAGGTTCACCCCAAGGTCGAAGCGGCAGGTTTCAAGGCTTTGTTCTATGTGAACATCGACCCGCGCGTCGTTGCGGTTCGTCAGGGCGGCAATGCCGTGCTCACACCCGGTGATATGAGCGGGATCAAGTTCCGCGTGCCGGGATCCAAGATGCTGCAACAATACTACCGGATGGTCGGCGCCAACCCGACGCCCGTTGCCTGGGGCGAGACCCCCTCGGCCATCAAGCAGGGCGTTGCGGATGCGCTCGATCCTTCGGTTGGTGCGCTCTATGTCTTCGGTTTCAAGGACATCCTAAGCCATGTGACCTTCACGCAGGCGGTGCCGGACAGCCAAGTTTATTCCTGTAATCTGGAATGGTTCAACTCGATGCCGGCTGATGTGCAGGAAGGCATCATGTGGGGGTCGGAAATGACCAGCCATCAGAACCTGTCCAAGGTTCCGTCGGCCCGCGCCTATGCCATGGCCGAGCTGAACAAGGCCGGGGTGCAGTTCCACTCGCTCAGTGACGACCAACTGGCGGAGTGGCAGGATGCCGGCGGGTATCAGAACGCCGATTGGGATCCGTTCAAGACGGAACTGGCTGGATCGATGGAAAACTTCGAAAAGCTGGTCGAAGCCGCCGGTACTCAGGGCAAATATTACGTCCACGACGCCTAAGGCCCAAGCCGTGGACGCCTGACGGGCGTCCACGAACCTTACTTTCAGTCAGCCCGACAACAACCCGCCACATCAGGCGCGGGTCAGGCTGTCCCTGCGCCGGAGGATCAGATGACCATTCTTCAAAACATAAACCGAAACGCAGAGCGCTGGTTGCTGCTGGTGTTCTACGTGATGCTGGTTATCACTATGGCCATCGAGGTGCTGCGGCGCGAGATTTTTGCCTATTCGTCGATCTGGGGCGAGGAAATCGTTCGGTATTCCTTCATCTACCTCGCGTGGATTGGTGCCGCGGCTGCGGTGAAAGAACGGGCCCATATCCGGATCGATGTGATCATGCATTACATCGGACCACGCCCCAAGGCGGTGCTTTATATTTTCGGCGATCTCGTGATGTTCGGCGTGGCGATCATCGCGCTCTACTGGTCGTATGAGGCGGTTCATGTCTCGGCCAAGTTCGGCTCGGTCACGGATGGGCTTCGGGTCTCGAAAGTCTGGTTTCTTATGGCGGTGCCCGCAGGATTCGCCCTGATGATATGGCGGCTGATCCAATCCTTCCTGCGTGACGTGAAATCACTTCGTGACGGCACCCCCGTCTTCGAAGGCGACAAGCTGTTTGACTGAGGAGAACACGAATGCTTTGGAATTCCCTCAATCAAACCGTTGAGCTGGGCTGGGATTTTTACCTGCCGGTGATCCTGTTCGTGGGCCTGATCGCCTTGGCCGTGCCCGTTTGGGCCGCCATTGGCACAGCAGCGATCGTGATGCTGATCATGTCCGGTGATCTGCCACTCAGCCTGGTCGGAGAAAGCCTGTTCACAGGTATCGACGCATTCGCCCTGACCGCTGTTCCGTTGTTCATCCTGACCGGAGACGTTCTGGTACGGACCGGTCTGTCGCGCAAATTCCTGGACGTAGCCGAGGCGCTGACATGCTTTGCCAAGGGCGGGTTCGGGTCGGCCACGGTTCTGGTCTGCGGCATGTTTGCCGCGATTTCGGGGTCGGATGCCGCCGGGGCGGCTGCGGTGGGTCGCATGACCATCAACCGGCTGGTGGAGAGCGGATATCCGCGCCCCTATGCCTGTGCTCTGGTTGCGGCTGGTGCCTGTACCGGTATCCTGATCCCGCCCTCGATCGCCTATATCATCATCGGCCTCGTGCTGGGTATTTCCGCCTCGACCCTGTTTCTTGCAGCCTTGATCCCGGGTCTGGCCATCCTGGTGTCGATCCTGATCACAAACATCATCGTGAACCGCCTTTATGCCTATGAGGGTGGCGGCATGATGACCATGGGGGAATGGCTGGCCAATCTGGGCAAGGCGCTGAAATCGGGCTGGTACGCGTTTATCGTGCCGGGGATCATCTTCTACGGCATCTTCTCAGGTCGCCTGACCCCGACCGAAGCCGGCGCAACGGCCGTTGTCGTCACCATAATCATGGGTTTCATCCTGCGCACACTGACGCTGGCAGACTTTCCATCGATGTTGGTCAGTTCGGCCAAGGTGAACGGAGTCATCCTGCCGATCATCGCATTCTCGGCACCCTTGGCCGAAGCACTGGCGATCATGGGGGTCCCGCAGGGTTTCGTGGCCTCGGTCACGTCGATGACCGATGATCCCTATCTGTTGATCTTGCTGATGATCGGCATCCTGATCGCGGCAGGCTGCGTGATGGAGACAACGCCGAACATCGTGATCCTGGCACCAATCCTGAAACCGCTGGCCGACAATATCGGCATGAACGAGATTCAGTTCTGCATCATGATGATCACCGCGTTGGGTGTGGGCTTTATCACGCCGCCGCTGGGACTGAACCTGTTCGTCGTATCTGGCATTACCGGTGAGTCCATTCTGAAGATTGCCGCCCGGGCCGTTCCTTTCGTACTGACCATGCTCATCGTGGTGATCCTGATCGCCTACGTGCCTGCTGTGTCGACCACCCTGCTTCCTGAAATCTACCAATAGGACCTGCTGAACATGCCTCGTGAATACTTGAAAAAGGCAACTCTCACCGCTCAATCGCATGCCTCTGAGGTGCATGATACGGTCAAGACCATCCTTGCCGACATCGAGGCAGGTGGCGACGACAAGGCACTGGAATATGCCCTCAAGTTCGACAAGTTCGAAGGAAATGTCCTGATGACGCAGGACGAGATTGATGCGGCCATCGCACGGGTGCCGGAAAAACTGAAGGCCGATATACGCTTTGCCCACGACAACGTCCGTCGCTTTGCCGAGACGCAGAAGGCCACTGTGTCGGACGTAAAGATGGAGATCGTTCCCGGTTTTGTTGCGGGGCAAAAGGCGATCCCGGTGGATGCGGCAGGATGCTATGTTCCCGGTGGGCGCTACAGCCATATCGCCAGCGCGATCATGACGGTGACAACGGCCAAGGTTGCCGGGTGCCGTCATATCACGGCCTGTTCTCCGCCCCGTCCGGGTGAGGGCGTGGCGCCAGCGATTGTCTATGCCGCGCATATCTGCGGAGCCGACAGCATTCTGGCCATGGGCGGTGTACAGGGCGTGGCCGCCATGACCTATGGTTTGTTCGGTTTGCCGCGCGCCAATATCCTTGTGGGGCCGGGAAACCAGTTCGTGGCCGAGGCCAAACGCATCCTGTACGGCAAGGTTGGTATCGACATGATCGCGGGTCCGACCGACAGCCTGATCCTTGCCGACAGTTCCGCAGACGCCCATGTGGTGGCAACCGATCTGGTCAGTCAGGCCGAGCACGGGTACAATTCGCCCGTCTGGCTGGTGACGGATGATCGCGACCTTGCGCAGAAAGTCATGGAGCTGGTTCCGGTTTTGATCGACGATCTGCCCGAGCTGAACCGGGAAAACGCCTCGGCCGCGTGGCGCGACTATGCCGAAGTCATTGTCTGTTCCGACCGCGAAGAGATGGCCGCCTGTTCCGATGAATATGCGCCCGAGCACCTGACGGTTCAGGCCGAGGATCTGGATTGGTGGCTGGATCGCCTGACCTGCTATGGTTCGCTGTTCTTGGGTGAGGAAACCACCGTGTCCTACGGGGACAAGGCAACCGGAACGAACCATGTTCTGCCGACTTCGGGCGCGGCCAGTTACACCGGCGGCTTGAGTGTTCACAAATACATGAAGATCGTCACCTGGCAGCGCGCGACACGTGAAGGATCGAAATCGATCGCCGAAGCCACCGCACGGATTTCCCGACTGGAAGGTATGGAAGGTCACGCCCGCGCCGCGGATGTGCGTCTGGCCAAGTATTTCCCGAATGAGCAGTTCGACTTGACCGCCGATGGATGACCCGCGCACATTGTTTGACCTGACGGGCCGGGTGGCCTGCATCACCGGCGCCAGTTCGGGGCTGGGGCGGCAGGTGGCGCGAACGCTTGCCGCAGCCGGCGCGCGCGTTGTCGGCGTGGCACGGCGCGGCGACGCGTTGGCGCAGATGCAGGCCGAAATCGGCGAACGCGCAGAAGCCGTCGTTGCTGATGTTGCGGATCGTGCCGGAATCGGCGGGCTGGTGCAGGTGATCAATTCCAAGTTTGGCGCACCGGATATTCTGGTGCACGCGGCCGGCGTCAACACGCGTGAGGCCGCCGACGAGGTGACACCTGATGGCTGGGATGCCACGCTTGCCCTGAACCTCAGCGCGCCGTTTTTCCTGAGTCAGGCGATGGTGCCCGAAATGAAAAAAAAGGGGTGGGGGCGCATCGTCAATTTCGCCTCTCTGCAAACGACGCGGGCCTTTCCGGGCGGAATTGCCTATGGGGCCACCAAGGCCGGGATCGCGCAATTGACCCGTGCCATGGCCGAAGCCTGGTCGCCCTTTGGCATTACCGCCAACGCAATCGGTCCGGGGTTCTTTCCCACCGAGCTGACTCAGGCCGTGTTTGACGACCCCCAGCGCGCGGAACGCAACGCCGCTCAAACCTGCATAGGGCGCAATGGGCGGATGCAGGATATCGACGGGCCGATCCTGTTTTTGTGCTCGAACGCGTCCGGCTATGTCACGGGGCAGGTTCTTATGGTTGATGGAGGGTTCACAGCCAAATGAAGGCACTGGTTTACCAAGGTGTGGAACAGATGGTGTTCGGTGATGTGCCGGATGCCGAGGCCGGTCCGTACGAGCATTTGATCCGGATCGAGGCGGTTGGCATCTGCGGGTCGGACATGCACGCCTATCTGGGCCATGATGCCCGCCGTCCGGCTCCGCTGATCCTGGGGCACGAAGCGGCCGGTGTGATTGTTGACGGGATACGAGCCGGTGATCGTGTCACGATCAATCCGCTGGTAAGCTGCGGTCAATGCGCGGCCTGCCTTGCCGGCCGGGAAAACCTGTGCCCGGATCGCCAGATCATCTCGATGCCTCCGCGCGAAGGGGCGTTTGCTCAATACGTCACCATGCCTGCCAGCAATCTTGTTGAAGTACCTGAGGATGTTTCGTTTGCCAAAGCCGCGCTGGCGGAACCGCTGGCCGTCAGCTGGCATACGGTCCGGTTGGGGATCGAGGCTCTGCATCCTGCGATGGACCGTCGCGCATTGGTGATCGGCGGCGGGGCCATCGGCCTTGCAGCGGCATTGGCTTTGCGGGCAATGGGCGTCGACGATGTGACCATCGCGGAACCAAATGAGCTGCGTCGGAACTACCTGGCGAAAATCGAAAGCTTTGCGCTGGTGGAGTCAGCCAAAGGGGCTTACCCGTTGGTCATAGATGCCGTGGGGTATGCCGCGACGCGGTCGGTTGCCTCGGCCATGGCCGAACCGGGCGGCGTGATCGCGCATGTGGGTTTGGGTGAGGATACCGGTGGTCTGGATGTTCGCCGGATGACCTTGCAGGAAATCACATTCATAGGAACTTACACATACACCGCCAAAGACTTTCGCCAGACGGCCCAAGCGATCTTTGACGGGCGGCTGGGGGCTCTGGACTGGATGGAAGAACGCGCCCTTGCCGACGGCGCGCAAGCGTTTTGCGATATCCGGTCTGGCGCCGTGGCCGCACCGAAGATTATCCTGAGACCCTGGGGATAGAACTGAAAGAACTGGAGACCTTCATGTACACAAAAATACTGGTCCCGTTAGCTTTGGATCACGGCATATCGCAACACACGCTGGAAATCGCACGGGCCTTGTCAGGAGAGGGCGCAGAAATAATTGCGCTGCATGTCTACGAGATGCCTCAGGGATCGGTCAGCGCCTATCTGGACAAATCGGTTGTCGCCGAAGGGTTCGAGCGGGCCCGTTTACAACTGTTGCAAAAAGTCGAAGGGCTTGAAGGGGTGACGGCCGAAATCGTCAAAGGCCATACCGCGCGGTCCATCATCGACTATGCCAGCAGCAAGGATGTCGACTGTATCGTTATCGGCTCGCACAAGCCGGACCTGAGCGACTACTTCCTTGGATCGACCGCTTCGCGCGTCGTCCGCCATGCCCCCTGTGCCGTACACGTGCACCGAAGGGCCTGAATTCCTCAATCGCGCATCTAGCGCCCCAAACAGGACCAAAAGCTGGATCATGAACATAGACAAAAAGATCACCGACGATCTGGTGGCCAACGATATCTCGTTTGTCACCACTGTCCCGTGCAAGCAATTGGCAGGTGTCATCGCAGAAATCGACGAGCGCGAGGGCATCTATCACATCCCGTCCAACAAGGAAGACGAAGGGATGGGCCTGTGTGCAGGGGCGTGGATGGGCGGCAAGCGGCCCGCGATCATCATGCAGAACACAGCCATTGGCGTGACGATCAATACACTGGCGACGCTGATCCAGTATTACCGGATGCCGCTGCCGATGCTGATATCGTACCGGGGAGAATTGCGCGAACCCATTGCCTGCCAGGTTGAAATGGCGGTTCACACCAAGGCGCTGCTGGCTCAGCTGAACATCCCCACCTACCACTTCCACCATCAGGCCGATGTCGAAGAGCTCGACGCGATCCTGAAATACACTTTCATGTGCAACAAGCCGGTCGCCATCCTGACCGACGCCAATTTCTGGGGAGGCTATGGCGACCAATGATCCGTTCTGAAATTCTGAAGGAAATCGCCCCGATCCTGCGTGATCAACTGGTTGTCTGCAACATCGGCATTCCCAGCCAGGAACTGCATGCCATCGACGACCAGCCCACCAACTTCTACATGCTTGGCACCATGGGGCTTGCGTCCTCGATCGGCCTGGGGCTGGCGCTGTCGCAACCCAAACCGGTGATCGTGATTGACGGCGATGGCTCGATCCTGACCAATCTGGGCACCCTGCCAACGATCGCTAACAACGTGGCGGACAATTACATCCTGCTGATCGTGGACAACGGCTCGTACGGCTCGACCGGCGATCAGCCGACCTATGCGGGGCAAAAGACCTCGCTGGCCAAAATGGCCGAGGCCGCCGGGTGTGAGCGCGTGATCGAATGTGCCGCCGAAGACACCGGGCGCGTACTGCAAGAGGCACTGGATGCCAAACAGATGACCATCATCGTCAGCAAATGCGAAAGCGGCAATGCCAAGATGCCGCCGATCACGATGGATCCGGTGGTCATCCGCGACCGCTTCATGAAGGCCGTTCAGGCCTGATGGGCGCAAGCGCCATCCACAGCGCCGAGGACGCCCGCCGCCTGGCGCGGCGGCGTCTTCCGTGGATGGTGTTCGACTATATTGATGGTGCCGCCGGGGCCGAGATGGGTGCCGGTCGCAATCGGTCCGCTTTGGATGCAATGATCTTGCGCCCGCGTATCCTGCGCGACGTCAGTGAAAGATCTCTGGCAAGTTCGCTGTTCGACCGGCCCGCGAAACGCCCGTTTGGTATCGCGCCGATGGGCATGTGCAATTTGTCCGCGCCGGGGGCCGACTTGATGCTGGCCCGCATCGCGGCACGCCACGAGGTGCCGCTTGGGGTTTCGACTGTGGCCTCGACCGCGATGGAGGATCTGATCGTCGAAGCGGAAGGCCATGCCTGGTTCCAGCTGTATTTCAGCGGCGACGGCAGCGGCACATTCAAGCTGGTCGATCGCGCCAAGGCAGCGGGGTACGAGACACTGGTGCTGACCGTGGATGTGCCCGAGGTTGGCCGACGCCCGCGCGAGTTGCGTCATGGGTTCAAAATGCCCTTCAAAATGGGGCCAAAGCAGGTGATGGATTTTGCCCTGCACCCCCGGTGGTCCTTGCCGGTCCTGCTGAAAGGCAAGCCGGAAATGGCGAATTTCCGGATGGATGGCTACGATTTCGACCGCACTGAAAGCCGCGCCAAGGCCACGTGGGAGACATTGGCCCGTCTGCGCGACCAGTGGGCCGGAAATCTGGTGGTCAAAGGGGTATTGGACGCAGACGACGCGCAAAGGCTCAAGTCAGCGGGCGTGGACGCAATTCAGGTCTCAAGCCATGGTGCACGCCAGTTGGAAAGTGCGCCCGCGCCAATCACGGTGCTGCCCGAGATACGCAAGGCCGTCGGTCCGGATTTTCCGCTTTTCTACGACAGCGGGCTGCGTTCTGGTGAAGACGTCCTCAAGGCACTTGCGAACGGGGCGGACTTTGCCTTTTTCGGTCGCATCCTTCAATTTGCAATAGCGGCCGAAGGCGAAAAGGGTCTGGCGCAGCTATGGTCGGTACTCAGCGAAGAAATCAGCATCGCCATGGCCCAACTAGGCGTCACGTCGCTGGACGAGGTCCGACGCAACGCCTGATGTGGGTGACGGCAATGACCCGAGGTTTCCCCCGGGTCATTGAACCGTCGGTTCAACCGCGGCGCCTGCGACGACGTCCGCCACCTGCTTCGGTTTCGCCGCCGGTGTTGAAGCTTGGGTTGGGCAAAGTGACAACCTGGGCCAGTTCCGGGAACGGATCCGTCTTGTGCGGGATCGCATTGGCGGCCACGAAGTGATCCTGAAACTTCGGCTCAATGGCGGTTTCGATCTTGGTGATCTCGCGCACGACGCGCTCGATCTCGGCGCGCGATCCGATATTGCACAGCGCGATACGTGCGCCGGTGCCTGCGGCGTTGCCCGCGCTGGAGACTTTCTCCAGTGGCGCGTCGGGTATCATTCCCAGCACCATGGCGTGTTTGGTCGAGATATGCGCGCCGAACGCACCGGCCAGAACCACGCGATCCACCTTTTCGACATTCATTTCGTCCATCAGCAGGCGTGCACCTGCGTACAATGCTGATTTCGCAAGCTGGATGGCACGGATGTCACCCTGCGTGACCGTGATGCGGGGGCCACCCTCGGCGCTGGCATCGTGGATCAGATAGGCATGTGTGCGACCTTCGGGCACGCAGCGGGCAGTGCCGGTCTGTTCCGCCGATCCGATCAGGCCGCCTTCGTCCAGCAGGCCTGCGATACGCATCTCGGCCACTGCCTCGATGATACCGGATCCGCAGATGCCTGTGATCCCAGTCGTAGCAATCTCCTGATCAAAGCCGTCTTCGTCGGACCATTTATCGGACCCGATGACGCGGAACCGGGGTTCCTTGGTAACAGGGTCAATCTCGATTCTCTCGATCGCCCCGGGTGCGGCGCGCTGGCCGGAACTGATTTGAGCGCCTTCAAAGGCAGGCCCGGTGGGCGAGGAGCAGGCGAGCACGCGGCTGGTATTGCCAAGCAGGATTTCAGCGTTGGTGCCCACGTCGACGATCAGAACCAGATCCTGCGACTTTCCGGGTTCTTCGGACAGGGCCACCGCCGCGCAGTCCGCGCCCACATGGCCTGCGATACAGGGCAGGATATAGACCTGCGCGCGTGGGTTCATGGTTGTCAGATCCATGTCGCGGGCGGGCAGGGACATGCTTTCCGACGTTGCCAGCGCAAACGGGGCCTGACCCAGTTCCACCGGGTCCAGCCCCAGCAGCAAGTGATGCATGACCGGGTTGCAGACGAACACAGTTTCCACGATCAGAGAGGCATCGATGCCTGCCTCTTCGGCAATCGACGTGGCCAGGTCATTGATTGCCTCGCGCACTGCCTTGGTCATCTCCTGATCGCCGCCGGGGTTCATCATGGAATACGAAACACGGCTCATAAGGTCTTCGCCGAACCGGATCTGGGGATTCATGAGGCCAGAGGATGCCTTGACGTCGCCGGTTTCCAGATCGGTCAGATGCGCGGCGATGGTGGTCGAGCCGAGGTCGATGGCCAGACCATACAGCCCGCCTTCATGCAGGCCGGGCCAGATTTCGACGATACGCGCCACGCTGTCCTTGTGACCTTTGTGGACCGCCACGGTGACTTCCCATTTACCCTTGCGCAGAACCGGTTGAAGTTTGGACATCAGCGTCAGGTCCGCCGTGACGGCTTCGATGTCCCACTGTTCGCGCAACGCGCGCTCGAGCCGTTCCAGATCACCGGTGGGCGAATGCATGTCGGGTTCTTCCACCACAACGAAATAAAGGCGCGTGGCCGGGTCCATCGTGATGGCACGCGCGGCTGCCGCCTTGCGCACGACCTGCCGGTGCACCTGGCTTTCGGGCGGTACGTCGATCACGACATCGCCCTGAACCGAGGCCTGACAGCCCAGACGGCGGCCCGGTTTCAGACCGCGCTTGTCGTCATAACGCTGTTCGACGGCGTTCCATTCGCTCAACGCGTCCTCTGACACCGTGACGCCGTGCTTGGGAAATTCGCCATAGCTGGGTGTGATCTGGCACTTTGAACAGATGCCGCGGCCCCCGCAGACCGAATCCAGATCCACTCCCAATTGACGGGCCGCCGTCAGAATTGGGGTGCCGACGGGGAAGTGCCCGCGTTTGCCGGACGGGGTAAAGACGACAAGAGGGTCGGTGGTCATCAGTGACATACCTTTTCATATTCGCGCGTATGCCGGGCAAGATATGGGTTTGCGCGAAAAGGGAAAGGCCATCAGCGGCACGATCTGCACAACGAGCGTCGTTTTCTTCCACTGCATCGACAACCAGAGCCAAAGAGTTGCCCCCAAGGGCTTTTCCTTTGGTTCAATCCATGTAATAGGGTCACCGCCAAACGGGCTTTTGCATGGGGTATTCAGATGCAGATTCGTGAGGCACTTACCTTTGACGACGTTCTCCTGGTTCCGGGCGCATCTTCCGTGCTGCCGGCAACGGCGGATACGACCACGCGTGTGACGCGCGAAATCACCATGAACATCCCATTGTTGAGTTCGGCCATGGACACCGTGACCGAGGCGCGCATGGCCATTGCCATGGCTCAGGCGGGCGGCATCGGTGTGGTTCACAAGAACCTTTCGGTGGAAGAACAGGCCCGCGAAGTCCGCCGGGTCAAGCGGTTTGAATCCGGTATTGTCTATAACCCGGTGACATTGCGGGTGGATCAGACATTGGCCGACGCCAATGCGCTGGTACAGCGCTACAACTTCACCGGTTTTCCAGTCGTCGACGAGCAGGGCCGCGTGGTGGGTATCCTGACCAACCGAGACATGCGCTTTGCAAACTCGGACGATACACCGGTACACGCGATGATGACTTCGGAAAACCTGGCGATGCTACAGGAACCGGCCGATCTGGAAGAAGCCAAAAGCCTGATGCGGGCGCGCCGTATCGAAAAGCTGCTGGTCGTGGATGGTGAAGGCAAGCTGACCGGTCTTCTGACGCTGAAGGATACGGAACAGGCCGTTTTGAACCCAACCGCCTGCAAGGACCGCCTGGGTCGCCTGCGGGTTGCTGCGGCGACGTCGGTCGGGGATGCCGGGTTCGAACGGTCCGAACAATTGGTGGATTCGGGTGTCGACATCATCGTCGTCGATACGGCACATGGTCATTCGCAGGGCGTGCTGGACGCGGTAAAGCGGGTCAAGACCCTGTCGAACGAGGTTCAGATCATTGCCGGGAATGTTGCAACAGGAGAAGCGACCAAAGCCCTGATCGATGCCGGTGCCGACGCGATCAAGGTGGGCATCGGTCCGGGATCGATCTGTACCACACGGATGGTGGCGGGGGTTGGAGTACCTCAGTTGACCGCGATCAGCGATTGTGCGGCGGCAGCGGGCGACGTTCCGGTCATCGCGGATGGGGGCATCAAGTTCTCGGGTGACTTTGCAAAGGCGATCGCGGCCGGGGCATCCTGTGCCATGGTCGGGTCGATGATTGCGGGCACCGACGAAAGCCCGGGCGAGGTGATCCTGTATCAGGGCCGTTCGTTCAAATCCTATCGCGGCATGGGCAGCCTGGGTGCAATGGCGCGCGGATCAGCCGACCGTTATTTCCAAAAAGACGCAGCCAATGACAAACTGGTGCCCGAAGGCATCGAAGGGCAGGTGCCCTACAAAGGTTCGGCCAGCGCCGTGATCCACCAGCTGGTTGGCGGCTTGCGTGCGGCGATGGGGTATACCGGCTGCGCCACCATCGAAGAGATGCGCAAGAACTGCAATTTCGTGAAAATTACGGGCGCCGGTTTAAAGGAAAGCCACGTGCATGATGTTCAGATAACCCGTGAGAGCCCGAACTACCGGGTCATGTAATCCATCCAGCAAGACACAAGGCACCCGGGAACGGGTGCCTATTTGCCACTTGGATCGGCCAGCCGGACCCATTTTCGCCAAGGTATTCCACAATGACACCCGCCGCCCGTGTTCAGGCCTCGATCGAAATTCTGGATGATGTTCTGGCTGGCGCGCCGGTCGAAAAAGCACTCACCGGCTGGGCGCGGCGCAGTCGCTTCGCCGGATCCAAGGATCGGGCAGCCATTCGTGATCACGTATTCGACGCGCTGCGACGCAAGCGCTCGTATGCAGCGTTGGGAGGGTCCGATACCGGGCGCGGTTTGATGATCGGTGCGACCCGTGCGTCAGGCGGGGATCTGGCCGACCTGTTCACCGGCGACCGTCACGCTCCGATGCCGGTTCAGAAAACGGAAGCGGCGCGGGATTTCGCGACCGAGGCCGAAAGATATGACATTCCGGAGTGGCTGTGGCCTCGGTTCGTTGACTCTCTGAAGGATGCCTTGGTTCCTTGCGCGATGTCATTGCAGAACCGGGCGCCCGTTCACCTGCGGGTCAACTTGCGAATAACCGATCTTGGCGGGGCCATCGACGCCTTGAAGTCCGAGGGTGTGATCGCCCATCCGGTTCAGGTATGCCAAACCGCGCTCGAGGTGACAGAGGGGGCCCGGCGCATTGCCCAAAGCCAGGCCTATGCCCGGGGTCTGGTCGAGCTTCAGGACGCTGCAAGCCAGGCGGTCGTGGCCGCGCTGGATCTGCGGCCAGGGATGCGTGTTCTGGATTATTGCGCGGGTGGTGGTGGCAAGGCGCTGGCGCTTGCAGCGCACGAGGGCGTCGAAGTGTTTGCACATGATGTGAATGCCGGTCGCATGAAGGATATTCCGACCCGGGCGGAACGAGCAGGCGCAAAGATAACCATCCTCAACTCCGATGACCTTTCAGGTGTTGATCCGTTTGATGTGGTTTTGGTTGATGCGCCGTGCTCTGGCAGCGGATCGTGGCGAAGGGCGCCTGCCGGGAAATGGGCCTTGACCGAGGATCGCTTGCGGGACCTCACCGCCATTCAGGCCCGTATTCTGTGTGACATTGCGCCTTTGGTGCATCCGGGCGGCCTGCTGGCTTACGCAACCTGTTCGGTTCTGAACGATGAAAACGGCAAGATCATAGACGATTTTCTGGATCATTTTTCCCAGTGGCGTGAAACCTTCCGGAAAACGTGGCACGTTACACACGAATCTGACGGGTTCTTTACGTCGCACTTGACGCGCTGAGCTTTTGGCAAATAACAACCTTTGGTAGATTGTTGCCTTCCGAACGCCGTTAAACGGGAATTAACCAATTTTGGCCGTTATAGCCGATAACTTTGCGCCCGAGCCGTTTATGTCTGACACAGCAGAATTTTTCAGCGACCCATCTCTTGTCCACACGCCTTCGGCATCTCGTCTATGGTCGTTGGTGGCGGTGGCATTGTTGATCAGCATTGCCCCCATGGTCGGGTTGTTGCCACCGGGTTGGACCATGGGCATGATGGTCGCGGGAACTTCGCTTTTGATCGTGGCACTATGCGTCGTGATCAAGGGCCAGATCGACGCCCGACATGCGCAGCAAACCACTGCCGTCATGGCCGCGTTTGCAGAACAGGAAGAGTCACCTTTCCTGATCGCTAATGCTTATGGCGACGTTATGGCGTCCAACGCACCAGCGCGGGAACAGTTCGGCGCGGCGAAAGGAGCCAGCCTTGAAACCTGCCTCGGTTCGACGTTCTCGACCCCTCAGGTGATTTTGTTGAGGTTGCAATCTCAGGCCCGATCATTCGGTCGGGCCCGCGAAGACTGCGTGATCAGGGGAAACACAAGCAGTGTAACCGTGTTTCAATTGGCCCCTGACATTTTTTGCTGGCGGTTTCAACAGTCAGAACAGAAAAGCTGGCAGTCTCTCAACCTGCCGGTTCTGACCATCGGATGCGCGGATGACGTGGTGCGCCCGAATCCGGCGGCGAAAAAGTTGCTTGGGCCGCGTCCCGGTCGGGTGCGCGACATCTTCGGTGATGCTGACCCCCGGATCGGAGCCTCAAACATCATCAAGTCACAGGACGGAATGATACCGGTCGCTGTGACGGAGCTTTCCCGATCCAGCAAGGAACAAAGCCTTGGTTTGGTGCCGCTCATTGAAGCTCCGGCGGCCGGGGCCAGCACGTCTTTTGCAGATCTTCCGGTTCCGGTTCTCACCCTGTCTCCGGCGGGGGCCATTCTGAATGCCAACAGGCTGGCGAATAAGCTGCTGGGAAATGAAAACCTGGAAGGTACGAACATAGCCGACATCATGCGCGGTATGGGGCACCCCATTCTGGATTGGCTGGCGCGGACGGCCGCGCAAGAAGATGCGCAACGATCCGAGTTTCTTCAGTTGACCCGAAAAGACAAGGAAGTCTTCGTACAGGTCACGCTGAGCCGTGTCGTTGTCGATGGCAAGATCTGTCTGATCGCGGTTCTGAATGATGCGACCGAGTTGAAGACCCTGGAGGCACAATTCGTCCAAGGGCAGAAAATGCAAGCTGTGGGTCAATTGGCCGGCGGGGTCGCACATGATTTCAACAACCTGCTGACGGCCATTTCCGGGCACTGCGATCTGCTGTTGTTGCGTCACGATCAGAATGACCCGGATTATGGGGATCTGGTTCAGATCAATCAGAACGCCAACCGGGCCGCTGCGCTGGTCAGTCAGCTTCTGGCATTCTCGCGCAAACAGACTCTGAGGCCCGAAGTTCTGGATTTGCGCGACACGATCTCGGACCTCATTCACTTGTTGAACCGCCTTGTGGGCGAGAAAGTTCTGCTGACCCTCAGCCATGATCCGGTGTTAAAGCCGGTTCGGGCGGACAAACGGCAGTTGGAACAGGTGTTGATGAATCTGGTCGTCAACGCGCGCGATGCCATGCCTGACGGGGGCGAGATCCGTATCGAGACCGAGGTATTGAACCTGTCGCAACCGCTCAGCAGGGACAGGGCCACCGTCCAACCCGGCGAATACGTTACGGTCAGGGTCATGGACAGCGGCGTGGGAATACCTGCTGACAAACTGCAAAAGGTCTTCGAGCCGTTCTATACGACAAAGCGCACGGGCGAGGGGACTGGGCTTGGGCTTTCAACAGCTTATGGCATCGTCAAGCAGACGGGCGGTTTCATCTTTGTCGACAGCACGGTGGGTCGAGGCACCGAATTCACCGTCTTTCTACCTGTTTGCGCCACGGTGGCAGAGGCTGAACAGGACACTCCGGCCCAGCCCGAAGCCCAAAGCGCCCGGCAAGGAGAGGGCGTCGTGCTTTTGGTTGAAGACGAAGCACCGGTCCGCGCCTTTGCAACCCGGGCCCTGCGGCTCAAGGGCTACACCGTGCTGGAGGCGGATTCGGCCGAGGAAGCCCTGCGGCTTCTGGAAGATCCGTCTTTGAACGTGGACGTATTCGTAACGGATGTGGTCATGCCCGGTATGGATGGGCCGACCTGGGTGCGCAAAGCTCGGGAAACACGTCCGGATGCCCGCGTGGTCTTCGTATCGGGTTACACGGAAGGTGCCTTTGGCGATTCAGAATCCGAGATCGCCAATTCGACCTTCCTGCCCAAGCCGTTTTCCCTCACCCAGTTGACCGAGGCGGTTTTCCAACAGCTGAACTGAGCACCCTACAAGGCTGCATCGTGGAGCGCGAATTCCTCTGCGTGTCTTTTGCGAAATTTCTGCCGTGTCTCGGGCGTCAGCGTCAGATCACCCGGTGGTGATACATTCTCTTGCGGCAGGTCGATCTGCATATTCAGTCGCGCTTGCAGGAAGTCGAGAATTTTGTCCTGGTTTTCGTATTTGAAAATATGCGTGGCGCCGCGACCATTGCTGCGGGTACGGAAAAACTGGCTTTGGCTGCCAACATCGGCAAAATCCGGGCGCGGGTTTGTCATATAGGCTTGCACAAACGCATCGAAACTCATGTCTCGGGTCGAATGGACGTGGCCGACCAGATCGGCGCGGCTGCGAAATCGATACCAGCTGCCCAGCCAGTCAACGGGTTCGCGAACAACTGCCAGGATCTCCATCTCGGTATCGTACATCTTCCGAAAAACGTTCTGGAAAAACCGATCATACCTGCGCACCGGAGCATGTTTGAGCTCGGGCGGATGAGTGACAACGATATCAGCGCGATCCCGCAACGCCGTGTGATAAGCCGTGCTGCCGGTTTTCGGAACGGCAAGGAAGGCAAGGCGTTCCTCATAGAAAACAAGCATTTAATTGCTCCAATTGTCATCCGGCTATGCGCGCAGATTGTCGTAAAGGACTTCTTAATACAATTGCTGAAGACTAAATCCCGTAAGTTTTTATTGAAATGTTCTTCTTTTGGTCCCATAAGGAACAAGAGGCGAACAAAGCAGCGATTGCCGCCCGATCAAGGGTGTGACAAAAGGGAAGGCGACAGGACAATGGCGGATCTTCTGACAATGAGCGACAAGAAAAACGCAGACAAGCAAAAGGCGCTCGACAGCGCGCTGGCCCAGATCGAACGGCAGTTCGGCAAAGGCTCTATCATGAAGCTTGGCGAAGGCGCCAAACAGGACATCGATGCAAGTTCGACAGGCTCGCTCGGGCTGGATATTGCGTTGGGAATTGGTGGTCTGCCGATGGGGCGGATTGTTGAGATTTACGGCCCCGAAAGCTCGGGGAAGACGACGCTGACGCTGCATTGCATTGCGGAACAGCAGAAACGCGGCGGCGTCTGCGCCTTTGTCGACGCCGAGCACGCGCTGGACCCGCAATATGCGCGAAAGCTGGGTGTTGATCTGGATGAGCTTCTGATCTCGCAGCCCGATACCGGAGAGCAGGCGCTGGAAATCACCGATACGCTGGTGCGCTCGGGCGCGGTCAACATGGTCGTGGTCGATTCGGTTGCGGCGCTGACGCCGAAATCCGAACTGGAAGGCGACATGGGTGACAGCAATGTCGGCGTTCAGGCCCGTCTGATGAGCCAGGCGATGCGGAAACTGACGGGCTCGATCAGCCGCTCGAACTGTATGGTAATCTTCATCAACCAGATCAGGATGAAAATCGGCGTGATGTTCGGCAGCCCCGAAACCACCACCGGCGGCAATGCACTGAAATTCTACAGCTCGGTCCGTCTGGATATCCGCCGCATCGGCGCGATCAAGGACCGCGACGAAGTTGTCGGCAACCAGACGCGCGTCAAAGTGGTCAAGAACAAGGTGGCGCCGCCCTTCAAGCAGGTGGAATTCGACATCATGTATGGCGAAGGCATCAGCAAGATGGGTGAGTTGCTGGATCTGGGTGTCAAAGCCGGAGTGGTCGAAAAGTCAGGGTCATGGTTCAGCTACGGCGACGAACGGATCGGGCAGGGGCGTGAGAATGCCAAACAATATCTGCGCGACAACAGCCGCATTGCCTTTGAGATCGAAGACAAGATTCGGGCGGCTCACGGGCTGGATTTCGACATGCCTCCGGGCGCAGCCGAGGATGATGACATCCTTGAAGCCTGACGGTCGCTGACGGGGTGCGCTACGTTCCCGACCCGACATGTTGTGTTGAAAATACCATGAACAAGGCGGTCCCCGGGCCGCCTTGTTTCGTTCGGACGCGCCTCTGCTGTGGACACTCGTTTGACAGGGGGATAAACCTGCGGGGACCAAGTTTTTTGTGCGCCGAGAGAGCCCTATGCCAACCCTGAACGACATCCGATCGACCTTTCTGAACTACTTTGAAAAACAGGGGCATGAGGTCGTGGCGTCCAGCCCGCTGGTGCCGCGCAACGACCCGACGCTGATGTTCGTCAATTCGGGCATGGTGCAGTTCAAGAACCTGTTCACCGGATTGGAAACACGTGACTACAAGCGCGCCACCACGGCGCAGAAATGCGTGCGTGCCGGCGGCAAGCACAACGATCTCGACAATGTGGGTTACACGGCGCGCCACCATACATTCTTCGAGATGTTGGGGAACTTCTCGTTTGGTGATTACTTCAAACACGAAGCGATCCCGTTCGCGTGGGAGCTGATCACCAGGGAATTTGGGATCGACAAGAACCGTCTGCTGACAACGGTCTATCATACCGATGACGAGGCGTTTGAAATCTGGAAAAAGGTCGGTGTACCCGAAGACCGGATCATCCGCATCGCCACCAGCGACAATTTCTGGCAGATGGGCCCGACCGGCCCCTGCGGCCCGTGTACCGAGATCTTCTATGACCACGGAGACCACATCTGGGGTGGTCCTCCGGGCTCTGCCGAAGAGGACGGCGATCGGTTCATTGAAATCTGGAACGTCGTCTTCATGCAAAACGAGCAGTTCGAAGACGGCTCGATGGTCGAGCTCGACATGCAGTCGATTGATACGGGCATGGGGCTCGAGCGGATCGGTGCATTGTTGCAGGGCAGCCATGACAATTATGACACCGATCTGTTCAAGGCACTGATCGAGGCATCGGCCGATGCAACCGGCGTGGATCCTTACGGGGATCAGAACGTGCACCACCGCGTGATCGCGGACCACCTGCGTTCGACTTCGTTCCTGATTGCTGATGGCGTGATGCCCAGCAATGATGGCCGCGGCTATGTTCTTCGCCGCATCATGCGTCGTGCCATGCGTCATGCGCATCTGTTGGGTGCCAAGGATCCGGTCATGCACCGGCTCGTCCCGTCATTGGTACAACAGATGGGCGGTCACTATGCCGAGTTGACCCAGGCACAGCCATTGATCGAAGAGACCTTGTTGCTTGAAGAAACGCGTTTCAAGCAGACGCTGGACCGGGGGTTGAGGCTGCTGGACGATGAGGTGTCCGGCCTTTCCGAGGGTGCGCCTTTGTCCGGTGAGGCGGCATTCAAACTGTATGACACCTACGGTTTCCCACTGGACCTGACACAGGATGCTCTGCGTGAAAAAGGCCGGACAGTTGACACCGAAGGCTTTGAAACGGCGATGGCCGAACAAAAGGCCAAAGCGCGGGCTGCTTGGGCCGGGTCCGGTGAAGCCGCGGATCAGGCGGTATGGTTCGATGTTCTGGACAGCGCCGGGGCGACCGACTTCCTTGGCTATGACACCGAGAAAGCCGAAGCTCAGGTTGTGGCACTGGTTGTCGACGGTGCCTTGGTTGACAAGATCGAAGCGGGCAACAGCGGCTGGGTCGTGGTGAACCAGACGCCGTTCTATGGCGAAGCTGGTGGTCAGGTGGGCGACACTGGCGAGTTGCGGCGTCTTGAAGATCGCGATCACCTCAGCCGGGTGGAGGACACCAGAAAATTCGCCGATGGGAAAGTCTATGCACATAAGGTGACGGTCGTCAGCGGTGCCGTGTCAAAAGGCGACTCTGTCGAGCTGGAAGTCGATCATGCGCGCCGCACGGCAATCCGGGCCAACCACTCGGCCACGCACTTGCTGCATGAAGCGCTGCGGGAAACGCTGGGCGACCATGTGGCTCAGCGCGGCTCGCTGAATGCGGCGGATCGTCTGCGGTTCGACTTCAGCCATTCCAAAGCGCTGAGCCCGGAGGAAATCCAGAAGGTTGAACTAGAGGTGAACGACTTCATCCGCCAGAACTCGGCGGTCGAGACACGGGTCATGACACCGGATGACGCGCGCAAACTGGGCGCGCAGGCACTGTTCGGCGAGAAATACGGTGACGAGGTGCGTGTTGTCTCGATGGGCAAGGCGCCTACGGGCAAGGGCCATGATGGCGAAACCTGGTCGATCGAACTGTGCGGCGGCACACATGTGCGTCAGACGGGTGACATCGGCACCTTTGTCATCCTGGGCGACAGCGCAAGCAGTGCCGGCGTGCGCCGCATCGAGGCACTGACCGGGGATGAGGCGTTCCGTTACTTTTCGGCACAGGATCATCGCCTTGCGCAGGTGGCGTCGGAACTGAAGGCGCAGCCGGATGATGTGGTGGCCCGCGTGAAAAGCCTACTGGAAGAACGCAAGTCATTGCAGAACGAAGTGGCGCAACTGCGCCGAGATCTGGCGATGGCCGGCGGGAACGGGCAGGGCCGCGGTGCCGAAGCGCGTGATGTGAACGGCGTGAAGTTCATAGCGCAGGCCCTCAGCGGGGTGTCCGGCAAGGATCTTCCGGCATTGATCGACGAACACAAGGCGCGTCTTGGATCGGGGGCGGTGTTGCTCATCGCGGATACCGGCGGCAAGGCCGCGGTTGCGGCTGGCGTCACCGAAGACCTGACAGGAACCGTTTCGGCGGTCGATCTGGTCAAGGCCGCTGTGGTGGAATTGGGCGGCAAGGGCGGCGGCGGCCGCCCGGACATGGCCCAGGGCGGTGGACGGGATGCGTCGAACGCGGATTCGGCGATCAAGGCCGCAGAACAGGTTTTGGGAGGGTAAGATGGCCGCACTCTGGATTGCACATGTGACGGTGACCGATGCCGAGGCGTATGGAAAATATGCCGAATTGGCCGGGCCAGCCATTGCCAAGCACGGGGGCACTTTCATCGCCCGTGCGGCGCGTTACGTTCAGTTGGAAGGCAAGGAACGGCCACGCAACGTTGTTGCCCGTTTCCCGTCGCTTGAAGCGGCTGTCGAATGCTATAACTCGGATGACTATCAAAAAGCATTGAGTCATGCGCGCGACGCCAGTGAACGTGAATTGGTTGTGGTTGAAATCACGGAGTGAACGTCTGCGTTCACGACGTGTAGCGCGGTTTGCCCGGTAAACGGGCAGCCAATAGGCAATCATTGGCTTATGCCACGATCGACCTTGGAAACTCAGCCCGCAAATATGGGCTGAGTTTATTTTTGCATTATTTCAATCACTTGTCGGGCCATGCCGTCGCGGATTAGTGCGGTAAACGCCTGAATTGTGGCTGCGTCACCCAAATTCTTGCGCAAAAAGGTCAGATTGACGGACGAATTTCCGCCCTTTTTCCCCTTCAGCTTTTTAGGTGATTGCCTGAGCGGGGTTGTTCGCAGATAGTTTCACGAATCGGAATGCGACCCTGTTTGACGTGCAATCGTACGAAGAACATCGGATTGGGGTACAGGCATGAAACACTTCACAAATCTGGCCAAGCGGTTTGGTGCAAGACTTCTGCCGGTTTCAGTGCGCGCTTTCAGCATCAGTTTTTTGGGCGTTTGCACCATCGCCATGGCCCCCGCCGCACATGCTTCCGGGAACGGGTTTATCCCAAGTGTCGCGTCCTCGCCGCCACCGTCAGGAGCCATCAACCTGTGCGCTCAGTACAAATGGGCCTGTGCAGGAAAACGATCCGTATCCATGTCCAGCCAGCAAGAACTGAAAGTTGTCGAACAGGTAAATCGGCGCGTGAACAGATCGACGCGAGAAGTCACCGATCAATCTCAGTACAAGATGACTGAGCGTTGGGCGCTTCCGACAGCCAGGGGTGGCGATTGCGAAGACTTCGCGCTGTTGAAGAAAAGGGATTTGATCCATGCAGGCGTCGATCCAAGTAAACTGTTGATCGCTACGGTTCTGGACACGCGTCGGGTGCCTCACGCGGTGCTGGTGTACCGCTCTTCAAACGGTGATTTGGTTTTGGACAACCTCACAAACCGTATCAAACCCTGGACAGCGACGCGGTATCTGTTTCTTCGTATGCAAGACCCGAACCGCCCCGGACGTTGGGTTGGTGTGTACGGCCATAGCTGAGGAAACCTGAAAGTCTTTTTGAGAAACTGAATACCGGTGCAATCGTATCTTGCACCGGTATTTTTGCTTCCAAATTAAAACGTTTCGCCGCCGCCTTCGTTTTCACCGCCACCTTCGTTTTCGCCGCCACCTTCGTTTTCGCCGCCGCCTTCGTTTTCGCCGCCACCTTCGTTTTCGCCGCCACCTTCGTTTTCGCCGCCGCCTTCGTTTTCGCCGCCGCCTTCGTTTTCACCGCCGCCTTCGTTTTCACCGCCGCCTTCGTTTTCGCCGCCGCCGCCAGAGCCGCTGCCTTCGCCCCCTCGGCCAGTGCCGCCGCCGCCGGTGCCGCCGTTTTCACCGCTTGTGCCGCCAGATCCACCGCTTGAACCGCCGCCTCCTCCGAAATCCGGGCTGCTGTCGACTGTCTCATCGGACGGGCCATCTCCGGATCGCTGATCACTTGCGCCGATCGAGGCCGTGGGAAAATCAGAAAGCAAGTCTGCAAGTGGTGTACATTCAGCTCCAACACGCGCCAGAATTTGATCGAAATCGTGCCGGCGTTGAATGTATCGGATCATACCCGATGTCACAGCGTCGCACTCACATAACACCTGTGCGGATGCTGCGGATTGTCTGGCTGTTTGAACGGTACATGTTCCGGCTGCGAAAGCTTCGCCCGCGGGCGAAAACAAAAACGTCGTAGCAACAAAATACAGCGGGATATTGCGGGACCGGATACCCATTTGGAACTCCTCGAAACTCGATACTTTACTACGTGTTCATATGAACCACCGAAGCGAGTGTGTTTATGAACGACGTCACACAACTGGCACATTTTCACCTTAAACGGGTCTCAATCACAATATGTGGATTGGGGGAGTGATGGAGAAATAATGCAACCTAAAGAAGAAAAGCTACTCTTTTCAATTGAAAACCGGGCGTAGTGCCCGGTTGTCCGTTTTTCATCTTTTGTCTGTTTGGACGCAAAATTGCCACACTTGGGCAATTGTTTCCGATTGCGGCAGCGGTCTGCCAGGTAAATCAGGCCGACTTGGCCATCCGCTTGCGCTCGTGCGGGTCAAGATAACGCTTGCGCAAGCGCACTGCATTCGGGGTGACTTCGACCAGTTCATCGTCGTCAATGTAAGCAATTGCCTCTTCCAGCGAGAACTGAATATGCGGCGTTAGACGAACCGCATCGTCCGAACCACTGGCGCGTACGTTTGTCAGCTTCTTGCCTTTCAGCGGGTTCACTTCCAGATCATTGTCACGAGAATGCTCGCCAATCACCATGCCTTGATAGACATCCGTTTGAGGACCGACAAACATCCGGCCACGCTCCTCTAGGTTCCACAGGGCATAGGCCACGGCTTGGCCATTCTCCATCGAGATCAGAACACCCGCCCGGCGGCCCGGGATCGGGCCTTTGTGCGGGGCCCAGCCATGGAACACGCGGTTCAGAACGCCTGTGCCGCGGGTGTCGGTCAGGAATTCGCCGTGATAGCCGATCAGGCCACGGGACGGTACGTGCGCGATGATGCGGGTCTTGCCTGCACCTGCCGGGCGCATCTCGACCAATTCACCTTTGCGGGCCCCGGTGATCTTTTCGATCACGGCGCCCGAGTATTCATCGTCCACGTCAATGGTGACTTCCTCGATCGGTTCCAGCCGCTGGCCGTTTTCCTCGCGGAACAGAACCTGCGGGCGCGAGATGCTGAGTTCGAACCCTTCACGGCGCATGTTCTCGATCAGAACACCCATCTGCAATTCGCCGCGGCCCGCAACCTCGAATGCCTCGCCGCCGGGTGTGTCGGTGACGCGAATCGCGACATTGGATTCGGCTTCTTTCATCAGGCGATCACGGATGACGCGCGACTGAACTTTCTTGCCGTCACGACCGGCCAACGGAGAATCGTTGATACCAAAAGTTACGGTGATCGTCGGCGGGTCGATGGGCTGTGCAGGCAGGGCTTCTTCGACCTGCGGAGCGACCAGAGAATCCGCCACGGTGGCTTTGCTCATGCCCGCGATGGTGACGATGTCACCGGCTTCGGCCACATCGATAGGTTGCTGAGCCAGCCCGCGGAATGCCAAAATCTTCGACGCACGGAAGTTCTCGATCAACGATCCGTCACGGCTCAGGGCTTTCAGGCTGTCGCCAGCCTTCAATGTGCCGCTTTCCACACGACCCGTCAGAATGCGGCCGATGAAAGGATCGCTGCCCAAAGTGGTGGCCAGCATCCGGAACGGCTCACCCTTATGCGCGATCTGTTTCGGGGCAGGAACGTGATCGACGATCAGATCAAACAGTGCGCTCAGGTCCTTGCGCGGGCCGTCCAGCTCCATATCCGCCCAGCCGGAACGGCCCGAGGCATACATGGCCGGGAAATCCAATTGATCATCATCGGCACCGAGGTTGGCGAACAGGTCGAAGCATTCATCCAGTGCGCGGTCAGGTTCCGCATCCGGCTTGTCGACCTTGTTCAGAACCACGATCGGGCGCAGGCCCAACGCCAAAGCTTTCGACGTCACGAACTTGGTCTGTGGCATCGGGCCTTCGGCGGCGTCAACCAGCAGGACGACACCATCGACCATGCTGAGGATACGCTCGACTTCACCACCGAAATCGGCGTGGCCGGGGGTGTCGACGATGTTGATGCGTGTGTCTTTCCATTCGACCGAAGTTGCCTTGGCCAGAATGGTGATGCCACGCTCGCGCTCCAGATCGTTGCTGTCCATGGCGCGTTCCGCCACGGCCTGGTTTTCCCGGAACGCGCCGGATTGTTTGAGCAGCTCATCCACCAGGGTCGTCTTGCCGTGGTCCACGTGAGCGATGATTGCGATGTTGCGCAGGTCCATGAGAGGTCAGCCTTTGAACGGAAAGTTGCCGCGCGCATAGCGCGGCGCGACAAAATATACCAGCCCTAACCGTGGATCAGTGACCGGCAGTCTTGGAAAAGAGGTGAATGATCAGGATTCCGGACAAGATCAACGTCAATCCCAGGATCGCAGGCCAATCCAGCCTTTGGCCGAACACGATGAATCCGATCACGGCGATCAGAAAGATGCCCAGACCGGACCAGATCGCATAAACGATACCGACAGGCATGTATTTCAGCGTCAGCGCCATGAGGTAAAATGCGAGTCCGTACCCCACGACCACAAGGACGGACGGCCAGAACCGGGTGAATTGTTGACTGGCCTGCAAGGCCGTGGTGCCAATGGTTTCCGCAACAACGGCCATCATCAGATACAGATACGCTTGGGGCATTTTGATCCTCGAAACAGGAAAGATACCCTCGCGTTGAGCATGAAACCGAAGGGGTGGGCAAGGCGATTTTTTGGGTCTGAGGATATGAGAATACCGTCTGAGGTCAGGTATACCTGACTATTCAGAGAATCGAATTAGTGTAGTCTTCTCAACGTATTTTATGATTTGTTATTGAGTTTTGAGTTATGACGACATTTTCGAAATCCGTAATATTTGCTGCGGGTCTGATAGTGGCGATTGGGTGGCTTGCTGACGGGGGGTCCGTCGAAGTTGAAGCAGCCAACATGGTTGAACAGTTTGATGGTAGTAGTGTTTTTTAAGCGCCACGTAGAGCTTAGCAGGGAAAAAGGAGCCGTCGGGCTCCTTTTTTCTTTTCTGCCTAGTGGTGTACAGCCTCGATGCTTTGGAAGTGTTCAGCCAGTTGCGGTTGCAGCCAATCCCACAGCCCTGGAGAACCTGCTGCAATCGCAGGCTGAACGCGCGCCTCAAGCTGGGCATATGTGACCTTGTAATCGACCCACGATCCGCCACCGGTTTCCAGATTGGCGACAGGTGTCTGAAAACGATCAACGGCTTTGGCGAACCTGGCGTCGGGGCTGTCTGCCGCTTCAAACTCGTGCCACAGGGTCGTGAAGGTGTTGCATTGCGTGTCGGGCAGCAGCCCGAACAAGCGCTTGGCCGCCGCTAGTTCCTTGGCGGCTTGTGCTGCGTGATCGACCTGCCCGTGGATCGGATTGTCGCCGGCGTCGATTTCGACGATATCGTGCAGCAACAACATCTGAAGGACCCGATCAACACGGATCCCCGGGGGCGCGTTTTCAGCCAGGACCCAGGCGTAGAGCATGATGTGCCACGAGTGTTCTGCCGAGTTTTCGAAACGATCGCCCGCCATCAGCCGCGAGGCACGGAGAACGGATTTCAGCTGATCAGCTTCGGTCAGAAACGCCAGCCGTGTCGTAAACGCGTTGGTCTGCGTATCTGCACCAGCCAGCAGGTTTGTGGCGTGCTCGTAGGCCAGTGGAAAAACCTGTTCCAGATAGGCGGCGCGACCGCCTTGGAGGTTTGAACGCGCTATGTCCACGTGATCCGGATCTGGGTTCGGAGCACACAGAACCTGAAACAGTGGCTGACAACGATCCAGAACCTTTGCAAACCGGGTGTCGGCGGTCTGATCTTCCTCAAATTCACGCCAGACAGCGTGAAACGCATCGGCCTGATCCTTTGGCAACAGCCCAAACAGCTCTTTGGCTGCGGCTTGTTCGGCCTTGGCGACCGCGTTCCAGTCAGTTTCAAGGTGAATTGGGTGGTCGCCGACAACGATTTCAACCAGGTCATGCAGCAACAGCATGCGTATGACCCGATCAATCGAGACTTCCGGCCCCGCCAACGGGGCCATGACCAGGGCCCACAAGGCCAGATGCCAGCTGTGTTCTGCCGAGTTTTCGGGTCTGGACTGGTCAAGCAGGGCATTTGCCCGCTCGACCATTTTCAGTTTGTCGGCCCGTTTCAGAAATGCGATTTGCGCCGACAAACGATCGGTCATTGTTTTTCGATCGCTTTCTGCTTCGCACGATGCGCAGACAAGCGTTTGATCACGAACTGCCTGGCTTTCCGTTCCGCCAACCGAACACGGATTTCCGTCAGAAACGCCTCTTCCAGAGACTGAGACGCAGCCCCGAGCACTTCACCAACTTCGACAAAGAACCTGTCTTCGCCTGTCTCATCCATAACCTTCATCGTATCTTCGGCCAGTTTGGCGGCAAGAGATGTGATGGTGTCGGACATCAGCGGGTGTTCTCGGTTAGGCGGCGTTTCACATAGTCGCTGACATTGGTGATCAGCGTGTCCATGTGACGATCCTGAAAGAAGTGATCTGCACCTTCCACTTCGGTGTGCGTGATGGTGATTCCCTTCTGCTCGTGCAGCTTGTTCACCAGCGAGGTCGTGTCAGCCGGCGGCGCCACCCTGTCAGCGGTGCCGTTGATGATCAGGCCGGAAGACGGGCAGGGGGCAAGGAACGAAAAGTCATACATGTTTGCAGGGGGCGATACACTGATGAACCCCGTGATTTCAGGGCGGCGCATCAGCAGTTGCATACCGATCCACGCGCCGAACGAGAAACCTGCGACCCAGCAGTGTTTCGAATTGTTGTTCATCGATTGCAGGTAGTCCAGCGCCGACGCCGCATCGCTCAGTTCGCCCACGCCCTGATCATACTCGCCCTGGCTGCGACCGACGCCGCGGAAGTTAAAGCGCAACACGGTGAAGCCCATGTTGTAGAAGGCATAGTGCAGGTTGTAGACGACCTTGTTGTTCATGGTCCCGCCGAACTGAGGGTGCGGGTGAAGCACGATGGCGATCGGTGCGTCTTTTTCCTTTTGCGGGTGGTAGCGGCCTTCCAGGCGGCCTTCGGGTCCGGGAAAAATCACCTCGGGCATGTGTGCTTTGGTCCTGTCTTTTTCGTGCCGATGCCCGGATATACTTGACGATAATCGTCGGGCACCTTAGAACGGTTCTAATTACATTGCTTGGCGCATACCAGCGCTGTCAGTCGGAGATACGCACTGGCAACGTCGGCGTCAATGATTTCGCGCAAATCCTGCTGAAAGGGGACATGGAATGAAGCTGTCGACCAAAGGGCGTTACGCAATGGTCGCCTTGGCGGATATTGCGCTTCAGCCGACGGAACGACTGGTGACGCTTGGGGAGATCTCCGAGAGGCAGGACATTTCGTTGCCATATCTCGAGCAGCTCTTCGTCAAACTGCGCCGGGCGGACTTGGTGTCTTCCGTGCGGGGGCCCGGCGGAGGGTATCGACTGGCACGCCCGGCATCCGAAATTCGTGTCGTCGAAATTCTGGCGGCCGTGGACGAAACCGTTGATGCGCTGCAAAAAGGGGCCGGAGCGTCCGGCGCCTCGTCCGGCAGCCGCGCTCAATCACTGACCAATCGGCTTTGGGAAAGTCTCAGCGCGCATGTCTATGTGTTCCTGCATCAAACCCGTTTGTCAGATGTGATCAAGAACGACCTCGCCCCGTGCCCGGCCGTGCCGAGCCTGTTTTCCGTTGTAGATGAATGATCTGAACGGGCGGGATATGAAATGAAGTCTGTCGGCAAAAAGATGTATCCATGAAACGTGTTTATCTGGATCACAATGCAACAACGCCGCTGCGCCCCGAAGCGAGGGACGCGATGATTGCAGCGATGGAAGTCTGCGGCAATCCCTCGTCGGTTCATGCGGAAGGTCGGGCCGCCAAAGCTCTGATCGAGCGCGCCCGGGCCCAGGTTGCGTCGGCCTTTGGGGCGGATGGTGCGGATATCGTCTTTACATCTGGGTCAACCGAAGGTGCGGCGCTGGCATTGTCGGGGCGCCAATTGCACGGCGCGGCGATTGAACATGACGCGGTAAGAGCTTGGATCAATGAGGATCTTACGGTTTCCGAGGCCGGAGACGTGCAGGTAACCGCGCCTGAAATGTCGACATTGCAACTGGCAAACTCAGAGACGGGGATTGTTCAAACACTGCCGTCCGGCCTGGCCGTGACAGACGCCACACAGGCTTTTGGCAAGCTGCCCGTCGCGTTCAACTGGATGAATGCACAAATGGCCTTGGTCTCGGCGCATAAACTGGGCGGTCCAAAAGGTGTCGGTGCCGTTGTGATGCAGCGCGGAACCGACCTAGCGGCGCAGATCAAGGGGGGCGGCCAGGAAATGGGCCGCAGGTCAGGAACCGAAAATGTCATTGGTATCGCGGGGTTCGGCGCCGCAGCTGAAGCTGCGGCGCGAGATCTGGCCAATGGCGTTTGGAAGCAGATCGAAGAATTTAGAAATATTCTAGAAAACGCTCTTGAGGCCGCTGTAAAATCACCTATTTTTGTCGGGAAAGGGCGGCAACGCCTGCCGAACACCCTGTGTTTTGCTGCGCCCGGTTGGAAGGGTGAAACCCAGGTCATGCAGATGGACCTGTCGGGTTTTGCCGTCAGTGCGGGCTCTGCCTGTTCCAGCGGCAAGGTTCGTTCCAGCGCGGTGCTTACCGCCATGGGATTTGACGAGGAAACGGCCAGCAGCGCAATCCGCGTATCGCTGGGACCTCGGACAACGGAAGAAGATGTGCTGCGTTTCGCCGAAACGTGGCTTGAGAAAGAGAAAAAGCATCGCGCGCGCGCCGCGTGATCTGACGGAGGGTAAGTTATGGCCGCTTTGGACCAGACCCAGGTGAAAGAGGGTGTCGATCAGGAAACCGTGGATGCGGTGCGCGAGGTCGGAACCTATAAATACGGCTGGGACACGGACATCGAAATGGAGTACGCGCCGAAAGGTGTGAACCCTGACATCGTCCGACTGATCTCGGAAAAGAATGAAGAACCGGAATGGATGACCGAGTGGCGTCTGGCCGCGTTTGAGCGCTGGACCAAGATGGAAGAACCGAAATGGGCCATGGTCTCGTATCCCGAGATCGATTTTCAGGATCAGTATTACTATGCGCGTCCGAAATCGATGGAAGAGAAACCCAAATCGTTGGACGATGTCGACCCAAAGCTGCTGGCCACTTACGAAAAGCTTGGTATCCCTCTGAAAGAACAGATGATTCTGGCCGGCGTCGAAGGTGCTGAGGATGCGCCGGCCGAGGGGCGCAAGGTTGCTGTGGACGCGGTGTTTGACTCGGTGTCCGTCGGCACGACCTTTCAGGCCGAACTGAAAAAGGCCGGTGTGATTTTCTGTTCGATTTCCGAAGCGATCAAGGAACATCCTGAGCTGGTCAAAAAGTATCTGGGCACTGTGGTTCCGGTGTCGGACAACTTTTATGCAACTTTGAACTCGGCCGTGTTTTCGGATGGGTCCTTCGTCTACATTCCGCCCGGTGTCCGCTGCCCGATGGAGCTGAGCACCTATTTCCGCATCAACGCCGAAAACACCGGCCAGTTCGAGCGCACTCTGATCATCGCTGACAAAGGCTCGTACGTGTCCTATCTGGAAGGCTGCACCGCGCCCCAGCGCGACACCGCGCAGCTGCACGCAGCCGTGGTCGAGATCATTGTCGAAGAAGACGCCGAAGTGAAATACTCGACCGTTCAGAACTGGTTCCCCGGGGATGAAAACGGCAAGGGCGGGATCTACAACTTCGTGACCAAGCGCGCCGATTGCCGGGGCGACCGTTCCAAGGTGATGTGGACGCAGGTTGAAACCGGCTCGGCCGTGACGTGGAAATACCCGTCCTGCATCCTGCGCGGCAACGAAAGCCAAGGTGAGTTCTATTCGATCGCGATTGCCAACAACTATCAGCAGGCCGATACCGGCACCAAGATGGTTCATCTGGGCAAGAACACCAAGTCGCGCATCGTGTCCAAGGGCATCAGTGCGGGCAAGGCGCAGAACACCTATCGCGGTCTGGTCTCGATGCACCCGAAAGCCAAGGACAGCCGCAACTATACCCAGTGCGACAGCTTGCTGATCGGCGACAAATGCGGCGCGCATACGGTTCCATATATCGAGGTCAAGAACAACTCGTCCCGTGTTGAGCATGAGGCGACGACGTCCAAGGTGGATGACGATCAGCTGTTCTATTGCCGTCAGCGCGGCATGGATGAAGAAGAGGCCGTGGCTTTGGTGGTCAACGGGTTCTGCAAGGACGTTCTGCAAGCACTGCCGATGGAGTTCGCCATGGAAGCGCAGCAACTGGTGGCAATCTCGCTGGAAGGGTCGGTTGGCTGATGACGCGGGCGTCACGAAGCGGCATCCGGAAAGAAGACGTGCTGACCTGGCTGGGTTACGCGTTGCCGGTTCTTGGCGGTCTGCTGGGTATGGCTTACGTCAACATCAACCACATGGAATTCATCAACCCGGTTTGGGCGGTTGGCGGAGGGGCGATCCTGGGCTGGATCGTCGCGCGTCTGATCCGCAAGTTGCTGGGATAATAAGGTTTCGGGGCCACGGTGCCCCCTGCGATACGCAAAAGGATAAAAAATGCTGGAAATCAAGAATCTGCACGTGAAGCTTGAAGAAGAAGACAAGCAGATCCTAAAGGGTGTGGACCTGACGGTTGAAGCCGGCAAGGTACACGCGATCATGGGGCCGAACGGGTCAGGCAAGTCAACACTCAGCTACGTGCTGTCGGGCCGCGACGGGTACGAAGTGACCGAGGGGTCCGCCACGCTGAATGGCGACGATCTGCTGGAGATGGAACCGGAAGAGCGCGCCGCTGCCGGCGTGTTTCTGGCCTTCCAGTACCCGGTCGAAATTCCGGGCGTGGGCAACATGACCTTCCTGCGCACCGCCGTGAATGCACAGCGCAAGGCGCGGGGTGAGGACGAGCTGTCCGCCGCGGATTTCCTCAAGGAAGTGCGTGCCAAGGCCAAGACGCTGAAGATCGACGCGGATATGCTCAAGCGTCCGGTCAATGTGGGTTTCTCGGGCGGTGAGAAAAAGCGCAATGAAATCCTGCAAATGGCCATGCTGGAACCCAAGATGTGCATCATGGACGAAACCGACTCGGGTCTGGATGTGGATGCGATGAAATTGGTCGCCGAAGGTGTGAATGCGCTGCGCGATGAAGGTCGCGGGTTCCTGGTCATCACCCATTACCAGCGCCTGCTGGATCACATCAAACCCGACGTCGTGCACATCATGGCCGATGGCCGCATTGTCAAAACCGGAGGTCCAGATCTGGCGCTTGAGGTTGAAAACAACGGTTATGCCGACATTCTTGCCGAGGTGAACTGATGGCCTTGCCCGAAGTCAAACAATCCGCGACCGAGGCCCGGCTGTCTGCCTTGACCATGCCCGACGCGGGATGCACCCGCGCCGCGCGCGAAGACGCGCTGGCCCGTGTTCTGGAAACTAGTCTGCCCGGACGGCGTGACGAATATTGGAAATACACTCAACCGGACACTCTGGTCTCGCCAGACGCGCCTCCGGCTGCGGTGTTTGCCGATGACGAGCCGTTGATGTTCAGCGGACTCGACCGGCTGAACATCGTCTTCGTGGACGGTGAATTCAGCGCCGAAGAGTCGGACGACCTGACGCTGGAAGGCGTGACCATCGACCGGCTCGAGGATATCTGCTGCAAGGACATTCATTGGGCGAAAGACCTGTATGGCGTGCTTGAGACGCGCGGTCAGTCTCCGGTCCAGCGTCCGCTGGCGGCGCTAAATACGGCCTTTGCGTCGGATGGTGTGGCCATTCATGTCACCGGCAAACCGTCCAAACCGATCAACCTGATCTATCGTCATGCGTCGCCAACCTCGGATGCGATCCTGCACCACGTCATTCGCGTCGAAAGCGGGGCCGAGGCCACCATTCTGGAAACCGGTCCGGCTGCGTCACGCTTCAACAAATGCATGGAGATCGACATCGCCGACAAGGGCACGCTGCACCATGTGCGCGCCCAGGGCAGGGACCATGAACGCCGGGCCGCGACCCATATGTTCACCCGTCTGGGCACGGAATCGGTCTATAAATCCTTCACTTTGACCGTGAATGGCGTGCTGACCCGCAATGAGCAGGTCGTTGAGCTGACAGGCGATGACGCGGTCGCCCATGTGGCCGGGGCCTGTGTTGGCGATGGAGACTTCCATCATGATGACACGGTTTTC
Source organism: Ruegeria sp. HKCCA4008 (assembly GCF_013033125.1). Lineage (NCBI taxonomy): Bacteria > Pseudomonadati > Pseudomonadota > Alphaproteobacteria > Rhodobacterales > Roseobacteraceae > Ruegeria > Ruegeria sp. HKCCA4008. Next base: position 829,429 of record NZ_WQDM01000001.1, read on the forward strand.
ATCACCCATGACGCGGTGAACTGCGAAAGCCGTCAGGTGTTCAAGAAAGTGCTGCGCAACGGGGCGACGGGCGTGTTTCAGGGCAAGATCCTCGTGAAGGAAGGCGCCCAGAAGACCGACGGTTACCAGATCAGCCAATCGCTGCTTCTGGATGATGACAGCCAGTTCCTCGCCAAGCCCGAGCTTGAGATCTATGCCGATGACGTGGCGTGTTCGCACGGCTCGACCTCGGGTGCGATCGACGAAACCGCGCTGTTCTATCTGCGGTCCCGTGGCGTGCCGGTCAAGGACGCAACCAACATGCTGACTTTGGCCTTTCTCGCCGAAGCGGTGGATGAGATCGAAGACAGCGCCTTGGCGGAAGAGATCGTAAGCCGTCTGGAAGGGTGGCTGGCGCGTCGTAGCTGATGGCCGTCTCGTCTGACATATTGGCCACATACCGAGGGCCGGGGCGCGTGGTGCGCCGGCTTCTTGAAATGGGTCAGCGGGAAGACAGGGCGCTGGTGTTTGTCATGGCGTTTTGCTTGGTGGCTTTTGTCGCGCAAATGCCCAGCCTTGCCCGCAAAGCGCATCTTGAAGGCGTCGAGCTGAACATGCTTCTGGGCGGCGCTTTGCTGGGGTCGGTGTTCATACTGCCGTTGTTTTTCTACACGCTGGCGCTGATTTCCTATTGGGCGGCGCGGATGGCGGGCGGGCAGGGCACTGCATATGGCGCACGACTGGCCCTGTTCTGGGCGTTGTTGGCATCCGCCCCCCTGGTCTTGTTGAATGGTCTGGTTGCCGGGTTCATCGGGCCCGGGCCCGCTTTGACAATTGTGGGCATCGCCTGGGTTGCTGTTTTTGTCTGGTTCTGGTTATCCGGTCTGAGACAAGTACAAAGGTCCGCTGCATGACTATCAATTCCCTCGGCGCTCTGGCGGTTCTGACGATCAGAAGACCCGACCAAGCCGCCCGCCAGCTGTTGTCCCTGAAACCGGGGCGGGAAGGGTTGTGGTTGGCCTTTGCGCTGGCAGTGGTTTTGAACTGTCTCGTCCAGTTGGGAATCGACTTGTCGGTGCCCGTGCCGCAAGGTCAAATCGCACCGCCTCCCGAAAGTGTCCCCGTTGTTTTGCTGCGATCCGCCGGAGCAATGCTGCTGAGCATCCTCGCGTTCTTCGTCGTCGGAAAAGCGATAGGCGGCAAAGCAAGCTTTGACGATCTGATGGTTCTGACGGTTTGGTTGCAGTTCCTGCAAATCGTCGCCCTTGTCATGACCCTTGTTCTAAGCCTGACGATGCCGTTTCTGATGATGATGATGCTGTTCGCGACGGCGATCCTGAGCCTTTACATCACGCTTCATTTCCTGAACGAAGCGCATCAATTCGGATCCCTTTGGAAGTCCTTCGCCGTAATTCTGTTGTCAGCCCTGATTGCGGTTCCCTTCGTCCTGTATTTAACACCGGCCGCGCCTGTCTAGGAAAACCGTACCATGTATGATGTGCAGAAAATTCGCTCTGACTTTCCGATCCTGTCACGTCAGGTGAATGGCAAGCCGTTGACCTATCTGGACAACGGGGCGTCGGCTCAGAAGCCTCAGGTCGTCATCGATGCGGTGACCCGTGCCTATTCCGAAGAGTATTCGAATGTTCACCGTGGATTGCACTATCTGTCCAATCTGTCGACCGAGAAATACGAAGCTGTTCGGGGGATCATCGCCCGTTTCCTGGGGGCATCGAACGAGGATGAGATCGTTCTGAATTCCGGAACGACCGAAGGGATCAATCTTGTTGCCTATGGCTGGGCCATGCCGCGCCTGGAAGCCGGGGATGAGATCGTCCTGAGCGTCATGGAGCATCACGCCAACATCGTGCCCTGGCATTTCCTGCGGGAACGGCAGGGCGTTGTTCTGAAGTGGGTGGATGTGGACGCTGACGGGGGGCTGGATCCGCAGGCGGTGATCGATGCGATCGGCCCGAAAACCAAACTTGTGGCCGTGACGCAATGTTCCAATGTTCTGGGTACCGTCGTGGATGTCAAAGCCATCACCGAAGGTGCACATGCTAGGGGCGTACCGGTGCTGGTCGATGGCAGTCAGGGCGCGGTGCATATGCCGGTGAACGTGCAGGACATCGGTTGCGACTTTTACGCCATCACCGGCCACAAGCTGTATGGCCCGTCGGGGTCGGGTGCGATCTACATCAAGTCCGAACGCATGGCCGAGATGCGCCCCTTTGTCGGTGGCGGTGACATGATCAAAGAGGTCAGCAAGGATCAGGTGATCTACAACGACCCGCCGATGAAGTTCGAGGCCGGAACACCCGGCATTGTCCAAACAATTGGCCTGGGCGTTGCGCTGGAATACATGATGGATTTGGGAATGGACAACATTGCCGCCCATGAATCCGGCCTGCGGGACTATGCCATGCAGCGCCTGAACGGTCTCAACTGGCTTCAGGTTCAGGGCACGCGGCCAGACAAGGCTGCCATCTTCAGCTTTACGCTAGACGGGGCCGGCCATGCCCATGATGTATCCACGATTCTGGACAAAAAGGGGGTTGCCGTCCGCGCCGGGCATCACTGTGCGGGCCCGCTTATGGATCACCTGGGCGTCACGGCGACCTGCCGTGCCAGCTTTGGTCTATATAACACGACGGATGAGGTCGACACACTGATCGAAGCGCTTGAATTGGCGCATGATCTTTTCGCCTGATTTTGGTTTCAAAGAGGGTGCAACAATCACGATTTTCAGTTGCACCCGGATTGGAACAAGGTTAGCTAACGGCCAAGGCACCTGTAGCTCAGCTGGATAGAGCGCTGCCCTCCGAAGGCAGAGGCCAGAGGTTCGAATCCTCTCAGGTGCGCCACCATCGCCATATTTCTAAGGCTTTTTGGCAAAACAGGAACTTCTGCGCCGAATTGGCAGAAGTTCGCGGGCCACATGGCCGTCGCTAATGAAGGACAAGGGTCCTGCGCTGGTCCGAGGATATGCCGCAGAATAGCGTCATTCAACATCTGACCGGCCAGGAATTCTTCTGCTTTCGCGTTTTCGGTTTCCAGCGCCCGAAGCTTCTTGGCTTCCAACAGTTCCAACCCGCATCTGCTGTTGAAACTACGTAAGGTGTCCTGGCTGACCCCCTCTCGGGATATTTTCAACGCGAATACCCTTTCGGGCCATGGATAGTGTCTGCACGCCTCCGTTTTTCGCCCGCTTGCCACCACCCTATTAATCCTGACAATCATTTTGAGGCTTAACCCCTCAAGCAGTGGTTTTTTTGATGTACACTTTCCGAACGAGGCTGGCGCGCGTCAGCTCAAATGGAGGAAGGAATGTGAAAGTCATCTCTTCAAATAGGAAGCTAATAATCGTTGTCGTGATTGTAGCACTATTGGGTAGCGCGATTACCGGGGTTTCAGCTTCAAGCGTTTTAGGATGGATCGTGGTCGCCGTAATTCTGGCGTTTATCTTTGGAAAGCTGACCGATGATGAAGAACCCGATAGCGATGATGATTCAGAAAGCGACAATGCTTCCGGTTCCAGTGTTCCCACTGACGTCGGTGATGAAAAGTCTCGTGAGACCAGCAATTCCACTGCTGCGACAGCATCCGCCAATGACACCGGAGGCGGTGATGCTGGCGGCGGAGGGGGAGACGCGGGGATGTAACTGGCCGCCCCAGTCAAACCCCTGTCATGTAAGCCGAGATCGTGAAGTCGCTGTTTTAGCCGCGCCAGGTGCGGACGACACCGCAGTCCATATGCACGAAATTGGACCCGTAATATTGACCGACACCGCCGGCCCGGCATGACATAGCAGCCTTAGCCATCTGCGAGACGGAGCGGGAAGACAGGCGCAGGTCTGCCGCTTGCCCCTTCATGTGAAGCGATTTCCGGGCGACGCCGCGAGAGCGGGCGCGGAGCATGGCGTTGGTCTGGGGGGAGCGATAGCCCGACAGCAACATGTAAGGTTCGTTGACATCCAAAAGGTTGTGTGATGCCGCCATGATATCAATCGTGCGTAAATCGATGGATTTTACGTGATCTGTACGCCAATCGCGCATGAAATGGTTCACTTCTTTGACAGCGTCCTTGATATATTTACCATCGACCCAATAAATCATGTCCAACTGTTCGCCCGTGCGACCGGAATACATGCGAATGCGACGGATATCGCCGCCGCCGCGCAAAAAGCCTGCTGCTTTGGAGTAGGTGGGTGCTGCTGCGACTGCTGTTGCTGCAAACGCACCCAATAGGGCACGTCGGGTCAAGCCCGAGGAACTGCTCTTGGTCATTTTGGTTCGTCCCGTACTGTTCCTGCCTGCGCACGATGTTACGCGCGCTGTCTTAATTTTTCCCATCCCAGATGCGGAATTTATGACACAATCGGATTCGACGGCCAAGAAGTGTTTCATAGTCACCTTTTCAAGGGGGAATTTTCGGCAGATTTTTGCGCAAATGTCACAGCCGAGCGCAGAATATTTGCAGGTGTTGGCTGCGCATCACCGGGCCGATGCAAACGCGCATCAGACGCCAACAGAAGCAATTCGGTAAGGAATTTGTGAATAGACAAGTTTGCGCAACCAAACTCATAGTTGTTCGACGCACGTATCACCAACCAAGCCATTGATTCCAAGGCCATCCAATGCTTTCTGTTTTCCGAACCCGTACCAGTATCCTGCTTGCCGCCTGTTTTGCGGCCACCGCCAGTATGGCAAACACCACTTCTGAACCTGCGCACAACACGGCGTTTCAGATGGCCGTAGCAGAACATACCCCACGGGAATCGAAGATCGCAGAGTTTTACCGGACAAACGGATATTCGCCGATTTGGGTGGGTGAATCCGATGAGCATATGCAACGCCGGGCCGCATTGATCCAAGCACTGTCACATGCGCATCTGCACGGTCTGCCGCAGGCTGATGCCACTGTTTCATCCTTGATTCAGAAAATGCAGGATGCACGCTCGACACGCGACCTTGGCGCCGTTGAGGCTGAACTGAGCAGGGTTTTCGTAGAGTTTGCCGACGCATTGTACTCAGGTTTTCTTCGGCCCGGAAATATCGACGACGGACTTGTTCGGTCGGTGGATCGTCGCAGCGCGGCCGAGCATCTGAACGCCCTGAACACACAGGGCGCCGCGTATCTTGCTCAATTGGCTCCTCAAACCCGTCAGTACCGGGCTCTGATGAAGCAGAAACTGGCGCTTCAGGATTTGGTAGATCAAGGCGGTTGGGGGGCGACTGTCCCGGAAACCAAGCTGGAGTACGGTGATACCGGGCCCAATGTTGTAAAGCTTCGCAATCGGTTGGTGTTGATGGGCTACATGAAACCATCGGCCAACCCGTCTTTCGACGCCGCGCTGCTGGAAGGGGTCAGGGCCTTTCAAAACGCGCATGGATTGGAACCCGATGGCGTTGCAGGCAAGGGCACGATTGCCGAGTTGAATCGCCCGGCCGTGGACCGGCTCAAGGCTGTTTATGTCGCTCTGGAACGGGAACGCTGGTTGCCTCGGGAACGCGGCGCACGTCATATTCTTGTCAACCAGACAGATTTTTCGGCAAAGATCGTGGATGACGGGCAAGTCACGTTTGAAACCCGTGCGGTGATCGGCAAGAACACGCATGATCGCCGCAGCCCAGAGTTCTCGGACGTGATGGAACATATGGTGATAAACCCCAGCTGGTATGTCCCGCGCTCGATCATCACCAAGGAATACCTGCCGAAGTTGAAAGCGAACCCCAACGCGGTCGGTCATATCCAGATCACGGACAGCAGGGGCCGGCAGGTCAATCGCGGGGCGGTTGATTTCAATCAGTTCACCGCGCGGAGCTTTCCTTTTGCGATGCGCCAGCCGCCCAGCAAAAGCAATGCTTTGGGGCTGGTCAAGTTCATGTTCCCCAATAAGTATAACATCTATCTGCATGATACGCCCCAGAAAAGCCTGTTCGCGCGTGAGGTGCGGGCGTTCTCGCACGGCTGCATCCGGCTGGCACAGCCTTTCGAATTTGCCTATGCATTGTTGGCCAAACAGGAAGAGGATCCAAAGGCATTCTTCCATCGTGTTCTGAACACGGGAAAGGAAACCAAGGTCAATTTGGAACAAAAAGTTCCGGTCCACCTGATCTATCGAACGGCATATGTCGGGCCAAAAGGCGAGGTGCAGTATCGCCGCGATGTCTATGGCCGGGACCGCAAGATTTGGGAGGCCCTGCAAAAGGCAGGGGTGGCCCTGCCGGACGTTCAGGGTTAAGCACAGGGCAAATCCTGCCAAAAGGAAGCCCGAGATGCAGTTTACCATTCAGCAAATCGCCGACGCTTTGGGTGCCGAATGCCAAGGCGATGGGGGCCTGACGATCGTGCGTGCGGCCGAACCGGGTGATGCCAGCCCAACCGACCTGGCCATGGCCATGTCTCCGAAATACGCCGAAGCGCTTTCGAAAGGGGACGCGCGCGCCGCCGTTCTGTGGGAGGGCGCGGATTGGCGGGCCATGGGGTTGCGCGCGGCCATTTTCGTGAAGCGTCCGCGCATGGCGATGGCGGGGATCACCGCAATGCTGGATCGCGGGCAAGGGATTGAACCAGGCATTCACCCTTCCGCGGTAATCGATCCAACGGCCGAAATCGGATCTGACGTGGCGATAGGACCGCTGACTGTTGTTGGTGCTCGGGCGCGAATAGGTTCGGGCTCGGTCATCGGAGCACACTGCGTGGTGGGAATGGATGCCATTCTTGGCGAACAGGCCCTGTTGCGCGAAATGGTCAGCATTGGCGCGCGCGCACAAATCGGGGATCGGTTCATCGCGCAGCCCGGTGCAAGGATTGGCGGTGACGGGTTCAGTTTCGTGACACCCGAGGTCTCGGGCGCCGAGAACGCCCGCAAAACGTTGGGCGATCAGGGGGACGCCAAGGCCCAAAGCTGGCTTCGCATCCATTCTTTGGGCGCTGTTGAGATCGGTGACGATGTCGAGGTTGGCGCCAATTGTACCGTCGATAATGGAACCATCCGCAACACGCGGATCGGTGACGGCACCAAGCTGGATAATCTTGTCCATGTCGGGCACAACACCCGCGTCGGGCAGGATTGTCTGCTGTGCGGTCAGACGGGTGTGTCCGGCTCGGTCGAGATCGGCAACAACGTCGTTCTGGGTGGTCAGACCGGAGTGGTCGACAATATTTTCATAGGGGACGGCGTCATTTCGGGCGGGGGCACGAAGATTCTGTCAAATGTGCCCGCCGGGCGCGTCATCATGGGGTATCCGGGCATCAAAATGGAGACCCATACCGATGTCTACAAGGCGCAGCGGCGACTGCCGCGAATGGCACGCGACGTTGAGGCACTGAAAAAGGCTGTTTTCAAACAGACCCCAAGCGATTAAATCATCGTCAAACTGAAAATCAGGGGATCGACATGAGCATCAGCGACCGCGTCATCGCAATCATTGCAGAGCAGGCCGTGCTGGAGCCATCGGATGTGACGCCCGAAAGCACGCTGGAAGATCTGGGAATCGACAGCCTTGGTCTGGTCGAAAGCATTTTCGCCATCGAGGAAGAGTTCGACATTTCAATTCCGTTCAACGCCAATGAACCCGAGGCCAACGATTTTGACATATCCAATGTCGCTGCGATCATTGCAGGGATCGAAAAGCTCGTGTCGGAAAAGGTCTGACAAGCGCTCATGAAACGTGTTGTCATTACCGGCGCAGGTACGATCAATTCACTGGGCCATTCGGTTCCTGATACGCTGGAAGCTATGCGCGAAGGCCGTTGCGGCATCTCGGAACTGGAATTTCGGGACGTTGATCGGTTGGCCATCAAGATCGGCGGGCAGGTTCGCGGCTTTGAGGCCGAAGGTCGGTTCAACCGTCAGCAGATGTCGCTGTATGACCGGTTCACTCAGTTCACTCTGACCGCCGCCAAAGAGGCCATCGATCAATCCGGCATCGAGTTTCACGGAGAATTGGCCGCAAAATCAGGTGTTGTTTTGGGGACCGCCGGCGGTGGCGTATCGACCTGGGATGACAATTATCGCTCGGTTTATGAGGACGGAAAGAACCGGGTACACCCGTTTGTCGTTCCCAAACTCATGAACAATGCGGCGGCCAGCCATGTGTCCATGGAACACAATCTCAAAGGCCCCAGCTTCACCGTGTCGACCGCCTGCGCGTCGTCGAACCATGCCATGGCTCAGGCCTTTCAGATGGTCCGAAGCGGCATGGCCCCGGTCATGATCACTGGCGGATCCGAATCCATGTTGTGCTTTGGAGGCGTCAAGGCCTGGGAAGGGTTGCGCGTCATGTCCAAGGATGCGTGTCGACCGTTCAGCGCCAACCGAAACGGAATGGTACAGGGCGAAGGGGCCGGTATCTTTGTTTTCGAGGAATACGAGCACGCCCGCGCCCGTGGCGCCGAGATCATGTGCGAAGTCGTTGGTTTTGCCATGTCGTCGGATGCGGCCGATATCGTGATGCCCAGCAAGCAAGGGGCTTCAAGGGCCATGTCAGGTGCCTTGGCCGACGCCAGATTGAATGCAAGCGATGTGGGCTACATCAACGCGCATGGCACCGGAACGGCTGCGAATGACAAAACCGAATGTGCCGCCGTGGCGGATGTTTTTGGGCCCCATGCTGACGACCTGATGATATCGTCGACCAAATCCATGCATGGTCACCTGATTGGTGGAACCGGTGCGGTGGAACTCTTGGCATGTATCATGGCGCTGCGGGACGGTGTGATTGCACCCACCATCGGATACGAGGAACCCGATCCGGAATGCGCGCTTGATGTCGTGCCGAACGAAGCTCGGGAAGCCAAAGTCGACGTCGCGCTCAGCAATGCGTTTGCCTTTGGCGGGCTGAATGCGGTTTTGGCGTTGAAGCGGATTTGATCCGCGAAGCGCCGCCGCAATCGGTGCGGCGGCACAATCGTAAACGCACCCTCAGTTCGCGTTGACGGTCAGGGTGTCATAGCCGGACGTAAAGCCGGACAACGACATCTCCATCTCCAGTACCTGATCAGGGAAGCGGGCCGGAACCAGCGAAAAGATCGCCTTGGTGCCAGCTTTCATTGCATCGATATCGCCCTGGCTCAAGCCCAGCTGCGCGACGCAGCCAACAGGCAGGCAATGATGATAGTTGTACAACTTGCGGGGCGCACCATCGATGGACAGGGCGAGCTGAGCTTGCAGCAGTGTTTCCAACGGAACGATCACATTCGCCCATGCAACTGCCGCGCCGCCCTCGGGCAGTCTTCCAATCGACACCTCAGCTATCGGATCACCCTGGTTGCCCTTCAGAATCTGGACGATGGCGCACGGGTCTTCGCCTTGCTGCGCCTTGATGCAGGACAAGTCCCAGTCGCCGAACTTTTCCTTGACGAACTGTTCTCCGGGGCGCGGGCCTTCCTGACCCAAATCAAGACCGTTGTCCGGTTCGGATGTCGTTGTGTCCTGCGCATATGCTGCGCCACATAGAAGAATTGCCGCCACTGTACTTAGCGAGAGGATTTTCTTGATCATGAATGCCTCGACTTGATGCTTGAGCTTTTTGCTTCGTTTAACACTCTTCTGAACTGGTGTCAGGCACTAACAGAACGCCATGTCTAAACGTGAACGGATTCTTACCAGAACACCAGAAACCAACTGCCCTGAGACAGAAAAAGAGAGCTGTATTAGCCAGCTCTCTTTTCCAAAAGGTTCTCCCCGTCGGACTGGCCGACTTATTTATGCGCAAACCCTACGAAAGGGGCGCAGACGGGTCAACAGCTATCCTCAAATTTTAATTTTACGGTCAGAACTTTGAAACCAAATTCGAACCCGTAAAAAAGCCGTGCCCGAAGGCACGGCCAGTCGACAGGGAGGAAGTCTGCCCCACGTGAGGGAAACAAACGCGGGGCAAATTGACTATCGCAGTCAAAGGTTAACTTTGTATGCTGGTCACGGATCGGTGAAACATAAGGCAATGTTAATGGGCAAGAATATATTTTTGGGTGGCGGCGGCGAAGGCTATGGCCAACCGCAGGAACTGGAGCTGAAATATGCCAACCGCCATGGTCTGATTGCCGGCGCCACCGGGACCGGTAAGACCGTGACGCTGCAAATCCTTGCGGAAGGCTTTTCCCAAGCCGGAGTTCCGGTGTTTTTGTCCGATGTCAAAGGTGATCTGTCGGGCCTGGCTTTGCCCGGAAGCGACGCGCATAAACTGCATCAGGCATTTATGGATCGTGCCAAACGCATAGGGTTCGACGATTTTGCTTATTCCGCCTGCCCGGTTACGTTCTGGGATCTTTTTGGCGAACAGGGCCATCCGGTGCGGACGACGGTCACTGAAATGGGCCCTTTGCTGCTGTCCCGGTTGATGGAATTGAGCGAAGCGCAGGAAGGCATCCTGAACATCGCGTTCCGCGTGGCCGATGAAGAGGGAATGCCTCTTCTGGATCTCAAAGACCTTCAGGCGCTGCTGGTCTGGATCGGCGAGAACCGGGCCCAGCTTTCATTGCGATATGGCAATGTATCGACATCTTCGATCGGTGCGATCCAGCGGCGATTGCTGGTATTGGAAAACCAGGGTGGAACAAAGCTGTTTGGCGAACCTGCGCTGGATCTGTCCGATCTGATGCGCACCGATGAAAACGGGCAGGGGATGGTGAACATCCTTGCTTCGGACAAACTGATGGCCGCGCCACGGTTGTATGCGACATTCCTGTTGTGGCTGCTGAGCGAATTGTTTGAGGAGCTTCCCGAAGTCGGTGATCCTGACAAACCCAAGCTGGTGTTCTTCTTCGACGAGGCGCATCTGTTGTTTGACGGTGCTCCGAAAGTGTTGGTGGACAAGGTCGAACAGGTTGCGCGCCTGATCCGGTCCAAAGGCGTGGGAGTCTATTTCATCACCCAGAATCCCGCCGATATTCCCGAGGATATTCTGGGGCAGTTGGGCAATCGCGTTCAGCACGCTTTGCGGGCCTTCACGGCGCGTGACCGAAAGAACCTGCGTCTGGCGGCGGAAACCTATCGCGAAAACCCCGCCTTCGACACCGAAGCCGCAATTCGTGAGGTGGGCGTTGGTGAGGCTGTCACGTCGATGCTGCAGAAAAAAGGTGTTCCCGGAATTGTCGAGCGCACATTGATTCGTCCGCCGGGATCCCAGTTGGGGCCCATTTCTGATGCCCAGCGGCGGGCCATTCTCGATGCCTCGCCGATGGCGTCTAAATATGACGATGGTATTGATCGAAAATCGGCCTTTGAAATCCTTCAGGCTCGGGCCGAGGCCGCCGCCAAGGCCGCTGAACAGGCAGAGGCCAATGAAGTGCTGGAGGCACAATCACCGATGGAACGAGAGTATTCTTCGGCTCGCAGATATTCGGGAACCCGGGTCGGCAGATCCTCGTCCCGGGTGCAACGGCGGAAAGACACGTTTGCATCGGCGATGACCGACGCGGTGATCAAGGAACTGAAGGGAACGACCGGACGCCGGATCGTTCGCGGTATTCTGGGTGGATTGTTCCGCAACAGATGACGGAACGGCGCCCATCACGGGCGCCGCAATACTTACTTCAAACGACGCTGGCCTTCCTGACGGCAGTAGGCGTCAGCCTCCGGCACGGACATTTTCGAAGCCGGGAAGTCAATCGCCCGGTCCCAGGTCACCCGGTCGTGACGGTATAGCTGACAGGTTACGACACCTTTGGGCGTTTGAACCTTGACGGGAGTTGTTTCAAGTTCTTCCGGAGTGGGAATGCAGGCGGTTGTTACGATGGCAACAACCGGCAACAGAAGCAGTGTCTTGAACCGTGGTGCTTTCATTTTTGACTCTTTTCAAAACGTGTAAATGATCGTTACAGATCGGCGTAGACGGATATGAGTGCCGGCGACATACCGCAAAAAGAAAACACTGCGGTGTGTCCGTTTATTCAAAAAATCGTTAAGAATCAAGAAACCGCGCCGGATAAGAGGCGCGGTTTCGCTTATTGAAGGTGGAAGTGATCTATTTCTCTGGGATCAGCCCTCTTGGGCTGAATCTGAGAACAATCAACAAGATCAGACCCATCGTGAACAGGCGCATATGTGCGGCGCTGTCCAGCAGGTGGGCTTTCAATGCACTTCCGTCCGGCAAGCCGGCGGTAATGACATTCATCAGCCACAAGCCGATCGGTTCAACCTGAACCCACAGGAACCAGATCAGGAATGCGCCCAGAACGGCCCCGAAGTTGTTGCCCGAACCACCCACGATCACCATCACCCAGACCAGAAAGGTAAAGCGCAGCGGTTGATACGCGCTTGGCGTCAACTGGCCGTCCAGCGTTGTCATCATCGCACCCGCGATACCGCAAACGGCCGAACCCAGTACGAATATTTGCAGATGACGACGGGTGACATCCTTGCCCATGGCCTCAGCCGCCACTTCATTGTCACGGATTGCGCGCATCATCCGGCCCCACGGGCTTTTCAGCGCCATCTGTGCCATCCAGAGCAGAACCAGAAGTACTATCATGAACAGCAGCGAATAGCCGAGTTTGACCGAGAGGGTGGACGCGGTGACGGGGTCCAACCCCAACCATTCTGCCCGCGCCAGAAAGGCCGGGTCGTTCTGCAAATCCACTTCGTAGCCCACAACGGGGGACGGGCGAGGAATGCCGTAGACATTCTTGACGCCCCGGGCCAGCCAGTCTTCGTTTTTCATGACGGCGATGATGATTTCGGCGATCCCCAATGTGGCAATCGCCAGATAATCCGAGCGAAGGCCCAGCGCCGTTTTACCGATCAGCCACGCAGCACCCGCCGCCAGCAAACCACCCGCCGGCCAGGCCAGCAGAACCGGCAGATTCAAACCTCCGATATTGCCGGCAATTGCCGGGTCGATGGCCTCGACCGCCGCAATGCTGGGATCGAACACCGCGCGATAGACAAAAAAGCCCACGACAAGAACGGCGATGATCGTCAGGGTTTGCACACGGCCCTTCGGCAGCTTTGTTGCCACCAGAACGGCGGCAACCACTGTCGCGGCGCCCAGCAGCAAAGACAGAACGATGCCATAACCTCCGGCGGCCCAAGCACCGGGCGTGGGCGGCGTTGAAACCAGTACGACGGCCAGACCGCCCAGTGCGACAAAGCCCATCACGCCCACATTGAACAGACCGGCAAAACCCCATTGCAGGTTTACTCCGATCGCCATGATGGCGGAAATCAGCCCCATATTCAGGATCAGGATCGCGGTGTTCCAGCTTTGCGTGAAACCGGTCAACAGGATCAGGCCGCCGACAATTGCGAACAGCAGCGTGTTTTTGACAGAGTCGGTCATACGGCCTTTCCCTTGAAAAGTCCCGTGGGCTTGAACAGAAGCACGATCAGCAGGATGACAAAGCTGACCGCGAATTTGTAATCGGTCGAGAGGAGTTGGACCAAACCTGACGGCGCCAGACTTTCAGGCGACACATAGGTCAGTACCTTCTTCCAGGCGTATGTTATCGTCACTTCGGAAAACGCGATGATAAACCCGCCTGCGATGGCGCCCAGAGGATTGCCCAAACCACCCACGATGGCCGAGGCAAAGATCGGCAGCAGAAGCTGAAAATAGACGAAGGGTTTGAAGCTTTTGTCCAGCCCGTAAAGAACGCCAGCAGTTGTGGCCAGCGCCGCAACGATGATCCATGTGATCATCACCACACGTTCCGGATTAATGCCTGACAACAGCGCCAGATCCTCATTGTCCGAATAGGCCCGCATCGACTTGCCGGTGCGCGTCTTGTTCAGAAACCAGAACAGCAGAGCCACGGCAACAACGGCCACGATCACCGTGATACCTTGCGACGTCTTGATGGCCAGACCTTCACGCAGACCGGTCATCGCCTTGAAATCGCGTGCCGAAACAATGAACCGAGCCCCATCCGAGAACCGTTGGTCATCCGGCCCGATGATAAACCGGACAAGGCCGTTCATGATGAACATCACGCCCATGGAAACGATCACCAGAATAACGGGCTTCGCCTTCTGTTCACGGTAAAATTTGTAGACCAGCCTGTCGGTGATCAGCACCAGCACGATACAGCCCAGGATGGCAAAGGGCAGGGCAAGCAGGGCGGTTGGCAACGGTCCAAAGCTGATTCCGGCGGCCTGCAACCCCCATGTGACCAGTACGGCGACCATCGCGCCAAAGGCCATGGTGTCACCATGGGCAAAGTTCGAAAACCGCAGGATGCCGTAGATCAGGGTCACGCCAAGCGCGCCCAATGCCAGTTGGCTGCCATAAGCGACCGCTGGAACCAACACAAAATTCGCAAGCGCAACAAGCGCGTTGAGTAGATCCATTATTTCTTCTCACTGTCCGGGTGCGGCTTTATGGCACGACGCCGACGAAAGACACAACAATTTGGAACATGATTTTTAGGGCTTTATGCATGTTTTTATGCCGCTTGGCAGGCTTCGGACACGCTGGCAGAGGCCCCTTGGTTCTTCCCCAAAGAAAAAGACCGCGCCACACTGAGGGGCGCGGTCCGAAATCATGAAAGATCGCGGGTCTAGGCACCGGTTTCCGTGCATTGGCCGCGATCATTTTGCAGAACCGGGCGGCGGATGGACAGGTTGTAGGACAGATCCGGGCTTTTGACGAAGAACGTCATGACATGCTGCTCGGTCGTCAGGATGAACGTCAAGTTGTTCAGCCCCGGAAACACCTGCGCATCCCCGGTCGTGTCACCGAACTTGACCGATCCCTTTTGCGCACCTTCGAACCGTGTCAGCCGATACTCGGTTCCATCAATTTCCGATGTACACACAAATTCGCGCTGCTGAGCGACGGCACCGGTTGCCAGTTGTGCGGCCAGGGCGGCGATCATCCATTTTTTCATTTTGACTTCCAATTCTTGTGTCCCCAACCGGGGCGCGTTTCGGGGATTGGTTTAGGTGTTCGGGCGCAGCGATATTTTTGAAATTGGGCCTGATTAAAGCAGCAGATTGGCATTCGGCGCGTTTTCAAAGTCTTTTTTCCGCAACGGCCCGCAGGAGATTAATTGATATTTTTCAGATACCTAATAAAGGTTCTCATGTCCTGAGCCTCGGTTTGAAGCACCGGTTGCCACGTTCTGGCCTTCAATTTTGCGCATTGCGATCAAGCAAAAGGACCAGCCGAGAATCTCGACTGGCCCCACATGAAAATCTGCCATTGAAAAGCGTCGATCAGCCGCCCAAAAACGACTTTCGCACCTCGGGGTCGGCCAGCAGTTCCTTGCCCGTTCCGGTATAGGCATTGCGCCCCTGAACCAGAACATATCCCTTGTCGGCAATCTCCAAGGCCTGGCGGGCGTTTTGCTCGACCATCAGGATCGGCAGGCCGGTGCGGGACACTTCGATGATCCGGTCGAACAACTCATCCATCACGATCGGCGAAACACCTGCCGTAGGCTCGTCGAGCATCAGCACCTTGGGCTGGGTCATCAGGGCGCGGCCCACGGCGACCTGTTGGCGTTGTCCGCCCGACAGCTCTCCGGCGGCCTGATTGCGCTTGTCGCGGAGGATGGGGAACAGGTCATAGACCTGCTCCATCGTCTGGCTGATGTCGTCGCGACGGATGAAGGCACCCATTTCCAGGTTTTCCTCCACCGTCATAGAGGTAAAGATGTTCTGTGTCTGCGGCACAAAGCCCATGCCACGCATGACCCGATCCTGTGGGGTGAGGTTTGTAATATCCTCGCCATCCAGACGCACAGACCCTGAACGGACATCCAGCATCCCGAACACTGCTTTCATCGCCGTAGACTTTCCCGCACCGTTGGGGCCGACGATGACTGCGATTTCACCCTTGTCCACCGCGATGGTGCAATCATGCAGGATGTCGGGCCCTTTGCCGTAGCCACCCGTCATGGTGTCGCCGATCAGAAACGGGCCGCCCTCGACCTTATGCGTCGCACCACTTTTGCGATGGGCCGGCGTCATGGTGCCGACACCGTGCGGATTGGTGATCGAGGCGTCCTTGTTGCCCTTGTCATCCTGATAGGGGTTGTCGCTCACGCGCCTGCCTCCAGTTTGTCTTTGTTCTTAAGGCCGGTGCCCAGATAGGCTTCGATCACGTGCTCGTTCGCCTTGATCTCGTCCAAGGTACCCTCGGCCAGAACCTTGCCTTCAGCCATGCAGATGACCGGATCACAGATCTTGCCGATGAAATCCATGTCATGTTCGATGACGACGAAGGTATAGCCGCGCTCTTTGTTCAGGCGCAGGATCGTGTCGGCAATGGTCATCAACAGGGTGCGGTTCACACCCGCGCCGACCTCGTCCAGAAACACGATCTTGGCATCCACCATCATCGTGCGGCCCAGCTCCAGCAGCTTTTTCTGACCACCCGAGACCTGACCCGCCTTGTGATCGGCCAGATGTTCAATCGTCAGAAACTCCAGCACCTCATCGGCCTTGGCCTTCAGCGCGCGTTCTTCATCAGCGATGCGTTTGCGGCCAAACCACGTGTTCCACAGCGACTCGCCTGATTGCGCGCCGGGCACCATCATCAGGTTTTCGCAGCAGGTCATAGACGGGAATTCATGTGCAATCTGAAACGTGCGCAACAGACCCTTGTGGAACAGTTCATGCGGGGGCAGACCGGTGATATCCTCGCCGTCCATCACCACCTTGCCGCTGGTCGGCGGCAGAACACCTGCGATCACATTGAACAGAGTGGTTTTTCCTGCCCCGTTGGGCCCGATCAGGCCGGTGATCGACCCTTTCTGGATTTCCAGCGATGCCCCGTCCACCGCATGAAATCCGCCGAAATGCTTGTGCACGTCCTCGACGACGATCATCTTTTCCCCTTGCCGCCTGTTCGGCGCTGTTGTCTCGACCCCGTTTGTCGGGTGCGGTCTTTTTTCATTGAAACAGCCCGGACACAAGGCCCGGGCTGCTTTCATTCATAGCCTTTGGCGATCAATCAACGGAAGTTGACAGTCTTGTTTTCACCGTCGGTCACTTCGATCTCGCGATAGGAACCCGCGCTTTCGCCGGGGCCGATCAGCTCAACACCGGACGCACCGACATAGTCGATGTCCTGACCGTTTGCCAGCAATTCCAGACCCTTGGCCAGTTCGCCGGGATAGATCTTTTCGCCCGGAGCGTTGGCAACGTCCATGATCTTGCCGCCATAGTCGGCCGGATTGGTCGATCCGGCAGCCTGCATGGCCAGCATGAACAGAGCCGCAGCGTCATAGGATTCGGGCGAATAGGGCGACGAACCGTCGAAACCTGCTGCCTCGGCCATGGCGAAATACTTTTCGGCGCCTTCACCACCCGAACCGGCGATCTGACCGAACGAACCGTTCAGGTCGGGGCCGACATTGGCCGGCAGCGAGTCACCGATCATGCCGCCGGGCAGGCCAAAGGTGTCAAACGCACCGCTGTCCAGCGCCGACTGGATGATGCCCAGACCGCCCTGATCCAGATAACCCGCAACGACCAGAATGTCGCCACCGGCCGAGGCCAGAGCACCAACTTCGGCCGAATAGTCGGCTTTGCCATCCTCGTGCGCTGCAACGATGGTCACTTCACCACCTGCTGCCTCGAAAGAGGTTTGGATCGCGTCCGCCAGACCCTTGCCGTAGTCGTTGTTGGTATAGGTCAGAGCGATCGAGTTGATGCCGCGATCCTTCAGGATATCCGCCATCACCTGGCCTTCGCGCGCATCTGACGGCGCGGTGCGGAAGAACAGGCCGTTGTCTTCCATGGTCGACAGGCCCGGCGAGGTCGCCGAGGGTGAGATCATGACCATGCCATTCGGAATCGCGACGTTCTGAAGGATCGCACCGGTCACGCCCGAGCAATCGCCGCCGATGATTCCGGCAACACCGTCCGCAATCATGCGTTCGCCGTTCGAAGTGGCCAAACCGTTATCAATGCAGCCGGTGTCGGCGCGCGATGCGGTCACTTTGGATCCATCCAGCAGTTTTCCGGATTCGGTGACTTCCGCCATCGCCAATTCAGCGCCCGAACCCATTGCAGGTGCCAGCGATTCAATTGGACCGGTGAATCCGAACAAAACACCAAGCGTGATGTCCTCGGCCAGCGCAGGTCCGGCCAGCAAAGCGGATGCTGCAGTTGCTGTAAGCAGCTTTTTCATATGGTTACTCCCTATTGTGAACGTATTCGTTCTGGCCACGAACCTAGGCAAGCTGCCCGGAAAAGAAAAGTCCTAACGCAATCGTGCTTTTATCGATCGGAAATCTATCTGTTTTGTTAGGGTTTGCCCAAGATTGTCCGGAGAGGGGTCAACATGCGCAGAGCTGCCGCGATTCTGTTCTTCACTTTTTGCACTCAAAGCGCCTTTGCACAGGCGGTGTCGACCTCGGTCGGGAAAATTGAACTCACCGAAATGGCAGGCGGGCTGGATACGCCCTGGGCCGTCGGCATCCTGCCTGACGGCAGTTTTCTTGTCACCGAACGCGACGGAAACCTGCTGTATGTTCAGGGCAGAAAGGCGAAGGCCATATCCGGCGTTCCCAAGGTTGCAGCTTCGGGGCAGGGCGGATTGCTGGACATCACGATCCCGCGAGATTTCAATCAAAGCCGCGAGGTTTTTCTGACCTTTTCAAAACCGCAAAAGGGTGGCGCAGGCACGGCTGTCACCGTCGCGCGCCTGTCTAAGAACGGCACGCGTCTGACGAATCTGCGGGTCATTTTCGAGGCTTCCCCCGGCGGATCAGGCGGGCGGCATTTCGGCTCGCGCGTTGTAGAAGCCAATGACGGCACGCTTTTTGTAACCATCGGAGATCGAGGGGATGCGCCACAGGCGCAGGATCGCTCGAACGCCATAGGGTCCGTGATCCGTATCAACCGCGACGGCTCGGTGCCGTCGGACAATCCTTTCATCGGGCAGGCAGATATCCGACCTGAAATCTGGACCTATGGGCACCGCAACCCACAGGGGGCCGATCTGGATGCGCGCGGCCGATTGTGGGTGTCGGAACACGGGGCGCGCGGCGGCGACGAGGTGAACCTTGTCAAACCCGGCGCCAATTACGGCTGGCCGGTCATCTCGTACGGCACGCATTATTCCGGAGAGAAGATCGGCGAGGGCACCAGCAAGCCCGGTATGGAACAGCCGCGCCTATACTGGGACCCGTCGATCGCGCCGTCGGGGTTGATGGTCTATTCCGGCGATATGTTTCCTGAATGGCGGGGCGACATTTTCGTGGGCTCGCTGAAATTCGACTATATCGCGCGGCTGTCCGGAGACCCGCTGCGCGAGGTCGAGCAGATCAAGGGCCCCGAGACCGAACGGGTCCGTGACATAGTGCAGGCCCCGGATGGGGCGATCTGGTTCATTTCAGTCGGGCAGGGCGCGGTTTACAGGATGTCTGTCAAACAGTGACATACGAAGCATGCCAGCAGACTTTACAATTCCATTTGCGCGTTTCCATCGTCGCAGTCACTCTGTCCAACAGGTTACACGGTTAAGGGGATATCAATGAGTGATTTCGACATTGAATTGTGCACAAGTATCCCGCCAAGAACCGAGCTGAATATGATTTTGGAGCAATATTATGCTCTTATCGCTCAAAGAATGCAGGGTATGGGGTTCGAATTGGATCCTTCCGCACCGCAAAGCGCACTTGAGGAATTCTGGGCGAACACGGATGACTACATGCCTCCGAACGGATGCCTGATCGTCGCAAGAAACCGCGATGGCAAAATCGTGGGGTGTGGAATGATGAAACGGTTTGATCAGTCTACCGGCGAGTTGAAACGTGTATTTGTAACCGAAGACGCTCGGGGCACCGGAGTGGGGCGCGCATTGATTCAAGCACGAGAACAAGCCGCCAGAGCTATGGGGCTGAAGCGATTGATCGCAGATACACTCACTCCAAATGTGGAAATGCGGTCTTTGTATCCCAAGCTCGGGTTTGTGGAACTGGACTCTCCGATCAAGACAACAACCTACAAAGATCAGCCCATGCTCCGACCGCACTTGCACTATTTCGTCAAAGAGCTTTGACGCTGAGCCTTAGACTGACAGTCTTCCACTTTGCGCACCACGTTCGCGATAGGGCGTGGTGTTGTAATGCGCCCGGTAGCATTTCGAGAAATGGCTGGGCGAGGCGAAACCACAGGCCAGCGCCACGTTGATGACGCTCATATCGGTCTGCATCAGCAGGTTGCGGGCCTTGTGCAGGCGCAGCTCCATGTAATAGCGCTTGGGGGAACGGCTGAGATACCGGCGGAACAGACGCTCCAGCTGGCGGGTCGACATACCTACGTCCTTGGCAAGGATCGAGGGCGAGATCGGCTCTTCGATGTTTTTTTCCATCATCAGGATAACCTGGCTCAACTTCGGATGCCGCACACCGATTCGGGTCGGAGTTGACAGGCGCTGCGTGTCCTGGTCGGTTCGAATCGAGGAATAGATCATCTGATCCGCCACCGCGTTGGCCAGATCCTCGCCATAGTCATCTGCAATCAGCTTGAGCATCAGGTCAATCGACGAGGTGCCGCCCGCAGTCGTCATGCGGCTGCCATCGATCTGAAAGACGGCTTTGGTCAGTTCGACCTCATCGAATTCCTCGATGAAACTGTCAGAGTTCTCCCAATGGATCGTTGCCTTCTTGTTGTCCAGCAACCCGGCCTTTGCCAGAGTATAGGCCGCAGTGCAGAGGCCACCGATCCGCAATCCCCTTCGGGCTTCGCGCCGCAGCCAGTTCAGCACGCGTTTGCTGGTGGCCGCCTGAACGTCCACACCACCGCAAATCAGAACAACGTCGTCGCGCTGCAACTCAACCAGATCACTGTCAAGCTTGAACTCGGTCCCGGCCGAGCAGGTTACCGTCTCTCCGCCTTCTCCCATCAGCTTCCAGGTGTAAAGCTGTCTGTTCGCCATGCGGTTGGCGATGCGCAGACTGTCAAGCGCCGAAGCAAAGGACAGAAGCGAAAACTTGTCCAAAAGGACAAACACGAAATTCCGGGGTGGGGCCGCAGTGTCTTCCACCGTGACAACTTGGCGTTGCTCTTGCATGGCGAGATGTCCTTGCTTCGCTGCTGGTCAGTTGATTATCCAGCAGCAGATTTGACAGCCACCATGATCAAAGCTTGTTTACGTCGTCAAGAGGCGCAAATGGGATATGGTCACTCTTCATTGCATTTTGTATAGAGACCACCTGAAAACTTCAGCGGAGATCAAAGCTATGACCGAATGGCAAAAATCGAACTGGCGCAACAAGCCCCGGGTTCAGATGCCAGATTATACCGACGCGGCCGCGCTGGCCAAGGTCGAGGCTCAGCTTTCAAAGTATCCCCCGCTGGTCTTTGCCGGCGAGGCGCGGCGTCTCAAACAGCATCTGGGTGCCGCCGGGCGCGGCGAGG
Organism: Ruegeria sp. HKCCA4008; assembly: GCF_013033125.1. Taxonomy (NCBI): domain Bacteria; kingdom Pseudomonadati; phylum Pseudomonadota; class Alphaproteobacteria; order Rhodobacterales; family Roseobacteraceae; genus Ruegeria; species Ruegeria sp. HKCCA4008. The sequence continues at coordinate 850,728 of NZ_WQDM01000001.1, forward strand.
CCTTCCTTCTGCAAGGTGGGGATTGCGCTGAAAGCTTTGAACAATTCAGCGCTGATGCGATCCGTGACACCTTCAAGGTGATGCTGCAAATGGCGATGGTTTTGACTTATGGCGCCAAGGTGCCAGTGGTCAAAGTCGGTCGTATGGCCGGGCAATTTGCCAAACCACGCAGTGCCCCGACCGAAGTGGTAAACGGTGTGGAACTGCCAAGCTACCGCGGCGACATCATCAACGAATTGGCCTTCACGCCCGAAGCCCGGATTCCGAATCCCAACAAGATGTTGCAGGCCTACACGCAAGCGGCGGCGACGCTGAACCTGCTGCGTGCGTTCTCGACCGGCGGCTTCGCGGACATGAGCCGCGTGCATGCCTGGACTTTGGGTTTCGCGGATGAACAGGACGTTCAGAAATATTCCGAGGTTGCCGATCGCATTCAGGACACCATCGACTTCATGGAAGCCGCTGGAATCACTGCGGAAACAACCCATGAATTCTCGACCGTCGAATTCTACACCAGCCACGAAGGGCTGCTGCTTGAATACGAAGAGGCACTAACGCGTCTGGATTCCACCTCGGGCAACTGGCTGGCTGGCTCTGGTCACATGATCTGGATCGGCGACCGCACCCGTCAGCCCGACGGCGCGCATGTCGAGTTCTGCCGCGGGGTTCTGAATCCGATCGGTCTGAAATGCGGCCCGACCACCACGGCCGAGGACCTCAAAGTTCTGATGTCCAAGCTGAACCCCGACAACGAAGAGGGGCGTCTGACCCTGATCGCGCGCTTCGGTGCGGGCAAGGCGGGCGAGCATCTGCCGCGTCTGATCAAGGCGGTCAAGGAAGAGGGTGCCAAGGTAACCTGGGTCTGCGACCCGATGCACGGAAATACGATCAAATCGGCCACGGGCTATAAAACCCGCCCGTTCGATTCTGTTCTGCGCGAGGTGCGTGACTTTTTCGGAGTGCATCAGGCCGAGGGAACCATCCCCGGTGGCGTGCATTTCGAAATGACCGGGCTAGATGTGACCGAATGCACCGGCGGTGTACGTGCCGTGACGGAAGAGGACCTGTCGGACCGCTACCACACCGCTTGCGATCCGCGCTTGAACGCGTCGCAGTCGCTGGAACTTGCGTTCCTGGTGGCGGAAGAGTTGACCAACCTGCGCCGCAACGGTTCGAAACGCGCGGTAAGCTGAGCGCATCTGTAACAATGACAACAGCGGGCCATCGGCCCGCTGTTTCTGATCACGGCAATCGGCGGGTCTCAATCGTCGCGAGACACCACCAGATGAAGATGGCTGGCAGAGCGTTTGAATTCGCGTTGTTCCTCGGCAAAACCGTCCACAGGGCGGCGCTGTGTGGGCGCGGGTACCTGAATTTCAGAAACCGGTTTGATCCGCGTATCAGTCAGTGTAAAACGGCGCGGTGTCTTGCCGATTGCGCCATCGGCGATCATGACCCCCAAAATACGACTGACATCCCCAAGGTCACTTTTCAGCGGCAGAAGGATCATCCGGGCCTGCATCCGGGTACGTCCCAACACCCCGCCCGACTTCAGACTCAATTCGGCAACAGCGGGGGACGCAAATACCTGTTCCAGTACATCTTTGGTCTGCGCGCGGGCATCGGGTTGAAAGAACGCGGTCAACGGCATCCCCCGCACTTCCATACCTGCAAGCGCGTTCAGATGACTGCCTGCCAGACGAAAACGGGCCAGGCCGGGTGCGATGCGTTCCAGGATAAAAGTATATTCAAGAACATTCTCAAGACCGCGCGGGTCGATTTGAGACCGCATCGGCACGCTGTCGCCGCTCAACAATGCGGTCCAATACGCCTCGGCCTGGCGGATCGGCGATAGGCTGCGCCCACTGTCAAAGCGATCCATTGCGACGATCTTTCCAAATTCTGACCCGGAACCTATCCCGAAAAAGGTTTTCATTTTCATCACCCTACCGTCAATTGGCCGCCTTTTTCATAAAATGCAACACATTGGAAGCATCTGCGGCCCGCAAACCATTGCTATGGGCATTTTGACTCGGGTTAATTCAATTTTGGAGCAATTCTTTAACGAATGGTTAACTTGCGCCAAACAATTGCGTCGTCAGCAAACTCTTGCTCTGCACCAGTCAATGGCATTAGGTGCGCACATGCTCGAAACAGCAGGGGAACAGGAAAGGGCCATCATGATCAGATCCATGACCGGGTTTGCCTCGGGGAAGGGAACTTTCGGCCCGCACAGTTGGTCGTGGGAACTTCGCAGCGTAAACGGCAAGGGGCTGGACATGCGTCTGCGCGTGCCCGACTGGTTGACCGGCCTCGAAGTCGCGTTGCGGGCGTCCCTGTCCAAATCTCTGAGCCGGGGAAACGTGACCCTGTCGATGCGCTTGAACCGCGAGGACTCTGCCCCGGAACTGGCCTTGAACGAAACCGCGATGGCTGCGGCCCTGACGGCTCTTGAGCGAACGGAAGCGTTGGCGGCTGCGCGCGGCATCACGCTGGCGCCGTCGCGTGCGTCAGATCTTTTGGCGCTCAAGGGGATGATGGACGCAGGAACTGAGGCCGACGATCCGGCTCCGCTTGTTGCTCATCTGACGTCCGAATTCAAAGATCTTCTGGCGGCGTTCATAGATATGCGCAAAACCGAAGGGGCAGCTTTGGCCGCGGTCTTGAATACGCAACTGGATCAGGTCGCGGAACTGACGGCGCAGGCCGCAGAGATTGCCGAGCAGCGCAAGGACAAGATGACCGAGGGGCTGCGCGAGAATCTCGCGCGGGTGCTGGAGAATGCGCAGGGCGCGGATCCCGATCGTGTCGCGCAAGAGCTGGCGATGATCGCGGTCAAGGCGGATATCACCGAAGAAATCGACCGCCTGACCGCGCATGTGGCGGCCGCTCGTGAGTTGTTGGCACAGGACGGGGCCGTGGGCCGCAAGCTGGATTTCCTGATGCAAGAGTTCAATCGCGAAGCCAACACGCTGTGTTCCAAGGCGCAAAGCTCGGACCTGACATCGGTCGGGTTGGAACTGAAAGCGGTGATCGATCAGATGCGCGAGCAAGTGCAGAATGTGGAATAAGAATGGGAACGACTGACATGGCGGACCGCCGAGGCCTACTAATCATCCTGTCTTCTCCGTCCGGAGCGGGCAAATCGACCCTGGCCAGACGGCTGATGGCCTGGGATACGGATCTGGAATTCTCGATCTCGGCGACGACCCGTGCCCCGCGCCCCGGGGAAGAGCATGGGCGCGAGTATTTCTTCCTTTCCGAGGACGAGTTCAAACAGCAGGTCGCTGATGGGCAGATGCTGGAACACGCCCATGTATTCGGAAACTTCTATGGTTCGCCTGCCGAGCCGGTCAAAAATTCGATCAATGCCGGTAAGGACGTATTGTTCGACGTCGACTGGCAGGGTGAAGTGCAGATCCGAAATTCGGATCTGGGCAAACACGCGTTGTCGATCTTCATTCTGCCGCCGTCCATCCCCGAGCTGCGCCGCCGGCTGGAAACACGCGGGCAGGACAGTGATGACGTCATCGCCCGTCGAATGCTCAAAAGCTGGGATGAAATCAGCCACTGGGGCTATTACGACTACGTCCTGATCAACGATGACCTCGAGGCAACCGAAGAAAAGCTGAAAACCATCGTCAGCGCGGAACGGATGCGTCGCATTCAGCAACCCAGGTTGCAACAGCACGTCCGCAAGTTGCAGAGAGAATTCGAGGGACTGTCATGACCATTTATGCTTTGGGAGAGCACGCTCCGCACATTCACGAGGACACCTGGGTCGCGCCGGATGCCAATCTGATTGGCAAGGTTGTGCTGGAGCAGGGGGCCTCGGTCTGGTTCGGCTGTACGATTCGCGCGGATCACGAAGAAATCCGGATCGGCGAGGGCAGCAACGTTCAGGAAAACTGCGTGATGCATATCGATGCCGGTTTTCCCCTGACGATTGGTCGAAATTGCACTATCGGCCACAAGGTGATGCTGCATGGCTGCACCATAGGCGAAAACTCGTTGGTCGGAATGGGCGCAATCGTCCTGAACGGGGCAAAGATCGGCCGGAACTGTCTGATCGGAGCAGGGGCCCTGATCACTGAGGGCAAGGAAATCCCCGACAATTCGCTTGTCATGGGATCGCCGGGCAAGGTCGTGCGCCAGCTGGATGAGGCCGCGGCGCAAAGGATCACGTTCAGTGCGCTGCACTATCAGGAAAACATGCGCAAATTCCGCGAAACCCTGAAACCTGCGCTTTGACGCCACGGAATGAGTGGGGTTTGACGCATGACCGAAGACGTTCTTGAGGACATTGTTCTTGCGATCCCGCTGCCGGCGCTGATGGTGGATCAGACCGAACGGATCATTGCCGCGAACACGGATGCAACGTCTCTTCTGGGCCAGAACATCGTTGGACGTCATTTTGCGACCATATTGCGACAGCCGCAGGTTCTGGACGCGATCGAGCAAAGCCTGACAAGCAGAAGCGCAAAGAATGCACGTCATCTGTCCAATGACGGTGCGCAGGACACAACATACACAGTTGAATGCAGATACATGAACGGGGTCGCTTCCGAAGGGGCCGTCATGGTCACGTTTCAGGATACCACCCATCTGGAGCACGCCAGCCAGATGCGACGGGATTTCGTGGCCAATGTCAGCCATGAATTGCGCACGCCGTTGACTGCCTTGATGGGGTTTATCGAAACCCTGCGCGGTCCGGCCCGGGATGACCCCGCCGCGCGTGACCGGTTCCTCAAGATCATGGCCGATGAGGCCAACCGGATGAACCGTCTGGTCGGGGATCTGTTGTCGTTGAACCGGGTCGAAAGCGAAGAACGTGTTCGACCCAAGCAACAGCTGGAACTTACCGGTCTTCTTCAATCCACAATAAACTCGCTGCGGCCCCTTGCGGAGGATGCTGGCGTGGTTTTGTCGCTGGATGTGAAAAACGGTCCGCTTTCAGTCACCGGTGACAGCGACCAGTTGCGACAGGTTTTCACCAATCTCATCGAGAACGGGATCAAGTATGGCGCCAGTGGCGGTAGTGTTACGGTACGTGTCCTGCCGGCGGACAGGGATCCGGCGATGCGCGGCGCGGCTGTCCGAATCCAGTTCATAGACAAAGGGCCCGGCATAGATGCCGTTCACCTGCCGCGCCTGACAGAGCGATTCTATCGCGCCGACAGCCACAGGTCGCGGCAGCTGGGTGGAACCGGGCTTGGCCTTGCGATCGTGAAGCACATCGTCAATCGCCATCGTGGAAGACTTCGTGTCGAAAGCGAATTGGGAAAAGGTTCTGTTTTTACGGTCATTTTGCCCCGTTGAAACAACTTGGAATGCAAGTTTGCTTTTAATCTGACCCCACGGGGCATTGGCTGTTCCGGGGGTCAAACGCAAAAAAATGCCCTGCTGTCATAAAACCGTTACGCATGTGTCACAAAAGGCTTACGCACGCCCCATAGGGGTCCCCGCAGGATCATCATGGTGGTGATCAAGTACACCTTTTCAGGGAGACTGAAATGTCCTTTGTAAAACTGTCGGCATCTGCGCTGGCTATCGCTGCCGTCTCGGCGACCACTGCTGCGGCGCGTGACAACGTTCAGATCGCCGGTTCGTCGACCGTTCTGCCTTATGCCTCGATCGTAGCCGAACTGTTCGGTGAAAACACAGACTTTCCAACTCCGGTTGTTGAATCCGGCGGTTCGTCGGCTGGTCTGAAGCGTTTCTGCGAAGGCGTTGGCGAAAACACCATCGACGTTGCAAACGCGTCGCGCGCGATCCGTGAAAAAGAGATCAAAGCCTGCGCCGAAAACGGTGTGACCGACATCATGGAAGTCCGCATCGGTTATGACGGCATCGTATTCGCTAGCCAGCAGACCGGGCCTGCCTTCACCGCGTTCGAACCGTCCGACATTTTCAATGCTCTGGGTGCAAAAGTTCTGAAAGACGGTGAGATCGTTGACAACCCGTACAACACCTGGGCCGAGTTCAACCCAGAACTGCCCGATGTTGAAATCGCAAGCTTCATCCCAGGCACCAAGCACGGCACCCGCGAAGTGTTCGAAGAAAAAGTTCTGCTGATCGGTTGTGAAGAAACCGGCGCCATGGAAGCCATGATCGCGGGCGGCATGAGCGAAGACGACGCTGAAGATGCCTGTCTGGCGGTTCGCACCGATGGCAAATCGGTTGATATCGACGGTGACTACACCGAAACCCTGGCGCGTATCGACACCAACCCCAACGGTATCGGCGTGTTTGGTCTGGCGTTCTACGAGAACAACACCGACAAGTTGAAGGTTGCCACCATGTCGGGCGTCGCACCGTCGACCGAAACCATCTCGACCGGCGAATATCCGGTTTCTCGCCCGCTGTTCTTCTACGTGAAGAAAGCTCATATCGGCGTGATCCCGGGCCTGAAGGAATACGCGCAGTTCTTCACCCATGACGAAATCGCCGGTCCCTCGGGCCCGCTTGCCAACTATGGCCTGGTCGCCGATCCCGAACTGGCAAAAACTCAGGACGCGATCGCCAACGAAGTCACCATGGGTTCGGGCAGCTGAGCCTGACACCGTTCTAATGCAAATAGGGGCGACGGATCAGTCGCCCCTTCACTGTCTTTTTACTACTCGCAATCGAAGGCAATGGGGGTGTCATGCCGATACTTTGGCTCTTTTTGATCGTTTCGGCGATCGCGGCTGTCGGCTATCTGTTGGGACGCACACGCGCACTGCAAAACGCAGATGGTGACAGTCGGAATCTGCATTCCCTGCCATCATTTTACGGCGTAAACGTTGCGCTGAAGACACTTGTTCCGGCCTTCGGTCTCTTGATCGTGTGGCTGTTGGCGCAGCCTTTCTTCCTCAATGCGCAGGTGTCGGACATGATACCGGACTCCGTGATAAAGGAAGGTTCCTCTCGCAGCCTGGTGATGGCCGAAGTACGCCGCACGGCCGCCGGGCTGGACAATGCGGTTGCGCTTGGAACCCTGACCGAGAACGCCGCCAGTGATGCCGATGCAAATATCAGCGAGATCACCCAGCTTTTGAAGGACGCGGGGCAGGTGGTGACCTCGGACATCACCCAACCGGTACTGCGCGCTGCGCAGAGCTATCGCTCCATGAGCTCTACCGGGTATGCGATCATGTCCATTGCCGTTATTGCGGTTGCCTTGATCGGTGCCGTAGCGGGCTGGTTGCAAACCAACGCCGAATACCGTGCGCGCAACGTTGTGGAACAGGGGATTCGTGTCCTGCTTCTGGCGGCCGCGTCGGTTGCAATCCTCACAACGGTGGGCATTGTCCTGTCTCTTGTGTTCAACACCTGGGAGTTCTTCAAACTATACCCGGCGTCAGATTTCTTTTTCGGTATGACCTGGGCGCCCAGCTTTTCGGGCCGCGGCGGGTTGTCCGAACTTGGGATCTTGCCGCTGCTGTGGGGGACGCTCTACATCTCTGTCGTGGCGTTGCTGGTCGCAGTGCCGATCGGGTTGTTCGCCGCGATCTATCTCAGCGAATACGCTTCGCCCCGTTTGCGGTCTGTCGCCAAGCCGCTGCTTGAGGTGCTGGCCGGGATTCCGACCATCGTTTACGGTCTCTTCGCTTTGTTGACCGTTGGCCCGCTGCTGTTGGATGTTTTTGGTGAAAGTGGCCTGGGCTGGATGAAAGCCGGCACCGCCGTCATGACTGCGGGTCTGGTGATGGGGATCATGTTGATCCCGTTTGTCTCATCACTGTCTGACGACATTATCAACGCGGTGCCGCAGGCCATGCGCGACGGTTCCTACGGTCTTGGCGCCACGCAATCCGAAACCATCCGTCAGGTCGTTCTGCCCGCCGCGTTGCCCGGTATCGTCGGCGCGATCCTTCTGGCGGCATCGCGCGCCATCGGCGAGACCATGATCGTGGTTCTTGGGGCAGGGGCTGCGGCCCGCCTCAGCCTGAACCCGTTCGAAGCCATGACAACTGTGACAGCCAAGATCGTCAGCCAGTTGACGGGGGACGCCGACTTTGCCTCGCCCGAGGCGCTGGTCGCCTTCGCACTTGGCATGACCCTTTTCATTCTAACCTTGGGGCTCAACGTGTGTGCCCTGTATATCGTGCGCAAGTACCGGGAGCAGTACGAATGACCGACACCAGTATGCAAAGCCCCCAATCCGGTCGCCATACGATCTCGCTCACGGCTTCGGATGAACGTACGAAGAAACGTGCCAAGGCCGAGAAACGGTTCCGTGCTTATGGCATCGCCGCAATCGCAACCGGTCTGTTCTTTCTGGTTGTTCTGTTCGCTTCGATCCTGTCGCAGGGGATTCCGGCCTTCCAACGCACGGTCGTCAGCATTGAATTCACACTGACCGAACCGCAGCGGGACGAGGCCGAAGGAGCCCTGTTCAAGACAAAAGTCTATTCCAACCTGTTCGTCGCTCAGTTGAACAGTGAACTTGCTGAACGCGGGATCAGCGTTGATTTTGATGAGGCCGCGATCGAGCGTCTTTTGGGTAAAGTCGGCGGGACGATCCGGACCTTTTACACCGAAAACCCCGACAAGCTGGGTGAGCCGGTCCAATTCGATCTGGCAGCATCCAGCCGGGTGGACGGGTATTTCAAAGGCCGCGTATCCCGCGACACGATACAGGACAGCCGGTTTCTGCAAAAAAGTGATCTGGATCTGGTCGATGCGCTGGAACAGGCTGGCATCATCAAGCAGGCATTCAACTGGCCCTTCATCACCGGCGCGGACGCAGGCGTGGACAACCCCGGCGGCGCAGGCATCGGTGTCTCGGTTGTGGGATCCTTCTTCATGATGCTGGTCGTTCTGTGTCTGTCTCTGCCGATTGGCGTTGCAGCTTCGATCTATCTCGAGGAGTTTGCGCCGCAAAACAAGTTGACTGACCTGATCGAAGTGAACATTTCGAACCTGGCCGCGGTTCCGTCCATCGTCTTCGGTATTCTGGGCCTGGCCGTTTTCATTCAGTTCATGCACTTGCCGCAATCGGCACCGCTGGTCGGCGGTCTGGTTCTGACCCTGATGACGCTTCCGACGATCATCATCTCGACCCGCGCGTCCTTGAAGGCCGTGCCTCCGTCGATACGCGACGCGGCGCTTGGGGTAGGGGCGTCGAAAATGCAGGCGGTGTTTCACCACGTGTTGCCGCTGGCTGCGCCGGGCATTCTGACAGGTACCATCATCGGTCTGGCGCAAGCCTTGGGTGAAACCGCACCTCTTTTGCTGATCGGCATGGTGGGGTTTGTCGCACGCGGATATCCCGACGGCTTTCTTGCAGGCTTTACCGAGCCGAATTCAGCCATGCCCGCCCAGATCTATACATGGGCCGCACGTGCTGACGTTGGCTTTTACGAGAAGGCGTGGGGTGGGATCATCATACTTTTGATGTTCCTGCTGACCATGAATATCATCGCAATCATCTTGCGCCGCCGCTTTGAACGTCGCTGGTAAATGGGGGCTGGAATGAACGACATGACACGAGTGGAGAGAACCGTGGACTCCAAAGACATCAAGATCAACGCCAGGAACGTACAGGTTTTCTACGGTGAAACCCATGCCATCAAGGACGTGAGCGTTGAGATCGAAGACAAGACCGTCACGGCCTTCATCGGGCCATCTGGTTGTGGCAAGTCCACCTTCCTGCGCTGCCTGAACCGAATGAATGACACCATCGATATCTGCCGCGTCGAAGGCGACATCCTGCTGGATGGTGAAGACATCTATGACAAGCGTGTCGATCCGGTCCAGTTGCGCGCCAAGGTCGGAATGGTGTTCCAAAAACCCAACCCGTTCCCGAAATCGATCTATGACAACGTGGCCTATGGCCCGCGCATTCACGGCATGGCCCGCAACAAGGCGGAACTGGATGAAATCGTGGAAAAATCCCTGCGCCGCGGCGCGATCTGGGATGAGGTCAAGGATCGTCTGGATGCACCGGGCACCGGACTTTCCGGCGGCCAGCAGCAGCGTTTGTGCATCGCCCGGGCCGTCGCCACCGAACCCGAAGTTCTGTTGATGGACGAGCCGTGTTCAGCCCTTGATCCGATTGCGACCGCACAGGTCGAAGAGTTAATCGATGAACTGAGGTCTCGATTTTCTGTTGTGATCGTCACCCACTCGATGCAGCAGGCGGCACGGGTCAGTCAGAAAACGGCCTTTTTCCACTTGGGTAATCTGGTTGAATTCGGTGAAACCGGCCAGATCTTTACCAATCCGATAGATCCGCGCACGGAAAGCTACATTACAGGCCGCATCGGCTAAGCACAGGTATCTGACAATGAGCGAACAACATATTGCAACTGCTTTTGATCGCGACCTCGAAGCGATCCAAGCGCATATCATGAAGATGGGCGGACTGGTCGAGGCCGCCATCATAGGCGCGGCCCGCTCGCTGGAAACCCGTGATGAAGAGTTGGCGCAAGAGGTGCGAAAAGGCGACAAAGCCATCGACGCGCTTGAAGAACTGATCAACGAAGAAACGGCCAGGTTGATTGCGCTGCGGGCACCCACGGCCAGTGACTTGCGTCTGATCCTGTCGGTTCTGAAGGTATCCGGCAACCTTGAGCGCATTGGCGACTATGCCAAGAATATCGCCAAACGAACCACGGTTCTGGTCAATGCCAGCGAGATCAACGGAAGCGCTGCGGCCCTGCGCCGTATGGCACGCGAGGTCGAACGGATGCTGCGTGATGCGCTGGATGCCTACATTCAGCGCGATGCGGAACTGGCCACAGACGTCATCAACCGCGATGAAGAGGTTGACCAGATGTATAACGGCCTGTTCCGGGAGTTTCTGACTTTCATGGCCGAAGACCCGCGCAATATCTCGGCCTGCATGCACCTGCATTTCATCGCCAAGAACATCGAACGCATGGGCGATCACGTAACCTCGATCGCTGAACAGGTCGTGTATCTGGTAACCGGCGACCGCCCGGCCGAAGCCCGGCCCAAGGCTGACAACACGTCGCAAACCGTGTAGGAGACGAGCGAGATGTCCGCAGATCAACCTACCGTTTTGGTTGTAGAGGATGAAATGGCCCAGCGTGAGGTTTTGGCCTACAACCTGGAAGCTGAAGGGTTTCGGGTTTCCAAGGCTGGCAACGGCGAAGAAGCCATGCTGTTGGTAGACGAAGACTGCCCGGACATCATTGTTCTGGACTGGATGATGCCCAATCTGAGCGGTATCGAGGTCTGCCGACGCCTGAAAAGCCGACCGGACACGCGTTCAATCCCGATTATCATGTTGTCGGCCCGGACCGAGGAAGTCGACAAAGTTCGCGGTCTTGAAACCGGCGCGGATGATTACGTGGTCAAGCCATATTCCGTGGTCGAGCTTATGGCGCGCGTTCGCACTCAATTGCGCCGCGTCCGTCCTTCGACCGTTGGTTTGCGCCTGGAATTCGATGACATCATCCTTGACTCCGAGACGCACAAGGTCAGCCGGGACAACAAACCCCTGAAGCTTGGGCCGACCGAGTTCCGTCTTCTCAGCACATTCATGGAAAAGCCGGGCAGGGTCTGGAGCCGCGAGCAATTGCTGGACCGGGTTTGGGGTCGCGACATCTATGTCGATACCCGAACCGTTGATGTGCATATCGGGCGATTGCGCAAAGCTCTGACGCAATATGGCGGGACCGACCCAGTACGAACCGTCCGCGGCGCTGGTTATGCCTTAGGATAACCACATCCTGTGCACATGACGCCAAAATCGTTTGATTTTTTGCAGAACTCGTATTTGTGGCTGGCGCCCCTCCTATTGCCTTTGAGGGTAGGGGGCTCGGCCCATTTCCTCCAACATCTTTTCC